>CAJTRK010000033.1 GCA_910578475.1 uncultured Lachnospiraceae bacterium | reverse complement strand
ATAGGTAACTTCTATTGAAGAAACAAAGGGTAGAATTTACTTTTGCAATTTAGAAAACTTTTATGATAATCAGATTCCCTATTGCATTTTTCCCCTCAGTATGATAAATTATTACTGTTGCGAATAAGATGGTCCTCTGTTACGGAATGTATTAAGAACATCCATATTATTTAGGAGGGAAATATGAACGAGATTATTAAAGAAATTGAAGAAGCTCAGGTAAAAGAGCAGGTTGACGAATTCAGAGTAGGCGACACAGTCAAAGTTTATGGTAAAATTAAAGAAGGTAACCGCGAGAGAATCCAGATTTTTGAAGGAACTGTATTGAAGAGACAGGGCGGAAGCAACCGGGAGACTTTTACGGTCAGAAAATTATCCAACGGTGTTGGTGTTGAGAAGACATGGCCTCTTCATTCTCCCAATGTTGAGAAAATCGAAGTAGTAAGAAGAGGTAAGGTAAGACGTGCGAAACTGAATTATCTGAGAGAACGTGTTGGTAAGAAAGCAAAAGTTAAAGAACTGGTAAAATAAGATTGAATCCGGACAGTTACCTTGAAGAAATTCGAGGTAACTGTTTTTGTACTATCGAGAGAAAGGCATGGTCAGGCTGGAAAAAGTTTTTTCAACCTGAGAGAAAGGCGTGGTTATCGGGGTGGCTAGAAGAAAAGGGCTGCATTTTTATCAGAAAGAAAAGAAAATAAATTCCTCTTTGCTGAAAGATATTTTTGAAATGATGATAGGAACCTTTGTAGTTATTTTTCTGGCAGTAGCGTTGACTTATTTTGTCGGTATGAGAACAAGCGTAATCGGGGATTCCATGGAACCGGCATTAAGCAACGGGCAGGAAATTTTAATCAATCGCTTTTTGTATAAACTGTCTTCACCAAAGAGAGGAGACGTTGTAGTATTTCTTCCAAACGGAAATCAGAATACGCATTATTACGTCAAAAGAATTATTGCATTGCCCGGTGAAACGATACAGATTTTAAATGGAAAAGTCTATGTCAACGGCGAGCTCTTGGAAGAGGATGAAAGATTTGATAAAATTATCGATTCCGGAATTGCGGGAAATGAGATAACACTGGCAGGAAATGAATATTTTGTGCTTGGTGATAATCGAAACAGCAGCGAAGACAGCCGTTCCGGCAATATTGGACCGATAGCCAAAAACAATATTATCGGGAAAGCCTGGTTTCATCTGAAAGACGCAGAGGGTGAAATTGGGTTTATTGAATAGTGTGGAATAAGGGTATTTTAATACATTGAAAGAAAGGGATGAGGACTGGCATGAATTATCAATGGTATCCCGGACATATGACTAAAGCAAAACGCATGATGCAGGAGAATATCGGGTTAATCGACCTGGTGATTGAACTGGTAGATGCCAGAATCCCTTTGAGCAGCCGTAATCCTGATATAGATGAGCTTGGCAGGAACAAGGCGCGGCTGATATTGCTCAACAAGGCAGACCTTGCGGATGATGCGTGTAATAAAGCGTGGATTGCTTATTTTAAAAAGAAAGGTTTTCATGTGCTGGAAATCAATGCCAGAGCCGGAACGGGAATCAAAGGGGTTCAGGGAGCTGTACGGGAAGCCTGTCGTGAGAAAATTGAACGGGACCGTAGAAAAGGAATCGTGAACCGGCCGGTACGGGCGATTGTAGTGGGTATTCCGAATGTAGGAAAGTCTACCTTTATCAATTCCATAGCAGGCAAAGCATGTGCAAAGACCGGGAATAAGCCGGGCGTTACGAAAGGAAAACAGTGGATTCGGCTGAACAGGGAGTTGGAGCTGCTCGATACGCCGGGGATTTTGTGGCCCAGATTTGACAGTCAGGAAGTGGGCCGGAATCTTGCTTTTATCGGTTCCATGAATGATGAAATTCTGCAAAAGACAGAACTTGCAATGGACTTACTTACCTGTTTGATGGTACACTATAAGCAGGAACTTGTGGAGCGTTATCAATTTTCGGAAGAATTGGAGGCGCCGCTTCAGGTTTATGAACATATTTGTGAGAGTCGGAAATGTTATAAAAAGGGCGGGGAAATCGATTATGAGAAAGGCGCCCTGCTTTTATTGGACGATTTCAGAAGCGGAAGGATTGGAAGAATCACGCTGGAAAGACCTGACGGGGCAGCATAAAAGCGGAAGTAAGGTCATAGGTTGAAAAATCAAAGATTTTTCACAGACTGTAAGAAAGGCACGGTTATAGATGTCATGAAAAAGGTGTTGCGGGAAATATTGAGTACCAGCCTGTATCTTCTGGTGGTACTGTGTCTGGTCTATCTGGTCATTCATTTTGTCGGACAGCGGACACAGGTGAGCGGAAGCTCAATGGAGCCACAGCTTCGGCATGAAGATAATCTGATTGTGGATAAAATTACTTATCGTTTCAGAGAGCCAGAACGTTTTGATATTATCGTTTTTCCGTTCGAATATGAGGATAATACGTTTTATATTAAGAGAATTATAGGACTTCCCGGTGAGACTGTTCAGATTGACAGGGATGGAAATATTTTCATAAACGGTGAGATTTTAGAAGAGGGATATGGGAAAGAAGTCATCCAGGAACCGGGCCGGGCATATGAGCCGATTACGCTCGGAGAGGATGAATATTTCGTACTGGGAGATAACCGGAATAACAGTTCCGACAGCCGGGATATGTCGGTCGGAAATGTCAGAAGGGATAAAATTATCGGCCGGGCATGGCTCAGGATATGGCCTTTTGACAGGTTTGGATTTATCAGGCACAGATAACGGAATGGTCGAAAGAATACTTCGATTGGTAAAAGGTTGAAAATTAAAATTTTCAACTATTGATTTGAGTGTCTGCTGAAGCAGACAGATGGGAGTAAACATGTGAGGTACAATATGGCAGAAGCGATTCGTGAAATCAAAGAGAAATTACAGGCAGCTGATTATGAAAGGCTGCCTGATTTATTTAAGCGGTATGAGCAGGATGAGAGAAACGGCGTGCGGCTGGAGGTTGAAAAGGCCAAAAAGCGCCTTGCTGCTTATGAGAAGGAGC
Source organism: uncultured Lachnospiraceae bacterium (assembly GCA_910578475.1). Lineage (GTDB taxonomy): Bacteria > Bacillota > Clostridia > Lachnospirales > Lachnospiraceae > UBA3282. The sequence continues at coordinate 34,536 of CAJTRK010000033.1, read as the reverse complement.
TTGAAAGGATAGAAGGGCTCAAAGCATATGAGAAAGAATATGCTGCTTATGGGAGTATCTGCGGCATTGATGAGGTGGGAAGAGGGCCGCTTGCCGGACCGGTAGTGGCAGGGGCGGTCATTTTGCCAAAAAATTGTGACATTTTATATATCAATGATTCCAAGAAACTGTCCGAAAAAAAAAGAGAGGAGCTTTATGATGTCATCATGGAAAAAGCGGTGGCGGTAGGAATCGGTTACAGCACGCCGGAGCGGATTGATGAAATCAATATATTGCAGGCGACATATGAGGCGATGCGGGAGGCAGTTTCCAAACTGGAGGTCCAGCCTGGTTTGCTGTTAAATGATGCCGTGACAATACCGCAGATATCCATCAGGCAGATTCCAATCATCAAGGGGGATGCCAAAAGCATTTCCATCGGAGCGGCAAGCATTGTGGCAAAAGTGACGAGGGACCGCCTGATGGTGCAGTACGACGGCATTTTTCCGGAATATGGATTCGCTTCCAATAAGGGATATGGTGCACAGGCGCATATCGAAGCTCTGAAAAAATACGGGCCATGCCCGATTCACCGAAAAACTTTTTTCACACATTTTGTTTCATGAGCGGGAGGAAACATTGAATTTAGGGAATATTTTTCAGTCGAAGAATCAGGAAATCAAGCAGACAAATATGAATGGAACCGGGAGTACGGTTCCGGCCGGAGACAGGAATTACCGGGGGCAGAGTGAAATCAGGAACATGGTTCCGGGGCAGACGGTTCAGGGCGAAGTAGTGGGAAGAGAAGGCAATACGGTTCAAATCGCGCTGGATGAGGAGACCGTATTGACGGCCAAGCTGGAACGGGATTTAAATATTGCGCTCGGGCAGAACATGAGTTTTGAAATAAAGACGAACAACGGCTCACAGATATCTCTTGCGCCGCTTTATGCGAATATGGCAAATCAGGCGACGATTCTGAAAGCATTATCGGCGGCAGGCTTATCTGCCAGTGCGGGTAATATCCGGATGGTATCGAATATGATGCAGGAAGGAATGCCAATCGACCGGGACTCGATAGCATATGTGAGCCGGCAGTTAATCGACTTTCCGAATGCAGACCCGGCTTCGGTCATGCAGATGATTCGTCTGGGGCTTCCTGTTACGGAAATAAATATTGAACAGTTTGAACTGTACAAAAATTACGAACATCAGATATTGCAGAGCGCGGGCCAGATTATGGAAGAGATTCCGCAGGTTTTCCAGGAACTTCTTGCGGAAGGAAAAGAGGCGGAGGCAGTTCTCTTTTATCAGCAGGTCATAAAAGCCTTAACAGGAAACGAGAGCGGAGGAGAAAACGCCGGTCTGCCGGGCGATACGGCCGCAGGCGAATCCGGAACAGAAGGAAACGCGGGAATTTCCGGGAATGTGTCGGAAGGAAGTATGGGAGAAGCCCTGCCCGGTGCGTCTGACAGGACGGCAGGCGGCCCGGAGACCGTCAGAACGCCGGACGGAGCGGAAATCCTGTTAAAGGAACTGGCAGAGGGAGAAAAGGCGGAGGCAAAAGATGCTCTGCAGGACGCGGCAGGACGGGGAATGACAGAGCAGGAACCGGCAGGACGTACGGAATTGTCTGCCAAAACGTGGCAGTCTCTTGCCAATATGCTTCAAAAGATGGGAACCGATGCGGAGCTCGCAAAACAGATAGGCAGCGGAAATCTTTCGCCCAAAGCGGTTCTTTCGCAGATTCAGCATTTGTTTGCAGAAAATGCCCATATGATACGGGAAGATTTTCAGGAGGATATGAAAACCCTTTTCGGGAGCAGAGCTTTTCGGAATCTGCTTGAGGCAGGCATGAAAAATGAGTGGCTCATGAAGCCGGAGGATGTGGCGGATAAAGAAAAAGTAGAGCAGCTTTATGCCCGAATCAGGGAACAGGCAGCCAGACTGGAAGAAGCCTTTCATATGGCAGGAAAGGCGGAAAGCGCAGGCGCAAAGAGTGTTCAGAACTTACAGAACAACGTGGATTTTATGAATCAGATGAATCATCTCTTTACTTATATACAGCTTCCCTTAAAAATGACGGGAAACGAGGCTCACGGAGACTTATATGTTTATACCAACAAAAAGAGCCTTGCCAAAAAAGACGGCAATGTCAGCGCGCTTCTGCATCTGGATATGGAAAATCTCGGACCGCTGGACGTTTATGTCACCATGCAGAAGAACCTGAATAAGGTCAGCGCAAGTTTTACCGTAAAAGATGAGGCGGCATTGAATCTGATTGCTGACCATATTCACATTTTGAATGAACGACTGGAAAAGCGCGGTTATTCCATGAAGGCAAACTTTCAGATAAAGGAAGACGGGCCGACGAATGTGATGCAGGAAATTCTGGAACAGAATAAAAATATATCCGTGTTGAGCAAGACGTCTTTTGACATGCGCGCCTGATATGAGTGAAAATCCGTATTGCGGATGGAAAAGATTGTTTTGCAAAAAGTGGGGGAAATCGGATGCAGAAAGAAAAAGAAAGCAAACTGAAACAGGCGATTGCGTTAGAGTTTGACCCTTCGGACGAAGCGCCGAGAGTCATTGCTTCCGGAAGGGGAGCGTTGGCGGAGCGAATCATTGAGAAGGCGAAAGAGGCGGATGTTCCGGTACATCGGGATGATAAACTGGCGGATACGCTGTCAAGGCTGGATATCGGAGAAATGATTCCGCCGGAGCTTTATGAAGTTGTGGCGGAAATTCTCGTTTTCGTGGATTCCATGGATAAGATTAAAGCAAAACTGGCCAGGAGCTGATTTACAGATAGAAGGTTAAAACCTGTTGGCGGGAGAGCGAAAGCAAAGGGGATAAGCGTCTCCGGCAGAGAGAAAGGAACGGGAGCGGACTGAACAAAAGAAAAATCGGAGAGGAACAGGAAACAAGGGCGTGTCAGCATCTGATAGAACAGGGCGTCAAAATTCGGGAACGCAATTTTCGATGCAGGCAGGGTGAAATTGATATCATCGGCTGCGAAAGGGATTACCTTGTATTTATTGAGGTAAAATATAGAAGAGACGACGCCAAAGGGTGTGCGGCGGAGGCCGTCGGGTTTCGGAAACAGAGAAAGATATGCAGGGTTGCCGATTATTACCGGATGATACACGGATGCGCTTTGGATACGCCAATCCGCTTTGATGTAATAGCGATTGACGGCGGCAGGATAGAATGGATTCGGGACGCGTTTCCCTATATTGCAGGCTGAGAGAAAGGCATGGTCACAGAGATGGAAAAAATAATAAGAAAGCCGGGGAACCGGCAGGTAAAACAAAACAGACACGGCGGAGTAGAATATCTGACTTTTCCGCTGCTGGAAGAAACAGGACTCGTGCGGCATCTTTTCTCTACCAGGTTGGGCGGAGTGAGCGGCGGCATTTTTTCTTCCATGAATCTCAGTTACACGCGGGGAGACGATAAGGCCGCGGTGGACGAAAACTATCAAAGAATTGCGGAAGTTCTTGGCTGTCAGCCGGAAGATATTGTCTGTGCCGACCAGACGCATACGACCAATATCAGGACGGTAAACGAGAAGGACAGGGGAAAAGGGATTGTCTGTCCAAAAGATTATGCGGACATAGACGGGCTGATTACCGATGTGCCCGGAGTCGTACTTGCGACCTTTTATGCGGATTGTGTCCCGCTTTTTTTTATTGATACCAAAAAGAAAGCGATTGGTTTATCCCATTCCGGATGGCGCGGAACGGTTGGCCGGATGGGTCAGCGGACGCTGGAGGCGATGTATCAGGCATTTGGAACGAAGCCGGAAGATGTAACGGCGGCCATCGGACCGTCTATCTGCCAGGCATGTTACGAGGTCAGTGAAGATGTGGCGGAAGCTTTTCGAAAAGCATTTCGCGGCCCGGGACAGGCGGATGCGCTCTTGATTGATAAGGGAAAAGGGAAGTACCAGCTCGACTTGTGGCGCGCCAATCAAATCGTATTAGAGGAGGCCGGTATTTTGGCGGATAAGATTCAGGTGACGGATGTCTGCACATGCTGTAACCCGGATTATCTTTTTTCTCATCGGGCAAGCCAGGGAAAACGCGGAAATCTTGGCGCGTTTTTGGGGCTTCTTCCGGCGAATTAAGAAAATATTAATGAAATTCCTACCATTAAATTTCATTTTATGTGTTTTAATAATCATAACCCGGCGTCAGCGCATCGTAAGGCGGCTGACACGACAAAAGAGAGGAAGAGCAGATGGCGAATATTCTTGTATGTGATGACGATAAGGAAATTGTGGATGCAATAGAAATTTATTTATTGCAGGAAGGCTATCAGATTTTTAAGGCGTATGACGGCGAGCAGGCAATCAAAATTTTGAAGCAGACGACGATTCATCTTCTGATTATGGATATTATGATGCCCAAACTTGACGGAATCCATGCGACGCTGAAAATCAGAGAGTATTCCGGCATTCCGATTATCATCCTTTCTGCCAAATCAGAAGACAGCGATAAAATTCTCGGGCTGAATATCGGCGCCGATGATTATGTGACGAAGCCTTTTAATCCGCTGGAACTGGTGGCAAGAGTAAAGTCCAATTTAAGGCGTTATACGATGCTAGGCAGCCTCAATACGGAGAACAATGCGCTGTTCCAGGTGGGAGGCCTTTGTATGAACGATGATACAAAGGAGGTTACCGTGGACGGAGAAATCGTTAAACTGACGCCGATTGAGTACAATATTCTGCTTCTGCTCGTTAAGAACTGCGGCAGGGTCTTTTCCATCGACCAGATTTATGAAAGCATCTGGAATGAAGAGGCAATCGGCGCGGATAATACGGTTGCGGTGCATATCCGGCATATCCGCGAGAAGATTGAAATTAATCCCAAAGACCCACGTTATCTGAAAGTCGTATGGGGAGTCGGTTATAAGATTGAGAAACAATAAAAGTGGGAGGGAATATGAAAGACGGGAAAAGAAAGGCAGGCAGGAGTATCCGGGCGGCGCTTCAGGTATTGCAGCATCTGCTGCTGATGATGGCCGTTATCGCGGTACTTGTTGTAACAACGGGGTCAACCGTAGTTGTGCAGGGACTTTCCGGAAAGGAGAGTTATAGTGTTCATGCTTCGGACCAGGAAAAAACGTATGAAGAATCGAAACTCTTCAATACGGTATTTGGCAGAGCGGTAACGGATATCATACGATATGGCGTGATTCGAAGCCAGCTGGAGACGGACGGAGTATTTGACGGTAAGAAAGTCATCGATGTGACCGCATATAATTATCGGGACATAGGAATGCCGGAACAGTATGTGACGGCCAGATATTATCTGGAAGATTTGCTGAAATGGCAGAACTATGGACCTGAGTATGTTACCAACGAGATGACCGTACAGCAGATGAAAGAATTTCTGAATGACCGGACAGTATTGACGTTCGTGGATTCAGACAGCAAATATTATAATACTTCCGACGCCAATTATATGAAATCGGATATCGGCAGTTATACTTTTGTGGATGATGTGTCCGCCAACATGCTGCCGACGGACGGATGGGATGAATGGTATGACGAGGACGAAATTCTTCAGATGAATGTTCTTATCAACCGTTATAAGACGGTGGACGGGAAAAACATTGAGGAGTATACGGCGGCGCCGGAAAGCTATGTGGAACTCTGCGAAAATGTGTCTAAAGCGATGCAGAGCCTTGCTTATAATTATGATGAATATCTGAATTATCAGAAGTATTATAGCGGTGAGAATACAAATCTGCGGTACTGTATCGAGAAAACCGTAGGCGGACACACGGAATATTTTACCAATATGGAAGACCTGATTTCTATGGAGGAGCTGAAAAAAGGGCTTGAGAATGCTAATATGGCAGAATTTTTCCGGAGCTGTTTTGATACAAAGTTTGATGACAGCCGGAGCAAATATTTGTATTACAGTCCTTCCGAGATGATTTATGAAAGCAACTCGGCCATTCAGGAAAGTACAATACAGAGCATCGTGCGGGAATATGATTATGCTTATCCTGAAAGCATCCGCATTTGGATTGGCGTAGATGCGTCTTATCCGGTAAATGATGTCTTTGCGCAGGGGAAAGCCGGATTTCAGAATTATCTTCCTTATTTCTGGCAATGGGTTACGCTGGCTGTCGTGTCCATTGTGCTGTATTTTGTATTACTCGTATATTTGACGGGAGCGACGGGAAAAGAACGGGACGAGGAAGGAAACGAGTATGTTCTGTTAAGCAGATTTGACAGTATGCCGACCGAGGCCGCGCTGTTTCTGGGCGTTCTGGCGGCAGCAGCCATTGTGGGAGCCTTGTACGCAGGAAACTGGTTTATTGTGTCCTATGAGAATGTGTATACGGTCTGGTTTAAAATTGCGGCAGGTGTAACCGTGCTGCTAGTCGATATTATATTCTGCTACTTTTATTACAGCCTTGTCAGAAGAATACGGGCGGGGCTCCTGTGGAAGAACAGTTGGCTGAAAAAAATGGCATACGGCTGTTCTCAGCTGTTTCTGGAAGTTTATGATAACGGAAATATCGTCATCAGAACATGGGGACCATATATGATATTTCTTGCGTTTAACCTGTTGATGATTCTGGTGGGGATTTTTACGGGCATGCCGTTGCTTTTGTGTCTGGGCATTGCTTTTGTGGTGGATATGTTTGTCGGAACGCTTTTATATCTGGATGTAAAAGAGCGGCAGAATATCGTGAACGGCATTGAAAAGATAGCGGAGGGAAATTTTTCCTGCCAAATCAATCAGGAAAATCTTCATGGAGATAATCTGGTGCTTGCCAGGTCGGTGAACAGCATCGGAAACGGAATTAAGAACGCGGTGGAAATCAGTATGAAAGACGAGCGTATGAAGGCGGATTTGATTACGAACGTGTCTCATGATATTAAAACGCCGCTCACCTCCATCATTAATTATGTTGATTTGATTAAACGGGAAAAAGTGGATAACGAACGTATCCGGAGCTATATACAGGTATTGGATGAAAAATCACAGCGGCTGAAACAGCTGACGGACGATTTGGTTGAAGCGAGTAAAATTTCTTCCGGCAATATCAATCTGCACTTTGAGAGAATTAATGTAATAGAGCTGTTGAACCAGACAATCGGAGAGTTTTCCGAGAAGTTTGACGAAAAGAGCCTCACAATCGTGATGAACGTTAATGCGCCCGGGACAGTCATTGAAGCGGACAGCAGAAGTATCTGGCGCGTGATGGAAAACCTGTTTAATAATATTTATAAATATGCGCTGGAAGGAACCAGAGTCTATATTGCGATAAACAGTCTTTCGGAGAAAGAAGGACAACGGCAGGAGCTGATAGAAATATCCATTAAAAATATTTCGGAAAAAGAGCTAAACTGTAATCCGGAAGAGCTGACAGAGCGCTTTATCCGGGGCGATGAGTCGCGGACAACGGAGGGCAGCGGACTGGGGCTTTCCATTGCCAAAAATCTGACGGAAGCGCAGCATGGAACTTTTGAAATTTTACTCGATGGTGATTTATTTAAAGTTATTCTGACCTTTCCGATGATGACGTAATCAGAGAATGATTGTTCTGACAGCAAAAAGAAAAGCCGGCAGCTGACCCAATGGGACTCTGCCGGTTTTTCTTTTTTATCCTATAGGAAATTGCTGTAATCTTAGTGGATGCCAGACAAGAATTTACGCAGTAAATTCTTGGAACGCAGGCTTGCTGAGCCTGCGTTTTTTTTAGTTGGAACAGTTTCTAACTGTCGCTGTTGTATTTTTGGATAATAGACTCCATGCCGGCGCGTACTTCCGTAAAAGCCTGCACAAGTTTGGAGGAAAATGCGTTGCTTTGTCCATTCATGATTATCTGGTAAGCCTTATCGGTGTCATATGCCGCTTTATAAACGCGCTTGGAAGTCAGAGCGTCATAGACATCCACAAGGGAAACAATCTGAGCGGCAATGCTGATATTTTCGCCTTTCAGTCCGTCGGGATATCCGTTTCCGTCGTATTTCTCATGATGATGTCTCGCAATGTCATAAGTATAATCGTAAAATTCCTTATCCTGTATGTGAATAACCTTTTCTATAATCTCCGCGCCTTTTGTCGTGTGCGACTTTATGACTTCGTATTCATCCTCCGTTAATTTGCCGGGTTTTAACAAGATATAGTCGGGTATTACGATTTTGCCGATATCGTGCAGAGAAGAAGCCCATCCAATTATTTCCAGTTTTTCGGGCGTAAGGTTATATTCGGGGTACAATTTCATCACGCTCGTGCCGAGACAGACGGAGAGCAGCCGAATCCGTTTGATATGCTGTTTCGATTCCAGATTTCGGAACTCAACAAGATTGCTCATCGAATCGACCAGAATTTCATTCATATATTTCATCCGTTTTGCCTGAAGCCTTAAAATCTGGTTCTGTTTTTTCAATTTTTCGGTCTGGCTTTTCACCGTGACTTCCAACAACATTTTATATTGGAAAAGGTCAACGACGTTTTCAACTACCTGCTTTACGACATCGGGCTGATACGGTTTTTTGATATAACTCATGACGCCATGCTCATAGCCCATTTTTTCGGACTCCGGGGAATCCTCACCTGTAATCATGATAAATGGAATTTTGGTCAGCAGTTTTCTTTCGCCGAGCCGTTCCAGTACCTGAAAACCGTTCATAACGGGCATCATATTGTCCAACAGGACAACGGCAATGGAATATGCGTTCGCTCTTAACAGCTCAATACCTTCTTTGCCGTTACATGCTTCCAGAATTTTGTATTTGTCCTGAAAGATTTCGGCCAGAATTTTCCGGCTGGCCACATCATCATCGATGATTAAGATTGTATCGTATTTCATAGTTTGTCCCATACTTTCTTTTATTTTTATAGTCGTACCATTACCACGTTCTTATTTCTCAGTTTGAAAATAACCCGGTTTACATGTGAAGGGAGCAGATATTTTATCGTATTGATAATGATGACACTTCCCTCGTACGCGTTTCCCCTGACACAGACAGGGTCTTTCATATTCTGTTCGGGGTCGGTCAAATTGGCGAGCTTGGATGCCTGTGCGTCCAATTCGGCAAGTTCATGGTCTTTTGCTACAATCGCCGCATTGAGTTTTTTGATGATTTCCGCCGCCTGTTCTTTTTGGGAAGGGAGCGTTTTTAATATTTTGTTCCATTCATTCTCGAGAACTGCCATCTGGTCCAGAATCTGCATTCTTTTTTCAGCATATTTTGCCTGTTCTTTTTCATAAATATCGTTTCGGCCTGTTTCAAGAACTGTTTTGAGATGAGAGCTGTTTCCGAGATTGTAAGTATCGACGCCTCTGACGGCACATATTCTGCCGCCGAGCAGCATGCCCTTGCTTCCGGAAACAATGACTTTTCCCAAAGCATTGATGTTGCTGTTCATGATATAGTTGGCTTTGACATTGCCTCCGGCGTTGATGTTGGCAGCTTCAAAAAAGCTTCCGGAGACTTCGCCGCCCGCTTCGATAAAACAGTCATTCCTGGAACAACTTCCTTTTTTAATCATGACGTTTCCGCCCGCAATCAATCTTCCCGTTTCGACATTATGCTCGATAATGATATCGCCTGTCGCATTTATGTATCCGCCGGAATAAACGCTGCCGATAACGTAAACGGAGCCGTCAACTTCCAGTCTGCCTGTAACGGATGTTACGTCTTCGCGGACAATAATCATATTGGAAATGATAATCCGGCCGTTTACAAACTCAAATTTTCCGTTCATACGGGAAAGATAGGTCACGCCGTCATCGGCAATCGTAAAACCAACGCCTTTTAACGGATTTTTTTCCAGGCCGTTATTGGCATGAATGATTTCTCCGAATACATTCTGTCCGTCATGGCCTTTTTCGGCAGGATGATATACGGCAATTTTTTCACCTTCATCGACCATTTCAAAAGCTTCGATGTTCACATAGTCAACGCCTCCGTCCGGAAGAGGAGCGGGAATACGTGGAAGGTCAAGTCTTACAAAAAATTCGAACCAGCCGTCTTTTCCCTTTTCGGCGGGGGTGCCCTCAGCAATCAGAATTTTTTCATTCATTCTTCGCTGCTTAATCATATCGGAGATTGCTTCCCGCTTAATGCCGATTGTAATTCCCCGGTTCTCAAGGTCGTTAAAAATATCTTCTTCTCTGACCATGTTGCCGGGAATCCAGGGAATGTATGCGTAAGCCTTGTTTCCGTTGTCTTCGACCGAAATATTAAATTCTTTTTTACGCAGGGCATTGAGGCTTGCTTCCAGACTGTCTGTTTCCGTAGTATTTGTCGTCTTGGCATTTGCAAGAAGTTCTTCCCTCATCTTTTGCATGTCGGTGCTGGAATAAATTAATTTGGCATAGGAAGAAACATCCAGCCCTTCTTCCAGTCCGAGCCGGATTTCCCGCATCTGCCAGTGATTGAACAGATAGTTTGCAAAAAAAGAAATTTTCAGCTTTTTTTCCAGTCCGAGCCGAATTTCCTGCATCTGCATCCAGTTAAATTTGGAATCGGCATATTTGGAAACATCCAGCCCTTCATAAAGGCCGATTCTGATTTCATGAATCTGTTGGGAATACATATCATCGGTCAGCCATTTGTCGATAGGCAGACCTTCTTCCAGGGCGAGACGAATCTGTTCCAACTCGTTGCTTTCAAAACCCCTGTCCAGATAGGAAGTGAGGTCGGTAGAAGAGTAAAAAGAGAGCCGAATCTGCTTCATGGTGTTGTAGCCATAAGCCGAATCCGCATAAGCGGAAACATCCACTTTATCTTTAAGGCCCATACGAATCTGTTCCATCTGCATCCAGTTCAGCTCGGGCTTAGAATAAATGGAAACATCCAGTCCTTCTTCCATTCCAAGCCTGATTTCCTGATTTTGTTCTTCCAGATAGGATTGCTTTTCCAGCATGTGAAAAGGCAGATTTGGTTTTTGTCCCGTCTGGCCTTTTCGGGGTCGTGCTTTGTTAGAATTTAAGTCACTCATGCTTTTTCTCCATCTTTCATTTATAGTATACCCATAATAGTTATATTATATAGGGGTTTACAGGAAAAGTCCACTGATTTTAAGATAAATTGAGCATGACGCCGAGCACTGCGGCAATCAGAAACATAATAACAGGAGAAAGATTTTTCTTCTTAAATTTTTTGAATAAAAACCCGATGCCGGCTAACAGGATGAAAATTAGAATTTCCCGGTGATTTATGATGACTGTATCCGTTATATTTCCGACATGAAAAAAAGAACGAAGTCCCATCGTAAACGCTGTGCCGAGAACGAGAGCGGCCACACAGGGACGGACGCCGGAAAGAAACGCCTCTACGCCTGCGTATTTCAGCAGATTGCCGATGAGCGCGGCGATGATGAAGATAATGATAAAAGAGGGCAGAATCACGCCGAGGGTCGCAAAGAAAGAGCCGGCAACGCCGCCTTGTGATGAGCCGATAAACGTGGCCATATTGACGGCAAGCGGGCCGGGAGTCGATTCGGATACGGCGATAAAACTTAAAAATTCGTTTTCGGTAAGCCAGCCGTTCTCAAGCACGGTTTCGCGTATCAATGAAATCATGCCATAGCCGCCGCCAAAAGACACGGCGCCGATTTTCAGGAAATGAAGGAATAATTCCAGGTAAATCATGCTGCATCTCCTTTCCGTACCAGTTTTTTGAGAAGGAAGACAAATACGCCTGCAGCGCCGCAGATGATAATATAAAACACGGAAGAAAAGCTGACGGCAAGAAGCGAAAATAATACCATCGAGCCGGATACTGCTGTAAACAAAATGATATTCAGAGGGTTTTTCGGGATTTCTTTTAACATTTGCAGGCCTGCTTTCAGAATCAGATAGACCACGCAGACCTGAATACCCTGAAACGCGTAGTTTACATACCGGAAAGACAAAAATGTGTCAAAATATATGGAAATCAGATAAATTATCACAAAAGAAGGAATACATACCGCCAGCGTCGATGCTGCCGCGCCCCGGAATCCGGCTACCCGATAGCCTATATAGGTGGCGCTGTTGATGGCGACAGGCCCGGGCGTAGATTCTGCGATTGCGGTCATATTAAAAAAATCTTCTTTCGTAATCCATTTCTTTTTTTCTACAAATTCATTCTGTAAAAGAGCAATCATGGCGTATCCGCCGCCGAAGGTAAACGCGCCGATTTTCAGAAAAGTCAGAAAAAGCATTAATATTTTATTCATGATATTACTCCTTATATGACATCGTTCCGAAATATATGGTAATATAAAAAATGCAGGAAAACAATAGAACGGAGTGATTTGATGAAAACAATTTATATTGTGGAAGATGATACCAATATTCGGGAGATTGAACTGTTTGCCTTGAATAACTGTGGATATGAGACAAAAGGATTCGAATGCGCCGCGGATTTTTTGAAAGGGATACGGGAGAGAAAGCCATCGCTTGTCTTGTTAGACATTATGCTTCCGGATGAAGACGGAATAACGGTTCTTGAAAAACTGCGTTCCGACCGGGAAACCCGTAAGCTTCCCGTTATTATGGTGACTGCCAAGACAACGGAAATCGATAAGGTGAAGGGACTGGATTCCGGGGCGGATGATTATATTACGAAACCGTTTGGCGTTATGGAACTGATATCGCGTGTGAAATCTCTGCTCAGAAGGGCGGAACCGGACAGTGAAGGGATGCCGCTCAGATTGGCCGGGATTGTGCTGGATATGGTGAGCCGTTCCTGTAAAGTGGAGGGGAAAACGATTGAGCTGACCTATAAAGAATTTGAACTGCTGGCGCTTCTGATTCAAAATAAAGGCGTTGTTTTATCAAGAGACATTCTCATGGAAAAAGTATGGGGAATAGATTTTGCTGGAGAATCAAGAACGCTGGACGTTCATATCAAGACATTGCGGAAAAAACTGGAGGATGCAGGCCGTCATATTCAGACGGTCAGAAATGTGGGTTATCTCGCAGAAGAGGAAAGTAAAAAATGACAAGAAAAATTAATCTGAATTTTATGTTCGTCATTTTGGTGTCTGTTTTTCTGAGTGTGTTCTTTACTGCCGCCGTATCTTACCGTTTGCTGCGGCAGGAGGTTTTTTCCAATCTTTCGGCAACTGCCAGAATGATTGAAAACCTGCATTTGACGGAACAAATGAAAAACGGCGGGTTTGTTGAGCCGGAAAATGAGTTGAGAATTACCTGGATTGCGGCGGACGGCGCGGTATTGTACGACAGCTATGCAGGGGATGCGCTCATGGAAAATCATGGGGACAGGCCGGAAGTCATTCAGGCCATGGAAAGCGGCGAGGGTATGAGCAGCCGCGAATCCCGGACGATGGAACGGAGTATTTTCTTTTATGCACGAAAAACAGGAGATGGAAGTGTAATTCGCATTGCGAAAGAGGCGGGAAGCATCTTTCATATTTATCGAAATATTCTGCCTGCCATCCTGTTGGTCGCTGCAGGTTCTTTTCTGGTGTCCATGTGGTTTGCCAAATGCCTTACCCGGGCGTTTGTCAGGCCGATTGCGCAGATGGCGGATGACATGGAACATCTGGAAAATATAACGGCTTACAAAGAACTGGACCCCTTTCTTGAACTGATACGGGCAAGGCAGGCGGAAGCGTTGAAAAACGTCAGAATCCGAAAGGAATTTACCGCCAATGTCAGCCATGAGCTGAAAACGCCGCTGACTTCCATATCCGGGTATGCGGAACTCATTGCAACCGGAATGGCTTCCAAAAAAGAAGGACGGCATTTTGCGGAAGAGATACACCAGAACGCACAGAGACTGCTCGTATTGATTAATGATATTCTTCAGTTGTCACAACTGGACGATACGCCGGAACAACAGTTTACATTTGAGCCGGTAGACTTGTATGAACTGGCGGTTCGGTGTATGGAGATGATGGAGCCGGTCGCAGCCAGGCATGGCGTGCAGCTTTCTCTGAAAGGAACGCCGCTTATGATTTATGCCGATGGCGCGTTGATAGAAGAACTGCTGTACAATTTGTGCGACAATGCGATTCGTTATAATCAAAAAGACGGACATGTCTGGATGACGGTGACAGACTGTCTGATTATTCAGGACGATGGCATCGGCATACCGCCCGAATACCAGAAACGCGTTTTCGAGCGGTTTTTCCGGGTGGATAAGAGCCGTTCCAGAAAGACCGGCGGAACCGGGCTTGGCCTTGCCATCGTAAAGCACATAGCACAAGTGCATGGTGCAGCCATTTCACTCGACAGCGATGAAGGCATCGGGACGACGGTGCGCGTGAAATTCCCCAATATTCCACGGCCTATTCCATAGAAAAATCCTGTATGGAATCGACGATATGGCGGCTGTGTTTTGCGATTCTGTCAAGCCCGGAGAGGACATCCGAAAGAAGGAACCCCATGTTTACGCTGCATTTTCCCTTTTTAAGCCTTTTTTTATGGTTTTTCAGGATTCGCTGCGCGATACGATTCCGGTCATTTTCCAACTGCCGGATATTGTTTGCGGTTATGGGGGCAGGATTTTCCCAGTATTCTATCGTATATTTCAGAAGCGAAAAAATGATATCGCCGTACAGATGCAGCTCCTCTTTGGCCTCTTTTGAAAAATGCAGATTTTTCTTTTCAATTTTACGGATGCCGATTGTGATGCTGAGGGCATAGTCGGCAATGCGTTCTATATCGCCGACGCAATGCTGCAGCATGGTTAATTCCAGGAGATTGGATTCCGATAAAGAAGCATGGCTGATTCGGAACAGATAATCGTTGATGCAGTCTTCATATTTGTCTATATCGTTTTCCAGCGCTTCTACATATTCCGCCTTTTCCGGCTGGTAATGGCAAAGCAGAGCAAGGGTTTCCCGAACGGTCTCCGAGGCAAGGTTTATCATGGCATCTGTTGTTTTTCGACATTGCCTGAGGGCAAGCGCAGGATTATCCAGAAAACGTTTATCCATATTGGAAAGCGGGGCAAGCCTTTTCACAGGAAGCTCTGCTTCATACGTCGTCTTAGTGGGAACCGATATGTGCGCGAGTCTGACCAGTCTGCCCGAAAACGGAAGGAGAACGAGCGTTGCAAACAGGTTGAAAAAGGAATGGGTCATGGCAATGCCCGCGGGAGTTGCCGCTTCTTCCAGAAAAGCGAACGGATAAAACAGATGAATCGCATAAAAACCGCTCATAAACAGAACCGTTCCAATCAAATTAAAATACAGGTGGAGAAAAGCCGCTCTTTTGGCATTTGGTTTTGCGCCGATGGAAGAAATCAGAGCGGTGATGCACGTTCCGATGTTCTGTCCCATGATAATCGGTAATACCGCTGAATATGGGATTGCCCCGGTCATGCAGAGCGCCTGAAGAATGCCGACGGATGCGGAGGAACTTTGTATCAGAGCCGTCAGTATGGTTCCTGCAATGATGCCCATGACCGGATTGGAAAAGCGGACGAACAGATTGGAAAATTCCGGAATATTTCCGAGCGGTTTCACCGCCGAACTCATGGTATTCATGCCAAACATCAGAATGGAAAATCCCAGTAAAATACTGCCTGCATTCTTCTTTTTTTCAGTCTTGCCGGCCATAAGGAGAACGATGCCGGCCATTGCGAGAACCGGAGAGAAGGTTTCCGGTTTAAAGAGCGTGAGAATGGTATGCCCGTCTTCGATTCCGGCAAGGCTCAAAAGCCATGATGTAATCGTTGTTCCGATATTGGCGCCCATAATCATGCCGACGGCCTGCTCCAACTGCATAAGCCCTGAATTGACAAAGCCGACTACCATAACGGTTGTTGCGGAAGAAGACTGTATAACGGCTGTTATACAAGCCCCGAGCAGAACGCCTTTTAAAGGATTATTCGTCATTTTGGCAAGCAATGCTTCCATTTTACTGCCGGAGGCTTTTGCCAGAGCCTCGCCGAGAAGGTGCATGCCATACAGAAAGAAGGCAAGACCGCCAATCATTGTAAACAAGTCGGATATTTTCATTTTGTCTCCCGTCCGTCTGTTTTTACAGACTTTTTTTATTTTGAAACGAATATAACACGGCCGTGTAAAATGCAGCGGTATTGTATGTAAAATTCAGGTAAAATTATTGGGAGAAATCTTTTGGCGGAAATTTTTTCTGTTTATTACAACTAAGCTGACAATTACAATAGCGTTGACAATACAATAGAGTTGACAACCCCCGAAAGCTGGCATAAACTAATTTTGTGTCGTTCGTGCCGGCGGAATGGAAAGATTTATGCGCCGGAAGATGTTAAAAAGCCGTTTACGCGGCGGAATGAGAGGGAATGACGATGACGCTTGATAAGATTTCAATAGGACAGGAAGCCACGATTGTGCAGGTAGGCGGAGAAGGAGAGCTGCGCTGTCGTTTTCTGGATATGGGCCTGATTCCCCGGACAAAAGTGAAGGTCCGGAAGATGGCGCCGATGGGAGACCCGATTGAGATAGAGCTGCGCGGCTACGAGCTGACAATTCGCAAAGAGGATGCGCAGAAAATAGAAGTCAAAGTGTGAAGGAAATCACTAAGCTCGGAAACCGTTTCATATAAGAATCTGTTACGTTTGGAGAAACTGACATGGTATACGCATTAGTAGGCAATCAGAACTGCGGTAAAACGACATTATTTAATCAGCTGACCGGTTCAAACCAGCATGTGGGCAATTTCCCGGGGGTTACGGTGGACCGGAAGGTCGGCGAGATTCAGGGGGAAAAAAGAGACACTGTCGTGGATTTACCCGGAATCTATTCCCTCAGGCCGTACAGCAATGAGGAAATTGTTACGAGAGATTTCATTTTAAATGAAAAGCCGGACGGCATCATCAACATTGTGGATGCCACGAATATTGAAAGAAATTTGTATCTGACCCTGCAATTACTGGAAATGCACATTCCAATGGTGCTCGCCCTCAATATGATGGATGAGGTGCGTGGAAACGGCGGAACGATTGCGTTGGAAAAGATGGAAGAGCAGCTCGGCATTCCGGTCATTGCAATCAGCGCAATTAAGAATGAAGGACTGGAAGACCTGACAAAGGCAATCCGGGAGGTGGCGGGAAGACGTCTTTACCCGAAAGTGACGGACTTTTGTGAAAAAGGTCCGGTACATAGGTGTATTCATGCGGTCAGCCATCAGGTAGAGGATCATGCGGAGCTGAGCAGCATGTCACCTCGTTTTGCCGCGAGCAAAATCGTAGAGGGCGATAAGGATGTAATCGAACGGTTGAAGCTGTCGCAGAACGAACTGGAGCTGATGGAGCACAGTATCGTGGAGATGGAACGGGACAACGGCATGGACAGGAACGCTTCGCTCGCGGACATGCGATATACCTTTATCGAAAAAGTGTGCGAAAGCGCGGTCATCAAGTGCCGGGAAAGCAAAGAACACAAGCGAAGCGTCAGAATTGATACGATACTGACGGGAAAATATTTTGCAGTACCCGCATTTGTGCTCATTATGCTGCTGATTTTTGGGCTGACGTTCGGCGTAATCGGTCAGGGATTAAGCGATTTGCTCAGCATGGGAATCGACGCGCTTTCGGCGCTTGTGGAAAAAATGCTGACGGCATACGGCATCAATCCGGTAGTGGAGAGCCTCGTGATAGACGGCATTTTTGCCGGCGTAGGAAGCGTACTGAGCTTTCTTCCGATTATCGTCGTATTGTTTTTCTTTCTTTCTATTTTGGAAGATTCCGGCTACATGGCAAGAATTGCCTTTGTGATGGACAGGCCGCTTCGTAAAATCGGTTTATCCGGCAAGAGCTTCGTGTCTATGCTGATTGGTTTCGGATGCAGCGTGCCGGCCGTTATGTCCAGCAGAACGCTTTCTTCGGAGCGGGATAAAAAAATGACAATTATGCTGATTCCGTTTATCAGCTGTTCCGCGAAAATACCGATATATGCACTTTTTACGGCAGCCTTTTTCCCGGACCATCCGGCGCTTGTCATGATGGGGCTGTATACGCTCGGCATTCTGGTAGGACTGCTCGTTGCCGTCATCCTGAATCATACGGCGTTTAAAGGAAATTCGATGCCTTTCATGATGGAACTGCCGAATTATCGTTTTCCGTCCGCAAAGAGTGTCCTCTTGCTGATGTGGGATAAGGCAAAAGATTTTTTGCAGAGGGCTTTTACCGTTATTTTTATAGCTACGATGATAATCTGGTTTTTGCAGACATTTGACAGCCGCCTGAATGTGGTGGCGGACAGCAGGGACAGTCTGCTCGCACTGGTCGGTCAGTATATTGCTCCGTTGTTTACACCGCTTGGTTTTAATGACTGGCGCGTTGCGACATCCCTTATCAGCGGTTTTACCGCGAAGGAGGCGGTAGTAAGTACCCTGAGCGTTCTGACGGGTACGACGATGAGCAGTTTAAGCGAAACACTGGGAACTGTCTTTACGCCGGTTTCCGCGGTCAGCTTTCTTGTTTTCACCCTGCTGTATACGCCATGCGTAGCTGCGGTCGCGACGATTAAACGGGAGATGGCTTCTGTCTGGAAAGCGTTTTGTATCGTGCTGATGCAATGCGGGATTGCATGGATTGTATCATGTGTTATATATCAGGTGTTATGCTTCTTTGGCTTTTAACTGTCATTCCTGCCGGCTTATCTGTTCGATGAGAGCAGGAATATGAATCGTATAATGTGGAACCATACAAAGAAAGATCTCATAGAATAATTACAGAGACTGCCTGCGTGGCAGTATGCGTGGGAGACTGAGGAAAGGTATGGTCATTGTTATGGATATTTTCTTGGGGCTTATGATTCCGTTTCTTGGAACTTTTGCGGGGGCTGCCTGCGTACTTTTCATGAGAAACAGCATGAACGCGCTGTTGGAAAAAGTATTGCTCGGATTTGCTTCCGGCGTTATGGTAGCGGCTTCTGTGTGGTCGTTGCTGATTCCGGCCATTGATATGTCGCAGGGGTATGGGAAGTGGGCTTTTGTTCCGGCGGCGACAGGATTTACAGCGGGCATCGCTTTTTTGTACGGATTGGATAAACTGATTCCGCATCTTCATCCCTTAGGAGGAAAGCCGGAGGGGGTGAAAAGCAGGCTGACGAAAACCACGATGCTGGCGTTGGCGGTCACGCTGCACAACATTCCGGAGGGAATGGCGGTAGGCGTCGTTTTTGCCGGTGTCTTCTCCGGCAGTCAGGAAATGACGCTGGCGGGGGCTTATACGCTGGCAGTCGGAATTGCCATTCAGAATTTTCCGGAAGGAGCTATTATTTCCATGCCCATGAAAAGTAATGGGAAAGGAAAAGGCCGGGCTTTCCTTTATGGGATTCTTTCGGGTATTGTAGAACCGATAGCCGCGTTTGTTACAATATTAATAACTGGTGTTATAGAAAAGGCGCTTCCCTTTTTACTGGCATTTGCGGCAGGAGCGATGCTGTTTGTTGTCGTGGAAGAATTGATTCCGGAAGCTTCCGGCGATGGAGATTCGGACGGTGCGACGTTAGGATTTGCGGCGGGATTTCTGATTATGATGATATTGGATGTGGCTTTGTCATAAGGCTTTTACGCCTGAAAGCGGGCGTATGACAGGATAAGGAAGTCAGGGTAAAGAAGAAAGGGTACGGGAAGATGAAAACTTACAGACTGGATTTAAATTCGATTGAAAAAGTCAAGGGATTTGTGTCCGCGATAAGCAATATGGAAGGTTATTTTGATTTGGTTTCCGGCAGATATGTGGTGGATGCCAAATCTATTATGGGCATTTTCTCAATGGATTTGTCAACGGATGTGGAGCTGCGAATATTGGAAACGAATGAAAAGATATCAGAAATCGAAAAGGTGATTGCGCCTTATTTGATTTGGTAAGCCATACGCACCACGACACAGGAGGAAGTACGAAAGTTATGCGACTGCTGCATTTGGCTGATTTACATCTTGGAAAAAGGCTTCATGAGTTTTCCATGTTGGAGGACCAGCGTTATATATTAAATCAGATATTGGATATTATCGAAGCGGAGCAAGTGGATGGAGTACTGATTGCCGGGGATATTTACGACAAGACAGTTCCTTCCGCAGAAGCGGTTATGCTGCTCGATGAATTCATTACGGACATCGCAGGAAGAAATATTCCTGTTTTTTTAATCGGCGGAAATCATGACTGCGTTGAACGAATTTCATTCGGCGCAAAACTTTTGGAAAAGAGCGGCGTTTATTTTGCAGGCTGTTATCAGGGGGATGTGGAATGCGTAACGCAAAGCGATGCTTACGGTGAGCTGGATATTTATCTGCTTCCGTTTATCAGGCCCGTTCATGTGCGGCAGGCATTTCCGCCGCTTGCGGAAAAAATCATCTCTTATCAGGACGCCATGCAGACGGTCCTTGCCCATGTCAGACTGAACAAAGAACGCCGGAATATTCTGTTGGCGCATCAGTTCGTAACAGGGGCGATGCAGAGCGGTTCGGAGGAATTACAGGTAGGCGGGCTTAACAATGTGGACGCTTCTTTATTCGAAGCGTTTGATTATGTGGCGCTTGGCCATATTCACGGTGCACAATGGGTCGGAAAAGAAACGATACGTTATGCGGGAACGCCTTTAAAATATTCCTTTGCGGAGGCGGCGCACCATAAGACGGTAACGATTGTAGAACTGCGGGAGAAGGGGAAGACTGAAATCCGGAAAATACCGCTTGTGCCGCTTCGTGATTTGCGGAAGCTGAAGGGAACTTATGAAGAACTGACAAGACGCAGCGCATATGAAGATATGAATATCGAAGATTATGTCCAGATTACACTGACCGACGAGAAGGATATCTTTGATGCGGCCGCAAAATTGCGGGTCATCTATCCGAACTTGATGAAAATGGAATACAATAACTGTTGTTCCGAAAAAGGGACCGATGAGCCGGCGGAAGTGGAAGCGGAAAGAATGCCGATAACCTATATGAAAGAATTGTTTTACATGCAGAACGAAAGGCCTATGTCCGCCATACAGGAAGATTATCTGGCAAAGTTAATTGAAGCGGTATGGGAAGAGACGAGTTAAAAGGAGAAAGGCAGGGTTATTGTTATGAGACCGCTTGAGTTGACGTTATCGGCTTTTGGTTCTTATGCCGGAGAAGAAACAATTGATTTTACGAGACTTGGAACGAAAGGTCTCTATTTAATAACGGGTGATACGGGTGCGGGGAAGACAACGATTTTTGACGCAATTGTGTTTGCGCTGTACGGAGAAGCAAGCGGAGATGCGCGGGGGGCGGAGATGTTGCGTTCCAAATATGCCGCGGCGGATACGCCGACCTTCGTGCGCATGAAGTTTACCTGTCATGATGCGGTATATTACATTACGAGAAATCCGGAATACCGGCGTCCGGCGAAAAAAGGAAACGGTTATACGAATCATAAGGCGGATGCGGAATTTATCTGCCCGGACGGGCGCGTTGTGGCGAAAAACCGGGAAGTGACGAAGGCTGTAACAGAGCTGCTCGGACTTGACAAAAATCAGTTTACGCAGATTGCCATGATTGCGCAGGGAGATTTTCTGCGCCTTTTATATGCCAAAACGGAAGAGCGGAGTAAGATTTTCCGGGATATCTTTCATACGAAAGCTTATCAGACAATACAGGAACGGTTAAAAGCGGAGGCCGGCGTTTTACGGCAGGATTATGAAGCATTAGAAAAGAGTATTGACCAGTACCTGGAAGGGGTGCTCTGTAAAGAGGAAGATTTTGCGGCCAGAATGGATACTGTACGGCAGAACCGGAAAGCGATACCGGCCGGGGAAATTGCCGTATTGCTGCAGGAGCGGGTTTCCGTCGAGGAAGAGGAACTCGCCCGGCTGCAAAAACAGCTGGATACATACGAAAAGGAACTGGAGCGGCTCCATCAGCTCATCGGCCGGGAAGAGGAGCGGAAGAAATGGAAAAGGGAACTGGAAGAGGCCGGAAGACAGATTACGCTGCTCAGACCGTCTTTGCAGGAAATGCGGGAACAATATGATAAGAAACAGCAGTCTTTTCAGGAATTTGAAAAAGAACGCGCCTGGTTGGAAAAGCTGTATCAGGATTCGCTGGAAATACTGGAAAGGAAGGAAGAACGGGAGCAGCTGCGGCTCCAGATAGAAAACTTGAGGAAAGAGGCGGAAGCGAGCGAAGAGGCTTATCAAAAGGCCGCGCTTTCCTATCGAAAGAAAAAGGATGACTGCGATGAAATGGAAAGAAGATATCTGGACGAACAGGCAGGCATACTCGCCGGACGACTGGAAGAAGGAACGCCCTGTCCGGTGTGCGGCTCCATAAGCCATCCGATGCCGGCGGAGCCAAAGGAAGGCGCGCCAACAAGAGAAGAGGTGGATAAGGCGAAGCTGGCGGCAGAGAAGGCCAATGCCGACGTGAACAGGGCGAGTAAGGATGCCGGCTCCGTAAAAGGAAGGCTGAGCAGTGAGCAGGAACGCTATCAGGCCATGCTCGCAGCAGAAAAAGAGGAAGGGAAGGAAGCCGTTTTGCTGCGCTTTGCGGGAAAAGAAGAGGCGGAGAAAGAGCTGCGGGAAAAAGGGAAGGAAGGCCTGCGGCTGCAAAAAGAGCTTGCGGATGCGGAAAAACGATATCGAAACCAGGAAAAGGAATATGAGCGTTGTCAGAACACGAAAGAAACGCTGGAGAAACAGCTGGAAGAGCGAGATGCCTGCAATGTGGAAGAATTGACCGCTCAAAGAAACGTTCTGATGGAAAAAAAGCAGCTTGCGGCAGAGAAACAGCAGGAATTGTACCGCTATATCAAAACAAATACCGGAATTGCACAGGCTGTCGCAAAACAGGGAAAACGGATGGAAGCGCTGGAAGAAAAGTGGAATCTGGTGGGAGAATTGTCCGGTACTTTTAACGGCAATGTGTCCGGAAAAGATAAAATTATGCTGGAAACCTATGTACAGATGACTTATTTTGACAGAATGATTCGCCGTGCCAATACGAGATTTATGATGATGTCCGGCGGACAGTATGAATTGAGACGTGCTGCCGCGGCACAGAACATGAAAAGCCAAAGCGGTCTGGAACTTGAAGTTATCGACCATTATAACGGCACGGTACGGAGCATAAAGACATTATCCGGCGGAGAAGCTTTTCTGGCGTCTTTGTCTATGGCGCTCGGCCTTTCGGATGAGATTCAGTCCGCCGCAGGCGGCATTGCGCTGGATACGATGTTTGTAGACGAGGGATTCGGCTATCTGGATGAGGAAGCGCTGGCACAGGCAATCCGCGCTTTACAGGGACTGGCGGAAGGAAACAGGCTGGTCGGCATTATTTCTCATGTCGGAAGTTTAAAAGAAAAGATAGAAAAGCAGATTGTTGTTACCAGGAAAAAGAGCGGCGGCAGCGCGGCGGTTATCGCAGAAACGTGAATTTGTGTCTTTCAGACACAAATATCGTAAGCTGAGTGAAAGGTATGGTTATAGAATGGAAAAGAAAATTGCGATGAGGGTTTCCCTCGTCAGTATTATCATTAATCTGGTATTGTCGCTGTTGAAACTGTTGGCAGGTATTGTGGCTTCTTCCGGGGCCATGATTTCCGATGCCGTGCATTCGGCATCCGATGTTTTCAGCACGTTTATTGTCATGATAGGCGTACAGATTTCCAGTAAACAGTCCGATGCGGACCATCAGTATGGTCATGAAAGAATGGAATGCGTGGCGTCGATTGTCCTTGCGGTAGTTCTCTGCATTACCGGATTTGGAATCGGGTACGGCGGACTGAAGACGATTCTGGGCGGCAGTTATGAATCCCTGGCCATTCCGGGAAGGCTTGCGCTTGCGGCGGCAGTTCTTTCCATTCTTGTGAAAGAGTGGATGTTCTGGTATACGAGAGCGGCGGCGAAAAAAATAAATTCCGGTGCGTTGATGGCAGATGCCTGGCATCACCGTTCGGATTCACTTTCATCCATTGGAGCTTTAATCGGTATTTTCGGTTCCAGACTCGGATATCCTGTTCTGGATAGCGTAGCAAGTGTTATTATAAGCGTTTTCATTGTGAAAGCCGCTTATGACATCTTTAAGGATGCGGTTGATAAAATGGTTGATAAAGCCTGTGATGATGAAACAATACAGGAAATGCGCCGAATGATAGAATCGCAGGACGGCGTACTTGGAATCGACCTGCTGCGTACCCGCCTGTTCGGCAACAGAATCTATGTCGATATAGAAATTGCCGCGGACGGCAGCCGGACTTTGAATGAAACGCATGAAGTGGCGGAATGTGTGCATCATAAGATGGAGCGGAATTTTCCGAACGTAAAGCATTGTATGGTGCATGTGAACCCATATAGGGGTTAATGCAGCTGCCGTCACGATACCGGAGCATCCGGCCGGCGCATGGTTCTCTGGCGGAGGCCCTGGAAAACCGTCGGCGCTTGGCGGGGAGGCTGCGGCAGGCTGCTTCGCCGCTTAGTGCCGCTACTGGTTTTCGTGGAGCGGAAGCGTGCCTCCAAAGAGAACCATGCGCCGGCCGGATGCTCTGGTATCGTGACGGTGTTGTACGGCGGAAAATTTCCTGTCATGCGGTTTGCATAACACATTTTTTTGTGCTATATTATCTAATAAGTTCAGGGGGGCAGACTGAAAGAGGTATGGTTATATTCGTATGAGAAAAATATTGCATTTGGTCTTGAACAGAGTATTTATAACAGGTGTAATTGTATTGCTTCAGGTTGTATTTTTTGTATTGGAGCTTTTTCGGTGGGCCAATCATTTTGTGGAAATTGCGCTTGTATTACGGATACTCAGCCTTCTGATTGTTCTGTATCTTGTCTGGAAACCGAATAATCCTGCCGTCAAGCTGGCCTGGATTGTGCCGATACTGGTCTTTCCATTGTTTGGCGGAATTTTATATCTTGCATTTGGACATGTTGTCATTTCACGCAGGCTCAGAAACAGCATCCGGAAAACAGAAGAACTGACGAAAAAGAATATGCCGGGAAATCAGGATATTCTGAATAAAATTGCCAAAGAGAATCTGTCGGTTTCTAATTTGTGCGGATATCTGAACCGTTATTCGGGCACGGCGGTATGGGAGAATACGAACACATCCTATTATGCGGACGGGCTTCCCTATTGGCAAAGGCTGCTGGAAGACCTGGAAGGGGCGGAGCATTTCATTTTTCTGGAATATTTTATTCTGGGCGAAGGAACGATGTGGGGAAAAGTCCTGGAAATTCTGGAAAAAAAAGCGAAGCAGGGCGTTGAAGTCAGGGTGATTTATGATGATTTCGGAAGCGTTTTGCAGCTGCCAAAGTACTATGAGCAGTTTGTCGAGCAGAAAGGCATTCAGTGCGTTGCTTTTAACAAGCTGATTCCGCTCATGGCGATTATCCTGAACAACAGAGACCATCGTAAAATTGTGGTAATTGATGGGAAAATCGGCTATACGGGCGGTATAAATCTGGCCGATGAATATATTAACTATAAGACATTGCATGGTTACTGGAAGGATGCGGGCATTCGTCTGGAAGGGGAAGCAGTCTGGAACTTTACGGTAATGTTTTTGCAGATGTGGAACATTTCCCGCGATACGGATGAGGATTTCAGCCGTTATCGGCATCATTTTACGGACAAACTGCCGGGAAAAGGCTATGTGCAGCCATATGGCGATACGCCTTTTGATAATGAGACGGTCGGAGAGAATATTTATCTGAATATGATTGGCTATGCCAAAAAATATTTTTATGTTTTTACGCCTTATCTGATTACCGACAATGAGATGTGTACGGCATTGAAACTGGCGGCCAAAAGAGGCGTGGACGTGCGCATTGTCACGCCGGGCATTCCGGATAAAAAGATGGCTTACTGGCTGACGCAGTCCAGTTATCAGAATTTGATTGAGGCAGGCGTAAAGATTTATCAGTATTCGCCCGGCTTCATCCATTCCAAGTGTGTATTATGCGATGATGAAATCGCCGCGGTCGGGACTATCAATTTTGATTACAGGAGTTTCTATCACCATTTTGAGTGCGGTGTATTTCTTTATCGGGCGGATGCGGTCGGTGAGCTGAAAAAGGATATGGAAAATACTTTTGTGGAATCAGAAGAGATTACGCTGGAATGGTGTCAGAAGAAGTTTATGAAAATGAATGTGATAGGGCCGTTCCTGAAACTGTTTTCGCCGCTGTTCTGACGTCGGTGGAGAAACAGACGAATTTATTTGTCCCGCAAATATTGTGCTGACGCTTTCCGTGTCGTGGCCACAAAGTTTGCAGGCTGAGAGAAAGGCATGGTTATTACTATGTTGCGATTTGTACGGGTGATTGTCCGTAATCTGCCAAGACTTTATATGATTCCGAAAATGGCGTATATGTCCAGACATCCGGAAAAATATTCGGAAGAGAAGTGCTATGAGTATGCCAGACTGGCAGTCAGAAGGATGACGAGGGCCGGCCATATCAGGACACTGGGGTATGGTATGGAAAATCTGCCAAAAGAAGGCGGCTATGTCATGTTCCCGAATCATCAGGGGAAATATGATGCGCTTGGGATTGTATATACGCACAAAAAGCCATGTACCATTGTCATTGACGATGCCAAATCGCATGTGATTCTGACATCACAGTTTATTGATATGATACGCGGAAAACGGTTGATGAAAAACGATGCGCGCCAGTCGGTCAGGCTGATGAGGGAAATTTCGGAGGAAGTCGCGGCGGGCAGAAGATATATTATTTTTCCGGAAGGCGGATATGACCATAATCACAATAACGTATGTGATTTTAAAGCGGGATGTTTCAAATGTGCAATCAGAGCAAAAGTGCCGATTGTACCGGTCGTTCTGATTGATTCTTATAAAGTGTTTGAAGAGTGGACTTTGAAGAAAGTAACGACGCAGGTACATTATCTGCCGCCGTTTTTATATGAAGAGTATCGGGGAATGACAACGAAAGAGGTCGCCGATGAGGTACACGACCGGATTCGGAACTATATCGCAGAGATTGCCGGAGCCTGAGTCTGTTTACGGAAGGATGAGCGGTTTCTTTTGCAATTCGTTTTGAAATCCCTGACGAAATTTATGTTCCACAGACAGCGCATAAAGGTGGCTTGCCTGTATGTCCTGTAAGAACATGCGGCTGCCGTTTTCACACAGGATACGACGCTTTGCTTCCGCCGGTCTGGAAATGAGCGGGAGGGAAGCGTTTTTTTTCATTGCATTCATAAGCGGGGCCGCTGTTTTTCGGAAGCCGAGAAGCCTCGCATAGTAAACATAATCCTCGGCGCAAAAAATATTCATATCTTCCTGATAAATATTTAACAATATATGAAGCAGGGCGCGGGATACTTTCGTATAGGTAACGTTTCTGGTTTTTATTTTTTCACAGAAAGAAGAAAAGTCCGTATAAGCCGGCAGAAATTTGTGCAGTCTGTCGGAAAGGCTGCGGTCGATATCGAAATAGATGCTGAAATCCTTATCCTGTTCCTGCAATAGTTTGTAAGACAGCCATGCAGAATAATCTTCCGGAACGATAGGGAAGGTCTTTTGATATTGCTGCGCCATCAGCCTGTAAACAGTGGGAGGAACCTGTTTTTCCATAGAACCGATATCGTTTTTGTTTGTAATGGTTTCCCGGATAGCGAGTGCGGAACTGCAGGAGCCGTTTAGCTGTTTTTCATGATAGGCGGAACCGGTACGGGCAACCGTAGCGGGAATTATCCGGCTGTTACGTTTTTTCAGCATTTTCAGGTATTCAATACCCAGAACATTGTTCGGATGATTTAACTGTGAGAAAATCTGTTCGTTCTGTGGGGAAAGCGCGCGGAGAGCGTCGCTTCTTGCCTGAGGATAAGAAGCGCCTTTTTTTAAATGCGATTTCAGTGATTCGCGGAATGAATTATCTTCCGCCAGAAGCATGTCGGCCAACGAGGACAGAACATCAATATCGCCGCATTCGCTTCCAAAGCAGAGAAAATCGACAACGCCCAGTCTGTCTAAAAGGGAAACGGCGCCGGAAGCAAAATATTCCGCGCTGGCAGATGCGTAATGAACGGGAAGTTCGATAACGACGTCTGCGCCGCATAACAGAGCCGATTCGG
The DNA here is from genome assembly GCA_910578475.1 of uncultured Lachnospiraceae bacterium. GTDB lineage: Bacteria > Bacillota > Clostridia > Lachnospirales > Lachnospiraceae > UBA3282. The sequence continues at coordinate 6,555 of CAJTRK010000033.1, read as the reverse complement.
CCCGCAGGGATTTCTCCATAATGGCGGGAAAACCGCGCTGCACGAAATTGCCGCTCATGACGACGACTGCATAATCTGCGCCCGTTATTTCTTTTGCCTTGGCAAGCTGAAAGGCATGGCCGTTGTGAAAAGGATTGTATTCTGCGATAATGCCGACGGTTTTCATAGGGAAGGTTCCTCACGAGCTTAGCGTCTGTTGCTGCCTGACAGAAAATTTGCTTCGTAAATTATCTGTCGCGGAGCGGAAGCGTGCCTCCAAAGAGAACTGTACGCCTTTCCCGGCCCCGCTGCTGCAGATTCTTTTTTCTTTATCAATACTTTTTTAGTGTATCATGAAAAACAAATGAAAAATAGTAGTTGACTCATATCCAGAATGTGGTATAATTTATGTTGTGTGTAGACACATAATGCACGGTCGTGCGCAAATAACCCAATCAGTCATGTTACTAGTTAGGGACTGAAGGGAGGTCAGGTGTGGAATGTCGAACGTAATTGTAAAAGAAAACGAGACTTTAGACAGCGCATTGCGTCGTTTTAAAAGAAGTTGCGCAAAAGCAGGGATTCAGCAGGAAATTCGTAAGAGAGAGCATTACGAGAAGCCCAGTGTGAGACGCAAGAAAAAGTCTGAAGCGGCAAGAAAACGTAAATACAATTAATCAAATTCAGTATGAGAACAAATCCCTGAGAATATCAGGGATTTTGTTATGTCCGGATTTTTTCCCGAATCACAATGGCTTTCACTCAACCTGCAATCTTTTGGCCAATGCTGAAAGCATTCCGGCAGAAAGATTCGCAAGACGAATAAATTCTTCTTTGAAAAATCTGTTTTCCGTACAATTCTTCTGACATACATTTTCATTTTACTTAATATTTATAATGTAGAGGAATATGCGGGAGAGATGTATGTTGAAAAGAGGAAAAAAACGAATCATCAGTTTGTTCCTGATACTTTGTATGTGTGTCAATGTGAGCCTGTATGCGATGCCTATGACAGTCCGGGCGGCGCCGGAAGTGACGACGCCTTCCTATGTGGTCATGGAGGCGTCTACCGGTCAGGTCATTTGTGAACAGGATGCGGATACGAGAAGGAGTCCGGCCAGTATTACGAAAATCATGACGCTGCTAATCATATTTGAGCATTTGAAAAACGGAAGAATCCGTCTGGAAGACCAGGTAACGACAAGCGCGTATGCAAAATCGATGGGAGGCTCTCAGGTTTTTCTGGAAGAAGGGGAGAGCCAGACGCTAGATACGATGATTAAATGTATCGCGGTGGCTTCCGGAAATGACGCCAGCGTGGCGGTGGCGGAATACATAGCGGGCAGCGAAGGCGAATTTGTCAAACTGATGAATGAAAAGGCGGAAAGCCTCGGACTCCAAAATACTCATTTTGAGGATTGCTGCGGATTAACGGATTCCGACAATCATTATACCTCGGCCAAAGACGTGGCAGTCATGTCCAGAGAACTGATTACGAAATACCCGGAAGTACTGCAGTATACCGGTATCTGGATGGAGGATATCGAACATCATACGGCACAGGGAACGACGACATTTACATTGTCCAGTACCAATAAGCTGTTAAAACAGTATGAATGGACGACGGGGTTAAAGACCGGTTCCACTTCCAAAGCGCTTTACTGTCTGTCAGCAACGGCGAACAAAGACGGAATGGAGCTGATTGCGGTGGTTATGGCTTCCCCGGACCCAAAAGCGAGATTTGCGGACGCCATGTCACTTTTGAGTTACGGTTACAGCGTCAGCCAGATGTATACGGATGAAAACAAAGACGCGCTGCCTGTTCAGAAAGTGGAAGGCGGTGTGGAAGAACTGGTCAATCTGACTTATGCGGAACCGTTCCATTATCTGGATATTGCGGGGAACAATCTGAATGATATCGAAAAGGAAATCAGTCTGCCGGGAGTCATAAAAGCGCCCGTGGCGGAAGGGGATGCCATCGGAGAAGCCGTTTATAAACTGAACGGAAGCCGCATCGGAAGCGTGTCCATTTTGGCCGCGAAGTCCGTCGAAAAGGCAGAATATAAGGACTACCTGAAAAAAGTATGGTTGAAGTACCTCGTGTTCTGATTGGATAATTTTAGTTTGAAGACCGACACGCCAGTCCATACAGCCGGGAAACGCCGGCGCATATTCCTCTGGCGGAGGCCCTGGAAAGGCGCCAGCGCTTAGCGAGGTTCCTCACGAGCTTAGCGTCTGTTGCTGCCTAACAGAAAATTTGCTTCGTAAATTATCTGTCGCGGAGCGGAAGCGTGCCTCCAAAGAGAATATGCGCCGGTGTTTCCCGGCTGTACAGACTGGTATTTTGTCAGACCGATGCTTTGGCGAAATCTTAGGATTGCAGTTTCCGTACCATTTGTGCTATACTTTATGAGCTGCTTACAATCGTTCAGGCCATATTGCCGGGGAGTGGAGAGATGATTCCTGTAATACTGACTGTTGTCATAATCGTTGTCTGTTTTTTTCTGTTAATCATGTATTATGACTGCAATCGGTTCGTAACGGTGGAATATGAAATCGAATCACCCAAAATCACGAAGGCATGCAGTTTTGTGCTTTTATCGGACCTGCATAATAAATCCTTTGGAGAGGGAAACCAAAAACTTATCCGGGAAATAGAGAGACTTGCGCCGGACGGCATTCTGGTGGCGGGCGATATGCTGACGGCATATGAGCGCAAAAGAAAGCATCAGGTTGCCATAAATCTGATGCAGCAGATTGGAGAAAAATATCCTGTCTATTACGGAATGGGAAATCACGAACAGCGCATCGGCATGGAACCGGGAGAATTTGATAATTTATACGAAATTTATATGGAAAGTCTGCACCGGGCAGGCATCGAACCGTTGGTGAACGAAAAGGTCAGCCTGCCGGCGGCAAATATAAATATCTGCGGTTTACAGATTGACAGGCGTTATTATCAGAAGTTTTCAAAGCATCCGATGCCTGAAAACTACCTGTCGGAGATGGTTGGAAAAGCGTCTTCCGGACAGTTTCAAATCCTGATTGCGCACAATCCGGAATATTTTGAGGAATATGCGGCGTGGGGAGCGGATTTGACTGTTTCCGGGCATATGCACGGCGGCCTGATGCGGCTTCCCTGTCTTGGCGGCGTCATATCCCCGCGGCTGACGCTTTTTCCACATTATGACGGCGGAAAATTTGAGAAAGACGGTCCCGTCATGATTTTAAGCAGAGGACTTGGAACGCATACGCTGCCGATACGGATTTTTAATCCCGGGGAACTGGTGGTTATATATTTAAGACCGGCGCATCACAAGCAGTAGAAAAGGGTGGACAGGCTATGGCAATACCTGTAAAATTGGAGGTTTTTGAAGGGCCTCTGGATTTGTTATTACATTTAATCGATAAAAATAAAGTAGACATTTATGATATTCCGATTGTGGAGATTACGGAGCAGTATCTGGACTATATCAGACAGATGGAAACGGAAGACATGAATGTCATGAGTGAATTTCTCGTAATGGCGGCGACGCTGATAGACATTAAATGCCGTATGCTTCTTCCGAAAGAAGTCAATGAGGAAGGCGAGGAAGAAGACCCGCGTGCGGAACTGGTGGAAAAGCTGCTGGAATATAAAATGTGCAAGTATATGTCTTATGAGCTGAAAGACAGGATGATAACCGCGGAACGGAGTCTTTATAAAAAACCTACGCTGCCGAAAGAAATCAGCGAATATAAGCAGCCTGTCGATTATGAAGAATTGATTGGCGACATGACGCTTGCGAAACTGCATGAAATTTTTAAATTTATGCTGAAACGTCAGGAGGACAAAATCGACCCTGTCAGAAGCACCTTTGGAAAGATTGAAAAAGATGAAATCGATATGGATATTAAGACTGTTTATATAGAAGATTATCTGAAGAACCACAGAAAATTCAGTTTCCGGAAGCTATTGGAAAAGCAGAACAGTAAAATGGAAGTCATTGTTACGTTTCTTGTCATTCTGGAACTGATGAAGGTCGGAAAGATTGTAATTGAACAGGATGATATTTTCAGCGATATTGTCATAACTTCCAAAGAAGCGGTCTGAGGAAGCTGATGAAACAGGATGGAGAAGTAAGATGGAGAGAAAGAAAGCAAAAGCGGTTTTGGAGGCGGTGCTGTTCACAATGGGCGAATCCGTGGAAATTGACAGACTGGCCGAAGTAATCGAAGAAGATAAAGAAATGACCAAAGCAATTCTTGACGAGATGGCGGAGGAATATCGGAAAGAAGAGCGGGGAATTGAGCTGACGACGCTGGAAAACGCGGTGCAGCTCTGTACAAAGGGCGAGTATTATGAATATCTGATTAAAATTGCCAAAACGCCTAAAAAGTTCGTTCTGACCGATACGCTGCTTGAAACCCTTTCCATTATTGCCTATAAACAGCCCATCACAAGACTGGAAATCGAAAAGGTGCGCGGAGTCAGCTGTGACCATGCGGTTAACAGGCTTTTGGAATTTGACCTGATTACGGAAGTGGGAAGACTGGATGCGCCGGGCCGGCCGCTGTTGTTCGGTACGACGGAACAGTTTCTCAGAAGTTTCGGCGTGAAATCGCTGGAAGACCTGCCGGAGCTGAATCCTGTTCAGATTGAGGAGTTTAAGCTGCAGGCGGAATCGGAAGTGCAGCAGCAGTTACAATTGGATATTTGATGTATTGCATTTATGGAAGACGCATATATATTAACGAAGAAGAATGGATTCGGGTCAATATATGTGCGTTTTTTATAGGAATCAGCAGAAACGGTATGAAAAGAAAGGACGAAGACAGCTCTTTGGCATCTGTCTGTGCATTCTGTTGGCGGTGTCGCTGATTGGAGGGACATTCGGGGAAGCAACGCCGGTCAGGGCGAAAACGACAGGGGCTGGAACGGAAGAGACGGAGAAAAAAGAAGAAACAGGGGAAAACGAAGGTACAAAGAAGAAAGAAGAAGAAACAGGGGAAAACGAAGGTACAAAGAAGAAAGAAGAAGCGAAAAAGAAAGAGGCGGTACAGCTGCAGCTGTATGCGCAGGCGGCAGTTTTACTGGATGCCGATTCCGGACGCGTTCTTTATGGGAAAAATGAAGAAGAGGTGCTGCCGATGGCGAGCACCACCAAAATTATGACCTGTATTCTGGCGCTGGAATACGGAAATCCGGCGGACATCGTGGAAATTTCTTCTTATGCGGCAAGTATGCCGAAAGTGAAGCTGTATATGCAGGAAGGAGAGAAATACCGGCTGGAAGATTTGCTGTATTCCCTGATGCTGGAATCGCATAATGATTCTGCGGTGGCGATTGCGGAAGCGGTCGGGGGAAGTGTGGAAGAGTTTGCGGCCATGATGAATCAGAAGGCGAAAGATATCGGCTGTTATGATACATATTTTATTACCCCGAACGGTTTGGATGCGGTCGTAACCGATACCGGACAGATTCATTCCACGACGGCAAAAGACCTGGCGAAAATTATGGCATACTGTGTTATGGATTCTCCGGCGAAAGACCAGTTTTTGGAAATTACCCAGACGAGGGAATACAGTTTTTGTGATGAAAGCGGAAAAAGAAGTTTTCACTGCAATAATCACAACAGTTTTTTAAGCATGATGGATGAAGCGATATCCGGAAAAACAGGATTTACCAATCAGGCAGGTTACTGCTATGTGGGAGCGGTGGAAAGCGAAGGAAGGACTTTTACCGTGGCGTTGTTAGCCTGCGGATGGCCCAATCATAAGACCTATAAATGGAGCGATATGAGAACCCTCGCGGATTACGGGATGGAGCGGTATGCCTATCAGGATATCTATGAGGAAAAGGAGTTTCAGCCGATACCGGTGCAAAACGGCATTGCCGGAGAAGGAGCGACTCCTTATGAAAATGCTTTTGTGGAAGTCGAGTTAGTTTGTCCGGCAGGGGAAAGCCTGCCTTATCTGCTCTGTGAAGAAGATGTGGTAGAGATAAAAACAGAACTGGAGGAACAGCTGGAGGCGCCCGTTCATGCAGGAGATGAAGCGGGAAAAGTATCCTATTATCTGAATGATGAAGTGATTCGGGAATATACGATTGTTGCGGCCGAAGAGATAGAAAGGACTAACTATCTGTGGATTTTAGAGTATGTCGTGGGACTTTTTCTTCCAATTTAGGCTTTGGATTAAATTCCTGTATATTTTTGAATTTTTATCTGGTCGTTTGATACAATCCCGTCTTTGACAGTTTGTTAAGTATAAAAACCGCTGTAGACCAGTATTTATGGGTGTTCCAGCGGTTTTGTCTTCTGTTTTAAGATATAGTATTTTATTCTCTTCCTTTACTTTTTTTCTGGATTGTTTTCATACTGCTCTTGGTAATAAACTGGTAGTCCGTTCGGAATCCGCAGGCATCATGTAAGGCATCCGTTATCTTTTCCCGCTTGTAAAGCGGCATAAAGCCCTGTTCCTCAACTTCGGCAAAGTTCATGGTTTTCAATGTATGCAGGATTTCATCACATGTATAGCGGTAGTCCAGCCTTTTTTCAATCATCCGGTAAAGCAAAAGTGCAAGAAAACAGATCA
>CAJTRK010000032.1 GCA_910578475.1 uncultured Lachnospiraceae bacterium | reverse complement strand
GCTTTGGTCTTGTTTTTGCAGGCTTTCCACCTGTTGATTTAGAACCCTTTTTTGCTCTGCCTCTTGTTGGAACAATGTCACCAGTCTCAGGGTCAACCTTTCCTACACATACGCGTTTTGAACGGGACTGCTGCTTTTCTTTGTCCCAGTAATAAGTTGTGTCATAAGCATAAGTAATGCCTGTGCGTTTATCAGTTTGAGTAACTATCGACATACAATCACCTCGTCATGTTTATGAAGCCATTATAAAACGCGACGAGGAATTAGTCAAATGAAAGATGGTGATTTTTTCAGTAAAATCAAGAGGTTGCTGCTAAACGTGACGAAACTTCATCGTCACGTTTTCGAGAATCCAGGCGAATAGGAAACTATCTGATAAAAGCTGCAGGCAAACAATAACCTGCGCTCTTGACATACAATCTTTTCACTGTTATATATAAAGCAAAGCGGAAAGCATCAACATGAGCCTTCCGCCATTTCATTATCATAGAAGATTTGGTTATTTACAGAATTTTCTTCACACACTCAAGAATCTCTCTTCTTTCTTATATATTTTTTCGAGTTATCAAGAGTTATCAACGTAAAAAAATAAAAAAGCCTAAAAATGCCCATTTTACCAGGGATTTCAGACTTTTTATCAATGCTGGTGGTGGGACTTGAACCCACACGCGGTTGCCCGCAACAGATTTTGAGTCTGCCTCGTCTGCCATTCCGACACACCAGCATTCCAACAACCGAATTATATAATATCATAACTGCCATTGGTTGGCAAGTTATTTCTGCAAAAATACTTTTTACAAAAAAATACTTTTTAATTCTTTCGAATTCTTTTTCGAAACCCGAGCCCTGAACCTTCTTTTCGCCGCTTACTCAAACAGCTTTCCAAACATCTCAAAACAATCCAGTGTCGCAAAATAGTCTTTCGGCGTCTCCGCTCTTCTTATCATTTGCACGCTTCCGTCTTCTTTCAGAAGAAGTTCTGCCGACCTCAGTTTTCCGTTATAATTATAACCCATCGAATGACCATGCGCCCCCGTATCATGAATAACGAGATAATCGCCCTTTTCGATTGCGGGAAGCATCCGGTCTATCGCAAATTTGTCGTTGTTCTCACAAAGAGAACCGGTTACGTCATATTGATGGTCACAGGGCGCATCCTCTTTGCCGAGCACCGTAATATGATGATAGGCGCCATACATCGCGGGACGCATCAGATTGACCGCACAGGCATCCACGCCAATATATTCTTTATGGGTATGTTTTTCATGAATCGCCTGGGTGACAAGCGCACCGTAAGGACCCATCATAAAACGTCCCATCTCCGTATAAATCGCAACATCCCCCATTCCGGCAGGAACCAGTATTTTATCGTATTCTTTCCGGACGCCTTCGCCGATAAGTCTGATATCGTTCGGCTCCTGTTCGGGCGTATAGGGAATACCGACACCACCGGACAGGTTAATAAAAGAAACGCTGACGCCGGTCTCTTCTTTCAGTTTTACGGCAAGTTCAAACAGCTGCCCCGCAAGCTGCGGATAGTATTCATTTGTCACCGTATTGCTGGCAAGAAAAGCATGAAGACCGAAACGCGTTACGCTTTTTTCCTTCAAAATCCGAAATCCTTCAAATAACTGCTCCGTGGTAAAACCATATTTGGAATCTCCAGGATTGTCCATGATGCCGTTGCTCATCTGGAAAATGCCGCCGGGATTATAACGGCAGCTCATCGTCTCCGGCAGTTTCCCGAGAATATTCTCCAGAAAATCAATGTGCGTAATATCATCCAAATTGATAATTGCGCCGATTTTGGCCGCATATTCGTAATCCTCTCTCGGCGTATCATTGGAAGAAAACATTATGTCTTCTCCGCGAATGCCGATTGCATTGCTCAGCATCAGTTCCGTAAGGGAAGAACAGTCGCAGCCGCAGCCGTATTCATGCAGCAAATCCATTAAAAAAGGATTGGGCGTCGCCTTCACGGCAAAGTATTCTTTAAATCCTTTATTCCATGCAAAAGCCTCTTTCACGGCTTTGGCATTTTCCCGGATACCCTTTTCGTCGTAAATATGAAAAGGGGTCGGATATGTTTTCGTTATCTCTTCTATCTTTTCCTTTGTCACAAACGGTACTTTTTTCATTGGTAAGACCGCTCCTTTCCGCATTCCCAAAATTTCTGTCATTCCTGTTTTTCTGTCACTTTTTCTTTCATTTTCATTATCCGCTTCCGCAGATTATGCTTTGCGTTCCCTATACATTCTCAATCATATATTCTCAATCTGCCAGTCAACCGGTTCCACGCCGTTCGCTTTCAGAAATTCATTGGCCTGACTGAAATGTTTACAGCCAAAAAAGCCCCTGTAAGCGGATAACGGACTGGGATGCGGCGCCTTTAAAATCAAATGTTTCGGATTGGTCAGCATGGGAATTTTACTCTGCGCCGGACGTCCCCACAGTAAATATACGATTGGCCTCTCCTGCGCATTCACAGCATGGATGACCGCATCCGTAAAGGCTTCCCATCCTTTTCCCTGATGGGAATTTGCCTGATGTGCACGAACTGTCAGCACCGTATTTAAAAGCAATACTCCCTGGTCAGCCCATTTTTTCAAATAACCGTTATTCGGAATATCACATCCCAGGTCATCATGCAGTTCCTGATAGATATTCTGCAAAGAAGGCGGAATATCCTTTTGGTCCGGCAGTACGGAAAAACTCATGCCGTGCGCCTGATGCTCATTATGATAGGGGTCCTGTCCCAACAGCAGGACTTTCACCTCACGAAGCGGCGTAAAATGAAAAGCATTGAAAATATCATCCGCCGGCGGATAAACCACAGCTTTGCTGTATTCTTCTCTGACGAACTGGTATAGCTGTTTGTAATAAGGCTTCCGAAATTCCGCCCCGAGCGCTTCCGCCCAATCATTGCTCAACATCGCCATCTTCCGGTATCCCCCTTCTCTTTTGTTCATGCGGCCGTTTTAACTGCCCTGCGGTCAAATACTACGGCATATTTTCCGTTCTGTCAATATAAGGCCGGCCGACTGGCCGGCCTTTCTGATTTTCATTTCATCTGTGGCTGCGATACAAACATCATTTCAATATCTTCTGTTTATCTTGAACATTCCAATCATATTGCGAAGCAGACCTGCCTGCGAACTGAGCTGCTGGCTTGTTGCCGCACTTTCTTCCGCCGTGGCGGAATTGGTCTGCACCACGTTGGAAATCTGATTAATCTGCTCTCTGATTTCAAAAACGGAGTCCGCCTGAGAACGCGCCGCCTCTGCAATCAGGTTCGTCGTTTCCACTACTTCATTCGCACCGGAAACAACGGCTACTAACTGTTCCGCAGTCTCACTTGCAATTCTTGTACCCTGTTTTACCGCTTCAATAGAACGCTCAATCAATTCTGCCGTTGATTTGGATGCCTCAGAACTCCTGCCTGCCAGTTCCCGCACTTCTTCCGCCACGACCGCAAAACCTTTTCCGACTTCTCCCGCACGGGCAGCCTCCACTGCCGCATTCAGCGCAAGAATATTCGTCTGCGACGAAATGTTTTCAATCGTTTTGATAATCTTTCCGATTTCATTGGAACGCGCGTCAATCGTTTCCATCGCCTGTATCATTTCCTGCATCTTCTGGTTGCTTTCCATTAACTGTGCGCCAACTGCCTCTACCTTCTGACTTGCCTGTACAGCATTTTCTGCCGTTCTTCCCACCTGCTCGGAAATCTGACGGATATTGCTGTCCAGTTCTTCCACGGCGCTTGCCTGTTCTACCGCACCCTGACTGAGCGCCTGCGCGCCGATGGACATCTGCTCGGAACCGTTCGATACATGCTCGGAACTGTCTACAATCTGTGACATTGTATTGTTCAATTTATCAAGAATATTATCAAGAGATTCTTTGATGGATTCAAAATCTCCCACATAGGCCTGTTTTGTCGCTAACGTCAGGTCTCCCTGCGCAATCGATTCCAACACCGTTGAAATCTCTCCTATGTATCCTTTCAGACGCAGAATTGTTTTTTCAAAAGTCTCTGCCAGAAAACCGATTTCATTATTAGAATGGATATCGACTTCTATCTTCTGTCCGCTGTTTAATCCAAGCTCTCCTCTTTCCATCGTCTGCGCAAGCGCCGTAAGCTTGGATAACGGACTCGATACAATGCCTCTGATATAGGCCGCCAGCAGCGCAATACAGATAATTACAACAATACCGCCCAACAGACAGGTTGCTTTGACAGTTGAAACAATCTGAGCATTCGCACTGGAAATGGATATACCAGAAAAAAGCAGTCCGTTGATTTTGCCGTCTTCGCCTTTTGTCGGCACATAGGAACAAAGATGGTCAACTCCCAGAATCTGGGCATTCCCGACGTAGGATTCTCCCTTTACTAACACCGTATCTTTCAAGTCCGCGGAAAGTTTTGTTCCCACCGCACGCTTTCCGTCCTGCTGAATCGTCGTATAAGCACGTTCATCTCCACGGAAAATAGTAAATTCACAGCCGGTCTTCCGCTTTAAATCATCCAGTAACTGTGTCATATCTTCCGGTCCGTTATAATTCTCCAGTTCATAAGCAAGAATATTCGTTCCGGTCACACATTGCTCCCGCAGCGTATTCATTGTAAACCTGTAAAACATATAAACACACTGAGCAACGGTCATTGCAATGCTGATAACCAGCATACATGCCATTACTGCATTCAGTTTCCTTCCAAGATGCTTTATCTTTCTGCCATTTCCGGTTTCCATCTCAACAACCATACCTTTCTCTCAGTTTTCGATATTTGGGCCTTAAAGGCACATCTCTTCCATATTCTGTTTTTCAGTCTTCCTGTAAACTCTTCCTTTTTAATGCAGCTGTCCTTCCAACGCTTTCGCCGCCTCTTCGACCGCCGCATCAATACCTGCCGGGTTCCTGCCGCCTGCCTGCGCCATGTTGGGCCGGCCGCCGCCCCCGCCTCCGACGAGTCCCGCAATGCTTTTAATCAGATTGCCCGCGTGAGCTCCCGCAGCCATCGCTCCATCCGTCGCCATTGCGATTAAATTCACTTTTCCGTCTTTCTCCGAAGCCAGAACAACAACGCCTTCTCCCAGTTTTTCCTTTAACTGGTCGCCCAGGTCGCGCAGACCGTTCATATCCACGCCTGAAACTTTGGCAGCAAGAAGCTTTGTTCCTTTTACTTCTTTCACCTGATTCATAACGTCGCCGAGCGCGTCTTTGGCCGCCTTGCTCTTTAAGGATTCGTTTTCGCTCTGTAATGCTTTTAATTCAGCCATTAAATGCTCACATCTGTCCAACAGATTGACCGGCGTCGTTTTCAGAAGCCCGGAAGCCTTTTCCAGCTTTTCTTCCAGCTCCGCGTAATATTTCTGCACGCCGTTTCCTGTCAACGCCTCAATTCTTCTGATGCCCGCCGCAACGCCGCTCTCGGAAATAATTTTAAAGGATGAAATCATGCCCGTACTGCCGACATGCGTACCGCCGCAAAATTCTTTGGAAAAATCTCCGATTTCTACGACACGCACTTTCTCGCCGTATTTTTCACCGAAAAGCGCCATCGCGCCTGTTTTTTTCGCTTCTTCAATCGTCAGCACTTCCGTAACGACCGGAATATTTTCCGCAATCTTCTCGTTGACTATCCGCTCCACTTTCGCCAGCTCTTCCGCCGTCATTGCCGAGAAATGAGAAAAGTCGAAACGTAGTCTTTCTCCGTCGTTGTAAGAACCGGACTGTTCTACATGGGTTCCGAGCACCATACGGAGAGCCTTCTGCAAAAGGTGTGTCGCACTGTGGTTTTTGCAGGTTGCATTTCTTCTTTCCGCATCCACTTCCAGCGTAACCGTATCTCCTGTCTTGAACATGCCGGAGGTCATGCGGCCGATATGTCCCACTTTACCGCCTAACAGCTTCACCGTCTCTTCTACCCGGAACGTACCGTTCTCGCTGCGGATAACGCCGGTGTCGCCCGCCTGTCCGCCCATCGTCGCATAGAAAGGCGTTTCCTTTGTGAAAATCGTTCCGATTTCACCATCCGTCAACGCTTCTGCCAGTTCCGTTTCCGTTGTCAGGACAGAAATAACCGAATCATGAACAAGGTTATCATATCCCACAAATGCGGAAGTAACACTGGGGTCAATCGATTCATAAACCGTCACGTCCGCGCCCATATAATTCGTGGTTTTACGGGCTTTACGGGCCTTGACTTTCTGCTCTTCCATCGCCGCCCGGAAACCTTCTTCATTCACGCTGAAACCTTTTTCTTCCAGAATTTCTTTGGTTAAATCTATGGGGAATCCGTAAGTGTCATATAGTTTAAAGGTATCTTCGCCGGAGAGTTCCTTTTTTCCTTCTTTCGTCAGGTTCTCTTCCATTTCCAATAAAATGGTAAGCCCCTGGTCGATGGTCTTATTGAACTTATTCTCTTCCTGTGTCAGTACATTTAAAATAAATTCTTTCTTTTCTTCTAATTCGGGATATCCGTCCTTTGAGCCTTCAATGACCGTAGCGCCGAGCGCAGCCAGGAAAGTTCCCTGAATGCCGAGCTTCCGGCCCTGACGCGCCGCCCGCCGGATGATACGCCGGAGCACATAACCGCGTCCCTCGTTGGAAGGCATGATACCGTCTGAAATCATAAAAGTTGCGGAACGAATATGGTCCGTAATAATTCGAATGGATACATCTGTTTCATAATCCTCTTTATAAGAAACGCCCGCAATCTCACATACCTTTGTACGAAGCGCAAGAATCGTATCCACATCAAAAATGGAATCCACATCCTGAACGACGGAAGCAAGCCTTTCAAGCCCCATACCCGTATCGATATTTTTCTGGGTCAGTTCCGTATAATTGCCTTTTCCGTCATTATCGAACTGTGTAAAGACATTATTCCAGATTTCCATATAGCGGTCACAATCGCAGCCAACCGTACAGCCCGGTTTGCCACAGCCATATCGCTCTCCCCTGTCATAATAAACTTCGGAACAGGGGCCGCAGGGGCCTGAACCGTGCTCCCAGAAATTATCTTCCTTGCCAAAGCGATAGATTCTATCCGCCGGAATCCCGATTTCCTTATTCCAGATTTCAAAAGCTTCTTCGTCATTTTCATAAATGGAAGGATAAAGCCTGTCCGCGTCGAGTCCGACTACTTCCGTCAGAAATTCCCAACACCAGGCAATCGCTTCATGCTTAAAATAATCTCCAAAGGAAAAATTTCCGAGCATTTCGAAAAAAGTACCATGTCTTGCAGTCTTTCCAACGTTTTCCAAGTCTCCCGTCCTGATACACTTCTGACATGTCGTAACCCTTCGCCTCGGCGGAATCTCCTGCCCGGTAAAATAAGGCTTTAAGGGCGCCATGCCGGAATTAATCAACAGCAGGCTGTTGTCGTTGTGCGGCACTAACGAAAAGCTTTTCATTTTCAGATGTTCCTTACTCTCAAAAAATTCCAGAAACATCCTTCTTAACTCATTTACACCATACTTTTTCATCGTAGTGATAGTATCCTTTCCTGTTCCTATGTTCATCTGTTCTGCCATCTTTTAAAATACAAATTTATCCGCAAAATATGTGTCCAGCTCCGCAATCGCCACGCGCTCCTGCTCCATGGAATCACGGAATCTGACCGTTACGCACTGGTCATTTTCGGAATCGAAATCGTATGTAACGCAAAACGGCGTACCGATTTCATCCTGTCTTCTGTAACGCTTTCCGATATTTCCTCTGTCGTCAAATTCACAGTTATACTTCCTGGACAATTCCATAAAAATCTTTTCCGCGCCTTCGTTCAGCTTCTTGGAAAGCGGAAGCACTCCAATTTTCACCGGAGCAAGCGCCGGATGGAAATGCAGTACGGTACGCACATCCCCTTCCCCGATTTCTTCTTCATCATAAGCCGCGCAAAGGAAAGCGAGCACGACGCGGTCTGCGCCGAGCGAGGGCTCTATGACATAGGGCACATATTTTTCATTTTTGCTGTCATCAAAATAAGACATATCTTCGCCCGAAGTATTCTGGTGCTGTGTCAGGTCATAATCCGTTCTGTCCGCGATTCCCCACAGCTCGCCCCATCCGAACGGGAACAGGAATTCGATATCCGTCGTTCCTTTGGAATAGAAGCACAGCTCTTCCGGCGAATGGTCGCGCAGTCTCATTTCTTCTTCTTTCATGCCGAGAGAAAGCAGCCAGTCGCGGCAAAAACCTCTCCAGTACTGGAACCATTCCATATCGGTTCCGGGTTCACAGAAAAATTCCAGTTCCATCTGCTCGAACTCTCTCGTACGGAACGTAAAGTTGCCCGGCGTAATCTCATTACGGAAAGACTTGCCAATCTGTCCGATACCGAACGGAATCTTCTTACGGGAAGTCCTCTGCACATTTTTAAAGTTTACGAAAATACCCTGTGCCGTTTCCGGTCTTAAATATACCGTATTTTTGGCATCTTCCGTGACTCCCTGGAACGTTTTAAACATCAGATTGAACTGTCTGATATCTGTAAAATTATGCTTTCCGCAAGTCGGACAGGGGATGTTATGTTCTTCAATAAAATCTTTCATCTGCTGCTGTGTCCATCCGTCGATGGATTCCTTCAGCTCTATATGATTCTGGCTCGCAAAGTTTTCAATCAACTGGTCGGCACGAAAACGCTCATGACATTCTTTACAATCCATTAACGGGTCGGAAAAGCCGCCAAGATGCCCGGAAGCTACCCATGTCTGCGGATTCATTAAAATAGCGCAGTCCACGCCTACATTATGGGGATTCTCCATGACGAACTTCTGCCACCATGCCTTTTTGACATTGTTCTTCAATTCCACACCGAGATTTCCATAATCCCATGTATTCGCAAGACCTCCGTAAATCTCCGAGCCGGGATACACAAACCCTCTCGCCTTCGCCAGTGCGACAATTTTCTCCATTGTTTTTTCCATCACTCTGTTATCCTCCATTCTTGCCAGGCGCGATATTTTGGCGCAGGCACAAATTATTGAAATACCACACAGGAAACCATATCTTCCTCACCGGCTGAAATCGCCGCGTTCTTCTGCCCGGAAAGCGCTATATTATCACTCGCATACACAATCTTTCCGTATACGCTGACATCCAGCGCCTCTCCCGCTTTCGTCTGTATGATTACAACGCGGTCCTCTCCTGCGGACGCAACGACCTCCGCTCCGACAGCCGCGCCGTCCGTTCCAACAAGATTCTGAAAAGTATATCCCTGTGCCGCAGCCTCGGAAACAGTGCCGTTAAAAATATCCCGGTTATTAAAATTTCTGTAATCCGTATCCGTCTGATAAGTCATCTCAACGACAATCTGACCGCCATCCGCCTTCATGGACTCGCAGACGATAGCCTCATTCGTGCTGCCGAGCCGCGCGATTTTCTCCTGCGCCATTGTATTTAATTCTTCTATATCATAATACTCCGGCTCGAACTGCTCGACAATCGTC
The DNA here is from genome assembly GCA_910578475.1 of uncultured Lachnospiraceae bacterium. Classification (GTDB taxonomy): domain Bacteria; phylum Bacillota; class Clostridia; order Lachnospirales; family Lachnospiraceae; genus UBA3282. The sequence continues at coordinate 29,500 of CAJTRK010000032.1, read as the reverse complement.
TGACGTATCGTTCCATCCTTCTGAATGGAAACCGTATTTCTTTCAGGAACCGATTCTCCGCCGCCGCAACCGGCAAGCAGGCATAACACCGTCATTATGATGAATATTTTTATCCCATTTCGCATCGTCTGTCCCCCTGTCTTATCAACCGCCAACATACTGCATTACATTATATCCGACTTAATCAGGTTTTTCAACATACTTTTTTACAGGCTTTCCAGAATCTCCAAACTCTTGAAAGCCCTGTCCATATAACGTTTTCTATAATCATCGGCAATTTGGGCGAGCTGTTCGAGCACCGCATCCGCCACTGTGAAAGTATATAACTTTTCCACAGAAGAATCCATAATATAATGCACCGCATAGCGTGTGGATTCCTCATAGACTTCGTTCTCCGGCATTCCCGGAAACTCACCGCTTAACACCATCGCTTTTATCTCAAATATGTACCGTATCAGTCTGTTCGGTAATTTTTCGTGCATGAGCGCGCGAAGAGACTGATACAAAAGTTTCAGCATCTCTTTATCTTCATTATTTTCTCTTGTATAATAATCCATTACTTCTAAAAAATACATCCCATAATAGGCGCCTTCAAAATCTGTCCTGAGTCCTTCAAAATAATTACTGATATCGGCTTCCGTCAAATTATAGGAAGACCGTCCCGCATAGAGTCTGAACGTGCCAAAAGAAAAAGGGTTCGTTGCCGCAAGGAGTCTGCTGGTCTGCTTTCTCGCTCCTCTTGCGAACGCCGAAATTTTCCCTTTTTCTTTCGTTAAAATAACCACTCTTCTATCATATTCGCCAATCGGCTCAGCCTTTAAAACCATTCCCGTAATCTCTGTAAATCCCTGCATGAGATTGTCCACCCGACTTATCTTCTTTGACAAAATTAGTATTTTTGTCCACTTCCGCATCCTTCAGTGCATTCTTATAGGATAAAAAATCGCTGACGCTTCCGGTCAGCAGAAACCGCTCCCAGTAATTTATATCTTTCATCTTAAGCCCCCTAATCAACTCTATGCTATTAGGGTTCGCTTTTTTCCTTTTTTCTATTCGGTTTCTCTTTTATTATATCCGAAATTTTTTAATAGAAAATCACTGTCGCGCCAATCTTTTTTTACTTTGACCCAGAGCTTCAGATTTACCTGTCTGTCAACCAAATCTTCAATATCCGGCCTTGCGAGAGAACCGATTTTCTTTAACATCTGTCCCTGTCTGCCGATGATAATTCCCTTGTGGGAATCGCGCTCACAGATAATCGTCGCTTCAATGTCTACGATGCGTTTTCTGTAATTCATCGACTCAATTGTCACCGCTATGCCATGAGGGATCTCATCTTCCAGACATTTCAACGCCTTTTCCCGGATAAGCTCTGCCACAATCTGGCGAACCGGCTGGTCTGTCACCGTATCTTCATCATAAAACGGCTGTCCGAAGGGCAGATATTTCATGATACAGGAAAGCAAATCGTCCGTGCCGTCGCCTTTCAGCGCCGACACCGGAACGATTTCCGCAAAATCCATCTGTTTTCTGTATGTATCGATAAAAAGGAGTATTTCTTCCTTTTTCACCGTGTCAATTTTATTGATGACCAGTATAACCGGTGTTTTTGTCTTCTGCAGCTGCTCAATGATATGCTGCTCCCCGGCGCCGATATAAGTTGTCGGCTCCACAAGCCATAACACCACATCCACTTCCGAAAGCGTGCGTTCCGCAACGCCGACCATGTAATTGCCAAGCTTGTTCTTCGCCTTATGAATGCCCGGTGTATCCAGGAACACAATCTGTCCTTCTTCCGAAGTATAGACTGTCTGAATCCGATTCCTTGTCGTCTGCGGCTTATTGGAAGTAATTGCAATTTTCTGTCCAATCAGGCAATTCATCAACGTGGATTTTCCTACATTCGGTCTGCCAATCAGTGTTGCAAAACCGGATTTATAGTTACTGCTCTCTTTCTCCATTTTGGTCGCTGTTCTCCTCACTCTGTTTCTTCTCCGTCCTTTTACGTTTCCTTCTCTTCAAAACGGCTCTTACAACGAAAAATACAATCACGATGACGATGAGCCAGACGATATAATACGGAAGATTGATGACAAAGCCAATGAATCCGGCTTCCATATCATCTCCGATACGATAAATGGATTTGACAAAACCGTTTTTCATCCTGTCCCACGCTGATTTTTCTTCCGTCGGCGTCAGCCTTCTCACTTCTTCGATGTTGATGTTAATCGTGCTGTAATCAATCTGGTTCGTCAGAATACGGAGCTTTGATTCCATATTTTCCAACTCATACCGCACTTCCGAAAGCCTCTGTTCAATCGTAATGATATCTTCCACGGTCTCGGCCTTTTCCAACAGCTCCAAAAGTCTGTCCTGTTCAATCACAAGCGCTTTTTTACGGCTTTCCAAATCAACATACTGTAAGGTGACATCTTCCACCCGCTCTTCTTTATTGGTGATGTTGCTCTGTTCGTCTACTTTCTGTACAAATTCATCCAGACGCGCCGCCGGAATCCGCACCGACAGATGCGCATTGCGCGTCTCATCATAATTGGAATAGCTGCTTCCGTTATACTGATACTGATATTCCACATAACCGCCAAGCTTGTCAATCTGCGCTTCCAGATTGACAAGCAGTTTATCATACTGCTCTGTCTCCACATATAAATCGACCGTTTTAATCAGTTTGCGGCCATCCGTCGGGTTCTCCTGAAGCTCCGTTTCAGGCAAAGACTCCGGAGCGGCCGCATTCTCCGCCGGAAAAGCGTTCTCATAGCCTCCGGCTTCTCCGGCATCAACGGAAAGCGCAATTTCCTCCGTTACCGCCGCGTTATCAACCGCCCCATATCCGCCCGTATCGTAAGCCATTTCCGAATACATGCTCTTACTGCTTCCCCCGCAGCCGGTGAGCATGGACGCGGTAAGAAGCAGGCCGGTCAGACAAAGGCCAAATCGTTTTCCCATATTCCGGAATATTTTTGTTTCCTTCAAATTTCTTTTCTTTTTCATACGCATAATCCTCCCTTTGTTCGTCATGAGTTTCTTATTATACATACGAACGGGGTTCCTGTTTTTTATGGGTTTTTCCGGATTTTTTTATTTTTGCAAACTTTTTATTTAGTGAAACAGATAATCCGTTTCCGCAAACAATGCCGATTGTTTCCGAATCTTCTCTTCATTTCCGACAACACAGAGGCAGTCGTCTTTCATGAACGCGCTGATATACTCTGCCAGCCCGCGAATCGTTTCCGGAACCGCCCCGAGCAGTTCATCCCGTTCTTTCTGTACCTGTTCAAAAGGGTAATGCGTCATATATCCTGCCAGCGAATATGCCCCCTTTGTGGCCGGTGTCATCGGCATATCCAGTTCACTGACCGCTCCGATGATATATTGGGTCATTGTCCGCTCATCCGCATCAAAATTCCTGATATAATCGGCCGCGTTCTCGTAGACATCCACCGTTTTTTCCAGATTGGGGTCTCTGTACGAAACAAAATAGCTTTCTCCGGACTTGCCGAAGTTACACATACAGCCGTATGCGCCGCCTTTGACACGCACCTGCGTCCATAAGTAATCATATCCCATCATCACCTTTAACGCTTTTAGCGCACCGGTATAAGGAAGGCCTTTCTGCGCAAAATTTCCGGCCCGGCACACATACTGTACCTGGGAAGAGGACATAAAACCTTCGTTCCTGCGCTCCGGTTTCGGCTGATAAGGCCGTGTTTCCACCGGTTCCGTATGCAGACTGTCTCTGAATGCCGCAACCTGTTCTTCCACTTTTTCCAGCCCTTCCCGCTGCGCCGTATAATCCACCATCAGATTTTCGGGCCGGAACAGGCAGACCGCAAGCTGCTGCAGCTTTTCCGTCAGTTCTTTCTGCCGCGCCTCAAAATTACCGTCCAGTTCCTCTAACATCCGATAATAAGGAATCCCGCTTATTTTATCGGACACAGCCGCCGTTTTCGACAGATAGGACAACGCGCGGACCGAAGCGAGCGCATGCCCCGCCGACATCATATTCGCCTGTTTCTGTGATTTTAACTCCGCAATCAGCTCCTTTAACCGCTTCGCATCGTCGAAACGGGAACCCATTACGATTTCCCTGACAAGCCGGAAGGCATGCTCCAGATTTTCATACAAAACCTTTACCTTGATTTCCAACGTCGCCGTATAACTTTGCAAATCTCTTGCGTCCGTGTAGGTATTGGACACCGGACTGATGCCGCCCGTTCGGATATTGATTTCGTTAAACAGTTCTCCATATGTGTAGTTTTCCGTATTCACCAGACCCAAAACGGATTTTAACAGTCCGACATAGGGAAACAGTTCTTCCGGAACTGTCCGCAAATCGAACAGAAAACGCAGATAACCGATTCCGTTCGTGAAAATATCATGATACAAAAGCACCGTATCGCCGACTTTTCTTTCTTGGTTTACATAATTCTCCGCTTCTTTCTTCATATCGGCTCTTGTTAAAAGCGGTATCTTTTCCAGATTTTCTTTGGTGTCCGGCTCTTCCTGATACTGTTTCAGCGCTTTCGTCTGCTCTACGATTTCCGCAAGCTGCGCCTCGGAAAGTTCGGATTTCTTCCTGGCAAGCGCATCGGCAAGCTCTTTTTCTTTCCTTCCCGTCAGTCCCTTCACGGGCTCCACGACAACAATCGTTTTATGCTGATTATGCAGAAGTTTCTCCCGCACAAGCTCTTCATAATAATTCGTTTCAATGGCTTCTTTCAGTTTCCGGTAAGTGTCGTTAGCCTCGATATGCACGAATGGCTTGTTGTCGTCATACAGCCAGCTGTCAAGCATCATCAGGCCGAACATCAGCCCTTTCGGATAAGAACCGAAATCCGCTTCACGGAATCGAAATTCATAGAAATTCAGGCCGGCGCGCAACGCCTTTTTATCAAAGCCCTGTTCCGTAATTTTGGTCAGCTCCTCCCGAATCGTTGCAAGAAACTCCGGGAGCTGCTCCTTGTCGGCATTTTTGGCCACGATGGAAAAGTAAGGCTGCATGATGCCGTTCTCATAACTACTGTATACGTCTTTGCCGATTCCCTTATCAATAAGCGCCTGCTTTAACGGTGCGCCCGGCGCGGAACAGAGCACATAATCGATTACCTGAAAAGCGATATACTGCTCTTTGTCCAGATTGTTTCCAAAGGAGATATTATAGGACAGATAAGTATTCTCTTTCTCCGATTCGCTCTCCGTAATCGGGTATTCTTTGCAGACTTCAACAGGCTCCGTAAACGGCTGCTCTTCGTCAAGCTCAGAATCCACCGCAAGCGCCTCATACTTCGACAGATATTCTACGTCCAGGAAACGCAGTTTTTCCGCCATATCCATATCACCGTACAAATAGATATAACTGTTGGACGGATGATAATATCTGCTGTGGAACGCCAGAAAATCCTCATAGGTCAGTTCCGGTATTACGTCCGGGTCACCGCCCGATTCCACCGCATAGGAAGTATGGGGATACAGAGAATTCATAATTTCCCGCTCCAGCACATCGTCCGGCGATGAAAAAGCGCCCTTCATTTCGTTATAAACAACGCCGTTGATGGTCAGCTCATCCTCCATGCTTTCCATCTCATAGTGCCAGCCTTCCTGACGGAAAATTTTTTCCTCCTGATAAATATTCGGATGAAAAACGGCGTCCATATAAACATCCATTAAATTCTGAAAGTCTTTTTCGTTACAGCTCGCTACCGGATAAATCGTCTTATCCGGAAAGGTCATCGCGTTCAGGAACGTATTCAGAGACCCTTTGGCCAATTCGATAAACGGGTCCTTTACGGGAAATTTATCCGAACCGCAGAGTACGCTGTGCTCGATGATATGCGCCACTCCCGTGCTGTCTTTGGGCGGTGTGCGGAACCCGACGCAGAATACTTTGTTGTTGTCGTCGTTTTCCATCAGAACAATTCTTGCGCCCGTTTGATTATGTTTCATGATATAACCGACGGAATTAAGTTCCTTAATTTCTTTCTTTTCCAAAATTGTATAAGCCTGTAACTGTTCCATTGTGCTCCTCCATGTCTGTACTGCCCTGCTTTATAAAATTTCTTTTTAACCCAGTGTACTGTGCCATTTAGCCGAAAATGAATGATACAATACATTAGTATACCACCGATTGTAAAAAATAGTAAAGCTGTATGGCTTTATTCATCCAAATTCCACGCCCATCGCTTCCCGAAAAAGCTCTGTTTCCTTTCGGAACCGGTCGAGATAGCTTTCCATTCCATTCTGATAAAAACTGCCAATATAGCAATCCATTGCCGACTCCCTCAGCCCATTTGCAAGAACCGGAAGTTTGGGATTGTCCAGAACGTGAAACAAAGCAAGGAACACTTCCTCCATCTCCCATAATAGTTCAACAACGCGTAAATATACTTCCGGACGCGCTCCTGCATTATCTTCTGTCATTTTCAGAAGCTGCTCCAGTTCCTCAAACTGCTGAAACAGACGGTTGAGGGAAGGCAGTATAACGGACTCTGAATCGTTCTCCTGCGCATACGCAAGAAGCGCATCCCCTACCGGAACAGACCAGACCGCGCCGTCGCCAAATGCCCTTTTTTCCGAAAGGCCGGGCAAAGCGGAAAAAACTGCCGGAAGCTCTCCCTGTTTCGTATATAATAAAAGCCGTCCTCCTTTTTTGACTTTGGAAATGACATCACACAGTGTTCGTATCTCGCTGCACACGTCCATACAGACTACCGCCGCCTGACAGGATTTATTCAGCAATGTCGAAAGAACAAAAGAATTTCCAGGCAATGCGATAAAAGAACTCCCTTCCTGCGTAAAAGCCGCAAATTCCTGAAAAGCTGCAGCGCTTCCGTCTTCTTCCATTCCATAACATATGATATTTTTCATTTGACCGTTTCCGATGAATACATAAAACAGTTCTGCAAAAAGCAGCAAATAACAGGTCAGATACCCGGATTCCGCACATTCATCCTGCAATTCGAATGCCAGACTGCAAAACCGCTCCCAAATCGTTTCTTCTTTCAGATGATAATTCGTAACAAGCGCCCTCTTCGACAAATTACCATAATCTTCGATTTCCGGTTTCTGCATAAGCATACAGGACGCGCCGCTTTCATCGCACAGCCATATTTTATTGTTTTCATTCCTAATTTTCATGCCTGCTCCCATCCGAACCGCCATCCGCCAGTTCAAACAATATATGCAGCCGTTCTGCAATATGGTCATAGTTAAAATACTCGTCAATATACTTCCGTATATTATAAAAATTACGTTCCAGATATTCCTTATCCGCACAAAGTCCGGAAAGGGCCTTTGCATAAGCCGGAATATCATCAAATGTCTCTACAATCTTTCCAAGCCTTCCTTCATCCGTCATATCCGCCGCCGCATCAATATTCGTCGTAATGACCGTACATCCATGGCCGGCCGCTTCCGCATATACATTGGGCAGTCCGCCTTCCATCTGAGATGTGAGCGCGAATATTTTGGCCTTTCGGTAATAAGCGCACAGGCTGTTTCTGTCCGTAATCTGCCCCGGCAGTTGAATGTACGCGGCAATCTCCGGAAATTCTCCACAAAAAGCATCAAACAATTTCTGAAATTCCGGCGTAACGGCCCCCGCCATTACCAGTTTCCATTTTTCCTTAAAATATGGGAACGACAGCGCAAAGGCATACAAAAGCACATGGGAATCTTTCTGCGCGCTGCCGATTCTGCCCACCGTAAGAATCATGTTTTCCTTTTCTTCATAGCTGCACGTCTGCATGGACGGATAAAAAGGAAAATAAATGCCGTTCGGGACATATTCTATACGCCGTTTCCACTTTTGATAAAGAAAGCTCTGTAACCGGCGGGACTCACAGCTTATGATATCGGCCCTGTACAGAAAATCGGCATATTTTTCATCTTCTAACGGAAGCGCGTTCATCCATCCGGAATTGGCGTCCAGCTTTAAATAGATAATGCCTCCCGGATTTAAAGTTTTATAAATGCGCGCGAGTTCTATGTACTCCAACCGTGCCCCGAACAGAAAAAGCATGTCAATCTCCGCATGATTTCTCTCCACATATTGTTCTGCCTCCTGCATGTGCGTTCGTTCTGCGCAGGGCAGAAAACAAAGCGAAATCCCCTGCAAAAAATCCAGGTAAGGATATTCCCCATTCTTCTGCGATACAATGACCATGCTGCTTCCAAAATGCCGGTAACACACATACGGAATCACAATCCGGTCCTTGATAAGCTGTACATTTTCCAACGGATATGCGGGAATTACACAAATATTACACCTTCTCATAAAAAAACCATGCCTTTCTCTCAGCCTGCACACCTGACTTTTGTCTGTTAATCCATTCTAACATCCGGCTTTCATTTTTCCAATCATTTTCTAAACGAAGAAATAAAAGAACAGGTAAAAACGTATTTCTGCTGTTTCTACCTGTTCAGTGTAAAAGGGGAATTTTACCAAATTTTGTTTAGCAATGTCAGTTTATCAGATAAATTTGTCAAAAGCAAGAAGATAATGCGTTAAATAAATTGTAATTTATCGCGTCAAACTAAATTTCTTTTTGCGTGAACCTCCGGGGCGGGACGGTATGACAGCGAGAGTTCCTTTAGCGCCGCGCTTTCGCTCCGTGAAAAATCGCAGCGGTACTAAGCTCAAAAACAGCAGAGCTGTCTTTTCGCTAAGTGCCGGCGTTTTTCAAGGGGCGCCGCCAGGAATCTCTCGCTGTCATACCGTTCCGCTCTTCAGAGGCATACCGGAAAAACTACACGCTGAATGACATCATCGCCAGTTTGGATAACATAATTTCCTGAATCTTGACGCCGTGCTTTTTCTTCTGCGCAAGATTCATTTTCACAAATTCCTCCAGCGTGAAAACCTGATTCCGATAGGCCGTTCTGGATTTGCCAAAAAAAGACTTCTTTTCGGTAAGCAGGCATACTTTGACTTTTGTTTTCAGCTGCATATAAGTTTTGCAGGAAAACATTTCCGGCGTCATATAGTAGAACTGGCTTTCCAGCGTCGTATCCGGCTCCGTGTCCTTCATAATATAATGCTCGATAATACTTTTGAATTTAAAAGGAACCATTTCATGCTCCATCAGTTCCGCATAACTGTATCGCGCGCCGAAATAAAGGCGTCCTGTGTCCTGCATATAATATTTAAAATCATTATCCTGATATTCCATTCCGATAACTGTGCCTTTCTTTCAGCCTGCGATTCATCCGTCAAGCAATTCATATCTTTTCTCAATCCGCCAGAATCGCATCAATCTTATTGCCGCTCATGCGCACGGCATCCAGAATGGATTTCCGACTCATGCCCGTCTCGTTCATTAATTCTTCTATCGTGACCTTGCGATGCAGCTCTTCTGCAAGTTCATTGGCCTTATCCGCCACTTTGTTAATCCGGTCCGCCATCTTCCGGCTCTTCTTCGCTTCCTCTGCGTTTTCTTCAATAAATTCTTCCATCGCGTTCATAATCGTTCTGCCGAGCATTCCCTGCGCTTCCGCGGCGTGTTCAAACGCGCTCAGCATTGTAACGCCGAGTGCAAGCGCCACGTTTCCTTCTCCTATCAGGTCTTCCAGAAAAACGCCCTGTCCCGCATATAACCTGGATATCTCCACAACCTGCGGCAGAAAAATCTGAATCAGGCGGTTTTGCGCATCCGCATCGCCCGCCATTGCGGAAAGCGTAATTGCTTCTTTTTCTCCTTCCGAAACTTCGGGAAGCTCCGCCAGCTGTTTCAGATACCCTTCCAGATAATCGATTTCCTGCTCGTTCAGATAATCTTCCGGAGCCGCAGGCTCACCGATGCCGATGCTGCGCTGTTTCAGATAAGTCCGCACCATTTCTAACTGTTCTTCTCCCAGAGAAAGCTCTGCAAAAGTCTCCCGCAGCTGCTCCTCCGAAACACAGTTTCCCTGCTCTTTCGCTGTCTGCGCAATCCGTTCCAGCTTTTGTGCGAATAAAGTTTCCTTCGTCATGAAAACGACCATGCCTTTCTGTGATTTGTGCCTGTGTTCTTTGCAGATTTAAGGATTTCCCTTACTCTTTACATGCGTATGGGTATATAAGTGTTCTTCACAGTATTCATAATTGCCGTCACATTTCGAACAGAACCGGAACTGCATCTCCGGGCTGTCCACCTCCGTCCGACCGCAGATAGCGCATTTATGCTTTGTAATGCCGCTCATACTCCGTCGGATATCCCGCTTGAACTCCTGACGCCTGTGTATCTGCTTCGGATTCAGGTGCATCATATTCCGGGAAGTAAAGAAGAAAACAATAAAATTAAGCAACGACGACAGAATCACAAATTTGGAGAAAAAATACCCCTGTATAAAGGAAAATGCAAGCATAACCGCATAGATAACGCCAAGCCATTTAACCTTAATCGGTATAATGAACATCAGCAACACCGACACATCCGGAAAAGTCGCCGCAAAGGCAAGGAAAATGGACATGTTAATATAATAGGTGCTGACATACATCGAACCGATTCGGAAAAATTCAGCCGGTCCGCCATTTGCAAGCATTGTCTCCTGCATAAAAAGATAAGCGCAGCCCATCATCAGAAAACTTCCGATTATCGTAAAAAGCATTCCGCTGAAAATATAGACATTGTAGCGGTATGTTCCCCACGTCCGCTCCAATGTCGTGCCGATGGAACAATAAAAATACAGCATCAACAGTGTTAAGAAAATATTAGAACTGTCCGGCGGAATCAGAATCCACGTTACAAGCCTCCATACCTGTCCATGCAGAATCGCATAAGGGTCCAGAGACAGATAAATCGCTATCCAGGGCACGATAAACTGCAGGGTATATCCTATCGCGTAACAGCAGACGAGAACGACCGACAAATTCCTGATGGCATACTTTCCGAACTTTCTTTCAAACCGGCTCATTTTAAAGACCACGCCTTTCTTTCATTATAATCATTCTTCCTACTCCAGACATTTTGTCTTGAAAAGTTGAATATATTTTAGCATTCCTTTTTTTAAAAGTAAACGGCGCATATGCGAAATACGAAAAAGTCATAAAAATTTTATAATTCCCTTTGAAAATCTTCACAAATTCCAGAAAATAGCCGATTGCATTTTCAAAATGACTGTCGTATAATGACTTAGCGTGTCGAAATACATTTAATAAGATATAATATATCATAGATAAGAGTAAGAAAGAACTTTGAAGGAGTGATTGCGAATTGAATCAGATGCAGTTCACACTCGGTATTGATATCGGGTCTACAACAGTCAAAATAGCGATTCTTAATGAAAAACATCAGATTCTTTTCTCTGATTATAAAAGACACTTTGCCAACATCAGAGAAACTCTGTCTGATTTACTGCAAAGCGCACATACAGTACTTGGAAATATTCCGCTTCATCCCGTTATTACCGGTTCCGGCGGACTCACACTGGCAAATCATTTACAGGTTCCCTTCGTACAGGAAGTCATCGCGGTTTCCACTTCCCTTCAGGAATTTGCTCCCGTTACGGACGTTGCAATCGAATTGGGCGGCGAAGACGCCAAAATCATTTATTTTGAAGGCGGCAATGTGGAACAGCGGATGAACGGTATCTGTGCCGGCGGAACCGGCTCTTTCATCGATCAGATGGCCTCTCTTTTGCAGACAGACGCTTCGGGCCTGAATGAATATGCCAAAAATTATCATTCGTTATATACCATCGCCGCAAGATGCGGCGTATTCGCCAAATCCGACATTCAGCCGTTAATTAACGAGGGCGCGACAAAAGAAGATTTATCCGCTTCCATTTTTCAGGCGGTTGTCAACCAGACCATCAGCGGCCTCGCCTGCGGGAAACCAATCCGCGGACATGTTGCCTTTCTGGGCGGCCCGCTTCATTTTCTTTCGGAGCTGAAACAGTCTTTTATCCGCACATTGAAATTGGACGATGAACATATCATTGATACCGATAATTCTCATCTTTTCGCGGCTATCGGCTCTGCGCTGAACGCAAAAGAAAACACTTGTTATTCCATGCAGGAAATGGTTGATAAGCTGTCTTCCGATATCAAAATGGAATTTGAAGTGGAACGGATGGAACCCCTGTTCGCCTCCAAAGCAGAATATGACGCTTTTGGCAAAAGGCATTCGAGCCACCATGTCAAAACCGCAGACCTGGCGTCCTATCAGGGAAAATGCTTTCTCGGCATCGACGCCGGAAGTACAACGACAAAAGTCGCCCTCGTCGGTGAGGACGGCTCGCTTCTGTACTCCTTTTACAGTAGCAACGACGGAAGTCCGCTGAAAACGGCAATCCGTTCAATACAGGAAATTTATGCACTCTTACCGGAGGGCGTTGAGATTGTCCGCTCCTGCTCCACAGGATATGGCGAAGCATTGATGAAAGCCGCCTTTTTACTGGATGACGGCGAAGTGGAAACCGTCGCGCACTATCAGGCCGCCGCTTTCTTCGACCCGGAAGTGGACTGTATACTGGACATCGGCGGACAGGATATGAAATGTATCAAAATCAAAAACCAGACCGTTGACAGCGTACAGCTTAATGAAGCCTGCTCTTCCGGATGCGGCTCCTTTATCGAAACGTTCGCCAAATCTTTGAATTACAGTGTGCAGGATTTTGCGGACGCCGCACTGTTCGCCGCGCACCCAATCGACCTGGGAACCCGCTGTACCGTTTTTATGAACTCCAAAGTCAAGCAGGCGCAGAAGGAGGGGGCCGAAGTTTCCGACATTTCCGCCGGACTTGCCTATTCCGTCATCAAAAACGCGCTTTTTAAAGTTATCAAAGTTTCCGATGCTGCGGAACTCGGTAAAAATATCGTCGTTCAGGGCGGCACTTTTTACAACGACGCCGTACTGCGCAGTTTCGAGAAAATTGCCGGCTGTGAAGCCATCCGTCCGGATATCGCGGGTATCATGGGCGCATTCGGCGCCGCGCTGATTGCAAGGGAAAATTACCGGGACGGTTACCGGACGACGATGCTTTCCATCCATAAAATCAATACCCTGCAGTTTGAGACGAGCATGGCAAAATGCAAAGGATGTACGAACAACTGCCGCCTTACCATCAATAAATTTACCGGCGGCCGGCAGTATATTTCCGGCAACCGCTGTGAAAGAGGTCTCGGAAAATCCAAAAATGAAAACGGCATTCCGAATCTGTTCGATTACAAATTAAAAAGACTCTTTTCCTATGAACCGCTCCCTGTGAACGAAGCCAAAAGGGGAACGGTAGGCATTCCGAGAGTCCTGAATATGTATGAAAACTATCCGTTCTGGTTCACCTTTTTTACCGCGCTCGGATATCGCGTTATTCTTTCTCCAAGCTCCAACCGCAAAATTTACGAGCTCGGTATTGAATCGATTCCCAGTGAATCGGAATGTTATCCCGCAAAACTGGCGCACGGACATGTGACATGGCTCATCAGGCAGGGCGTTGACTTCATCTTCTATCCCGCTCTTTTCTACGAACGAAACGAGTTCCCGGATGCGAATGACCACTATAACTGCCCCATTGTCACTTCCTACTCGGAAAACATCAAGAACAACGTAGAAGAAATCGGCCGCGGAGAAGTCGTTTTCCGCAACCCGTTCATGTCCTTCCGGGATTTAAAAACCGTTACGGAAGCGCTCACCAAAGAGTTTAACGAGCTTCCAATAACATCTGTTATGGATGCGTGTGAGGCCGCCTGGAATGAACTGGACGCGGTACGGGAAGACATGCGCGCCAAAGGCGAAGAAGTGCTCCGTTACATGGAGAAAAACAACAAACGCGGCATCGTCCTTGCCGGGAGACCCTATCATATTGACCCTGAAATCAACCACGGTATCCCGGAACTCATCAATTCCTACGATTTTGCCGTGCTGACGGAAGATTCCGTCTCCCACCTTGCAGCGCCGGAGCGGCCGCTCATCGTTTCCGACCAGTGGATGTACCATTCCCGGCTGTATGCTGCCGCAAGTTTTGTTAAAACGAGGGACGACCTGGACCTGATTCAGCTGAACTCTTTCGGCTGTGGACTGGATGCTGTAACAACGGACCAGGTCAATGATATTTTGTCCGATTCCGATAAAATTTATACTTGCCTGAAAATCGACGAAGTAAACAATCTGGGCGCCGCCAGAATCCGAATCCGCTCCCTGATTTCCGCGATTAAAGTCCGGGAACAGAAGCACAAACAACGCACTATCCGGTCCAGCGCCATTCAGAAAACTGTGTTTACGGAAGAAATGCGCAAAAACTACACCATTCTCTGTCCGCAGATGTCCCCGATTCATTTCGAAATACTGCAGTCCGCTTTTAACGCCTGCGGCTACAATTTCGAAGTGTTGGGCAACGACAACCGGCATGCCGTGGACGTAGGCTTAAAATATGTAAACAATGACGCCTGTTATCCTTCTCTGATTGTGGTCGGTCAGATTATGGATGCCCTGTTATCGGGCAAATATGACCTGAATAAAGTCGCAATCATCATGTCTCAGACCGGAGGCGGATGCCGTGCCACCAACTATGTCGGCTTTATCAGAAGGGCTCTTGCGAAAGCCGGCATGCAGCAAATACCTGTTATTTCTTTAAACCTTGCCGGCATCGAAAGCAATCCGGGCTTTCATCTGAATGCGGACTTGTTCCTCCGCCTTGCTTACGGCGCCGTATTCGGAGATATTTTCATGCGCTGCGTTTACCGTATGCGTCCCTATGAGCAGACACCGGGTTCCGTAAATGCCGTTCATCAGAAATGGCTCGCAAAATGCCAGGCTTTCGTTTCCGCAAAGCACATGAATTACTTTACGTTCCGTAAAATATGCCGTGAAATGGTTCAGGATTTTGACACCATCCCGATTACAGACGTGAAAAAACCCCGCGTCGGCATTGTCGGTGAAATTCTCGTCAAGTTTGCTCCGGCGGCGAATAATCATCTGGTAGAGCTTCTTGAAGCGGAAGGCGCAGAGGCAGTCGTTCCCGATTTAATCGACTTTATCCTCTACTGCTTCTATAATCAGATATATAAAGCGAAGCATCTCGGTACATCCAAAAAAGCCGCGGTGATTTCCAGATTCGGTATCTGGGCCGTGGAAAAACTGCGTTCCTGCGCAGCCAAAGCACTGGCAGAGAGCCGGCATTTTGAGCCGCCGACAAGCATTTACCGGCTTGCGGAATACGCGGAACCGATTGTCAACATCGGCAATCAGACGGGCGAAGGATGGTTTCTGACCGGTGAAATGGTCGAGCTGATTCACGGCGGCGTCAACAATATCGTCTGCACGCAGCCTTTTGGCTGTCTGCCCAACCACGTCGTCGGCAAAGGCGTTATCAAGGAGCTGCGGAAACGTTATCCGCTTTCCAATATCGTTGCCATCGACTATGACCCCGGCGCAAGCGAGGTCAATCAGCTGAACCGCATCAAGCTGATGCTTTCTACGGCACAGAAGAATCTGAAAAAACAAATGGATTGATATCCACCATAAAAAAGCAGATGTGACTGCGGAATTTCTTCCACATCACATCTGCTTTCTTACAATTTTGTATTCATCATCCTGCCGGTAAAAGGAACACTCGAAATTTCCGCCGCTTAAAAAGCGGCCCATATCGTCTTCGTCCAAATCTACCATACATACATAACACTCGTAATCTTCATCGTAAACATAATTGCTGCATGTATCACATTGGCTCATATTTCACCCATTCCTGTTCCGTCCGTAAACCATTTAATAAAACGTGTTATTTAATTTACGGTTGATAAACTTGATTTTCCCCTTATCTTCTTCCACGAGCAGCCGAATCGCTTCGTCCGCCGCCTCTTTCTGCAGTTGATTAACACAGAATATACAGGTCCCGAATTTGTCTCTGGAAAAGAAGCCGGCTTTTTCCCACTTTACATAATAAGATACTCTGTTCTTCAACAAAAGCTTTTCAATCCGTTCTTTCATACCCAAATCGGTTACCTGACACCATTCCAGTTCATTGTGTACTTTAACTTTTTGATATGCTGTCTCCATCCCTCAATACCTCATTCGTAAGTTTCTGTCTGAAATTATATATGGTCTATTATATCTCCTTTTTCCTGTTTATGCAAGGTTGCAGAACGTTTTCATTTATGTTATCGTAAGTAATAGTGATTACAATACAGAACGGAGAATGACCATGCCTATTAAAATTAAAGATTCACTTCCTGCAAGAGCAACTTTAGAGGGAGAAAATATTTTCGTCATGACCGAATACCGTGCGCTGCATCAGGATATCCGGCCATTAAACGTCCTTATCCTGAACCTGATGCCGACCAAAGTCATCACGGAAACACAGCTTCTTCGCAAGCTCTCCAATTCCCCCCTTCAGGTAACCGTGGAATTTTTGCAGACCGCAAGCTACACGCCGCAGCATACCGATTCCAACCACCTGGAATCCTTTTATACAACTTTCGACCAGGTAAAGGAGCGAAAGTTCGACGGCATGATTATTACCGGCGCGCCGCTTGATTATGTGAAATTTGAAGACGTTACCTACTGGAAGGAACTCTGCACCATCATGGAATGGGGTAAAACGCATGTACACTGTACGCTTCATCTGTGTTGGGGCGCTTACGCGGGTCTTTATTATTTCTATGGTCTGGAACGGACCGATTATCCGGAAAAACTCTCCGGCGTTTATGCCCATAAAGTATTGAAAAAGACATCGCCGCTGTTCCGCGGCTTCGATGATATTTTCTATGCGCCGCAGTCCCGCGCTATGGGAATTGAAGCCTCCAAAATTGCCTCCGTTCCGGAATTGGAATTGATGGCGGTTTCCGATGAAGCAGGCGTCACAATTGTCAAAACGACCGACAGCCGTCACTTTTTCGTCAGTTGTCACCCGGAGTACGATAAAGATACCCTTTCCAAAGAATATTACCGTGATTTGGAAAAAGGCCTGAATCCGAAAATCCCGGTCAATTATTTCCCGAACAATGACCCTTCTCAGGCTCCCATCGTCAACTGGCGTTCCACCGGACAGCTTTTATACTCTAACTGGTTGAACTATTATGTATATCAGACGACGCCGTATGATGTGAAAGAAATTGAATGACGTGGCGGCGATTGCATGATGAAAAAACGATTGCATGATGTGACAGCGATTGTATGATAACATAACGACCGGCATACAGACAGAATTATCCGCGTATGCGGCAGAATGAGGGGAACTATGAAACTAAATTATAAACGAACGATTCTGATTGGCCTCGCCTTTTTGTCCATCTCCGCCTTCTGGCAGATGTATGACAATATCATCCCGCTGATTTTGAAAAATTCCTTTGAACTTGGCGAGACCGTCACCGGCGTCATCATGGCGGCGGACAATATTCTGGCGTTGTTCCTTCTTCCCCTCTTTGGTCTGCTTTCCGACAGAACGGACACCAGAATCGGAAAACGGATGCCTTTTATTATCGCCGGAACGGTTCTTTCCGCTATATTTCTCCTGATACTGCCGGCGGCGGACCGCGGCAGAAATCTGACGTTATTCATCGTCATTCTGTTTCTGACACTACTGTCAATGGGTCTTTACCGCTCCCCTTCGGTCGCTTTAATGCCCGATTTGACGCCAAAACCGCTGCGGAGCAAGGGCAACGCGGTCATTAATCTGATGGGCGCGGTGGGCGGTGTTTATTCGCTGATAATGATACAAGTATTGGTTGGAAAGGGAACCACACCGAATTATTTCCCGCTTTTCCTTTCCATCGCCCTGTTGATGGTCATTTGTGTCGCCGTTCTCTTTTTGACGGTAAAGGAAAAGAACATCCCGCAGGAAATGATGACGGAAACAGAGACTGCCGCTTCCGAAACAGAAAAAGGCTCCGCACTTTTACCGGATGTAAAGCGAAGCCTGATTTTTATGCTGTCCTCCATCGCGCTGTGGTATATCGCTTACAACGCTGTCACCACCGCATTTTCCCGTTATGCAACGCATGTCTGGGGCATGGAAAACGGCGGTTACGCAAACTGTCTGATGGTCGCAACGGTGGCCGCCATTATCAGCTATATTCCAATCGGCGCACTCTCCAGCCGCATCGGCCGTAAAAAAACCATCCTCATCGGCGTCGCAATGCTGGCCTTCTGCTATCTGTGCGCCGCTTTTTACAACAATTATCATGTGTCGATGAATCTCTTCTTCGGTATCATCGGCTTCGCATGGGCGGCGATTAATGTCAACTCCTTCCCAATGGTCGTGGAAATCGCCTCTTCGGGAGATGTCGGAAAATATACCGGATACTACTATACGTTTTCGATGGCAGCCCAGGTGGTCACGCCGATTCTGTCCGGATATCTGCTGGAACATATTTCTTACCGGACGCTTTTCCCGTATTCCGTTTTCTTTTCCGTTATGGCCTTTTTTACAATGCTGATGGTCAGACACGGAGATTCCAGACCGGAAAAGAAAAACAGTATGCTGGAAAGCTTCGATGTGGATGATTGAGAAATCACAGATATTCCTCCATGAACTCCTCCTCCGACAGAATCCTGACGCCAAGTTCTTTCGCCTTCTTGTTCTTGGAAGAATTTGACGTCACATCATTGTTAATCAGTCCTGTCGTCTTTGCGCTCACGCTTCCGGCTACTTTTCCGCCTTTCTGCTCGATAAGCTCCTTCAGTTCATTCCGGTTCGCGTAATGATTCAGACTGCCGGTAATGACAAAGCTAAGCCCTGTGAGCGTCTGTGTCTCCTCGTCTACTTTCTCAACGACAATCTCAATTTCCCGAAGCAGATTTTCAAGCTGCCGCACATGCTTCTCATCCGCAAAATATTCGGAAAAGGCGCCGGCCAGCACTTCCCCGACACCGTCTATTTCGCTCAGTTCTTCCGTCTGAGCCGCTTTCATCGCGTTTAAATCATAGCGGTAATATCTGCATATCATTTTGGCATTGGCAAGTCCGATACCCGTAATGCCGAGACCGTATATAACGCGCGGCAGCGTGGTCTTTCTGGCTTCTTCAATGCTGCCGAGAAGGTTCCGGCAGGATTTTTCACCGAACCCTTCCATCTGCGTAATCTCTTCTTCGTAACGGCTCAATTTAAAAATATCCGCATATTCATGGAGGAAGCCCTTTCCGATAAATTTCTCCAGCGTCGCTTCCGAAAAGCCGTCGATATTCATAGCGTCCCGGCTGACAAAAAGCGCAAAGGACTTGAGTTTCTTCGCGTCGCACAGCGGATTGGTACAATATAACGACTGCACTTCATTCACCTGACGGATTTCCGTCGCCTGTCCGCATACCGGACATTTTTCGGGAATTTGAACGGAATCGCTTCCGGTCAGATTTTCCGCAATCTGGGGAATAATCATATTGGCCTTATAAACCGTAATATGGTCGCCGATTCCCAGTTTCAGACCGCGTAAAATGCTGATATTGTGAACGGAGGCACGGCTGACCGTCGTTCCTTCCAGTTCTACCGGTTCAAAAACGGCAATCGGATTGATAAGGCCGGTACGGCTCGGGCTCCACTCGATTTCCCGTAATACGGTTTCTTTCAGTTCATCCGCCCATTTGAAAGCGATGGAATCTCTGGGAAATTTCGCCGTCGTCCCGAGGGAGGCCCCGTATGCGATGTCTTCATAGGTGAGCACCAGCCCGTCGGAAGGAATATCAAACCCTTCCACTTTCTTCTCAAAATATTCGATTGCTTCGAGAATCGTATCCGGATTCACCTTTCGATACTCCACCACATCAAAACCCTGTTCCGTCAAAAAAAGGAACTGCCGCTCCCTGGAATTTCCAAAATCCGCGCCTTCCGCCTTCACCAGGCTGAAAGCATAGAACATAACGCTTCTGTCGGCCGTCACCCTGTTATTTAACTGGCGTACCGAACCGCTGCACAAATTCCGCGGATTCTTATACCGGCTTTCCACATCTTCTATCTGTTCGTTGATTCGTTCGAAATCGGAATAAGTGATGACCGCTTCTCCCCGCAGCACCAGTTCCCCCTGAAAAGGAATGGACAGCGGAATATTTTTAAACACTTTCGCATTGTTCGTGATGACTTCGCCGACTTCCCCATTGCCTCTTGTCACCGCCTTTGCAAGTTTTCCTGCAAAAAAGGTCAGCACAATGGTCAATCCGTCCAGCTTCCATGACAGAAGAGCGTCTTTTTCATTCAGCCAGTCCCGCAGCTCCTCCCTGCTCTTCGTTTTTCCAAGAGACAGCATGGGCTTTTCGTGCCGTTCTTTCGGAAGGTCATCGACCGCCTCATAGCCGACCCGTACTGTCGGGCTGTTAGATAATATAACACCCGTTTCCTTTTCCAGCTCCGTCAGTTCGTCATAAAGACGGTCATACTCATAATTGCTCATGATTTCGGAGTCTTCCGCATAATACGCTTCGGACGCCTGATTCAGGCGCATAACCAGTTCTTTCATACGATTCATATTTTTATTCTGCATGGATAACGATTTCCTCCGTTTCCGCCAGGTTTGATGCCGCCGTTTTCCCGGAATCCGCCTTTGGAAAACACAACGCGTACAGCTCTTTTTGTTCCGCCTCCGTCAGTTCCCGGTATTCGCCCGGCTTAAGGTCTGCAAGTTCTATATTCATAACACGCGTTCTTTTCAGTTTTACGACTCTATAACCGGTTTTATCACACATTCTGCGAATCTGTCTGTTGATTCCCTGTGTCAGTATCATGCGCATGGTATTGTTCCCAAGCAGCGTTATCTTACAGGGCCTTGTCGTCAAATCCAGTTCTTTCAGGTAAATGCCATCCCGCATCTTCTGAACCGCCGTTTCCGTTAAGTTCTTATTTACTTTGACAAGATACTCTTTTTCATGCCGGTTGGCGCCCCGCATCATGGCGTCGATTAATCCGCCGTCGTTGGTCATAATAAGCAGGCCTTCCGACTCCTTATCCAGCCTGCCCGCATAAGTCAGTCTGACAGGATATTGCAGGACATCCCGCAGCGTCATATCCGCATGTTCATCCCGGGCCGTACAGGTTACGCCGACCGGCTTATAATAGGCCAGAATCACTTTTTTTTCGGGGCTTTCCATGCGCCTGCCGTTTACCCGGATATCATCCGTCTCCGTCACTTTCATGCCGGGCAGCGCAGTCTTTCCGTTGACGGTAACGGCCTGCCGCTCTATCAGCTTATCCGCATCCCTTCTGGAACAGACGCCGCACTGGGCAAGATATTTATTCAGTCTCGTTTCCATATTCTCTCCATAGGGCGAAAACCCGTTTTACTCATTTCCTGACGTTTCCGTCGTCTCCCGGACAACCCCGTGCTCCATCAGAAAGTCCTTCCATACCGCATAATTATTGGCATACAGATGCACGCCGTCGAACGTCAGCTCACTCTTCAACAGTCCGTTCTCATCGGTAAAGTAAGGATTGCTGTCCAGATAAAAAACGTCAATTCCATCCGCCAGACTCGCGGCCGCAGCATTTTTGGCATTGATATTGATATTATTGAACTCTGTCTCCAAATTATTCTTCTCTGCGCTGACATGAAGATTCGCCATCAGGAAGATGACCGCCTGAGGCTGCCACGCTCTGATTTGTTCAAGAACCGCCTGATAATGCTCCCTGAAATACTCGGTATCACCGTATCCGAGCTCATTCATGCCGAGCATGATATAAATTTTACCATATTGCTTCTGCTGCAACACTTCGCTCATATTCACTTTTTCCCCGGTCTTCTGCCAGGTGACGCCCTTCTCGCCGAGCAGTTTATAAATCGTCATACCGTTATCGCAGTAAAAATCCGCTTCGAGCCCGGAATAATCGGAAATGCCGATGGTTCTTGAGTCCCCCAGAAAGGCAGCGTCCTTAAAATAATCTTCATTCACAGCCGTATACGGATATTCCGTCGTCAATGCCGTTTTGCCCACGTCTTCATAATAGATGGAATCCGTCGCTATCGGAGGGTATTCGACATAAAGTGTCTGACCGACCATCACTTCTTCGGCCTCCTGTTTCTCTTCCGCCGCATGCGCTTCCTCCTCTCTGGCAAGCTCTTTTTCCACCTGTGCGCCTACCTTACTGCCGACAGCGGAAGGTAGCAAAACAAGTCCGTTATCTGCTGCGCCAGACGCCTGCTCGGGCAGCTTTACCATAACGGACTCCGTCCCCATAAGATTACTTATGTTATTTTGTTTCTCCGCTTCCCATACGACAGCAAAGAGCGGGTGGGACACCAGGTCCCCCCATTTCATTTTCCCGTAATCCCGATATATCACCAACAAAATCCCGCCAATCGTCAGAAGCATCCACATTATCAGCAGCGCCGCCAGATATGGACAGTTATGTATTATTTTCTTTATACGTTTCATAGAAGAACGTTCACTCCCAAAATCTGAAAATCAAAATCTGAAATACAAAAACGGGTTATCGCTTCCTGACATTATTTCATAGACAGAAAGGCAGAAAATTACGACAATTATCGCTATAACATACCACTTCTGTTTATATTTACGGTACAAATCCATCGGGCAGGAAGTCGAAAACAGGATACAGAAAATAAATAACACCCCATATTCTTTCAGATAACGGACAACCTGCTCGCTTCCGACGATAACATCCGACAAATGAATCCCTATCATGTTCTGCAAATAATGCAACAACTGCCGCATATCGGTAATTGCAAAAACCATCCACGTCACGGGAATTAACAAAATAACATAAAGATGACCTGCGATTTTCTTACTTTCCAGCCATTTTCCAAAGCCTTTCTTTTCCAACGCTATCAGCCCGAAAAAAATCAGCCCCCACAAAACAAAATTGAAACTCGCGCCATGCCACAATCCCGTCAGGCTCCAAACGACGAACAGATTGAACATCGTTCTGAAAAACCCTTTCCGATTGCCGCCGAGCGGAATATACAGATATTCCCGGAACCATCTTCCGAGCGTAATATGCCATCTTCTCCAAAATTCCGAAACAGACCGGGAGGTATAAGGGTCGTTAAAGTTTCTCGGTATTCGAAAACCGAGCATTTTCCCGAGGCCCTTTGCCATCAGAGAATACCCCCAGAAATCAAAATAAATCTGGAATGAATATGCAAACGCGCCCATCCATGCCGCCGCCGCGGACAAATTTCCCGGCCCCGCCGACATCAGCGTATTCCAAAGCGTTCCAATCTGGTTCGCCAGCAGTACCTTAAGGCCAAGACCGATACTGAACAGTTTCAGTCCGCTTTCCACCGACTTTGCCCTGATTTTCCGCGCCTTCATCCGCTCCGCAACTTCTTCATATTTGACGATGGGTCCGGCTACCAGCTGCGGAAACATCGTCACATATGCGGCAAAAGACACAAAGTCAGTCTTTTCCTTCCATTTGCCGCGATAACAGTCAAACAGATAAGAAACAATCTGGAATGTATAAAAACTGATTCCAAGCGGCAGGGACAGCGACAATACCGGTATTGTTTCTCCCGCGGACAGACGATTCAAAATTCCCGCGGCAAAATCCCAGTATTTGAATATAAAAAGCATTCCGAAATTATAAATCAGCGATAAAATAAGAACGTTTTTCGCCGTCTTTTTTTCCTTGTCCAGAATCAGCTTCCCTGCGCCGTAATTTATCAGAATAGACAAAATAAGCAGCAGAACATAATAAGGTTCTCCCGCCGCATAAAAAAGCAAGCTCCCCGAAAGCAATACGATATTGCGATATTTTTCGGGAATAAACAGATATAATAACATAAAAACCGGCAAAAACCGAAATAAAAACTCTACACTGGAAAATAGCATATCTATTGACTCCCCAAATAATGACTCCAGATATTAGTATATTCCAGGCAGAGTTAATTTACAAGTGGTACGTTCGGGTTATTTTTCAAATTATAACAGTCCGGCTGGAGCTAAACCGTAAAATTGATGTTCCGATTTTAAATTTGCCAGATTACGAACGACTGCGCTCCCAAAGTGAATCTGCCGTCCGCATATTCCGTGCTGCCGATTTCAAACAGTTTTTCCGCGCCCAAAAGTTCCGTTCTGCCCGAAAGCAGCTCCGTTTTGGAGCGATTTGGGCCTGAAAGCAGTTTCTCCTCAAGAACGGCTTCCTGACCGGAAGGATTGCACATCATCAGGAGGCCGCCGCGGCAATAGGCAAAAGCTCTTTCGCCCTCTTTCCCGTAAAGCAGCTCCAGATTGCCATTGTCCTTCAAATCTTCTTTTTCCCCGCGGATTTTCAGAATTTCTTTTACCATATGCAAAAGAGACTCACTGTCCTGCTCCTGTGCGGCAACAGTCGGCGTATTAGGAGTTATGTCAACCGGTAAATAAAGCATTTCCGCATCCGCGGATGAAAAACCGTGGTTTTTCGTATCATCCCATTGCATCGGCGTGCGGGAACCGGTTCTCGTATAACCGCCTTCCTTCGTAATCAGCTGCGCCTGGTAGCGCATGCCGATTTCATCGCCATAGTACAGGAACGGATTTCCAGGCATGGTGAAAAGAAAGGCATAGGCCAGTTTCAGTTCCCGCACGTCCAGATAGTAGGATGCGCGCACCGTATCGTGATTTCCGGTAATCAGGCAGTAATGGCCTTTTTTCTTAATCTGCTCATAGCTTTGCAAATATTCTCCGAAAAAGTCCAGAATGCTCCTCGTGCTGTCCTTCCGGAAAAAGCTGTTGTTCACGCCGTCTTTCAAATCCCGCATCAGCAGATTATAGCAGTTTCCGCCCCAATCCAGGCAGAAATCCATATGAAAGCCTGCCGGAATCGCCAGTTCCGGCCTGTTCCATTCCGAAACGAGCGCAGCTTCCGGATAAGACTCATCCAGCATTTTACGGATTTCTTTCCAAATCATACAGGTTCCCGATTTCTTTTCGTCGTCGTTTTTAACAAGGGAATCCGCCATATCCACCCGGAAGCCGTCGCATCCTTTATCCAGCCAAAAGCGCATAATATCTTTCAGAGCTTCCTTCGTCGCAACGCAGGCCGGGTCGTCCATGCCCTTCTGCCAGGGCTGTTCCGGATGCAGGAATCCGTAATTCAACGCCGGCTGGCATTTAAAGAAGTTCAGCACATACACACCGTTGCGCTCGCTCTCTCCCGCCACATGCTTCAATCCTTCCGGTGCCTGAAACCAGTTGTCGGTCCAGATATACCGGTCGGAATATTCGTTTGGCTCCGCCTTGCTGCTTAATTTGAACCATTCGTGTTCCTCGGAAGTATGGCCGGGCACGAGGTCCAGAAGAATGTGCATATCCCGTTTGTGCACTGCTTCAAAAAGCCGTACCAAATCATCGTTGCTGCCGTAACGCGCCGCCGCCTTCTGATAATCCCGCACGTCGTATCCCGCGTCCTGAAAAGGCGAATCATAGCATGGATTCATCCAAATCGCATTACAGCCAAGTCCTCTGATATAATCAAGTTTGTCGATAATTCCCTGAAAATCACCGATTCCGTCTCCGTTCGAGTCCATAAAGGACTGGGGATAAATTTCATAAAATACCGCATCATTTAACCATGTTGGCATACAAATCCTCCATTCTTTCAGCCTGAAAAAATTCCTTTTTCACAGGGACCTTTCTTTTCGTAAACCTTTCGGGTAATGATTTTTCATCTGTCCGTTTCCGGCCTTGCCAAATCCCGCCGCATATCCTTCAATCGTCAAAAGCGTCCAGCCTCTCAGCTTATCGTCGCAGGCAAAAGTCTCGCCGCGCAGATAACATACAGCCTGTTCCTTCGTCATCTCGTAACGCCGCTTTGGCATCTCTTCGGAAAAAGAAAGGGCGAGCGCATGCGACGGTTCAAAACGATTCTTTTTGTCTGTGCCTAGATGCAGCCCCGGCCGGACGACTTTCAGTCCTTGCAGCGGAATCATCTGTCCGGGCACGAGATAAACCTGCTCGCCAAAAGGCACGAACCGCCCGCCGCGCTCCCATTTTTCGTAAATCTCCTCCGACAGTCCAAGCGCTTCCCGTAAAAAGTCCTGACACAGACCAGTGCTGTCCGGAACCGATTTTTCCGTTTTCCGTCCGGCGCGTTTTCTGGCTGCATTCCTGACGTCTTCGGGCTTGTGGTTTACATAACACTCGTTTGAAACAAGCGTCCCGGCCTTCCGCAGCTTTGCGATAAAATGCCCTTCTCCCGCTATCTTATGCGGCCAGAGCCGCATGGTATGTTCAATGCCTTCCGCCCGATATTCGTTTTGACCGGTCTGTCCCTTTCCGCCCGGTTCAAAAAACCGTTCCTGCTCCGTTTCTTCTATGGAAAACGCCGGATGCTCTTTCAGAAAACCGCAGATAACGTCTTCGTTTTCCTCTTCCGAAAAAGTACAGGTGGAATAGACGAGTACGCCGCCGGGCTTTAACATATCCGCTGCCTGTTCCAGAATCAGACTCTGCCTCTTGGCACACATCTTCACATGCTCCGGCGACCATTCCGCTATGGCAGTATCATCTTTCCGGAACATACCTTCCCCGGAGCAGGGCGCATCCACCAGTATTCTGTCAAAAAAAGAGGGGAAAGACGCCGCCAGCCGCTCCGGTGTCTCATTACAGACAACCGCGTTGGCGATTCCCATCCTCTCGATATTCTGGGATAATATTTTAGCCCGCCCCGGAATAATTTCGTTGGAAACAAGAAGACCCTCTCCCCGCATTTTTCCTGCAATCTGCGTACTTTTCCCGCCGGGCGCCGCGCATAAATCCAGTATTCTTTCGCCGGGCTGCGGCGCGAGCGCCTCTACGACAGCCATCGCGCTCGGCTCCTGAATATAATAGACGCCGATTTCATGAAAAAGGTGTTTTCCCGGCTGCTGCTCCGGCAGATAATAAAAACCCTCTTCGGCCCAATGTACCGGTTCCAATGCAAACGGCATCCGTTTTAAAAAGGCCGCCCTGTCCGTCTTCAACGGATTATAACGCAGCCCATACCGTCGCGCTTTTCCATAGGCCGCCAGGAAATCTTCGTATTCTTCCCGCAGCATCGCCTGCATCCGCTCCATAAAAGGCCGCGGAAGGGCTGTCCTTTTGTCCTCCGCCATGTCTGCTTCCCTTCTTTCGTCCGCCGCACAGACGGCACGAACAATGCTAAGTTGCTCACATTTTATCAGGAACAAAACAGAACGTCAACATCTTATCTTCCAAGCCGTTATCTTCCGAGCGTGCTCCTTTCTCCATATTTGTTATAGGAATCAAGCAGATACGATTTATCCGCTTCTATTTGGTCAAATTCTTCCTTTGCAGCCGCCCGCGTTCCTTCCGTATTTTTCTTTGTAGGCTTTCTTCCGTTCCTCTGACCGGCTTTCTGCTCCATTCCCCGCAAAAAAGCCCGGATGCCGTTTCCCGCTTTTCGTATCGAGCGCCAAAGCGGGTTATTTCGTTTCACTTCCTGCATGGCGGGCGTCTGTCCGGCTGACAGCGCCTCCAGAGCGTTTTTCGCTTCCACCGTTTCCGGCATTACTTTACTTTCTGCCAGTTCCGGAACCGCTTTACTTCCAGACGTCTGCGAAACCGTCCGTATTTCCAGCGTATCACGCCCGCCGCTCCTCCTGTTTCCGCCCGGCTGCCCTTTTGCACCCTCGCCGCCGTACAGCCCGGATTCCTCCACGCCTTTCCCGAACCAGCCTTCCTCTGCCGTATGCGAAAAAGACGGCTGTGCCGTCTGCACACCCGTCTGCTGCATATTCGCGCTTTTTCCGCCTCCTGCTCCGCCGTCGAAGGAAACGCCGCCCAACATTTTTCGTTCGGGCCGTTTATCATGATTATGGAACGCGCTGTTTTCCCATCGCACCACATGGTACTCAACCGGTTTTTCCTGCTGTATCCAGTGCATTCACGCCATGCCCTTTCCGCAATCTATGACCAGAAGTTAAAATAATTGCCTCTAGTTCCGAAGTTTTTCAGCAAATTGCTGTAAGAATTATTAATCAGATTATTCATGCCGTCTACTGCATTTGCCTGTATGTTCTCCGCTGCCGCATTCGTTTTGGTTACAAAAGAACTGCTGCTGCCCCAGGCCTTTTCAAGCTGCTCCAGAGTCGCTCCTTTTAAAGCTTTGTCATTCACCGAAAGCGTGCCGTCGGCATTTCTGGTTACGCCCGTATTCTCCAGCGCGGAACGGAACATCATCGCATTGGTATTTAGCTGATTCAGATAGCTGTTGTCCACTCTGCTTCCGCTGCTTTTTAAGCTCCGCACCATTCCGTTATAGTTATCGACAAATTCTTTCACCTGTTTGGTAATGCCGGTCGTGTCTCCGCTTTCCTTCGCTTTTGCAAAAAGAGAGTCATCCCCTGTCTTCGTCAGTTCGGAAGCGGTATACTGCACTTCGCCCGCATACTTTTTCATATTCTGATAAACGGCCTGAGAAGCTTGTGTCTTGTTCGTCTGTCCGGCGCCCAGAATACGGTCGGCTCCGGTTGGCTGCAAAGTGCTCATCCTGTGGCGGCGGCTGCCCGACGTTCTGCCGCCGATGCCAAGCATTGCACTCATAAAATTCCTTGTTACTCTCATATCTCAATCCCCTTTCCTGTTCCAAAATGCTCTCATCAATTATATCGAACTTCCTGCGTAAAAATAAAGCTGTGGGTAACCAACTGCCATAATTTTGTCATGAAAAGCGCCGCCTGCCGCATAATGTCCTGATTCGGCAAAATCTATTCCCGCAGATATTTGCCATAGGCCTGTACAAACTCACTGTATTTCCTTTTCGCGAGATATACGGTCTCTCCGTTGCTCATGCGGATATTGGCTTTATCGTATTCCATGATTTCCGAAAGCGAAACAAGATATCCTCTGTGACACCGGTAAAATCCTTCACCCAACCGCTGTTCCAGCTCTTCCATTTTTTCATAAAACTCCAGGTTTTCCTGTTTCAGGTGCAGAATGACCTTTCGGCCGTCGCTTTCCGCATACAGAATATCCGCCATATTCAGCCTTCGATATCCGCCCGGGACTTTAACGAGCATATATTTGGGCTTTGCATTCGTCTTCTCCACCTCCGCAATGGCCCTCGCCACAACGGAAATCAGCTTTTCCTTCTCCACCGGTTTCAGCAGATAATGAAACGCGCCTACGTCGAATGCCTGAAATACCTGTTCTCTGACGCCTGTTACAAAAATCAGGATTGTTTCCGGTGACAGCTTCCGCAGCTTCCGGGCAGTTTCCATGCCATCCATGCCGTCTGTGCCGCTTACTGCAATATCCATCAGAATGATGTCCGGCAAATATTCCGTTTCTGCTGCCTCCTCCAGTTTTTGTCCGGAGGAAAACTCTCTTATTTCAATTTCAGGGAACGCTTCCTTCAGGATGTCCTTTATGCCTTCTCTGCCTCTGCTCTCATCATCACAGATTGCAATTTTCATAGATGTATTTTAAACGTTCCTTCCTGCCCTTCCCTGGCCGATTACTTTCAGATTCCATTCTTCGGTCTTGTAATTAATATCGGGCAGAACCGGCAGATTCTTAACGCATTGTCATGAAACGACTGCTTTTTGTTATAAGCGTTTTAACGCAGATTCAGGCGTCCGCCTTGCAAGGTTGATTGCAAACCGAGGTTCCCGTTTTGTTACCGAGTTTCACATTTTGAAAGC
>CAJTRK010000031.1 GCA_910578475.1 uncultured Lachnospiraceae bacterium | reverse complement strand
CTTTGGATTAAATTCCTGTATATTTTTGAATTTTTATCTGGTCGTTTGATACAATTTATGCTACACTAAGTAGTGTGCGTTGTTGCGCGCCTTGCAGGCGGTTCTTTTGTGTCTGCGGGATAAAACGTTTTAATTATTTTTAAAAAGATAAATGGAGGGCTGAAAAAAATGAGTACTACTTCTCAAGCGAGTCAAAGAATCAACGCTTTGCTCGATGAAAACAGTTTCGTTGAGATTGGTGCGCTTGTTACGGCAAGAGCAACTGACTTCAACCTGAAACAGACAGAAACTCCGTCTGACGGTGTGATTACCGGCTATGGAGTAATTGACGGCAATCTTGTGTATGTGTACAGCCAGGATGCTTCCGTTCTGAACGGAACAGTCGGCGAGATGCACGCAAAGAAAATTGCAAACCTCTATGACCTGGCAATGAAGATGGGTGCGCCTGTAATCGGGCTGCTTGATTCCGCCGGTCTGAGATTACAGGAAGCAACGGATGCTTTAAACGGTTTTGGTGAGATTTATCTGAAACAGTCTATGGCTTCCGGTGTGATTCCGCAGATTACGGCAGTATTCGGAAACTGTGGCGGCGGACTTGCCGTAATTCCCGGGCTGACGGATTTTACTTTTATGGAAGCGGACAAGGCGAAACTGTTTGTAAATTCCCCGAATGCGCTTGACGGCAATACCGTTGCCAAATGTGATACGAGCGCGGCTGCATTCCAGAGCGAAGAAGCGGGAACCGTAGATGTTGTAGCGGATGAGGCGTCTGTTCTTGCGCAAATCAGACAGCTTGTTTCCATGCTGCCGGCGAATAACGAAGACTGCGCGTGGGAAGACTGCACGGATGACCTGAACAGAGGATGTCCGGATATCGTAAACTGTGCGGAAGACACATCTCTTGCTTTATCCCAGATTGCAGATAACAATCTGTTTGTAGAAGTAAAGCAGAATTATGCAAAAGATATGGTCGCAGGCTTTATGAAACTGAACGGCGCGACGGTAGGCGCTGTTGCGAACCGTACGAAAGTATACAATGAAGAAGGCGAAGTTTCCGGGGAATTTGATGCGGCTCTGTCCGTAAGAGGTGCGGAGAAGGCGGCTGAATTTATCAATTTCTGCGACGCTTTTGATATTCCTGTTCTTTCCCTTACGAATGTAAAGGGCTTTGCGGCTACCAAATGTGCCGAGAAGAAAATGGCAAAGG
Organism: uncultured Lachnospiraceae bacterium; assembly: GCA_910578475.1. GTDB lineage: Bacteria > Bacillota > Clostridia > Lachnospirales > Lachnospiraceae > UBA3282. The sequence goes on along the minus strand of CAJTRK010000031.1, from coordinate 39,000 downwards.
CTGTTGCAAAACTTACATATGCGTTTGCGAATGCCACAGTGCCGAAGGTAAACGTTGTAATCGGTAAAGCTTACGGAAGCGCTTATGTTGCGATGAATTCCAAAGCAATCGGCGCGGATATCACAATGGCATGGCCGGATGCTGAAATCGGTATGATGGATGCGAATCTTGCGGCAAAGATTATCTGTGACGGACAAGGTTCCGAAGCAATCGAGACTTGCGCAAAAGAGTATGCGGCTTTGCAGAACAATGTGACAAGTGCGGCGAAGAGAGGATATGTGGACCAGATTGTTGAGCCTGCCGATACAAGAAAATATATTATCGGCGCTTTTGAGATGCTGGCTGCAAAGAGCGAGGGCCGTCCGGAGAAAAAACACGGTACAGTTTAGAAAGGATGATACTTAATATGAAAAAACTATTAGCAATATTAGGTATGATTACCTGTATGATTGGTCTGGCCGCATGCGGTTCCGCGGAAGATGCCGCACCGCTCAGCGCGGAAGAACAGCAGATGATTCAGTTCTATGCGCAGAGAGTTGATGCAATCTATCAAATCTGCAATACCGATGCGATAGAAGAAAATGCGGAAAACGAGGTCATCCATAACGGACTGCTGAATTTTAAAAGCGCAATGACAGATATAGGTAGTTACCTGGGCACAAATGGCGGTGTAATCGAATATAGCGACGACAGTGAAGATTATATTGTCAGAATTAACGTAAACGGTTCTGACCACAATGCGGTTGTAGAAATGGTAATCGTGGTAGAAAACGACATAGCTCAGTTTACGAGTATTTCGACCAATGTAGAATATACATTCGGTGAAAAGATGGAGAAGGCTGCTTTAAATACGCTGCTCGGTATGGGAACCGTATTCGTTGTTCTGATTCTCATCAGCGTGATTATTTCTCTGTTCGGCTTTATTCCGAAGTTTGCGGCGAAGAAGAAAGCACAGGAGAAGGCGCCTGAAACAAAGAAAGACGATGTAATTGCTCAGATTATTGAAAAGGAAGAACTGAGCGATGACCTGGAACTGGCAGCGGTTATTTCAGCGGCGATTGCAACTTATGAAGGTTCCGGTTCTACGGACGGTTTTGTTGTAAGAAGCATCAGAAAAGCATATAAAAAATAAACGGCGGAAAGCCGATGGCAGTATTTACATGAAAAACTGCAGGTTGAGAGAAAGGAAAGGAAGGTTAATAATAATGAAAAGTTATACAATTACCGTAAATGGCAGCGTATATGATGTAGTGGTAGAAGAAGGCGCAGCAGGAGGCGCGGCTCCCGCAGCAGCTCCGGCAGCTCCCAGAGCAGTACCGAAGGCTGCTCCCAAAGCGGCAGCTCCCGCAGCAGGCGGTGCGGCAGGCAGCGTAAAGATTGAAGCGGGTGCAGCAGGTAAAGTGTTTAAGGTAGAAGCAAGTGTAGGACAGGCCGTGAAAAAGGGCGACGCTGTTGTAATTCTTGAAGCTATGAAAATGGAGATTCCTGTTGTTGCTCCTCAGGACGGCACAGTGGCAAGTATTGATGTATCTGTTGGTGACCCGGTAGAAGCAGGTGCATTACTCGCAACTATGAACTAGGTGCTTTGATAAATTACTTCAGGAGGTAAAAACATGGCTTACATAGCAAATACGCTGGACAATCTGCTTCATCAGACAGCTTTCGCCAATTTGACATGGGGAAATTATCTGATGATTCTGGTAGCTCTGGTGTTTCTATTTCTGGCTATCCGCTTTGAATTCGAACCGCTTCTTCTGGTTCCGATAGCGTTCGGTATGCTGCTTGTTAATATCTATCCGGATATTATGGCTGAATACGGCGAAGGCGGCATGGGCGGCGGCTTATTGTATTATTTCTACAAACTGGATGAATGGGCAATTCTGCCTTCCCTGATTTTCATGGGTGTCGGCGCAATGACGGACTTCGGTCCCCTGATTGCCAATCCGAAGAGCTTTTTGCTCGGCGCGGCGGCACAGTTTGGTATTTTCGCGGCATACTTCGGTGCGATTGCTTTCGGCTTTAATGACAAAGCGGCGGCGGCGATTTCCATCATCGGCGGTGCGGACGGTCCTACTTCCATCTTCCTTGCAGGAAAATTGCAGCAGACAACGCTGCTCGGGCCGATTGCGGTGGCGGCATACTCCTATATGTCTCTCGTTCCGATTATTCAGCCGCCGATTATGAAGCTTCTGACAACGAAGAAAGAAAGACAGATTAAAATGGCACAGCTTCGTCCTGTTACCAAATTAGAGAAAATCTTATTCCCTATCGTTGTTACGATTGTAGTATCTCTGATTCTTCCGACAACGGCTCCGCTTATCGGTATGCTGATGCTCGGTAACCTGTTCAGAGAATCCGGCGTTGTAAGACAGCTGACGGATACGGCTTCCAATGCGTTGATGTATATTGTAGTTATTATTCTCGGTACATCCGTAGGCGCCACAACGAGCGCAGAAGCATTCTTAAATCTGGATACTTTGAAAATCGTAGCGCTTGGTCTGATTGCATTTGCATTCGGTACCGCGGCGGGCGTACTGTTTGGCAAGCTGATGTGCGTATTGACAAAGGGTGCGGTAAACCCGCTGATTGGTTCTGCCGGTGTATCCGCGGTTCCGATGGCTGCCAGAGTTTCTCAGAAGGTTGGTGCGGAAGAAGACCCTACAAACTTCCTGCTGATGCACGCTATGGGACCTAACGTAGCAGGTGTTATTGGTACGGCGGTAGCGGCCGGAACCTTTATGGCAGTATTTGGCGTTTTCTAAATTTTAATAGATGAAGTATTTGGAGATATAATAGAAGGAGGAAATAGAAATGGCAGAACAGGCTAAAAAACCGGTTGGAATCATGGAAACCATTCTGCGTGACGCACATCAGTCTTTGATTGCGACGAGAATGCCTACCGAAATGATGCTTCCAATCGTAGAGAAAATGGATAAAGTTGGTTACCACGCAGTAGAATGTTGGGGTGGAGCGACTTTTGACGCATCCCTTCGTTTCCTGAAAGAGGACCCGTGGGACAGACTCAGAAAGTTAAGAGACGGATTCAAAAATACTAAATTACAGATGTTATTCAGAGGCCAGAACATTCTCGGATACAGACCTTATGCGGATGACGTAGTAGACAGCTTTGTAGAGAAATCTATCGCAAACGGTATTGATATCATTCGTATTTTCGACTGTCTGAACGATTTGCGCAACTTACAGGAAGCAGTAAATGCGACGAATAAAGTAAAGGCAAGAGAAGGCAGAGGCCATGCGCAGGTAGCGCTTTCCTATACTCTGGGCGATGCTTATACGATGGAATACTGGATGAATATGGCGAAGAAGATTGAAGAGATGGGAGCTGATTCCATCTGTATCAAGGATATGGCCGGCCTGCTCGTTCCTTATAAAGCATCAGAAATGATTTCGGCAATGAAGTCCGCGACAAAACTGCCGATTCAGCTTCACACACATTATACATCCGGTGTGGCGGGCATGACTTATCTGAAAGCGGTTGAAGCAGGCGTTGATGTTATCGACTGCGCAATTTCACCTTTTGCGATGGGCACATCACAGCCTGCAACGGAAGTTATGGTAGAAACATTCAAAGGAACTCCTTACGATACAGGATATGACCAGAGCCTTCTTGCGGAAATCGCAGATTATTTCAGACCTTACAGAGACGAATGTCTTGCAAGCGGTCTGTTGAATCCGAAGGTTATGGGCGTTGATATCAAGACGCTGCTGTATCAGGTACCCGGCGGTATGCTTTCCAATATGGTAAGCCAGCTGAAAGAACAGAATGCAGAAGATAAATATTATGATGTATTAAGAGAGATTCCGCAGGTAAGAAAAGATCTGGGCGAGCCTCCGCTTGTTACGCCTTCTTCTCAGATTGTCGGTACACAGGCTGTATTCAATGTACTGATGGGCGAAAGATATAAGATGGCGACAAAGGAAACAAAGGCAGTTCTCCGCGGTGAATACGGCCAGACCGTTAAACCGATGAATCAGGAGATTATCGATAAAGTCATTCCGGGTGAAAAGAGAATTACCTGTCGTCCGGCTGATTTGCTTGAGAACGAAATGGATAAACTGGAAGCAGAAATGAAAGAATGGAAACAGCAGGATGAAGACGTATTATCTTATGCGTTATTCCCGCAGGTTGCGACCGATTTCTTCAAATATCGTCAGGCACAGCAGGAAAAAGTAGATATGACACAGGCGGATACCAAAAACGGTGCGTATCCTGTCTGAGTAATTTTGATGTGTCTCTGTCGAAAGACAGAGGCACTTTTGTATATCATGAAACAATATTGACGAACTATTGACTAATATAGTTTCATATAGTATAATTTACTACAATCAGATAGAAGCGGCAGAAGATTGCCGGACATTTCATTTATATAACATATCATTCTTATATAGAGTATTTTATGAGTTACTTTCTCCACTTTATGGCCATAGAATATGTAATGTTGAGACAGTTTTCGGTTTTAGTCTGACATTTTCACTATTAACGAGGATTTATGGGATTAAGCAGGAGGGAGAAGTCATGAGTAACAATTTAAGTAAGTACCGCATCAAGGAACGACTGGTGCGTGGATTTATAACTGCAGCCGCAATTCCTGCGGCAGCGGCAGTTGTAGCGCTTATCACTTTGATTATTGTTGCAAATATCTATGCAGGAGCGCTTACCGATTATGGTTTTGCGCAGGGAGATGTGGGCAAGACACTGACCTATTTTTCGGAGACGAGGTCGGCGCTGCGTGGCGTTATCGGATATGATGAAATGAGCGCCATCGAAAAAATGAAAAACGAACATGATGAAAATGTAGCATTATTTGAAAAGAGCTTTGCGGCATTGGAAAGCTACATGGTATCAGAAGAAAATAAAATAAATTACAATGATATTTCCACAGAACTGGTGAATTACTGGAAATTGGAAAATGAAATTCTGACTTTGGGCATGACGACGGACAGAGCGGTGGCCACAGAGGCGCAAAACCGTGCGATGTCAGAATTGATGCCATTGTTTGAAAATATTTATGCAGAGCTGACCGACATCATGGAAGTAAAGGTCGAGCGCGGAAATATGATTTCCGGCATTATGACGATTGTCTGTTTTGGACTTGTTGCCGCGATTGCAGTGATTATTATTTTGTCCATGATATTTTCAACCAGGCTCGGTAAGAAGATTGCGGATGGCATTGCAAAGCCCATGTTAAAACTGGGGGACAGACTTGGGGAATTTTCAAAGGGAGATTTGTTCAGTCCTTTCCCGGAAGTTGAAACGAAAGATGAAGTGGCGGATATGATTCAGGCTGCGAATGAAATGGCACAGGCGCTTGAATTCATTATTTCCGATATGGAATATACATTAGGTGAAATGGCGGATTCGAATTTCACCGTAAGGTCCAAAGACAGTTCCAGATACATAGGGGATTTCCAACAGTTATTTGAGGCTTCCCGTAAATTGAGAAACAATATGGTTGAGACGATGCGCTTTATTGAAGAATCCTCTATTCAGGTTACGGCAGGAGCCGGCAATCTTGCGGAAACTTCACAGAGTCTTGCGGAAGGCGCAACAGAACAGGCCAGTGCGGTAGAAGAACTCCAGGCAACGATTATGACGATTACCGAGGCGGCTGAGAAAGCGGCTGAGAACGCCGAAGGAGCATATAATCAGTCACAGGAATACGCCGATATGGCGGATGACAGCAGTACGGATATTAAGGCAATGGTTGAGGCGATGGAACGTATCAGTGACGCCTCTAAGAAAATAGGGAATATTATTTCAGAAATTGAGAGCATTGCTTCCCAGACAAATCTACTTTCTTTGAATGCTTCGATTGAAGCGGCAAGAGCCGGCGAAGCGGGACGCGGATTTGCCGTTGTAGCGGACCAAATCAGACAGCTGGCGGAACAGAGCAGTAAATCCGCAGTTGATACCAGAACATTGATTGAGGGGGCCATGCAGGAGGTTGAAAATGGAAATAAAGTGGCGGACCGCGCCGTAGCTTCCATCGAAGTAGTCGTTGATGGAATCAGAAAGGTTGCATCGGCTTCCAAAGAGCTCAGCGTTGTTTCTGCAAGTCAGGCAGAGACAATGAAAGAGGCGGAAGACGGAGTCAATCAGATTTCGGATGTCGTTCAGACAAACGCGGCCGTTGCGCAGGAGTCCTCTGCAACCAGTCAGGAGTTGTCCGCACAGGCGGCATCTCTGGATGCTTTGATAGCCAAGTTTAAGTTGCCGGCCAATCGCTGAAAAGAGATGAATGGATAAAAGGGAGCCTCCGAATCAGGAATGATGCGGAGGTTTTTGCATAAATACAGGCTATGGTACTTTATCACAGGGAAATGAAATGATTTCCGAAAAAAATATATGTTATGCTATTGACGTGGGTTACATAATATGTGATAATTTATGTTATGATAACGTATGTTATAATAAATATACAAGGGGTGAAGAAGTGCGGTATGGCAAGAAAAGAGACAATTACAAAAACGGATATTTTGAATGCGGCATTTGAAATGACGATGGAAGCCGGTTTTGACCATGTTACAGCAAGAACGCTGGCTGCAAAAGCAGGATGTTCTACGCAGCCTATTTTCAGGGTATATAAGAACATGGAAGAATTGGGAGCAGAACTGTTTGAACGGGTAGTCGCACATTTTGACGAATATTATGATAAATTTCCGAAAAATAGTGATACGCCGTTTGTCAATCTCGGATTCGCTTATGTAAAATTCGCGCAGGATTATCCCAAATTATTTAAGTTGTTATTTGATTCGGAAAATAAGTACGGCAAAAGTCTGTACGATATTCTGAATGGGAAAGGTTCCGTTGTAAAAGAAGTCAACAATGCCAGATTTTCAGGATGCAGCAATCCCAGTGTCATGTTTATGAAAATGTGGATTTTTATTCATGGCGCGGCGTGTATGTCGCTGACAGGGGATTACGACCTTAATGATGAAGAAACCGTCACACTTTTGGAAGAATCCTATCAGGCTTTTCAGAAAACGTTGTAACTGTGGGGGAAAGACAGGAAGGGATATTAGGTGTCGGCAATGGAGAATCGTTATGATATCATAACCAGAATCAATCAGTATTATGGAAAAATGAGCAAAGGACAGAAGACAATTGCGAATTTTATCTATGACCATTATGACCAGGCAGTTTTTATGACGGCGGCCAAACTGGGCGATACGGTCGGGGTCAGCGAATCTACCGTTGTACGTTTTGCTTCCTGTGTCGGTTACAGTGGATACCCGGAATTTCAAAAAGATTTGGAAGAATGGGTTCAGAACAAAATAAATTCTGTGCAGAAAATCGATGCCAAATATGGGAGGAGCACACAGTCAGAAATTGTAACCTCCGTATTAAATGCCGATATCGAAAAAATAACGGATACCATCGATAATCTGGACCCGGCGGCATTTGAGACGGCAGTCAATACAATCCTCAAAGCCAGAAACATTTATATCATGGGAATACGAAGCTGTGCGCCGCTGGCGGATTTCCTGCATTTTTATCTGAATATGATTCGTGGCAACGTGATATTACTCAGAACAACGAGCGTATCCGAGACGTTTGAACAGATGATTCGAATTGACGAAAACGATGCCATGATTGGCATCAGCTTTCCGAGGTATTCCATGCGTACACTGAAAGCGATGGAGTTTGCCAATGACAGAAATGCAAAGGTCATTGCGATTACCGATTCGGTGCATTCTCCGATGAATCTCTATTCTTCCTGTAATCTTCTGGCAAGAAGTGACATGGTCTCTATTGTGGATTCTCTGGTAGCGCCGCTCAGCCTGATTAATGCGCTTGTCGTTGCGATGTGCTTAAAGCGGCCGGAAGAAGTTACGAAGAATCTGAAAGAACTGGAAAATGCCTGGAATAATTATCAGGTTTATCTGAATGACGAAATCAACTTTATTGACGAAGAATCGATGCTGCATTATCCTTTGCGGAAAGAAGACGCATGAGCAGAGTTATTATAGTAGGCGGCGGAGCCGCCGGAATGATGGCCGCCATCAGTGCGGCAAAGCAGAATCATCAGGTGATTCTGTTGGAACAGAACGAAAAAACCGGTAAGAAACTTTTTATTACGGGAAAAGGCAGATGTAATGTGACGAATGCCTGCGAGACGGACAAACTGTTTGAAAATGTCATTTCCAACCCCAAATTTCTATACAGCGCTTTTCACGGATTTGACAACAGACAGGTTATGGCATTGCTGGAAGAAGCGGGATGCCCGTTGAAAACGGAAAGAGGAGAGCGTGTTTTTCCCGTCTCTGACCATTCTTCCGATGTTTTATCGGCATTGCAGCGCATTTTGAAGAAAAACCGGGTGGAAGTAAGGCTGCATACGAAGGTGCAGGGGCTTGTGACAAAGCCGTTTTGTGATGAAGGCGTTTCTGAGGATATAAAAACAAAAGGGATTCTCCGGCAGTCTTCGTGTGTCTGCGGAGTTTGTCTGACGGATGGAACCAAAATGGAAGCGGATGCGGTAGTTCTGGCAACGGGAGGACTTTCCTATCCTTCCACCGGTTCTGTCGGGGACGGCCATCGTATGGCGGAAGAAACCGGCCATACGGTTAAAAACTGCACGCCGGCCTTAGTATCTTTACGGGTTTCGGAAGAATGGTGCAGACATCTGCAGGGTCTTTCATTGAAAAATGTCAGTCTGACGATGCGGGACGGAAAGAAAAAAGTATACGAAGGTTTCGGAGAAATGCTTTTTACACATTTGGGCGTCAGCGGGCCGCTCATACTGAGCGCCAGCAGCTTTTACGGGAAGTGTAAAAAGAAGGATGAAATCGTGTTGGAATTGGATTTAAAACCTGCTTTGACAGAGGAACAGCTGGATAAAAGGATATTGCGTGATTTTGAGGAAAATCAGAATAAACAGTTCAAAAATTCTTTGAATAAACTGTTTCCTTCAAAGCTCGCGCCGGTCATGACAGAGTTGTCCGATATTGCGCCGGAGAAAAAAGTCCATGAAATTACAAGAGAAGAGCGAAAAAAACTGGTGGAACTGACGAAACAAATCAAGCTTCATGTGACAGGCACAGGAGACTGGTCTGAGGCAGTCATAACCCAGGGCGGGATTTCCGTTAAAGAGGTGAATCCTTCCACGATGGAATCGAAACTTGTAAAAGGGCTTTATTTTGCCGGGGAAATATTGGATGTGGATGCGCTGACCGGCGGTTTTAATTTACAGATTGCCTGGTCAACCGGATATCTCGCCGGGGAGAGTATCCGTTGAAAATGCAGCTGTAATTGTAATATTTCTGTGACAAGAATGGAGAAAATTTATGGGATATAATATTGCGATAGACGGACCGGCAGGTGCGGGAAAAAGCACGATTGCCAAAAAAACGGCAAAGCAGCTCGGTTTTATTTATGTAGATACCGGTGCGATGTATCGGGCGATGGGCATTTTTCTGATGCGGGAGGGAATTGACCCGGAAGATGAGAAGGCAATCAGTGAGAAATGCCGGGAGGCGGATATTACAATTCGTTATGAGAACGGCGAACAGGTTGTTTATCTGAACGGAGAGAATGTCAACGGCGTCATCCGGACGGAGCAGGCGGGGACGATGGCCTCCCTTACGAGTAAAAATCCTGATGTCAGAAAAAAACTCGTGGAGCTGCAGCAAAAACTGGCCGCAGACGCGGATGTCGTAATGGATGGCCGGGATATAGGAACGTGCGTTCTGCCTGATGCCCAGGTCAAGGTTTATCTGACGGCGAGCAGCGCGGTACGGGCCAAAAGGCGGTATCAGGAGCTGGCGGCCAAAGGGGAGTCCTGTGATATGGATACGATTGAAGCGGATATTATCGAGCGCGACCGGCAGGACATGACGAGAGAGATTTCGCCCCTTGTGCAGGCGGAAGACGCCGTGCTGGTGGATTCTTCCGATATGACGATTGAGGAAGTGGCCGCCCGGATTATGTCGCTTGTGAAAAAGCAGGCGGAGTGAGATTGGAGAATCGCATGGAAGTTATTTTAGCCAAAAAGGCCGGATTCTGTTTCGGTGTGAAAAGGGCGGTGGATACCGTATATGAGCAGGCCGAAAAGGGCGGAAAGATTTATACATATGGTCCGATTATTCATAATGAAGAAGTCGTAAGAGACCTGGAGAAAAAGGGAGTACAGGTCATCGCATCGCCGGAAGAGCTGGAAAGAATCACGGAAGGAACGGTGGTGGTTCGTTCTCACGGCGTGTCGGAAGAAATCTGCCGTAAGATAGAGAAACAAGGGCTGAAATGCGTTGACGCCACCTGCCCCTTTGTGAAGAAAATTCATGATACGGTGAATAAAGAAAGCGCGGCGGGGCATCAGATTGTGGTTATCGGAAACGCGGGACATCCGGAAGTGGAAGGAATCCTCGGCTGGTGCAAAACGCCCGCAATCGTGATAGAATCTGAGGATGAAGCGCGTAATTTCTGCTATGAAGGGGAAAAAAAGCTGTGCATTGTGTCACAGACGACATATAACTACAATAAATTTCAAGATATAGTTGAAATTTTTGAACAAAAAGGTTACAATGGTATTGTTGTGAATACTATATGTAACGCGACGGAGGTAAGACAGACCGAAGCAAGAAAGATAGCATCTCAGGTTGATGTGATGATAGTAATAGGTGGAAATCACAGTTCCAATACACAGAAACTGTATGAAATCTGTAAGCAGGAATGTGAGAACACATATTTTATACAGACATTGGATGACTTATTTTTAGAGTTACCTGAATCTGTCCGGCTGGTAGGTATTACAGCAGGGGCATCTACCCCGAACAATATTATTGAGGAGGTTCAAAATTATGTCAGAATTAACTTTTGAACAAATGTTAGAAGAGTCTTTAAAGACAATACGCACAGGGGAGGTTGTTGAAGGTACGGTCATTGATGTAAAGCCTGAAGAGATTGTTCTCAATATCGGATATAAATCAGATGGTATCCTGACAAGAAACGAGTATACGAATGAGCCAAATGTAGATTTGACGACTGTGGTAAAACCCGGCGACACAATGGAAGTAAAGGTACTGAAAGTAAATGACGGAGAAGGACAGGTTCTTCTCACTTATAAGCGTCTTGCGGCAGACAGAGGTAATAAGAGAATCGAAGAGGCATATAATAGTAAAGAAGTGCTGACAGCCAAAGTTGCGCAGGTGCTGGAAGGCGGCCTGAGCGTTGTTGTTGAAGAAGTCAGAATTTTTATTCCTGCAAGTCTTGTATCAGACAGTTATGAGAAAGACCTGAACAAATATGCGGGACAGGAAATTCAGTTCGTTATCAGTGAGTACAATCCCAAGAGAAGACGTTACATCGGAGACCGTAAGCAGCTGCTTCTGGCTGAAAAAGCAGAATTGCAGAAGAAGCTTTTTGAAAGTATCAAAGAAGGCGATACGGTAGAAGGTGTTGTAAAGAACGTAACGGATTTCGGCGCATTCATCGACCTGGGCGGCGCGGACGGACTGCTTCATATTTCCGAGATGTCCTGGGGCAGAGTGGAAAATCCGAAGAAAGTATTTAAAGTCGGCGACAAGCTGAAAGTCTTAATAAAAGAGATTTCCGGAACGAAAGTAGCGCTCAGCCTCAAATTTGAAGATGCAAATCCGTGGAAGGATGCCGCTGAGAAATATGCGTCCGGCAATGTGGTAACCGGTAAAGTTGCAAGAATGACGGATTTTGGTGCGTTTATTGAACTCGAGTCGGGAATTGACGCTCTGCTTCATGTATCACAGATTTCCAAAGAACATATCGACAAACCTTCGGATGTTCTGAAAGTAGGGGAAGAAGTGACTGCAAAAGTAGTCGATTTTAACGAGGCGGACAAGAAGATTAGTCTGAGCGTTAAGGCAATGTTTGCGCCCGAACCGAAAGCGGTGGAAGAAGATGCGGATGTCGTATCCGTTGATATTGAATCCGTAATCGCGAGCGAGAGCGAGGATGGCGAGTAAAAAGGAAGCATTTTCATAAAATAATAAGAGAGTGAGAATTTCATATGGCATATGATTATGAGTACTTCAAAAAAGCAGTTTTGGATTTGACCAAAATTGACTTGGACGCTTATAAAGAAAAACAGATGAAGCGCCGTATTGATACTTTGATTGCCAAGAACAAGATTACTGGTTACGATAATTATGTTGCAGCGCTCAAAAAAGATAATCGGTTGTTTGAAGAATTTGTGAATTATTTGACGATTAATGTTTCGGAGTTCTATCGGAATCCGGAACAGTGGCAGATTATGGACAGAGAAATCATTCCGGACTTAATCAAAAGATTCGGGAAAAACCTGAAAATCTGGAGCGCGGCCTGCTCGACCGGGGACGAGCCTTATTCTCTTGTTATGGCATTATCGAGGCATCTTCCGCTGAACCAGATTAAAATCTATGCGACGGATTTAGACAAGCAGGTCATCGCGAAAGCGAAGACAGGCCTGTATGTTGAGAAGAGCATTGCCAGTGTGCCGGATGATTTTAAGAAAAAATATTTCACAAAGGTAGGGCCTTCCTATCAGATTTCAAATGAAATCAAGTCGCGTGTGGAATTTAAAGAACACAATCTGTTAAAAGATACTTATCCAACGGACTATCATTTGATTGTCTGCCGTAATGTTCTGATTTATTTTACGGAGGAAGCGAAGGATGAGGTATTCCGTAAGTTCCAGAAGAGCCTGAAATCGGGCGGATTCCTTTTTATTGGAAGTACGGAACAGATTATTAACCACAGGGAGATAGGATTTGAACGCAGAAATTCTTTCTTCTATGAGAAACCTTAAATACGAAAAGATATGGGTACCATCATACAGAAAGCGCAGGCCGGACAGCCTGCGCTTTTTCGTTTTAAATGCCTGCCATTTTATGAAGCAGATAGCCCGCATACATGGAAAACAGTTCCCGGTCTTTTTTACGCTCTTCCGTTAGTTCGAAGAAGAGTTCTTTGCTTTTATGGTCTCTCTTGAAGAAGGGCTCTACCTGTATGTCCCACTGGGGCAGATAGGTAGAAAATTTTCGTGTATAGCATGTTGCTGCCGTTGCCTGTACGCGGTATGTCCTGTCCACAAAAGAGGATACGGACTTATGGATGGCAGTATCTTCTGCGGGCAGATAGTAATAATCTTTGTAATTGGAATAAAAATATTTCAGTTCTTCTTCATAGACGGGGACTTTCAGGAGACCTTCGCCGTCTTCGCCGTTGAAACAGCATCCGTTTGAAACAACGGAAACCGGACGGGGAATCGCACAGGGCAGGGAAAGTTTCATCAGGAGCATATGCCGTTCATTTCCGTCGCTGTCAGGATAGGAAGCAGCCTGTACTTTTTTAACTTTGATTTCCTTGTTAAACAGGTCATGATAGGAAAGCAGCACAATGAGCTGCAGCATGCCTTTCATATCGTCACTGTTGTGAAGAATCAGCAGTTTGTAAAGATAATCCGTTGGATTTTTCACATAAGTATGATAGATATTAATGAGTTGGCCGCCGTTATATTTATCTTCCCTGCCGATGCCGAGAAAACCTTCCAATGTTTTCTGCTTGCAGTTGGGCGTGTTCAGAAAAAATTTGTAAGGTGAAATCCTTCTGTATAAATCGATTCCTTCAAAATTATCAAGACGACAGGGAAGCTCATACTGCGTGCATTTTTGCATTAAATAGGGCAAATCAAAATTATTGCCGTTGAAATGTATCAGATGAGTAAAGGAAGATGCAAAAGAAAAAAATGCTTCCAAAACATCTTTCTCTTCTTCATAATAGTCGGCAAACCATTGTTTGACAAACCAGTTACCGTCACGGTAATAGGAAGAGCCAATCAGATAAAGACTCGAATTTTTGGCTGTAAATCCGGTGGTTTCAATATCAATAAAAAGGATTTTGTCGAGCGGAGCAATCTGTTCCAGCGGATATTCCATCGTAAAATTTTCCAGTTTCTTTTTTTCAATACGCATACGCATCAACATCCATTCGTTTTGTTTTTATGATAGCACATTTTTTTCTGATATATATATAAATAATATCATATTTTTTGAATTAGCAGTAGTATTTTGCGTCGAAAAATAGTATATTTACTATGTGGATATTACAGACGAAAAAAAGGAACGGTATCAGAAAGAGAGAGGGGCATCGAATGGCAAAATTAACATTTTCGGGTGGGATTCACCCGTATGATGGAAAAGATATTTCCAAAGATAAGCCTATGAAAGAAATACTGCCGAAAGGAGATTTGGTCTATCCCTTATCGCAGCATATCGGGGCGCCGGCAAAGGCGATTGTGGCAAAAGGCGACCATGTGCTGACAGGTCAGAAGATTGCGGAAGCAGGAGCCTTTGTATCGGCTCCCATTTATGCGACCGTATCGGGTACGGTAAAAGCGATTGAACCGCGCCGGGTCGTGACCGGCGATAATGTGATGAGCATTATCATCGAGAACGACGGACTTTACGAAGAAGTGGAATATCCGGCCGTAAAGCCGTTAGATGAGATGAGCAAAGAAGAAATTGTCGAACGGATAAAGGAAGCGGGTATCGTAGGTATGGGTGGCGCCGGTTTTCCGACATTCATCAAACTGTCACCCAAAGAACCGGAAAAAATAGAATATGTGATAGCAAACTGTGCTGAATGTGAACCTTATCTGACGTCGGATTACAGGCGGATGATAGAAGAACCGGAGAAACTCGTGGAAGGGCTGAAAATTTCTCTCCGCCTGTTCGATAATGCAAGGGGGATTCTTGCGGTAGAAGATAATAAACCCGACTGTATCGAAATTTTGAAAAATCTGACAAAAGATGAGCCGAGAATCAGTGTCAAGGCGTTGAAAACAAAGTACCCGCAAGGGGCGGAAAGACAGTTGATTTATGCCGCTACCGGAAGGCAGATTAATTCTTCCATGCTGCCGGCGGATGCAGGGTGCATCGTGAATAATGTGGATACGGTCGTTGCTATCTATCATGCGGTAACAAAGGGGAAACCGCTGATGAACCGTATTGTAACGGTAACGGGAGACGCGATTGCGGACCCGAGGAATTTTATCGTCAGAATTGGGACGAATTATCATGAGTTGATTGAGGAAGCGGGCGGATTTAAAAAAGAGCCGGCCAAAATCGTCTCCGGCGGACCGATGATGGGATTTGCCATCTTTAATCTGGATGTACCGACCACAAAGACGGCTTCGGCGCTTTTGTGTCTGACGGAGGATGCCGTATCCGTGATGGAACCGAGCGCCTGCATTAACTGCG
Organism: uncultured Lachnospiraceae bacterium; assembly: GCA_910578475.1. Taxonomy (GTDB): domain Bacteria; phylum Bacillota; class Clostridia; order Lachnospirales; family Lachnospiraceae; genus UBA3282. The sequence continues at coordinate 23,766 of CAJTRK010000031.1, read as the reverse complement.
GAAGATGTGTGGAAGCCTGTCCGAGCCGTATTGTGCCGCGGCTGCTTGCGGATTATGCGGAGAATTACAACGAAGAAGCTTTTCTTTCCCATGACGGCATGGAATGCTGTGAGTGTGGATGCTGCAGCTATGTATGTCCGGCGAAAAGGCAGCTGACACAGGCAATCAAGTCCATGCGGAAGATGCAGCTTGCGAAAAAAAATGCAAAGAAATAGAAAGACATAAAATATAGAAAGGAATAACGAAAAATGAGCGATTTGATGAAAGTGTCATCCAATCCCCATATCAGAGCGAAATCGTCTACGGGCAGCATTATGGCGGCGGTGGTTATCGCCCTGCTTCCTGCGGCGGGATTCGGCATTTATAATTTTGGGCTGGATGCACTGATTTTGATTCTGGTGACAGTTCTATCCACTGTTCTGACGGAATATATATTTGAGAAAATTTTGGGTAAAAAAGTTACGATTGGAGATTATTCGGCTGTTGTAACGGGCCTTCTTCTGGCGCTGAACCTTCCGGTTTCCGCGCCCTGGTGGATTGGCGTTATCGGCGGTGTTTTTGCGATTCTGGTTGTTAAAATGCTGTTCGGCGGACTCGGACAGAATTTTATGAACCCCGCATTGGGAGCGAGATGTTTTCTGCTCATAGCCTTTACTTCCATTATGACGACTTTTGACTGCGATGCCTATACGGGCGCGACGCCCCTTTTGGCATTAAAGAACGGAGACGCGGTTAATATTTTCGATATGGTAATCGGAAAGACTGCCGGAACGATTGGAGAGACTTCTATGGTCGCGATTGTCATCGGGGCATGCTTTTTGATTCTGGTGGGCGTCATTGATTTAAGGATTCCCGGAAGCTACATAGTAAGTTTTGTCATTTTCATCAGTCTGTTCAGCGGCCGGGGATTTGATTACGCTTATATTTCGGCACATCTGGCGGGCGGCGGCCTGATGCTCGGCGCTTTCTTTATGGCAACCGATTATGTAACGAGACCGATTACGGTAAAGGGACAATATGTATATGGTATACTGCTTGGCATTCTGACCGGTATTTTCCGTATATTCGGCCCTTCGCCGGAAGGTGTTTCCTATGCGATTATTCTGGGAAATCTTCTCGTGCCGTTGATTGAAAAGGCGACTCTTCCGACGGCATTTGGGAAAGGAGGGGCAAGGGCATGAGCAATGCGGAGAATCAGGAAGTAAAAAAGAGTGCGGATATCGGCGGAATGTTTAAGGATACGGCAATTCTGCTCGTGATTACGCTGGTTGCGGGACTGCTTCTCGGGCTGGTTTATCAGATTACCAAAGAGCCGATTGCCATACAGAAAGAAAAGGCGAAACAGGAAGCCTGTAAGGCAGTTTTTGCTGATGCGGCGTCTTTTGCGGAAGTGGATTTTGCACAGCCGGATGAACAGGAATGGGCGGCGGCCGGATTTGCACAGGAAACGATTGATGAAGTCATGGAAGCGCAGGACGAATCCGGGAATGCGCTCGGCTATGTGATTACCGTGACGACGAAAGAAGGGTACGGCGGCGATATCCGCTTTACCGTCGGCATTACGAATAACGGAACCGTAAACGGTATCGCCATATTGGATATTGCGGAGACGGCAGGACTCGGCATGAAGGCGGAGGAAGTTCTTGTCCCGCAGTTTGCGGATAAGAGCGTGGAAAAATTCGAGTATTCCAAAACCGGAGCAACGGCTGATTATCAGATTGATGCAATTTCCGGAGCAACGATTACGACGAATGCGGTGACTAATGGAGTCAACGCCGGATTGTTTTATTTTCAGACGAATTTACCGGCCGACAGCCCGGAGAAATAAGGCACAGCCTGTGGCTGAGAAAGGAGAATGGATGTAAAAATGAATAATATCAAAGAACGTCTTATCAATGGACTGATAAAAGAAAATCCGACGTTTGTCCTGATGCTTGGCATGTGCCCGACACTTGCCGTTACGACTTCGGCGATGAACGGTCTCGGTATGGGACTGACGACAATGGTCGTGCTGGCTCTCAGCAATGCCTTCATTTCGCTGCTTCGGAATATTATTCCGGATAAGGTCAGAATCCCGGCATTTATCGTAATTATCGCATCTTTTGTAACAATGGTGGAACTGCTTTTGGAGGGATTTATCCCGGCATTGTATGATGCGCTTGGCATCTATATACCGTTAATTGTCGTAAACTGTATTATATTGGGGCGTGCGGAAAGCTATGCTTCCAAAAATCCGGTTATTCCGTCTTTATTCGACGGAATCGGTATGGGACTTGGTTTTTCATTTGCGCTCACCTGTATCGGCGCGGTGCGGGAACTGATTGGAGCGGGAAAGTTGTTCGGAATGAATATCATGCCGGAAAGCTATATTCCGTGCAGTATTTTTATCCTGGCTCCGGGAGCCTTTTTCGTGCTTGCCGTGTTGACCGCCATTCAGAATAAGATAAAAATAATTGGTGAAAGAAAAGGAAAAGATATGTCGAAAATCCAGTCAGGCTGCGGTAACGACTGCCTGAACTGTTCGGATACCGGGTGCACAAAACGTTTTTATGATGAAAAGGCACAGAAGATAAAGGGAGAGGAGGAGAAAGAACATGCTTAAAGATTTATTTATCATCTTAATCAGCTCTTCTCTTGTAAGTAATGTCGTTTTAAGCCAGTTTCTCGGGCTGTGCCCGTTTCTCGGCGTGTCCAGAAAGACCAGTACGGCAGGCGGCATGGGAGCGGCGGTCATTTTCGTGATTACGCTGGCTTCGGCGGTGGCGGGAGTCATTTACAAATATGTGCTGATACCGTTTAATATTACTTATCTGCAGACGATTGTTTTCATTCTCGTGATAGCGGCGCTCGTACAGTTTGTGGAAATGTTCCTGAAAAAATTTATGCCGGCGCTGTACGAGGCGCTTGGCGTGTATCTGCCTCTGATTACGACAAACTGTGCCGTGCTCGGAGTTGCGCTTACGAATGTACAGAAAAATTATGGAATATTGGCAGGCGTCGTAAACGGTTTTGCAACGGCGGTTGGCTTTACCATCTCAATTATCATTCTGGCCGGTATCAGAGAAAAGATGGAATATAACGATATACCGGAATCCTTTAAAGGAATGCCGATTGTCCTGATTACGGCAGGACTGATGGCAATTGCATTCTGTGGATTTTCCGGATTGTTATAGCGTGAGAAGAACTTCTAATCGCTCATACAGCTAAAGCCTGTTTTCCAGGCTTGGCTGTTTCGCGAAGAAGCTCTAAGTCTGCTTTGCAGACTTTTCTCACGCAGTAGAATGCCTAAAATACGGCATTCTCCGCATGGATTTGAGATTCCGCGATGCGGGAGTATGGAGGTTAGTGTGAGAAAGGCGTGGTTATAGAATGGAGGATTACTTATGGAAATAACCGGAATTCTGGTTGCAACAGCGATTGTCGGAGGCGTGGGATTGTTTGTCGGTCTGTTTTTAGGCGCCGCGGCAATTAAATTTAAAGTAGAAGTGGATGAAAAAGAAGAAGCGGTGCTCGGCGTACTGCCGGGTAATAACTGCGGCGGCTGCGGTTATGCCGGATGTTCCAATCTGGCGGCGGCAATTGCCAAAGGAGAGGCTCCCGTCAACGCCTGTCCGGTGGGCGGCGAAAAAGTCGGTAAACTGATTGCGGAAATCATGGGCGTGGAAGCGGGAGACAGCGTAAAACAGGTGGCTTTCGTACAGTGTCAGGGCGATTGCGATAAGACGAAAAAAGACTATGAATATTCCGGAATCGAAGACTGCAAAATGCTTTCTTATGTGCCGGGCGGCGGGGAAAAATCCTGCGATTACGGTTGTCTTGGCTATGGCAGCTGCGTGAAAGCATGTCCGTTTGACGCGATTCATGTCGTAAACGGTGTGGCGGTCGTGGATAAAGAAAAATGTAAGGCATGCGGAAAATGTATCGCAGCCTGCCCGAAGAATCTGATTACGCTGATTCCATACGATGCGAAACAGGCGGTAGCGTGCAGCAACCGCGATAAGGGCCCGGTAACGATGAAGGCCTGTGAAGTCGGCTGTATCGGATGTCAGATGTGTAAAAGAAACTGTCCGGCGGATGCAATTACCATTGACAGTTTTAACGCGACCATTGACCAGGAGAAGTGCACCGGATGCGGTACATGTAAAGAAAAATGTCCGAAGAAGGCGATTATCTCCTTATAAAAAGAACAAAATCCGTATGCTCCGGGCGGCGGTACGGCGCAGGTGGGCACGGACAAAGAAAGGAGCGGGTATTACCTATGGAAACGGTAAGACTTGGAAAAACAGAAATCGTAACGAATAAGAACGGGTTCGGCGCGCTGCCGATTCAGAGAATCCCGGATGAGGACGCGGTTTATCTGTTGAAAAAAGCATATGATAACGGTATTACCTATTTTGATACGGCAAGATGGTATACGGACAGTGAACATAAACTGGGTCTTGCTTTTGAGGGCATCCGGGATAAAATATGGATTGCAACCAAAACAGGAGCAGGCAATGCAGAGGATTTCTGGAAAGATTTGGAAACAAGCCTTGAAAATCTGAAGACGGATTATATAGACGTATATCAGTTTCATAATCCGGCATTCTGTCCGAAACCGGGCGACGAAAGCGGATTATATGACGCGGCGTTAAAGGCAAAAGAGCAGGGAAAGATAAGACATATCGGTATTACGAACCACAGGCTTGCCGTTGCGAACGAGGCCGTAGACAGCGGGCTGTATGAAACATTGCAGTTTCCGTTCTGTTATCTTGCGACCGAAAAGGACATCGAACTGGTGGAAAAATGTAAAGTCAAAGATATGGGGTTTGTTGCGATGAAAGCGTTGTCCGGCGGTTTGATTACCAACTCCGCGGCGGCTTATGCGTACCTTGCGCAGTATGATAACGTGCTTCCCATCTGGGGCGTCCAGCGGGAGAACGAATTGGATGAGTTCCTTTCCTATATCGAAAAACCTCCGGTGATGAACGAAGAAATCAAAGCGCTGATTGCTCATGACAGGGAGGAGCTGCTCGGCGAATTCTGCAGGGGCTGCGGCTATTGTATGCCTTGCCCGATGGGAATCGAAATCAATAACTGCGCGAGAATGTCATTGCTGCTGCGGCGTTCCCCTTCTGCAGGCCATCTGAGCGAAGAAGGACAGGAAAAGATGATGAAAATCGAAAACTGTATTCATTGTAACCAGTGTAAGAGCAAATGCCCTTACGGACTTGATACGCCGGCGCTGTTGCAGAAAAACCTGGAAGATTATAAAAATGTGCTTGCAGGGAAGGTGCAGGTGTGACGAAGGACCTGACAAAAGGAGCAATGTTTCCTGCCATTATCCGGTTTACCATTCCGTTGATATTGGGGAATCTGCTCCAGCTTACCTATAATGCAATCGACGGCATCGTTGTCGGACGGTATGTGGGAAGAGAGGCATTGGCGGCGGTCGGAACGGGGAACCCGCTCGTAACGCTGATGATTCTTTTTCTGCAGGGTATCTGTCTTGGCGCGGGAATTTTGATTGGAACGCTGTACGGTGCGAAAGACTATGAAACGTTAAAACTTCAGATTAGTACGGCAATGACCGCCGGAATCGGATTTTCACTGGCGCTTACCGCAGTTGTTTTTGCGGCGGCGCCGATGTTTTTGGAAATTTTACAGGTGGATACTGCAATCAGCGCGGAGGCGGCAGTTTATCTCAGGGTCATCATGTGCGGTCTTGTATTTAATTTTATCTATAATTTTTTTGCGAGCACGCTGCGGGCAATGGGGGACAGTAAATCGCCTCTTTTTTTCCTGGGAATCAGTGCAGTTGTAAACGTTATCGGAGACCTGGTTTTTGTCATTGCTTTTGCGATGGGAACGGCAGGGTGTGCGGTCAGCACGGTATTGAGCGAGGCGCTCAGCTGCCTTTTGTGCTGGTGCTATATCCGTAAAAATATACCGGTCATGAATCTCGGAAAACAATGGTTTCGGTTTGACAGGAGGCTGTTGGGACAAACCATCCGGTACGGTTTCGTCAGCGCGTTGCAGCAGTCTACGGTTCAGATTGGAAAGCTCAGCATTCAGGGAACCGTTAATACGATGGGCGTGACAGCAACGGCGGCGTTTGCCGCGATTAACCGGATTGATGATTTTGCCTATATTCCGGAGCAGAACATCGGCCATGCGATGACAAGCGTGATGGCGCAGAATCGCGGCGCCGGGGAAACGAAGCGTATAAAAGAAGCGTTTCGTGCAGGCATGTATATAGAACTTGTTTATGGCGGAATAACAGGCATTCTTCTGTTGTTTCTGGCAAATCCGCTGATGCGGTTATTTACGCAGGATGAGATGACCGTTATAACGGGAGAGCAGTATCTGCATCTGATTGCGTTCATGTATATGATTCCTGCGGTTACGAACGGCGTACAGGGATATTTCCGGGGAATGGGAGACCTGAAGATTACGTTGTGGAGCAGCCTGATAAATATGGGAGTCCGTGTGGCAGTATGCTTTTTCCTCGTATTTGGCTGTAAGATGGGAATTACCGCATTGCCCTGGGCGTATCTGGCGGGATGGCTTGCCATGATGCTGTATGAACTCCCGTTTCTATGGCGCAGACTTGTGAAATGATGTCGGTTATCCGTTGCAAAGCGGCATATACAGGAACAGCTCTGCGGTTCCGTTTTCCGATTTCAGTTCCATTTCGCCCTGATATCTGAGAACAATTTCCCGCATGCTTTTCAGGCCGAGTCCGTGAGACGCTTTATCCGGTTTTGTCGTTGCAGGCGCAGAACCGTCCCGTGTGGTCAGGTTTATTTTGGAGGCATGATATTTGATTTCATTTGCATCTCCTCCGACAGGATTTGTTATTTTCAGACAAAACAATCCTTTCTGCACCCTGCTTTCCAATGTTATTTTTTTATCTTCATTTTCCGCTTTTCGACAGGCTTCCGCTGCATTATCGAGTGCGTTCGCGAACAGAGCGCAGATATCGGTGGGGTCAAAGGGAAGTTCTTTCTGAATATCGATGGTGTACGCCAGTTGAATGCCACAGCGCTTCAACTGGTTTTCTTTTGTGGTTAAAACCGCATTGACCGTAGCGTCGCCGCAATAATGAAGGGTTTGTGTAAGCGCGGGATTTCTGGAAAGGTCTTCCAGATAGCGTTGTTGTTCTTCGGCAGGAAGCGCGGAAAGAACCTGTAAATGATTTGCCATATCGTGTTTGAGCCGCCGTATCTCGAAATACTGTTGTTCCATAGCCTCGTAATAATGATGGTTGATATCTGCCAGAGCGTGCTGCTGCTCCAGTTTCTGCTGTCTGGCAAGTATGGTGATTGTCCATAGCAGACCGATGAAGGAGAAAATAGAAATGACAAGCAGGGCGGCATAATCCCGATGAAAACGATATACCCGGGAAAGGACGTTCCAGAAGGATACATCGTAAAGCAGCACCAGACAGAACACGGTGCAGAATGGCGGTATGGTGAGCAGCGTCAGCAATTTCCACATACTGTCGGAGAGTTCATAATCTTTGTCGGGAGCAAAAATTCTGGTTTCCAGAAATAAAAAAAGGTAGAAGAACAGACTGCTGAAAGAAGAAATCAACATACTCTTTTCATATTGTTCCAACTTGAGGTACGGGTTGGTCAGACAGTTGTCCCGCAGCGCATTAAAAGAAATGCCCGTACTGAAAAACAAAAGCGCGATTGCCGTTTTCTTATAAAATGTTCCTTTGCAGGTGAAATGTATCACAAAGAGGAACAGGGCGAATACGGGCAGAATATTATAGAAATCTCCAAAAAAGATAACGATTTCGGAAAGCATCAGGCATACCGAAAAAAGCAGAAGCCGTTTCAACCGTTTTTCGGATACGATGATTAATGTTCTGATTGCGCCATACAAAAAGAAGGCAGTTGGGAAAGAAAGCAGGATTGAAATAGTTCGGGTAAGTCTCATGAAAGCCTCCGTTTTATAGAGTCAGCCGCGGCTTTATTGAGGAACAGCATTTAATGCAGAATCGAGCGTGCAATTTTCGCGGCGGCCTGTTCTCTGTATTTTCTGCTGCACGGGAGTTCGCGTTCCGGCAGAAGAATGCAGTCTTTTCCAATCCGTTCCACATGTTCCGGGTTGATTAAAAACCGCTGATGAATTCTGATAAAGCGTCCGTCCAGACGTTCTTCGACCTTTTCGAGCCTGTCATAAAAAGGGTATTCGGCTTTTCCGGTGACGAGATAGACAAGCCGCTTTTCGGAATAGAAATACAAAATATCATGCAGACGGAAACGCCAGATACCGTCCGTATTCCTGACAAGAAAGAGGTCTTTTTCTTCCAGCGCCATTTTGGTGCGGACCCGGTGCAGCAGTTCCATCAGCTTTCCGGGCTGAACAGGTTTCATGATATAGTCGAGCGCGCCTGTCCGGTAGCCGTCGAAAACGTAGTCCGCATAGCCTGTAACGAAGACTATCATCAGGTTCTGGTCGAACTTTCTGATTTCTTCCGCACATTTCATGCCATTTAATCCGTCCATCTCCACATCAAGAAAAAGCAGGTCGATTTCTCCCGGATGTTTTTGAAGCCAGGAGACGGCGCCTGTTCCGGTCGAAAATTCATAGACGATGTCTTCGGTGTTTTCTATCAGCGTTTTTTCCAGTTGTATGCGAAGCGCGTCTCTTGCAGCGGCTTCGTCGTCACAAAGTGCGATACGCAGCATTTTATAGTCCCTCCGTGGGCAGATAATCTCTTTACGGGATGCAGGTCTGTCAATCTGCAGATATTCTATCATATTTTTCGGAAAAATGCAGTTCTCATCTTTCGGTCATTCGGTCAGACTTTACATAGAATGCCCCAAACTTTACATTTTCTGCAAAGTACGGTCAGACTTTACAAAGAGAGGGGCAAAGTTGACATTGCTTCCGATGCGTTTTCCCGGTTTATGTTATGGTAGTGGTATCTTAGAAACGAAAGGGGAGGCATTGTTATGCTATATGTTAAAAATCTTTACAAATCCTATGAAACGGGAAAAATAAAATATCCTGTACTAAAGGGAATCGACTTCCATGTAGAAAAGGGAGAGTTTGTCGCGGTTATGGGACCTTCCGGTTCCGGAAAGACCACGCTTCTTAATTGTATTTCCTGCTATATCCCTTTTGAGGAAGGGGAAATTACTCTGGGAGGAAAGTCACTGGCAGGGCAGAAGGAGGAAGGACTTGCGAAAATAAGGAACGAAAAACTGGGCTTTGTTTTTCAGGATTTCATGCTGTTGGACGGCCTGACAATCCGGGAGAATATTCTCGTGCCCCGCATCATACAGGGAGAAGTCAGCGCGGACGCGGAGGCGCTTGCGGACGAACTCGTGTCGCTGTTTGGCATCGGACATATCATGAACAAGTATCCCGCGGAAATTTCCGGCGGTGAGAAACAGAGAGCCGCTGTGGCAAGAAGTCTGATGAACCGTCCGTTGATGATTCTGGCCGATGAACCCACGGGAAATCTGGATTCCAAATCGAGCCGCGCGGTTATCGAGGCGTTTGGGAGCGCGCGGGAAAAGATGAAAGCGACAATTTTTATGGTAACGCACGACAGCTTTGCGGCATCTTTCTGTGACCGCGTGATTCTTTTTAAGGATGGCAACATTTACCGCCAGCTGGAGCATTCGGGAAGCCGCAGAGAATTTCAGGATGAACTTTTACAGGTTATCAAAGAAATGAGCGACCAGGAGGTGGATGTATGATGCGGGAACATAAGGAACAGAGGCGGAAGGCACAGGCGGGCACGGAACAGATGCGAACAATGAAAGCAATGGAACGGAAGCTGCAGCATGCGGGCAGAAAACATGCGGGACTGTATTTATTCTGCAATTTTATGGCGTTGATGATTGTATCGGCGTATGCGGCGCTGATGTTTTCACCGACCGTACAGACTGTTTTTCCGCCGGGCGGGGACAGCAGAAAACAGATGAATATGATTTTTGTTATGACATTGTTCGGATGTGTGGTATTTACCCTGTACGCGTCCGCCCTTTTCTTCCGGCATAAGTCGAGACAGCTCGGCATTCTGATGGCGCTCGGTGCTTCCAGAAGCAGGCTTTTTCCGGGACTGTTCCGGGAAGTGATACTGCTCAGCAGCATATCCTGTGCGGTCGGTATTATAGCCGGTTTTCCGTTTGTATGGCTGATTTGGAGCGTATTTCGTCTGTTTCTGGTGGACAGTGCGGAAATGGCGCTTCATTTTAATATGAATTGTCTCTTTGTTTCGTTGCTTTTTTGGCTCCTGGTGACGGGATTTGCCTGCATGGGCGCATGGCGTTATGTGAGAAAAACAAATATTATGGAGGTTATCAGGGAAGAACATATCAATGAGCCGGTGAAAGAATTGGGAAAATGGTGCGGGCCCGTCGGTTTTCTGCTGATTTTTATCGGTGCGGTTTCAGGATATGGCGCGCCCGGGTTCTGGATGAAGGTTATGAGCGCGTATGCGCCTGCCTGGCTCGGCATTCTGTATGCGCCGGTTTTTATCGGGCTTTACATGGTCATGCTGCATACGGTGGTAAACGGATGGGGAAACTGGCCCGGCATGCCGAATCGTAAGAAAAATCCGTACAAAAATATCATTTCCCGCAGCATGATGAAATTTCAGGGAAAGCAGACGGTGAATAATTTAATTATCGTGACAATCCTGGTGGCCGGCGCCTGTTTTGCCATTTTTTATCTGCCGACGTTGAGTTCGAGCGCATTGCTCGAGTACGAAAGCCGGGCTTATGATTATTTTTATGAATACCGTCCGAACCAGAACGTTCCGGATAAGGATGCGGTGGAGGCATTGGCTGACATGTATGGACTTACATTGAAAGACTGGGAAACATGTGAATATATTACGGTAGGCGCAGGCGGAAATACGATGGTGGAAGAGGCGGACGGGAAACATTTTCATATGGTGTATGAGTCAATCGGTTCGGAACTGGTGCTGCTTTCTGAAGAATCATACGAGAGACTGACCGGTGAAACGGTGAATATTGCGCCCGGTACATATTTTGCCGTTACGAATCAGAGTGAGGCTTCCGTTTATACCAATGAAAGTGCAGGACACCTGACCAATATGACGACGAGGAAACAGATAGAGACAGGCTTTGCAGGATACCTTCATGATGACCTGCTCGCGGGAAAGTATATGCTTTCGGTGATAAGTAATGAAGATTACGCACTTTTGGCAGAGGGGCTTTCCGATGAATGGCGCGGGGTTATGGTGCGGTTTAATACCGACGGAAAAGATTCTTATGAATTTGCCAGAGACTTGTATCATCGGTTCGTTGCCTCGCTCGACGAAAGCTGTGAAATTTCTGTGCTTTATGACCGGGTCTGTAAAATCATGGCGGAAGAAGCGGGAGAAGAATATTGGGGAGATTCGGACCCGATGATGCGGATTTCGTATGAGGAGATGGATTCCAATAACTTCAGGATGACATGGCGTTATCAACCGAAATTCCGGATTCTGGACAAAAATGATTTTCTTGTAACGATGGCCGTATTTTTTATGATGTTTCTCTTCATTTTTATCGTCTGCCTGATGACAGCGCTCGTCGTCTGCTATACCCGCTGTCAGACAATCGCGATGAATAACCGCTATATTTTCGATGATTTAAAGAAACTCGGCGCGTCGCCCGCTTTTCTGGAAAAAGAGGTACGATGTCAGTGCGGTAATGTGTTCCGGATTCCGGCGCTTGTCGGAATGGCAGCCATGTATTTCTATTATGGCATGATTTTGTATGCCAATGACGGACGGATTGTTTTTTCGGAGGTAATCGGACTGGGCGTCTGCATGGGAATTCTTTTCCTGATTGGGCTCCTGTTCTTTCTGATATACCGTGCTACCGTTCGAAGTTTAAAGAGAATCTTACAAATTGGTTCTCAGGACTCAAAATGATATGTGGCCGCAGGTTGCGGAGCCGGTAATACCTTTGCTATAATTTATGAAAATCTTCATGCGCTCAGAGGGCATGAAGACGGGCCTGCTATAACGGGCATTAAAATGATGGAGGAAGGTATATGAATCAGTTATGGTATCGAAAACCGGCCGGACAGTGGGAGGAGGCTCTTCCGCTTGGGAATGGCAGACTTGGCGCAATGGTATTTGGGGGGACTGACAAAGAACGCATTCAGGTGAATGAAGAAAGTATGTGGTATGGAGGAAGGGTGGACCGGAATAACCCTGATTTAAAAGCATATTTGCCGCAAATCCGCCAGCTTCTGTCCGACGGTAAGATTCAGGAGGCGGAGCGGTTATTGCTTCTGGCCGGTTCCGGGTGTCCGCAAAGTGAGCATCCTTATCAGACACTGGGCGAGATTGAAATGGATTATCGCTGTCCGGGGGAAGAGAAAGAATATTGCAGAAATCTGGATTTGGATACTGCGGTTGCCGGGGTGCGTTTTTCTTTGGACGGCGTGGATTATGAACGGGAGTTTTTCGTTTCCAGGCCGGACGGGTGTATGATGATGCGGTTGAGAGCATCTGCGCAGGGAAAAATAAATCTGACGGCAGCTCTTTCGAGGGGACGTTTTTATGATGGCGCAGGAAAGTGGCGGGATGACGGTATTCTGCTTCGTGGCAATCTGGGACGGGGCGGCGTGGAGTTTGCGTCCATGCTTCGGGCCAAAACAAAAGGCGGATGTCTGCGGTTGATTGGCGAGAACCTGTGCATCGAAGCGGCGGATGAAGTAATTCTTTATTTTGCGGCGGATACGACATATCATATCGGCTCGGAAGTAAAGGATAAATACGTCAGGAACTATTTTGCGGAACATGATTTTCCCGGGGAACTGGAATATTTTGGATTAGGGGAACCGGAGCGGAAAGAATATCTCTATCAGTCGGCTTTGCAGTCTCTGCTTCAGGAACAGCTGGCCGAAAGAATTGATAAGTGTATGGAGAAGGAATATGAAGCCGTCCGTGCAGAACATATACGGGATTACCGCTCATTGTTCGGCAAAGCAGAACTGGCGTTCGACGTTCCGGAAGACGGCGAAGCCGATTCTCGTTCCACCGATGAGAGATTATCGAATCCCTGTGGGGATATCGGACTCATGAAACAGTTGTTTGATTACGGACGATATCTTTTGATATGCAGCAGCCGGGCGGGGGATTTGCCGGCTACCCTTCAGGGAATCTGGAATAAGGAGTTTATCCCGCCCTGGGATAGTAAGTATACGATTAACATTAATTTAGAGATGAACTATTGGCCGGCGGAGACATGCAATCTGGCAGAATGTCATACGACTTTACTGCCGTTGTTGCAGAAGATGCAGAGAAATGGAAGAAAGACGGCGAGGCAGATGTATGGATGCCGGGGATTCGTGGCTCACCATAATACGGATATCCACGGAGACTGTTCTCCGCAGGACCATTGGGTTCCGGGAACTTATTGGGTCATGGGGGCTGCATGGTTATGCACGCATTTGTGGACACATTTTGAATATACCCGGGATAAGGCATTTTTACGGGAAGCTTTTCCGGTGATGGCGGAAGCGGCATTGTTCTTTGTGGATTTTCTGATAGAAAAGGACGGTTATCTGGTAACGTCTCCGTCCGTTTCACCGGAAAACACCTATATTCTGCCGACCGGAGAGCAGGGCGCCTGTTGCATCGGCGCAACGATGGATAACCAGATACTGCGGCATTTTCTGAGCGGGTGCATAGAAGCCGGCAGGGTGTTGGGAGAAGAAGTTCAGAATTTTGATATAGAAGGCATTGATGATATCACAACATTTCTTGCGGAGATTTCCCGGATAAAGGAACGGTTGATGCCTACCAGAGTCGGAAGTAAGGGAACGATTCTGGAATGGATGGAGGAATATGAAGAGGCGGAGCCCGGCCACCGGCATATTTCTCATTTGTACGGGTTATACCCCTCGGATGAAATTACGATGGATGGGACGCCGGCGTTAGCGGCTGCCGCACGAAAAACGCTGGAGAGACGTCTGCAGAACGGCGGCGGGCATACCGGATGGAGCAGAGCGTGGATTATGAACCATTACGCGAAGTTGTGGGATGGAGAAAAGGCGTATGAAAATCTGGAGAAAATGTTGGAAAAGTCTACCTACCCGAACTTATTTGATAAACATCCGCCGTTTCAGATAGACGGTAATTTCGGCGCGGCTGCGGCGATTGCCCAGATGTTAGTGCAAAGCAGCCCGGACAGAGTTGTCCTGTTACCGGCGCTTCCCAAAGCCTGGAACAGCGGAACGGTTAGAGGGCTTCGTCTGGTGGGGAACGCCGAGGCCGCCATTACCTGGAAAGACGGAAAACTGGTGAACTGTACGATTCGCGCGTTTTCCGATTATGATACGAAGATTAAATATCAGGAGAAAACAGTACGCATCACTTTGCCGGCGGGCGGCAGCTGCGAAGTGCCGCTGTCCTGACCGGGCAGGCGTCCGGACAGAAGCAGTAAAACTATCGGTTTGCGTCTTCCTTTGGAGACAAACCGCTGGAATAGTGCAGGGCATAATCTTTTGTAACAAAAACGGCTTCCACCTCGTCTAGGGATTCAATAAGCTGCATTCCCTCTTCGGGTCCGAGCACGAAGCAGGTGGTGGAGAGCGCATCGCCAACCGTGGAGGAATCCGAAAGAATCGTGACGCCAAGCAGATTGTTCTGCACCGGATAACCGTCGGAGGCATCCAGAATATGATGATACAGGACCTGGTTCTGATAAAAATACCGTTCATATATGCCGGAAGAGACGGCGGACTTGTCGGATACCGATAAAACGGTGACAGGGGTTCCCTGTGTGTCAAAAGGTTTCTGGATGCCGAACTGAAAGGGAGAGCCGTCGGGTTTCACGCCGACTGCCAGAAGATTGCCGCCCAGATTGATGATGGCGCTCCGGATGTTTTCGGACAGCAGATATTCTTTCAGTTTATCCGCAATATACCCTTTGGCGATAAAGCCGAGGCTGATTTGACTCTCCGGGTCAAGAAGCGTAACCGTAGTGCCTTCCATGTGCAGATTATGATAATCGACATGGAGGAGCGCTTCGGCGATGGTGTCGCTGTCAGGAATCCGGTCTAAAGCTGTGCCGGCGTCGGTTTTGGAATCGGGTGCGGAATCAGCCGTTGTTTCATACGGATGAAAATCCCACAGCCTGCTGACCGTTTCCATCGTAAGGTCGATGCGTCCACCGCTCATTTCGCAGTATGTCAGAGCCGTTTTTAGCAGCTCGGCCGTCTCGTCGGAAACTTGAACGGGCATGCCGCCGCTGTGGTTGATGTTCCAGATATCCGAGCCTTCTACGGAAGGGCTGAGCATTTTTTCATAAGAGTCTGCAAGCGCCATACATTCATCGAGGCAGTCTTTTTTCTCCGCGTCATAAATAGTGACCTGAATGACCGTATCGAAATAGAATCCGGTTCTGGTAACGGGGGTTGTATTGCGTGCGCAGCCGTTCAAAAGCATTGCGAATGAGGCAAGGACAATCAAAAAAGGGATTTTTTTCAGCATGGATAATTCCTTTCTCAGACATTTCCATCCCGGCAAAAGTTGTCAATCGAATCTTTTCGTGATAGAATATCTCTGTTCAGTAATTCACAGGACATATTACCATGATACATTATAATAGAGAACACCTTTTTTTTCCATTTTTTTATCAGCAAAGTCGTGGATGGAAAGAAATTTCAGGTGATGAGAAAGGAGAAGTTCATATCGATGAGACTGCCAGGAGATGATGGAAAACGTTCGAGCAGCCATTCCATTTTTTATATGGTACTCGGTGTATCAGCTTTTGTATTGATTCTTCTGTTTACGGTCATGAAGGATAACCGTAAAAATGACAAAGACAAAGAACCCGGTCCGGAAGTCGTAAAGCAGCAGGAAGCGGCGGCAGAGCCGGAAACTGCAGTACCGGAGCCGGAACAGAAACTTCGTGCGGAGGATTTGGATTTTTGGGATATGTATCCGGCAGAGGGAAAAGAAACGGAGAAGACGCCGACAGGAACGCAGAGCGCGGATGATACGGAAAACGATGAGGAACCGGACAGTTATGCGGAGAAAAAAGAGGAAGTCGTACAGGAAGACCCTTCTACGGACGGCAAACATACGCTGGTAAAAACTTCCGACGGAAAAGAAGAATGGGTTCTTATCAGTCCCTATCTGACAAAGAATACATATGATTTCAAAAATCTGTCGGAAAATGCGAATCTGCGGAAATATACGGATAACGGCAAAAAGATTTCCTATGTTGGAGTCGATATTTCCAAACATAACGGCAAGGTTAATTTTAACAGCATAAAGGCGGCGGGCATTGATTTTGTCATGCTGCGTCTCGGCGCGAGGGGATACAGTACAGGTCAGATTTCTCTGGACGATAACTTTGTGGAGAATATGGAGGCGGCAATCGAGGCCGGACTGGATATCGGCGTTTATTTTTATTCCCAGGCGATTTCACAGGAAGAAGTTTTGCAGGAAGCGAATTTTGTCATTCAGAATCTGGAACCGTACAGAGCGCATATTACTTATCCGGTAGCTTTTGACATGGAAAATGTAGCCAATGACAAGGCGAGAATCGACGGGCTTTCAAGAGATGATAAGACGTCGATTGCGATAACTTTCCTGAGCGGCATACAGACCGCCGGATATGCCCCGATGATATACGGAAACAAGGAATGGCTGATTAAAAATGTTGATTTGGCGAAACTTCAGGACTACGATGTATGGCTTTCACAGGAGCAGGATGTGCCCGATTATCCGTATCAGTTCGCGATGTGGCAGTATACGACGACGGGCGTATTGAACGGTGTGACGGGAGACGCCAGCCTGAATCTGTGCTTTGTCAGTTATTCTGACAGATAATGTTCAATTTTGGGTGAAACAGAAATAGCGGTATACAGGTCGGCGTAAACGGCTGGTGACATACCCTCCATATAATTCGGGGTATAAGCCTTTTTTACGCCGGCTTTTTTTAGCAGGTCAATGGCTTTGTTATAGGCAATGGCGGCTTCTTCCTCCGTCCGGTAAACGCCGATTGTATAATTTCCCCTGATATGAATTTTGGCTTTGTAAAGCAGTTCGCCTTTTCGGCGAAAAGCGGAAACGCCGTGATAAGCATTCAGAATTTCTATATTTTCATAGCGGAAATCATTGGTATTTCCATTGATGAACCGATAATCTTTGTTCAGTACGGCATAATTTTTGATGCCGTAGCGATTCATGATATTTATCTGCATCCCGTAATCCGCAACGAAATAATGGCCGCCCCTGCAGGAAATTTTGTGGTTGGAATAATAGAACAAATCGTCTTTGTCGAAGATAAAAAAATGGGACGGCGAAAAGTAATAATAGAAAAAAGAAGGTCGTATATATAACGGGTTTGAGAAATACAGTCCGTTATCCCGAAAGTTTATCAGACAGACCCATTTTTCGAATAAAAGAACGGAATCCGAGTGATAATGACCGATTCCGACTGCGATATCCTGAAGAATGCGGTTTGCGAGCAGATAAGCCTCATGGGCAGATTCCGGCGTACCGTAACTGCCAAGACTGATATGCTTTGCGCGATAAGTTAAAGAAGAACGGTAATAGATTGTGCCGTTTTTCTTTTTTGCCTGATAAACACCGGGTAACTGCGGCATGGATAATCTCCAATCTTTTGAAATATTTCTGAATATTGGCATTAGTATAACATATTTTTCCGGATTTCTGTATAAAATATTACAACAATGTTAACAACAAAAAAAGCAGACAAGCACAACTTTGTGCCTGTGGCCAAAAGTCTGCGGGTTGAAAGAATGGCATGTTTATCAGTATGGAGAACAGGAGAAATATGTATGTATAAAAGATGTCTGACAAAATTTCTGTTGATGAGTTTGATTTTGGTGACTTCGTGGATTTGTCTGAAGGAGCTGCAGATAAACCGTATTGCGGCGACGCAGGCGTTTCGGATGGAGTATCTGACGGCGACGGAAGAGGAGAGCAGGAAAAGCTTTCTGGAAGTGGTCGCCTGTGTGGCGTCGGGACAGCGGGTCGTGGATTATGAAGTATTGGAACAGACAAAGAAGTATCAGTTGTCCGAACAGGATTATGATGCGCTGCTTCGGATTGTGGAAGCGGAAGCCGGCGGAGAGGATGAGGATGGGAAACTTCTCGTGGCCAATGTAGTGCTGAACCGCGTCAACAACGAAAGCTTTCCCGACACGGTGACAGAGGTCGTCATGCAGAAGGAACAGGGGGTGGCCCAGTTCAGTCCGACGGTGGATGGACGTTTTCAGAATGTAAAGGTCAGCCAGGAAACCTATGAAGCGGTGGAAAGAGCGCTTTACGGAGAAGATATTTCTCAGGGAGCCTTATATTTCTGCGCAAGAAAAAAAGCGGATTCCACGAAAGTCAAATGGTTTGACCAGAAGCTGACAAAACTTTTTTCCTATGGAAATCATGAGTTTTTCTTATAAATCCGGATTGCCATGAAAGCCTTATGGTGTTATAATCTAGCTGTGTGCGGGCAGGCCGCAGGCGGATGAGCGGCGTGTATTGCGCAAGAAAATATTATGAGGTTGAAGGAGATACATAGGAATGAAAGAAGAAACTGCAAAACTCAAAAAATTCGGAAGCTTTTTCTGGCTGTTGCTACTGGGACTTGGCATTGGAGCACCGGTTATTATTTCATTGGCTATATGCCTGTTTTCGGAAGGGCCGTTCCGGCTGGATGTTTTTCTTCCGCTGATATTTGTCTTCGGGTTTTTGGTATGGATGGTACTGTTAATGCTGATTGGTTACGGAAGCCTTACCCGTATTTTTGTAAACCGCACCGCGCAGAAAGTAGAAGCGCTCCCCTATTGCTTTAACAGTTCTTTTACGAGCAGGGGAAACATTTTATACATCGATGTGGAAGGCGGTATGATTGGCTATATTTCCGCTTATAATCCGATGGAAATTCAGGTGTTCAGCGCATCAAGAATTGAACGGCCGGAAACTGTCGCATCGACGATGACCGGCGTTCGGTTTGTATTTTATCTCGATGGAAAGAAAATGACGATTTACACGCTCATCAGCAACCGGGCTGTCAACCTGAAATCCGGGATGGGTGCGGAAGCGATATCAAAGGCAGACACTTTTGTTGAACTTCTGCAGGCGGCTAAGAGAAACGCGGAGGGCAGATAAAAATGGGCAGTCTGTCATATTACCTGCCGGTTATCATTATCCTCGTCGTCATTGGAGCGGTAATTGTTTTTGGAATTTCTTTTATCCGGGAATATGTAAGAATCAAAAAAGACGGTTCTACCTGTATGTACTGTAAGGCGGAGGCAGCTAAAGCGCTGCCTCGCACCTATTTATTTCTTCTGCCGGTTTCGTTTGGCGATACTTATGAAAATGCCGAGAAATATCTGCTTACCCATATGACGCCGATTATGGGAAGGGAACAGATTCCCAGTGGGCGGCGCGCCTGTAAGGTAGAAGTGCACAGTTGCTCAAAATGCAGTAAAAAGCAGGTAATCATCGAGGATTTTTTATTGGTCCGGGGAGAAGATTATCTGAAGGAATATTATAAATTTGCTTATGAGAAATTCCGGCCTTTGCTGGATGCCTGGGAAGAGGCGGAACAAAGAGTGCATCCGGGGTTCTGACCGGAATAGAGGGAGCTTTGCGTATCATATGAAAAAGATGTTGAGAAAAATTTTGGAATTTATCGTTGTGATTGTTGCTTTGGTAATTGCCGTTCTTGTAGCGAAAGCGCTTCCTGTGGAATCGGTGCTTCGGGGAAAAGAAGAACCGGTTACGCTGGCAATGACCGAGGGCGGACTTCCGGAAGATTATATCGGAATGCCTGCGGCCGATGACATCCCGAGAATTGAGGACGCGGAAACATGGGAAGATACCTGGCAGACAAGTTTTGTGACGGTGGAGCCGGAAGAAATTATACCGACCGGAATCGGAACCCGTCATACATGGGTTTCCGCTTATTCGAGCGGCAGTAGAAGGAGCAGGCCGAGACACCGTCCGGATGTTTCGAGTATGACTTTTGACATTCTGGGAGAATACGCCGAGTATTTTCTGATTCAATTGCCCGATGGGTCTTACATACTGGCACAGATGTCGACTGACGATGCCAGAGCATTGAAGGCCGGCAAGGAAATAACGCTTCCTGTCGGAAGAAAGAGCCCTGTTCATCAGCAGGCCATAAAGCAGCTTGAGGATTTTTGCAGGGATTATGACGCGAATATAGAGGGCGCATTCTATTGCATTAACGATAAATGGAATGAAAGCCATGAAATGCTTGTGCTGTTTGCCCGGTACGGAAGCGGCGCACTGATTGCGCTCGTGCTCGGCAGTATTTTGATTACGGTTGTCGGTAAGATTCTGAAAGACGAGACGGAAGAGTGAAAAGCGGTCTCTGAGAAAACGGAGTCATAAGGAAGTACATGGAAAGGATATGGTTACAGGAATGGAAGTATTATACGGCAGTACGAGAAATGATGAAAAGAAAATACAGGCGTCACAGGCAATTCTGAAGGGACTGTCCGAGGATGGAGGTCTTTTCGTACCGGACCATATTCCGTCTTTGGAAAAGTCTTTGAAGGATATGGCGGACATGAGTTATCAGGAAATCGCATATGAGGTCATGAAACTTTTCCTGACGGATTTTACGGAAGAAGAATTGAAGAACTGCATTCGTAAAGCTTATGATTCCAAATTCGATACGGAGGAGATTGCGCCGCTTGTGGAGGCGGACCATGCTTATTATCTGGAGCTGTTCCACGGGGCGACGATTGCTTTTAAAGATATGGCGTTATCGATTCTGCCGCATCTGATGATAACATCGGCGAAGAAAAACCATGTGGAAGAAGAAATTGTGATTCTGACAGCCACATCGGGGGACACCGGAAAAGCCGCGCTTGCGGGATTTGCGGATGTGGAAGGAACGAAAATTATCGTTTTTTATCCGAAGAACGGCGTCAGCCCGATTCAGGAAAAGCAGATGGTGACTCAGAAGGGGGATAATACGTTTGTAATCGGAATCCACGGTAATTTTGATGATGCGCAGACCGGCGTCAAAAATATCTTTTCCGATAAGGAACTGGAAGAGAAGATGCTGCGGAAGGGATTTCGTTTTTCTTCTGCCAATTCCATTAATATCGGCCGCCTTGTGCCGCAGATAGTTTATTATGTGTTTGCCTGTGCAAAGCTCTTGGGGAATGGAAAAATAGCCGACGGAGAGGAAATCAATGTGGTGGTTCCGACCGGCAATTTCGGTAATATTCTGGCGGCTTTCTATGCTAGGAATATGGGAGTGCCGATTGCAAAACTGATTTGCGCTTCGAATGAAAACAAAGTATTATATGATTTCTTCCGTACCGGAAGCTATGACCGGAACCGGGAATTTATGCTGACAAGCTCACCCTCGATGGATATCCTGATTTCAAGCAATCTGGAGCGTTTAATTTACCGCATCGCCGGAAATGATGCGAAGAAGAACGGGGAGTTCATGGCGGCTCTGTCGCAGAACGGACAGTATCAGATTACGGAAGAGATGAGCCGGCAGCTTTCGGATTTCTATGGAAATTATGCGGATGAGCAGGAGACTGCGGATACAATCCGGACATTATATGAGAAGACGGGTTATGTTATCGATACCCATACGGCGGTAGCGGGAGCGGTATACGGGAAATACAGGGAAGAGACCGGAGATACGAGAAAAACGGTCATTGCATCGACGGCGAGTCCCTTTAAATTCACAAGAAGCGTCATGAACGCAATCGACTCCAAATATGACAGCATGACGGACTTTGAGCTGGTCGATGAACTTTCCAGGCTGGCCAATGTCAAAGTGCCGAACGCCATCGAGGAAATCAGAACTGCGGCGGTAGTGCACAATACGGTCTGCGAAAAAGAAGAGATGAAGGAAACAGTGGAAAAAATTCTTGGCATTTAAGGGATAAGGAGACGGGTAATGTACAGTTTTATTGATTTTTTATGTATCATTGGCGGCGGTTATCTTGTATATGCGGGAATCGTCATGAAAACACAGGGGAAAATCGTTAATAACGTCGTGATGAACAAAGGCGCGGACGAGAGCGCGCTGCGCGATAAAGAAGGGTTTATCAATTATTTATATGGAAAACTGATAGCGGTCGGCGCTGTGGTCATTCTGGCCGGAGCAGTAAACATCGTCAATGACATGACGAGTCAGTCCGCGATTGTCTCGACGATATCCAGTCTGTCTTTTTTTGCGGCGATTGTTGTGTATGCGATTGTCGTGAATAAAGCGCTGAAAAAGTTTTTGAAATACCCAAGATGAGCAGTTATGAAAAACAGCACATAAACAGCAGATAAAAATAAGAAAAGTTCCCGTATTTTGCCGGAAGGCATTCGGGAACTTTTTTATGAACAAAGTATTTGAGGCGTTTTAGCGGTTCTCCATCGAAATATATTCTCTGTCCTTGCCAATCGCCTTGTAAGCGGGACGGATAATCTTACCGTTGTTTGCGAGTTCTTCCATACGGTGTGCGCTCCATCCTGCAATTCTCGCAATCGCAAAAATCGGCGTATAGAGTTCTATCGGAAGATTCAGCATACGATATACAAAACCGGAATAGAAATCCACATTGATGCTGACGCCCTTGTAAATCTGCCGTTCTTTGGCAATTACTTCGGGAGCGAGCCGTTCCACGAGCGAGTAGAGCGCAAATTCTTCCTGTAATCCTTTTTCTTCGGATAACTGTTCTACGAAAGATTTGAAAATCACGGCTCTCGGGTCCGATTTGGAATATACGGCATGACCGACGCCGTAAATGAGTCCGGCATGGTCAAAAGCTTCTTTATGTAACAGTTTGGCCAGATAATTTCCGACCTGTTCTTCGTCTTTCCAGTCGGCAACTTTGTGTTTCATATCGTCAAACATCTGAACGACCTTGATGTTGGCGCCGCCGTGTCTTGGTCCTTTCAGAGAACCGATTGCCGCGGCGATGACCGAATAGGTATCGGTAAGGGAAGAAGTGACGACGTGTGTTGTAAAGGAAGAGTTATTACCGCCGCCATGTTCCATATGAAGTACCAGTGCGATATCGAGAATCTTTGCTTCTAACGGTGTGTACTGACTGTCGGGCCGTAGAATATGCAGAATATTTTCCGCCGTGGATAATTCCGCGATAGGCTGGTGGATAAATAAACTTTTTCCATCGTGATAGTGGCTGTATGCCTGATAACCATAGATAGAAAGTAAAGGAAAGAGACTGATGAGCTGTAAGCATTGTCTGAGTACATTCGGAAGAGAAGTATCGTCCGCTCTGTCATCGTAAGAATAAAGAGTCAGGACACTTCTTGCAAGCGTATTCATCATATCATTGCTTGGCGCTTTCATAATGATATCGCGTACAAAACTGGTAGGAAGGGAACGGTAACTGGCCAAAAGTGATTTGAACGTTTCCAGTTCCTTTTCATCCGGAAGCTTATCAAAGAGCAATAAATAAGTGGCTTCTTCATAGCCGAAGTGATTATCTTTGGCAAATCCGTTGACGAGGTCTTTGACATCATATCCTCTGTAAAAAAGCCGTCCGTGGGTGGGAACCTGAATTCCGTCTACAATCTTGTTGGCGCGAACATCGGAGATGTGTGTAAGTCCTGCCAGAACGCCTTTTCCGTTCAAATCCCGAAGTCCGCGTTTGACATCATATTTGGTGAATAGTTCCGTATCAATGATATCCGCCTGTTTACTCATATTAGCGAGACGAAATATTTCAGGAGTGATTTCCGAATAGCTGTTATGGTCCATGATATACATGAGATAGGCCTCCTTTCAAATTATGGTGAATTGT
>CAJTRK010000030.1 GCA_910578475.1 uncultured Lachnospiraceae bacterium | reverse complement strand
AGGTAACTTCTATTGAAGAAACAAAGGGTAGAATTTACTTTTGCAATTTAGAATTTTCGCAGAAACTTTCTATTCCCCTATTGTTTTTCCCTCATCTGTGATATAATAACCACATAAGAAAAACAAGCGACGCGAAGCGGCATTTGTTTTTGGGTTTTATCTATATTCGGAGGAAACATTATGGATTTTCAGGAAAACAGAAGGCCGGATGAACAGGAAACAGGCTCTGCACAACAGCCTTCTTCTCCGGCTGACAATAATAATACACCACAGGCCGAAAACAACGGCGCTTCCCCGCAGCAGAACGGGCAGCCCTGTCAGAACAGGCCTCCCTGCGGAAACGGGACGCCTTATCCGGCTCCGCAGCAGCCATACCAGAATCAGAACGGCGCCGGGCAGCCGCCCAACGGAAATTTTCGGAACGATTCACGACCAAACCCGCAGGAACCTTATCGAAACAATATGCCATACGGCGGCCGCTATCCGAACAAAAATCAGAATCCATACCAGAATGGATATCGTCCCGGCAATTACGGTCAGCAAAACGGTTCTCAGAACAATTATCCATATTATAACCGGAGCACTTATCAGCTGCCTGTTCCGATACCGGGCAGTAATCTTGCCAAAGCCGCTATGATTTGTGGAGCTCTTTCCATTTTCTTCGGCTTTGTTTTTCCGATTTATCCGACTTTTTCGCTGGCCTGCGTCGCGATCGTACTGGCTCTGCTCTCCAGAGGCCGCCAGACAAAAATGCTTACCCATGCGCGCATGGGTATCATATGCGCAATCGTCGGTCTGGCCTTCAATATGATTGTCATTGCCGCTGCCGTAGTGCCTGTGCTTACCGACCCGGCGGAACGTGAAAAATTCGTGCAGACATTGGAATCTTTTGAAGACATGATGGACGATATGATGGAAGGCGATTACAGCGACTATGAATATTATTATTAAATTTCGGTATATAAAATAAAAGGAGGCAGTTTTATGATAAACGGAATCAGTAATTTATCTTACGCTTATGAAGGATATGCAGGCGCCATGCAAATGACGCCGGAAGAAGATATCGGTGCAAAATTGGTTCGTAATCCCGGAGAATCCACCGAAAAACAGGCCGGACGCGAATCTTCTCCCGCAGAATGTGAAACATGTAAGAATCGGAAATACCAGGACGGTTCCGATGAAATGGTATCTTTTAAAGCCGCGGCGCACATTTCTCCGAACTCTGCGGCATCAAGAGTCAGAAGCCATGAACAGGAGCATGTCACCAATGCCTATCAGGAAGCGGAAGAAAACAACGGCAAAGTGCTCTCCTGCAATGTTTCCATCCACAGCGCGGTCTGCCCGGAATGTGGACGCACCTATGTATCCGGCGGCACGACAGCTACGCAGATACGATATTTTAACGAAGAAAATCCTTATCAGAAGGATATGAAATCCTCGGATGCCGCCAACAAGTATCTCGGGATGAATGTAGATATTGCCTGTTAAAAGAATTGGAGCCTGCTTATGAACACATTTAAATCATCCGTGGAAATCAAGGGCCTTGCCAGAGAGCATATGTTCGGCAAGTACGGGACCGCGATTGGAGCCAGTGTCATCGTCTCGATAATCACGACCTTTATGACTCTTTTTTTCACAATGTTCCTGAATCTTTCCACCGTTATCGGCGTCATTTTGAATTACCTGATTTCCTTTGTTATTTCGGTGCTGAGCGGACTGTTTCTTTCCGGCCAGAGTTATTTATACCTGAAAATTTCCTGTGGCAGGCCAGTCACAGTCAACGACATTTTCTATGGCTTTAAACTGTTTCCGGACAAAGCGCTGTTCATTCAGCTGTACCGTTCCGTATGGTTCTATCTCGGAATGCTGCCGATGACAATTTTCTCTTTTCTGATGCTCAGCTACCCGCAAAATGCGGTACTGACGTTGCTGTATTATTTATCGTATATTTTATACGGTGTTATATGGGTAATGATTTCGTTAGTCTATTCGCAGGTCTTTTTCCTGCTCCATGACTTTCCGAACTATTCCGCCAGAGAATTATTATCCATGAGCCGCAAGCTGATGAAAGGCAATAAAGGAAGGCTTTTCTATCTTGTAGCCGGTTTTACGCCGTTGCTGCTGCTCGGTACGTTATCCTGCGGCATCGCATTCTTCTGGCTGATTCCTTATATCAACGCCGCCTGTTCGGAGTTTTTCCTCGATTTGATACAAAACAGACAGCACATACAAAAAGTGTCGGAAAATTAATTTCCGACACTTTTCCATTTCAAATAAGCATTGATGAACGGGTCAAGCGCTCCATCCATGACCGCATCCACATTTCCGGATTCTTCGTTCGTTCTGTGGTCCTTTACCATCGTATAAGGCTGCATCACATAAGAACGTATCTGATTGCCCCATCCGATTTCCTTAACGTCACCCCGGATATCCGACAGCTTTTCCGCATTTTCTTCCTGTTTCAGCATATACAGCTTGGCTTTCAGCATCTGCATCGCCTTATCTTTGTTCATATGCTGGCTTCTTTCATTCTGACAGGTCACAACGATGCCCGTCGGAAAATGAGTGATTCGAATCGCCGAAGAGGTCTTATTGATGTGCTGTCCTCCTGCGCCGCTGCTTCGATAAGTATCGACGCGGATATCTTCATCCCGGATTTCCACATCCACATCTTCTTCAATATCCGGCATAACATCCAACGACACGAAAGAAGTCTGTCGTTTTCCCTGCGCGTTAAACGGTGATATCCGCACGAGCCTGTGGACTCCTTTTTCCGATTTCAGATAGCCGTAGGCGTTCTCCCCGTTAATCTGGAAGGTTACGGATTTGATTCCCGCCTCGTCGCCGTCCAGATAATCCAGCACTTCCAGCGCAAAACCTTTCCGCTCCGCCCATCTCGTATACATGCGGTACAGCATGCTGCACCAGTCGCAGCTCTCCGTTCCACCCGCGCCTGCATTTAACCGCAGAATCGCGTTATTTCTGTCATATTCACCGGAAAGCAGCGTGCTTACCCGGATTTCTTCAAAAGTTTTTTTGAATGTCTCAAGTTCTTCGCTGATATCCGGTATAATTTCCGGGTCGTTGTCCTCATACCCCATTTCAATCAGCGTCATAATGTCTTCATACTGGCTTTCCAGCCCCCGGACGGTTTCGACCGTATTTTTCAGGTTCTTCGCCTCCCGCATCTTCTGGTTGGATTTCTCCGGGTCATCCCAGAAACCGGGCTCCTGCATTTCCATTTCCAGTTCTTCGATTCGCTTTTCCTTATCAGCTAAGTTAAAGTGAATCCCTCACTTCCGCTAATGGACTTTCATAACCCTGAAGTTCGAACTTCATATTATCTAATTCAACCAATAACGTCACCTTCTTTCCTGTTCTGTCTTTCTTTCTATCTTCCGCAGCACTGTTTATATTTCTTTCCGGAACCGCACGGACATGGGTCGTTCGGATATACCTTTGCTTCCGCACGTTTCACCGGTCCTTTGGGGGCGGAGTCATCCTTATTGGTTCCGGTTACTTTCGCTACCTGCTCCCGCTCCACTTTCTGCTCGATGCGCACCCGGAACAGCAGACGCACGGTCTCTTCCCGAATGTTCTGCGTCATCTCGTCGAACATTTCATATCCGTTCAGCTTATACTCTACAAGCGGGTCTCTCTGGCCGTAAGCCTGTAAGCCGACGCCCTGGCGAAGCTGGTCCATATCGTCGATATGGTCCATCCACTTCCTGTCGATAACTTTTAATAAAATGACACGTTCGATTTCCCGAATCGCCTCCGGTTCCGGAAATTCCGCTTCCTTGCTTTCATAAAGCTTGACCGCTTCTTCTTTCAGCTGTTGTTTCAGGCTGTTTTTCTTCGGTTTGAGCACTCTTTCCGCCGTAACGGGCTGCAGCGGGATTGTCGGAATAAGCAGGGTATTCAATTCATTGAAATCCCATTCCTCAAAATCATTGTCGTCTCCGATACAGATATCAATACAGTTCTCAACGATATCGGTAATCATCTTATAGATGGCATCCCGCATGCTTTCGCCGTTCAGAACGCGCCTTCTTTCCTCATAGATGATTTCACGCTGCTCGTTCATGACCTGGTCATACTCCAGCAGATTCTTTCTGATGCCGAAGTTATTGCTCTCTATCTTTTTCTGCGCGGTCTCAATCGCCTTTGTCAGCGCCTTGTGTTCAATTTCCTGCCCTTCCGGAATGCCGAGTGCATTAAACATGCTTATCATTCTTTCGGAACCGAAAAGACGCATCAAATCGTCCTCGAGAGAAATATAGAACTTGGATTCGCCGGCATCGCCCTGTCGTCCGGAACGTCCGCGGAGCTGGTTATCGATTCGCCTCGACTCGTGCCGCTCCGTACCGATAATTTTCAGACCGCCCGCCGCCTTCGCTTCATCATCCAGTTTAATATCCGTACCACGCCCTGCCATGTTGGTCGCAATCGTAACCGCGCCGTGTATACCGGCATCCGCCACGATTTCCGCCTCCAGCTCATGGAACTTGGCATTCAGGACTTTATGCTCTATGCCTCTTTTTTTCAAAAGGGCGCTCAGCTCTTCCGAAGCCTCGATGGTAATCGTACCGACCAGTACGGGTTGTCCTTTGCTGTGCGCATCCACGATGGAATCCAGAATCGCATTCAGCTTTTCTCTTCTTGTCTTATATACCGCATCCTGCCTGTCAATTCTTGCAACCGGCCTGTTGGTCGGAACTTCCACAACGTCCATGCCGTATATATCGCGGAATTCTTTTTCCTCTGTCAGCGCAGTACCCGTCATACCCGCCTTCTTCTCGAATTTATTAAAGAAGTTCTGGAACGTAATCGTCGCTAACGTCTTGCTCTCTCTTTTGACCTTTACATGCTCTTTGGCCTCGATTGCCTGATGCAGACCGTCCGAATAACGCCGGCCCGGCATAATACGTCCCGTAAATTCGTCTACGATTAAGACCTGCTCGTCTTTTACCACATAGTCCTGGTCGCGGAACATCAGATTATGCGCACGCAGCGCAAGAATAATATTATGCTGGATTTCAATATTTTCCGGGTCCGCCAGATTTTCTATCTGGAAAAAGCGCTCAACTTTGGAAACGCCCTGCGCGGTCAGGTTTACAACCTTATCCTTCTCATTAACGATAAAATCTCCCGTTTCTTCCCGCTCGATTCCCATGATGGCGTCCATCTTGGAAAGCGCCTCCATATCTTCACCGCGGGTCAGCTGTCTCGCCAGAATATCGCAGGCTTCATACAGCTTGGTAGATTTTCCGCTCTGCCCTGAAATAATAAGCGGCGTCCGCGCCTCGTCAATCAAAACGGAATCGACCTCGTCGATAATCGCATAATGCAAATCCCGAAGCACGAGCTGCTCTTTGTAAATGACCATATTATCACGCAGATAGTCAAAACCGAGCTCGTTGTTTGTCACATAAGTAATATCGCACTGATAAGCTTCCCGCCGCTCATCGGATTTCATGCTGTTGAGCACAACGCCGACTTTCAGTCCGAGAAATTCATGCACTTGTCCCATCCATTCGGCATCACGTTTCGCCAGATAATCATTTACGGTAACTACATGCACGCCTTTTCCTTCCAGCGCATTCAGATAAGCCGGCAAAAGACATGTCTGGGTCTTTCCTTCACCTGTTTTCATTTCCGCGATGCGCCCCTGATGAAGCACGATACCGCCTATCAGCTGTACCCGGTAATGCTCTGTTTTCAGGACACGTCTCGCCGCTTCCCTGACTACCGCATAGGCTTCCGGAAGCAGGTCGTCCAATGTTTCGCCTTCGTTTAACCGTTTCTTAAATTCTCCGGTCTTGTCCTTTAACTGCTCATCACCAAGCGCCATCATCGAATCCCGCAAAGACTCAATTTTGTTTACCAGACCTTCGATTCGCTTTATCTCTCTTTCGCTGTGCGTTCCAAAAACTTTCTGTATTACACTCATGTCCGCTCCAATCTGCCCGATGAACCGGGCACTCTTATCGGATAATACCGAGTCTTATTGTAGCAGATTTAAACTGGAAATTCAACCTTTTCAGCATTTGCCGCATTTTACTGTATTTTGCCGCATTTTGAGTTTGATTTTTACGCATGGAAGTGTTACTATTTAAAAAGTATATATGGCAAGTTATGAAAGGAGCATAATAGTAAAATGAGCAAGAGTTTTGATGACCTTATCTCAAAGGTATCCGAGTGCAGCGTCAAGAAAGTGGCCGTTGCAGTCGCACAGGACAGCGCCGTTTTAGAGGCAGTAAAGGCCGCGAAAGAACGAAACATCGCAGAGGCGATTCTGGTCGGCGACGCGGACAAGATTAAAGAAATTGCCGCTTCCGAAAATATGGATTTGAGCGGGTATGAAATCATTGATGAAAAGGACGACTATACTGCGGCATTAAAAGCGGTAGAACTGGTACATACGGGCAAAGCTGACATGTACATGAAGGGCCTTATCGATACGAAGTCCTTCTTAAAAAGCGTGCTGGACAAAGAAGTCGGCCTGCGGACCGGTAAAACCCTGTCCCATGTATGCGTATTTGAAATCGAAGGCATTGACCACCTTTTATTCTTATCGGACGTTGCTTTCATGACTTATCCTTCTCTGGAGGAAAAAGTGCATATCGTGGAAAATACCGTGGAAGTCTGCCATGCCTGCGGCATCCCCAATCCGAAAGTCGCGCCTCTTGCGGCTGTGGAAGTTGTCAATCCGAAAATGCCTGTCACAGTAGACGCGGCAGAGCTTACCAAAATGTGCGAAGAAGGCAAAATCACCGGCTGTATCATTGACGGCCCGCTTTCACTGGACCTTGCCATCGATGCGGAAGCTGCGAAACATAAACACGCCGAAGACCGGAAAATCGTCGGCGATGCGGATGTTCTTCTTTTCCCTGATATCCATGCCGGCAACCTTGTATACAAATGTCTGGTACATACGGCCAAAGTTAAGAACGGCAACATCCTGACCGGAACAAAGGCTCCTGTTATTTTAACTTCCCGTTCGGACGATTTCGAGACGAAAGTCAATTCTATCGCGCTCGGCGCCGTTGTAGCGGAAAGCATGCAGAAAAAGAACTGATATCTTTCATATAAACGAGTAACTATCTGAAATTAAAAATCAGGAAAGGCGGAACAAAAAATGGCTGTAAAAAGTTTAATCATCAATCCCGGCTCCACCTCCACCAAAATCGGTGTGTTTGAAGACGAAACATTACTGTTCGAAGAAACGCTGCGGCATTCCACAGAAGAAATTGCGCAATACGCATCTATCGTAGACCAGAAAGACTTCCGGAAGGATATCATCGTAAATTTATTAAAAGAAAAAGATTTCGATATCAAATCCTTAAATATGGTAGTCGGCCGCGGCGGCATGTTAAAACCGATTCCGGGCGGAACCTATGAAGTAAGCGATGCACTGTTGGCGGACTTAAAAGTCGGCGTACAGGGACAGCACGCTTCCAATCTGGGCGGCATCCTCGCGAAGGAAATTGCCGATTCCATCGGTGTGCCTTCCTATATTGTTGACCCTGTCGTTGTCGATGAACTGGAACCTGTTTCCAGATATTCCGGCGTTCCCGAACTGCCGAGAACGAGCGTATTCCACGCTTTAAACCAGAAAGCGGTTGCAAAGCGTTATGCCAAAGAAACCGGCAAGGCGTATGATTCCCTGAATCTGGTTGTTGTTCATATGGGCGGCGGCGTTTCTGTCGGCGCACATAAACAGGGACGGGTTGTTGACGTGTTCAATGCCCTCGACGGCGACGGCGCATTTTCTCCGGAAAGAGCGGGCGCAGTTCAGAGCGGCGCACTGATTAAAATGTGCTTCTCCGGCAAATACAGCGAAAAAGAAGTCTATAAAAAATTCGTCGGCAACGGCGGTTTCAACGCTTACTGCGGAACGAATGATATGCGGGACGTGGAAAAAATGGTACAGGGCGGCGATGCGAAAGCCGCGGAAGTACGCGAAGCGTTCATTACCCAGGTTGCAAAAGACATCGGTGCGATGGCCTGTGTTTTAAAGGGCAAAGTAGACCAGATTATCGTGACCGGCGGTATCGCTTATGACAAAGTCGTTGTAGCAGGTTTAAAGGAAAAAGCGGAATGGATTGCTCCCATGACCGTTTATCCCGGCGAAGACGAACTGCTTGCACTCGTTCAGGGCGGACTGCGCGTACTGAATGGGGAAGAAAAAGCGATGGTTTATTAAAAATTATATATTAAAACAATGATATATCAAAAACGGCCGGCCTGTTTTTATCATAAGCCGGTCGTTTTTTATCTGACAGGATTCGGGCGTCAAAAGGCGCTTCACAAAATGGGATATGGCAGATTGCACAAGATGTTCCTGAAGCTGCCCTGCTCATATCCATAATGCGCCTTTTGACACCCGAATCCTGTCAGGAAATTACGCCGCCTGCCCTTTCAGGCTCCAATCAAAACTTTTTTTCCACAGAAGGCAAAGGCGTACTTTCGGATTCTCTCTTCCGGAATCCCTTTTGCCACAAGATTTGCCTGATAGTTCCTCTCTTCTATCTGCCGCAGCGCTTCCCGCACCGTATCGGAAAGCTCCTTTTCGTCCGTGTCCTGTACTTTAAACTCTATAATAATCGCATCCAGTTCCTCTGATGCAAATGATTCCGACGCCGTTCCCGGCTCCAGCATCACATCATACCGTCCAAAACCGCTTTCCCGATTTGAAGTAATCACATACCGGTCGGACAGCTCCACCATCAGTCCAAGCACGAACCCATGATAAAAACGTTCCGGTTCCTCATCAGAAGGCTTCTTTCCGGTATCGAAATAGCTGAACATTTCCGAAGATACTCTGTTCATATAAAGGTTCATCGCCTTCGTATCTCCTAGCAGCAATGCTTTGATGAAATCATTGTAATTATCGTTTCCGGAAAACCAGTCTCGAATCATGCCGTTAAACATAATATGGACTTCTCTATTGGTAAGCGTCAGGTCATAATAGGCGCTCCCTGTTTCCTCCACAAATGTCAATCCGGTAACTTTCAGATAGCCGCTGGCCAGAAGAAGGCTCCACACGGCATTTTTCCTCGAATGCAGCTGATTGTATACAATCTGCTCGTCGATTTCCAAATGAAGCGTGCCGCCGTTCAGCAACTCTTCAAAAGTCTGTTTGATGTTTACTTTTCCTTCCCGGAGCAGCTTTTCCACCAGGCTGTTCGCACTGGTATTTGCCCAGTAGGCGCCTACCCTCTTTTTATCCAGAAAATTTAAGATGGACCAGGGATTATAAATATCCTTCTTTTCTCCAAAAGAGAAACCGTCATACCAGTCTTTTATCGTTTGCTTCTGTGCGGACAGACCATATTCCTCCAGTGCGTCGAAAACCTCTTCTTCCGTAAATCCAAAACAGTCCGCATACTTTTCGGAAGTCGTTGTCACGACCTCGAGATTATTCAAATCAGAAAAGACAGATTCCTTACTGACCCTCGTAATTCCAGTCATAACAGCGCGTTCCAGATATGGATTTGTCTTAAACGTGGAGTTGAACAAATTTCTGGTAAACGATACCAGCTTATCCCAGTATCCGCTTACATAAGCTTCCTGCATGGGGGTATCATATTCATCCAGAAGAATAATTGTTTTTTTCCCGTAATATCTGCCGAGATAATCCGATAAAGAGCGCAGAGACGCCGCCGCCACGCTGTCCGTCATACCCACGGAAACGTTGTGGTAAAATGCTTTCTCTTTCTCATTCAGCAAATCTCCCTTCAGCAGAAAATCACACTTATTGTACTGTTCTTCTATTATCCGGCAGATGCTCTCCCGCGCTCCCTCATAAGTATTTTCCTTGATTCCGGCAAAGCTGATAAAAAGAACCGGATAAGTTCCCTGCAGCTTTCGGTATTTATAATCTCCGGCTGCAGTTTTTTCTTCCCAGATACGCAGATTATGGAACAGCTCGCCCCGGTCCGCATACCTGACGGAAAAAAACTTTTCCAGCATACTCATGTTCAGCGTTTTACCAAACCTTCTCGGCCGTGTAATCAGCGTCACACTATCCCCGTTCTCCCACCATTCCCGTATAAAATGTGTTTTATCGATATAAAAATATCCTTCCCGCCGTATTACTTCGAAGTCCTGATTTCCAATGCTGATTGTTCTGGCCATTGCGTATCCCACCTCCAATGCCTTATATCAAAAACAAAATGCCGCGTTTTCTTAAAGTATATCCGATTCCCGGAGCAAAAGCAAACATCATCATGCAGACGAATGACCAAACGAATTGTCATGCCATGCTTTTGCGCAAAATATCAAGCGCGTGGTTGGATGCGCCAATCAAATCTTCCCGCTCGCAAATCGAAAAATGATAGGCCAGATATTTTTGAAAAAGCCGTTCTTCCATCCGTTCCAGCATACCGCTCAAATCTCCTGAATACCTGAATATTGCGGTCCGTCAGCCGCTCTTCTTCATTTATTTTCTGATAAAACGCTTCCACAACGCTCTTCTCTTCCACCAATATCCCCCTGCCCTTCTCAACCTGATAACATTCCCTTCTGTAAACCGGATTTTTACGAAAATGCAAAAAGTGCCCTGATATTGCATTCGCAATATGAGCGGCACTTTTGTACTACCAGTACGATGAACTTTATACTGTTATAATCTATCATAATACCATGAAAATGTAAAGCAAAATTTTATATTTTCATCGCCTTTTCATCATCTTCTTTCGCCCTTTTTTATTGATTATAAAATAACAATCTAACAAAACTTCGAACTTGAAAACCAAAAAAAGTCATGTTAGAATACTTTTGCAAAAAAGCACTATTTCAAATCTTTTGTTCAGGGGGAAAAAATCATGAAATTTCTGGCAAATCGGAAGTATGATTATATCCATGTACTATCCTCTTTTCGAAGGAGAAAACTGTATCGGATATGTGGGCGCCGGCGTTTATGCCAGCCGATTGATGGATTCCCTGTTGAATCTGGATATTGAAGGTCTTCCCAACAGCGAATATGTATTCTTAAATGTGGAATCCGGTACATACCTCTATCATCAGGATGACACTCTTCTGAATACGGAAACCACCGATTCCGGCTATCAGGAAATTATCCGGCGCATTAAGGCGGACGGCAACACACAGGCCGGCACTTATACTTATCAGGATGAAATCGGCATGATTGCACAGACAATTCATCATGTCTGTGATTGTCTCCGAAAAACAATCGATGATATCAGCCGGATACTGGGTGAAATGGCAGACGGCAACATTGCCGTGGACGTTACCAAAAATGAATCCTATTATATCGGAGATTTCCGCATACTGGCTGACAGCCTGAAAAGCATCCGGACCCATCTGACAGATGTCATGCGGGATATTACTCATATTGCACATCAGGTAAACAGCGGCGCAAATCAGGTTTCTGCAGAAGCGCAGGCTTTGTCCCAGGGAACGATGCAGCGACGCCAGCGACCTTGTAGACAGAGCTACCGGCTATGCTGCGGAAACTGATACCAAAATGGAAGAACTTATTATCGCCACAAGAAATATTGACCAGTCTTCGACAAAGATTGGCAGCATCATAAAAACAATAGAAGATATTGCTTTCCAGACCAACATCCTTGCTTTGAACGCCGCCGTTGAAGCCGCAAGAGCCGGTGAAGCCGGAAAAGGCTTTTCCGTCGTATCGGATGAAGTCAGGAGCCTTGCCTCCAAATCAGCGGAAGCCGCAAGCAATACAGGTACATTAATCAGCCGTTCCATCCAGGATGTTAAAACGGGAACAGAATCCACCAGTCATGCCATCTCTGCGATGAAGGTTATCGGTGAATGTATTCAGTCCATCAAATCGCTCATGGATGAAATCGCGCTTGCCAGCGTCCAGCAGTCGGAAATGATTGTTTCTGTGGAGAACCGCATCAAAGAAGTATCCAAAGTCATAGAAACGAATACCTCCGCCGCAGAGGAAAGCGCTTCCATTTCCAACGAACTGTCCAGTCAGGCAAGAACGTTAAATGAACTCATCAGTCAGTTCAGAATAGAATTGTAAATCCGGATACGACAAAGAGGCTCTGGAATACCGCTTATGCGGAGAATAAGGAGAACGATGAATCTTTATTTAATACGTCATGCGGAAAGTTATGGAAATATCAAGGGAAAAATCATTTCAACCACAGATTTTGAACTGACGGAAAAAGGGATTATGCAGTCTCAACGCATCGGGCAAAGACTGTGCCGTGAACTGAAAGAAAAACAAATAGCTGCTTATTGCAGTTCCCTTGCCAGAGCCAGACAAACTTTGTCTGAAATCTTACGCTGCGCCGGCCGGGAGGATGTCTCCATTACAGAATCCTCCTGTTTAAAAGAAATGGATTTAGGATATCTTGAAGGAATGTCCTGGGAAGAACGCCGGCAGAAATATCCGCAAATTGATTTAGACGAAAGACTTTCGTTTATCTTCTTTTATCCCGCCCGGATGAAGACATCAATTATTTAAACTGGATGGAAAATACGGTATTGACAGAACTCATCCGGGAAAAAGGAAGTCCTGCATACAAAATTGCCCGATTAAACGATTATTCCCATCTCGGAGATGAACTAAAAACCGCCGGATATGAAAACTGGGGGCTGTTTGCAAGACAAGATTACGATTCATCCGCAATCTGCCTGCCCTGCACGTCCATATGATAGTTGTCCGGGTAAATCAGTTCCGAAACCGGCACAATTTCATATCCCTGCGCTTCCAGCTCAATTATCAGGGCATCCAACGCTTCCGCCGTGTACTCTCCGCCGTTATGGCAGAGAATGATGCTGCCGTTCCCAAGATTCTTATGCTTCGTTACCGTTTCAAGAATCGCATCCACGCCCTCGTTTTTCCAGTCAAGACTGTCCACATCCCACTGAATCCCATAATATTCACAATCTTTCAAAACATCAATCAGCGCGTTATCATAATCCCCGTAAGGCGGCCTGAAAAGAAACATGTCATACCCTGTGATATCCTTTACTTTCCGGTGCACCGACAAAATTTCTTCCTTCTTTTCCTCATCGGACAGTTCGCTCATGTTTTTATGATTTTCACTGTGATTGCCGAGGTCATGTCCGGCTGCCAGAATCGCCTTCACATCTTCGGGATAGTTTTCTACCCATCCTCCTGTCATAAAAAAAGTAACATGCAGGTCATGTGCCTCCAATATTGAAAGAAGTTCCTCCGTATCTTCGTTCCCCCAGGCAGCGTCAAAGCTGAGCGCAACCTTTTTTTCCTCCGTATCGACACAATAGATTGGGAGTTCCCTTCCGTTGACCTGATTGTTCATCGTAGCCTTATCGCCAAACGTAAAGACCGCATCCGCCGTTTCGCCGGCTTCCGTTTCGTGCTCCGCGCCTGCCGACACGCTTCCTTCCATGTCTTCTTCCGCATTCGCTGCTTCGTGTTCTGCGCCTTCCGACATGCTTCCTTCCGTGTCTTTCTCCGCATCCGCCGATTCACCGGCTTCCGCTTCGTGCTCTTCCACGCCTGAAAGGGCGGCGCTTTCCGGCATATCTTCGTTACGATTTCCGCATCCTGTCAAAACCGCCGTGCACAGGCATGCCAATAATAATTTTTTCTTTATCATTTTTTTGTCCTCTTTCGTATTTATTCCGGTATCAATGAAACAACGTTACCCTGTTATAACGACTGACTGAAAAGTGAAAAACATCGTCACGCCAATCATCAACACCCATAAAATAATGCCGCCGGCTTTCAACATTTTTTTCCTTTTATTTTTTCCTTCTCCTCTGATATACATTTCGGTATACATTTTCTGTCATCCTTTCTTCTTTGACGCATTACGCTTCCTGACAGGACTGGTTTCCATTATTTTCTTCAAATTTTATGAAATCATACCTTCTTTTACTATTATTATATAAATTTTCCATATAAAATCAGCGCGATAAGAAAATAGTATATCCTCCCTGCATCAAAGTTTCATCATTTTTGCATCATTTTTGCATCATTCCCGGAAAAATTCCTGCCCGCGCTTCGGCACGATGGCGTAATTTCCCATCAAATAAAAAGACGCAGGCTAAAATGCCCGCGCCTTAACAGCCATCTGCTTTTTCATTAATGATGGAACAATCTGATTCCGGTAAAGCACATCGCCATATCGTATTTATCACAGGTTTCGATGACATTATCATCTCTGACGGAACCACCCGGCTGCGCCACATATTTTACGCCGCTCTTATGGGCGCGTTCAATGTTATCGCCGAATGGGAAGAAAGCGTCGGAACCGAGCGCAACGTCGCTCATTTTGTCCAGCCATTCTCTTTTTTCCTCTCTCGTAAATCTTTCGGGCTTTACCTGAAAAGTCTTCTGCCACGCCCCTTCGGCCAGCACATCCATATCGTCCTCACCGATATACAAATCAATGGCATTGTCTCTGTCCGCGCGCCCGATACCGTCTATAAACTGCAGGCCGAGTACCTTCGGAGCCTGACGCAGAAACCAGTTATCCGCTTTGGAACCGGCAAGTCTCGTACAATGGATTCGGGACTGCTGCCCCGCACCGATACCGATTGCCTGCCCGCCCTTAACATAGCAGACGGAATTAGACTGGGTATACTTTAAGGTAATCATGGCAATGGCAAGGTCAATCTTCGCGTGTTTCGGAATCTCCTGGTTCTTCGTAACTACATTTCCGAAAAAGTCATCGTCAATCTTTAATTCATTTCTGCCCTGTTCGAAACTGATGCCGAATACCTGCTTTATTTCAATCGGCGCCGGCACATAAGCAGCATCAATCTCAATGACATTATAATTTCCTTTTTTCTTCGCTTTCAAAATTTCCAGTGCTTCAGGCTCATACCCGGGCGCGATTACACCGTCGGACACTTCTCTTTTGATGATTCTTGCGGTAGCCGCATCACATACATCCGACAGGGAAATAAAATCGCCAAAAGATGACATTCTGTCCGCTCCGCGCGCTCTCGCATAGGCATTCGCAAGCGGTGTAAATTCCATATCCAGGTCATCCACCCAGTAAATTTTCTTCTCCACGTCCGAGAGCGGAAGCCCTACCGCCGCGCCCGCGGGAGAAACATGCTTAAAAGACGCCGCCGCGGGAAGACCTGTCGCCTGCTTTAATTCTTTTACGAGCTGCCAGCCATTGAAAGCATCCAGGAAATTGATATATCCGGGTTTACCGTTCAACACTTTGACAGGCAGTTCGCTGCCGTCTTCCATAAAAATGCGGGATGGCTTCTGGTTCGGATTACAACCGTATTTTAATTCCAATTTGTTCATGAACTCTAACTCCCATCTGCCTGCTTTAACAGGCGTACAAATCCGTGTACTTTGCGGATATTCACATCATCCTGAGAACTCTCTGCTCAGATTTTGTTGATGATGCGGGTTTCATATTTTCCGCTTTCTATCTCAATATATCTGACAAAGAGAGAAACTTTGTTTTCTTCATTCAGGCTTTCCCAAATGGTCTGTGCAAAATTGTTGATGTCCCCTTCGATTCCGACAAGCTTCGGTTCTCCTTCGAAGCTCGGAAGCGGATTTCCATCTCCCTTGTAAGTGTGGATAAAATGACCTTCTCCCGCTACCGGATTTTCATAGGCAAACGTATAACGATGACAGGAAGACGGGTCGCCGTGATTGCTTTTCAGTATGGACATCGCATAGTTAAATCTGCTGTTCTCCATGTGCAGAATGCCGGAAATACGAGGCGTATAATTGGGGCCGTCCGGTTCGAAAGTTCTCGTTCTCAAAGCCTGTTCAAAAGTATACTGTTTATCCATCAATTCATAGATGGTATCCGTCTGGTCGCCATTTGTCACAATTGTCTTATTTCCAAGCACTCTGACCGGCGTATAAATAACAAGACTGGGGTCTTTCAGTTTCGCAGGGTCATAAGCCTGTGTCCGAATGCCTTCGCCCTGCGTTACAAAAATACGATTTCTGCTGTTTTCGCTCCTGCCCATGATAAAATAGGCCGTTACGGCATATTTTCCATCTCCGGACTTCCCGATTATAATCCCTCTGCCCGGATAGGTATTACCAGCCAGCTCCTTCACCAGTGAAATTTTCTCCATATATTAATAACCACGCCTTTCTTTCAATCTGTAATATCCTTTAATATTTTACCCGCCTTTTTATTCGTCTACGCTGTAATTCGGCGCCTCTTTCGTAATATGAATATCATGGGGATGGCTTTCCTTCAAAGATGCGGCCGAAATCTTAATAAATCTGCCGTTCTGTTTTAACTCTTCTACCGTTTTCGCGCCACAGTAGCCCATGCCGGAGCGAATGCCGCCAATCAGCTGGAATACGGTGTCCTCTACCGTTCCTTTGTATGCAACACGGCCTTCCACGCCTTCCGGAACGAGTTTTCTCGCATCCGTCTGGAAATAACGGTCTTTGCTTCCGTTTTCCATCGCCGCGATGGAACCCATGCCGCGATATACTTTATATTTTCTGCCCTGATACAGTTCAAAGGTTCCCGGACTCTCGTCACAGCCCGCAAAAATGCTTCCCATCATGCAGACATTGCCGCCGGCCGCAATAGCTTTCGTCATATCGCCCGAATATTTGATGCCGCCGTCCGCAATAATCGGAATCCCATAATCTTTCGCCACTTCATAAGCATTCATAATTGCCGTAATCTGCGGAACGCCGATTCCCGCAACGACGCGGGTCGTACAGATGGACCCCGGTCCGATACCTACTTTTACGGCATCCGCTCCGGCTTCAATCAACGCCTTCGTTCCTTCTCCCGTCGCCACATTTCCTGCTATAACCTGAATGTCGGGGTATTTTTCTTTAATCATCCGAACACAATGCAGTACGTTTTCAGAATGTCCGTGTGCAGAATCCAGCACGATAACGTCTACTTTCGCATCGATAAGCGCGCCTACCCTGTCCAGAACATTCGCCGTAATACCGACGCCTGCGCCGCAAAGCAGCCTTCCCTGCCCGTCTTTCGCAGCGAGCGGGTATTTAATTGTTTTCTCAATATCCTTGATGGTAATCAACCCCGCCAGATTGTAATCGTCATCCACAATCGGCAGCTTTTCCTTCCTTGCCTTTGCAAGAATCTGTTTGGCTTCTTCCAGCGTAATGCCCACTTTGGCGGTAATGAGACCTTCCGATGTCATGGACTCTTTGATTTTCTTGGAAAAATCCGTCTCGAACTTCAAATCGCGGTTCGTGATGATACCGACAAGTTTTCTTCCTTCCGTAATCGGTACGCCGGAAATTCTGAATTTTGCCATCAGTGCATCCGCATCCGCCAGCGTATGTTCCGGAGTCAGAGAAAAGGGGTCCGTAATGACACCGTTTTCAGAACGTTTTACCTTATCAACTTCTTCCGCCTGAGCCTCAATCGACATATTCTTATGTATGATGCCGATACCGCCCTGTCTGGCCATCGCGATTGCCATCCTGTGTTCGGTTACCGTATCCATGCCGGCGCTCATCATAGGAATATTCAGTTTGATTTTTTTTGTAAGCCATGTTGTCAAGTCTACCTGATTGGGAATCACCTGTGAATAACTCGGTATTAAGAGTACGTCATCAAAAGTAATGCCTTCGCCAATAATCTGACCCATCTTCTCTCCTCCTGCTTTTCTTTTTGGTAAATAGTTTCGTGCATATAAAAGGAATTTGCGCCGTGGCAGATTCCCTGTTATATAAAAGTACTGCCAGCCCGAAAACTGACAGTATACTTTTCGTTAGTCCGTAAATACTTTACGCGGAGCGACCATCTGAATTGCTTTCACCATTTCAGGGCTCGGCTCTAAAAAGATTTTCAGATTTCCCTCATAGACCATCATATATTTTTTGTTATCATCCATTCTGGAGCTGTAATCGACGGATTTCATCTCCCGGTTCTTAAACGCATCCAGATGATAAGATTTTACCGGCGCAAAAACTTCCATGCGCTGTATGTCATACGTTGCGATTCGCTTCCGTCTGCTCTTCGCCATGACCTTATCAATATTGATTTCTTTATCAAGATAAAGATATTCGTATTCCAAATCCGCATTCATATAGGCAAAATATGCGCCGACTCCCGTCGCAATCGCAATCAGGAAGCCCGGAACAAAGACCATACCTATCAATACGAAGCATACAGTGAGCATGATGAGCAGCGTTTTCAGGAAACGGACCGCAAAGGAAGATTTCCTCGCCACAAGACATTCTACATAAGTTTCACTTACCATTTCATGACTCCTTTCTGTGCCCACGCTCTCCTCCATGGCTGCTCTGCAGCACAGAGAATTTTTCTTTTAAGATATCATATAACAATTTAAAAAAAGTTGCAAGCATTACAATAGTTTATTCTTTTTTCAGAAAAAATACATTTTTCGCGCATTGACATCATTTTCCGAAAAAAGTATGATACTTTTTATAGAAAAAAATTTTTTTGCTGATTTTATCAGATAAGATAACGAGAACAATAAAAACCGAATGAAAAAGGAGTGTCGTCGATATGTCGTCCCAATCGTCCCTGTATGGGGAAATCCGAGAGCAGCATCGTAAAATGAAGGATATGAGCCTGAAAGGCAAACTGGAATATTTCTGGTATTACTATAAAATACACACTTTCGCGGTTATCGCCGTCATAATTCTTGCCGGCACTTTTATTTATCAGCTTGCCACAAGCAAAGATTCCGCTTTCTACGCCGTCTTTATCAGCTCTGACACCTTCGTCACAGACGAACAGACATGGGATGTGGATTTCGCGGAATATGCCGGAATCGATACGGATAAATACAGTGTCGTATTCGATACTTCTTTTACATTTTCAAATAACGGGATGGCGGATTATACGATGTCCAGCATAGAAAAACTGGTCGCTATGGCCTCCGCCGGCATGATTGACATCGTCGTTGCGGACACCGCCGCCTTTGAAAAACTGGCGCGGAGCGAGTTTTATCTTAATCTGGAAGAAGCGCTTCCGCAAGAGACCCTGGAAAAATTCCGGGACTATCTGTATTATACGGATGCCGCCGCATTTGACGACGGCTACGATGATGCTTTCCAGACGCTGGAAGAAATACAGAATCCGGATGAGTATATCATCGACCATCATGACCCTTCCGCTATGGAAAAACCGGTTCTCGTCGGAATCAGTCTGCCGGCGGACAGCAAAATCATGGAAGCCGGCTGTTACAATTATCTGGCGGCAAACGGCACGACTTATCAGGGGTATCCGTCGGAGGCGGTTTTCGGAATCCCCGCCACCACAGAACACCTCGATACCATCGTGCAGTTCCTTGACTTTATCATGGAAAAATAAAATGGCGCCTCCGTCTTGCGCTATTTTCATTTCCCCGCCTGCTCCGCGAGTTTTTCCCGCAGCATCTGATTCACCATACCCGGTTCCGCTTTGCCCTTCATGGCTTTCATCGTCTGACCGACGAGGAAGCCGAGGGCTTTTTCTTTGCCGCCCAGATAGTCCGCAACGGACTGCGGGTTTCCGGCAATCACTTCTTCCACCGCTTTTGACAGCGCGCCTTCGTCGTGCACGGTTTTCAGGCCCTTTTCCTCCACATACCGCTCCGGCTCAATGTCCTGTTCAAACATTACTTCAAAAACTTCTTTCGCAACCGGTCCGTTGATGGCTTTGCTATCGACGAGCCGAATCAGACCGGCAAGATGTTCCGGTGAAAAGCGCAGATTTTCCGCGTCCACTTCTTTTTCCTTCATCAGACGCAGGGTTTCTCCCATCAGCCAGTTTGAAACTTTCTTCGGCTGCCCGCAGAGCTCCGTCGTCTCTTCAAACAAATCGGCCATGCGTTTTGTGCCCGTTATAATCTCGATATCATAGTCCGGAATGCCGTATTCTTCCTTGTAGCGGGCCATTTTAGCCGTGCGGAACTCCGGCTGCCTGCGCCTTAATTCCTCCAGCATTTCGTCGCTGACGACAATGGGCGCCAAATCCGGGTCAGGGAAATATCGGTAATCCTGTGCGTCTTCCTTGCTCCGCATCGCATAAGACGCCCCCTTCACATCGTCCCATCTTCTTGTCTCCTGAACGACTTCTTTTCCTTCTTCAAGCAAATCCGTCTGACGTTCCCGCTCTCCCTCAATGGCCCTCATAATCGCCTTAAACGAGTTCAGATTCTTCATCTCCGTTCTCGTGCCCAAAGTATCCGCTCCTGTCTCCCGCACCGAGAGATTGATGTCGGCCCGCATGGAGCCTTCCTGCAGTTTACAGTCGGAGACGCCGAGATATTGGATGATTAAACGCAGCTTTTCCAGATAAGCGATGACTTCCTCCGCGCTCCGCATATCCGGTTCGGAGACGATTTCAATCAACGGAACGCCGGAACGGTTATAGTCTACAAGAGAACAGTTCTCCCACTCATCATGAAGAAGTTTCCCGGCGTCTTCTTCCATGTGTATTTCATGGATTCCGATAATTTTCTTTCCGCCGTCTTTCG
The DNA here is from genome assembly GCA_910578475.1 of uncultured Lachnospiraceae bacterium. Taxonomy (GTDB): domain Bacteria; phylum Bacillota; class Clostridia; order Lachnospirales; family Lachnospiraceae; genus UBA3282. Next base: position 21,618 of record CAJTRK010000030.1, on the reverse strand, counting down.
TTTCGATTTCCACGCCGCCGTTCCTGCAGATTGGCATATATAACTGGGAAATCTGGTAGTTCTGCGGATTATCCGGATAAAAATAATTTTTTCTGTCGAATCTGCCATATCTGGTAATCTCACAGTTTGTCGCAATTCCAACTGAAATCGCATATTCCAACACCTGTTTATTCAATACCGGAAGGGAACCAGGCATGCCGGTACAGACTGGGCAGGTATGGGTATTCGGCGCGCCGCCGAAAGCCGTCGGGCATCCACAGAAAATCTTTGTTTTCGTGGCAAGTTCCACATGCACTTCCAAACCGATGACTGTCTCATATTCTTTTGCCATGTTTACATCCCTTCCTTTCCGTCGCATGTCATGGAGCCGGCGTCTGCTGCCGGAAATGTCCCCCGTGCTTTTTCATAAGTATAAGCCGTCCGAAGCAGTTTCTTTTCCTGAAAGCAGTCTCCTATCAGCTGTAAGCCGATTGGAAGCCCGGCCTTATCCAGACCGCACGGTATACTGATGCCCGGAAGCCCGGCCAGATTCACGGCAATCGTATAAATATCGCCGAGATACATTTTCAGCGGGTCTGTCAGGCTTTCGCCGAGCTTTGGCGCGGTTGAGGGCGCAGTCGGCCCGAGAATTACATCATATCTGGAAAAAGCCTCGTCAAAAGCTTTTTTTATCAACGTTTTAACCTTTAATGCCTTGAGATAATAAGCGTCATAATAACCGGAACTCAATACAAACGAACCGAGCATGATGCGCCTTTTTACTTCTTCCCCGAATCCTTCGGAACGGGTTCTCTTATACAGACTGTGAAGTCCTTCATATTCCGCCGTCCGATAGCCGTATTTGATTCCGTCGAAACGCTCCAGATTGGAACTGGCCTCCGCCGCGGCAATCGTATAATAAGCCGGAATCGCGTAATCCACCAGACTCAGGTCGAATGTTTCCACGACAGCGCCCTTCTCTTCTAACAATCCGGCCGCGCGCATCACCGCATCAGAGACTTCCCGGTCCAGCCCTTCTCCGAAATAATCCTTCGGAATGCCGATTCTCATGCCCTTCACATCTTCCACCAGCGCTGCCATAAAATCCGTATCGCTTCTTTCCATCGACGTAGAGTCTTTCACATCATGGGACGTTATACTCTCCAGAACCGCCGCACAATCCGTCACGTCTTTTGCCAACGGCCCAATCTGGTCAAGGGAAGAGCCATATGCAATCAGCCCATAACGGGACACCGTGCCGTAAGTCGGTTTCATGCCTACTATCCCGCAAAAGGAAGCCGGCTGTCTGATAGAGCCGCCCGTATCGGAACCGAGCGCATAAAAGCACTCGCCCGCCGCTACCGCCGCCGCGGAACCGCCGGAAGAACCGCCGGGCACATGCGCCGGATTCCAGGGATTCCTCGTCTCTCCGAAAGCCGAAGTCTCCGTCGTGGAGCCCATTGCAAACTCGTCCATATTTGTTTTGCCGAGAATCACCGCCCCGGCCTTTTTTAAATTCAATACCGCCTCTGCGGAATACGCCGGCACAAAGTTCCCCAGTATTCTGGAAGAACAGGTCGTCGGCATCCCCTCCGTACATAAATTATCTTTAAGCGCCGCCGGCACACCTGCGAGCGGCCCGGTCAGCTCTCCTTTCTCGATACGGGACTGTACCGCTTCCGCCTGCAGCAAAGCGCCTTTTTTATCAATCGTCACATAACAGTGGTAAAGTTCCTCTTTTTCTTCTATCCGCTCGAGCGATGCCCGTACCGCTTCCACCGCCGTTGCCTTTCCATCCTTAATTGCCGCCGCAAGCTCTGCCGCAGTCAGATTTAACAGATTCATCTCTCTTTCCTTTCCGCCGCGCAAACGGCCTCTTTAATTTCACGAACCGTAGAAGTTCTTGGCGAAACAGCCTTTGCTGTGAGCCTTAGAACTTCTCTTCATACTGTTTTGGGAACTACAAACATCCCGTCCTTCTGCTCCGGCGCATTGGAAAGCAACTGTTCCCTTGTGTCAGAGTTTGTCACGATATCTTCCCGAAATACATTCTGCACCGGAAAGACGTGGGTCATCGGCTCCACGCCTTCCGTGTCCAGCTCACTGAGTTTATCTATATAATCCAGCATTCTGCCCATGTCCTTCTTCGCCCGCTCCCGTTCCTCCCCGGAAAGCTCCAGCTTCGCCAGAATGCCTACATATTCAATTGTTTCATCATCAATTATATTTGCCATAACAATATCTTCCTTTCTCACTACCGGATTTTAATATGCACCTCCCGAAGCTGCTGCTCCGTCACATCATTCGGCGCGCCGCACAGAAAATCCTGTGCCGTGCCGCTCATCGGGAAAGCGATGACTTCACGGATATTCTCTTCTCCCCGGAGAAGCATAATCATGCGGTCGATTCCCGGCGCCATGCCCGCATGCGGCGGCGCGCCGAACTGAAATGCGTTATAGAGCGCGCCGAATTTTTTTTGCAGCGTTTCTTCGTCATATCCTGCGATTTCAAAAGCTTTCACCATAATTTCCATATCATGGTTACGAACGGCTCCGGACGACAGCTCCACCCCATTGCATACAATATCGTACTGATAAGCCAGAATATCCAGAGGGTCTTTTGTCTGCAAAGCTTCCAGGCCACCCTGCGGCATGGAAAAAGGATTGTGGGTGAATCCAATCTGCTTTGTTTCCGCATCCGTCTCGAACATCGGGAAATCATTCACATAGCAGAAACGGAACGCCTTTTTTTCCAACAGCTCCAGCTTTTCTCCAAGCTCCGTGCGAAGCTGTCCCGCATAGTATGCCGCCCGCTCCTCTTTATCCGCAATGAAGAAAATCGTATCTCCTTCGGAAAGTCCGGCCAGCTTCGCCAGTTCTTCTTTCAGTTCTTCCGGTATAAATTTATCAATTGGCCCTTTATAAGCCATCTTCTCGTCCACTTCCAGATAGCCAAGACCGCCCATTCCCATGTCCGTCGCGAATTTCAACAGTTTTTCGTGGAATCCTTTGGACATTTCCGCATGAACTTTGATTGCCCGGACTGTTCTGCCATGAAAAGGCTTAAACGCGCATTTCCCGAAAAATTCTGTCAGGTCGATGATGCGCAGCGGGTTTCTCAAATCCGGTTTATCCGTCCCAAATTCCAACATGGCCTGCCGGTAACCGATAACCGGATAAGGCGCTTTGGTTATTTCATATCCTTCCGGCGCAAACTTTTCAAAAGCCGCGGAAAGCACTTCCTCGCCCGCCCGGAAAACATCTTCCTGAGTGGCAAAACTCATTTCAAAATCGAGCTGATAAAACTCTCCCGGAGAACGGTCTGCACGCGCGTCTTCATCCCGAAAACAGGGAGCAATCTGAAAATATTTATCAAATCCGGACACCATCAACAGCTGTTTATACTGCTGCGGCGCCTGCGGCAGCGCGTAAAATTTTCCCTTATACTTCCGGGAAGGCACAATATAATCCCTCGCCCCTTCCGGCGACGACGCGGAAAGAATCGGTGTCTGAATTTCCAGAAATCCCATCTGCGTCATTTTCTCCCGCAGAAAAGCGATAACTTTCGAGCGGAAAATAATGTTGTCTTTTACCTTCTGGTTCCGCAAATCCAAGTAGCGGTATTTCAGCCGCATTTCTTCTCTCGTCTCCTTAGACGTCATAACCTCGAATGGAAGCTGCTTATATACTTTACCGAGCACATCTACCTGATGTGCCTCGAGTTCGATTGTTCCGGTCGGAATCCTGGGGTTGTATGTTTCTTCATCCCTTTTTTCCACAAGACCTTTGACGGAGATGCACATCTCCCTTGACAGTCCGTTCAGTAAAGAAGTGTCCCGCATCACGACCTGAAGAACCCCGTACATATCCCGCAAATCCAGGAAAGAAACGCCTCCGTGGTCCCGGATATTTTCCACCCACCCGGCTACCTTTCGTTCCCTGCCGATATCCTGCTCACTGATTTGCGCTAATGTGACCTCTCTGTAAACATGTTCTGTTCTTTCCGCTGATTTCATATCTGTAACCATGCCCCTTTCTGTCTGGCTTCCGGGATTCTTTCCGTAAAAACCGCCTGTATGGCACATTTTTACACAAAAAAAATCCCGGAATACATTTACTGTATTCCGGGACGGATATTTATAACTTTTCACAGATATGCTCTATCGGATATCCTCCATAAGCATCTCTGTCAATATCCGCGGTACCACCCGCATTGACAGGCCGCCATCTCCAACAAGATGTTTTACCGCCCTGCCCACTCTTACACTTAACGCGTGCAACGTATCACCCTAGCGCCGATATCCGATGCCGCGCCGTTCACCATGACACCGCTATCCAACGTTCAGATAATCTGCTCCGGAGTGTTCCCGTTCCTTACTTTCCACAAACAGCGCTCTCAGTCAGTGACGCCGTATTCCTGTCGCTTCCGGTAAAATGAGTCTCCTTCAACGCATTTTTCATAGTTCTTGTATATCACAGAATAGAAAAAAATGCAACCATTGTATGAAAAAAAATACAATGGCCACATTTCCTGCAATCTGCTATGTTGATATTTCGTTTACAAAAAATGACTCGTCAGAGGCATTCTTCGGTATAAGAAAGATTTGCTCTGCAAATATTTCTCATTTTATGATTAGATTACTGCTGTACTCCGATGTACTGTGCATCGCCGAATCCGAGAATCAACATAAAAACAAACGGTAAGAAGACCAGACCCAATCCGAATCCGGCTCCCTTTCCAAATGCCTTTGCGAGCTTGAAACAGCACATAATCAATACAACAATGTTCACACAGGGCACAAGGCAAAGAAGGAACAGCCAGCCGTTACCGAACGACATTTCAAACAGACAGTATGTGCTGTAAAACGGTACAATCGCTGCCCATCCCGGTTTGCCGGCCTTCACAAAAACCTTCCACATTCCTACCAGCGAAACAACAAGAATTGCAACATAAACGATAAGATATCCTGCGCCAATTGCTCCTGCCGCTGCGCTATAAGCTAAATCACCTGAACTCATTTCTCTTCCTCCTAAGAAAATATATTTTACATTACCTATTTTATTTGAAATCTTCACAAATATCAACATCTAATTCACATTTTGTGCAAACTTGTGTAACAATTTCAGCTGTCAGTCCGACAATTGGTGAAACGATTTACATATTTGTCGGTTCCGTATGCTGTCCAACCCATACGGAATCCAATATTTTGAGAAATTCGGGTTCCGCCTGCTCCCATAAAGATAATTCCATGAATGCCTCGACTATATATATGCCGTCCTCCTGACTCTCATCCGTCCGGTCAAAGAAAAACATCATCCACATTGCATTTTCAGCCTGATATTTCTCATAACACAGATTTCCTGCCAGCCCGCTCGACAATTCCAGACGCTCTTCCGTCACACCCGTGCCGCATATTCCAAACTGCTGGCAATATTCCAGAGAAAAGACCGCTTCGGGATTTGCTTTCGGCCAGAAATCAATGGAACAGATTATCCGGTCATCTTCATTTTCCTTTTCCATATCTTCCACGGTTTTGAAACCACACTCCCATGTATCGGGAAGGCTGACCGACAGATAGATATCTTCATGTTCATAAATCACGACGCTTTCAGCCTCTTCTTCCATATCTTTCTCTGTTCTTACGGTTTCCGCCGCCGGTTCCGTTCCCGATTCCGGTATTTCCGCGGCTGATTCCTTCTCCTGTTCCGGTATTTCCGCCGCCGATTCCTTCTCCGGCTCCGGTGTTTCCGCCGCTGATTCCTTCTCCTGTTCCGGTGTTTCCGCTGACGTTCCCGTTCCCCTGCCCGCACAGGCGGACAGAGAAAGCAGAACGCCGATTGTTATAAAAAGTAAAGCAATTTTTTTCATCCTTACACCGCCTTTCTTCTTTCACAAACCCAGTTATTCCCCGTTTTTATACAGCCTTCTGACGAGATAGCAGAACTCATCCTTATACTCATCCGATTTGGTATCAACCGTCTTTAACCGGTCAATGACGGAACGCATATCGGCATCCCCCTTATAACTGCTGTTCGTTACGACTAGGCCAAATTCCGCAACCGCCATTGCAAACTGCATGTCAATGCCCGGCTCTGCGTCATAATCCATTTCATCAACCGGATAAGACTGCAAAAGGCTCTTGCTCGTTCCCGGCTTCTTATAACGGATATTGACCGTGAACCATTCCTCGTCCGGCAGCTCTTTCTTTTCCGCATATTTCAAAGAAGTTCCCGCATAAGTCGTTGTCATATCCGTCGTTACGATTTCATACAGAACCGTTACCGTATGGCCGGCGCCGATTTCTCCCGCATCTTTCGTATCATCCGTAAAATCCTGCTCCGCAAGCTGTCTGTTATCATAACCAATCAATCGGTAGCCGGCTACCACAGCCGGATTAAATTCTACCTGAAATTTCACATCCTCCGCCACCGTCACAAGCGTAGCGCCCATTTCTTCCACCAGCACTTTTCTTGCTTCCGCCAGAGAATCAATATACGCATAATTTCCGTTGCCCTTATCCGCCAGTGTTTCCATCTTATTGTCTTTGATATTTCCGGTCCCGAAACCGAGTACGGACAGATAAACCCCGGATTCCTTTTCTTTTGTAATCAGTTTTTCCAATTCCGCTTCCGTTGTCAGACCCACATTCAGGTCCCCGTCGGTCGCCAGAATGACTCTGTTATTTCCGCCTTTGATAAAATAATCCTCCGCAATCCGGTAAGCCGTGATGATGCCGTCGCTTCCCGCCGTGGAGCCCCCTGCTTCCAGACTGTTAATCGCCTCCTGTATTTCTTCCCGCTCCGCTCCGCTTACGCCTTCCAGAATAACTCTGTCTTCTCCGGCATAAACGACAATCGAAACGGTATCTTTTTTCGTCAGATTTTCCGTCAGCATCGAAAAGGATTTCTGCAGCAGGGGCAGTTTATCGTCGCTGTACATAGAACCCGAAACATCTAACAGGAATACAAGATTAGATGCCGGCGCTTCCGAAAAATCAATATCCATCGTTTTCAAACCAATCATCGCCAGTTTACTGTTCGGGTTCCAGGGACAGTCCGCAATCTGTGTTGTAACGCCAAAAGGCTCCCCCTTTTTCGGCCCCGCATAATCATACTGAAAATAATTGAGCAGCTCTTCGATTCTGACGGAACCTTCCGGAATATCCTCCAGCGAATAACCGTCCTCTATCATTCTTCGCAGATTGCTGTAAGACGCCGTATCGACATCCGCGGAAAACGTGGAAAGCGGTGAAACCGCCGCCGCCGTAAATCCGGACTCATCTATGACATTGTACTCCTCCATAGAAAACTGTTCGTCTTCTTCGTATTTATAGAAATCATAATCATCATAACATGCCGTTGTTTCCTGCTTTCTCTCTAACTCCATGCCGGAAGCGGATTCTGTTTCATACGCATAATCTTCTGCCGCGGCATCTTCCTCGCAGCCGGCCGGTTCATCCGCGGCACACGCACCGTCCGAAAATGGCGTATCTTCCACATATTCCGTACCGCCCGACGCATTTTCCGTCATACTCGTATCACCTGCGGCGCCGCTTTGGTCAGTCTTTTCGGCACCGCATCCCGTCATTGCTCCCGCCGCCAGCGTTACCGCGAGTATAAGCGCCAGACTTCTTTTCCCTGAAAATAGTATATTCTTCTTCATAATAGCACCTCCACTTTTTTCTGTATGTTTTCGCCTGATATAATACATACGGACCGAGGCAGGGAAATTTATGGGTTTTCTGAAAAATTTTTTCTTTTTTAAAACCACCTCATTATTCGGATACGATACACCCTCGTTTCAGCGTAATTTCCGGGAACCGCCAAAAAGCGATACCACAGATATTTCGCGGGCGGTCGATGCTCCGCTTGAAGCGTTATCTATTTTTCCGCCTTAAAGTTCATGAATCGTTTCCGTCACCGCCATTTCACGGATTCTCTTTGCCGGCGCATGTACCGCCGCAAGAGCCGATACCGAGACGAATGAAACGGCAATGACAAGCTGCCAGACGGGAACGTTCCATGTGAAGTAATAAAAGTGGGCGGTAATCAGAACATCATACATCCATTTACTGAGAACCAGACCGGCCAGACAGCCGGTCAGACAACCGGACGCAGCATAAGTAAACGCCTCCGCCGCAATCATCCGCGTCAGTTGTTCTCCGCTCATGCCAATCGCCCGCATCGTGCCATACTGACCGATTTTGGCCGATACGCTCATGGAAATGCTGTTCATGATATTGAGCAACGCAATCAGCGCAATCATTCCCAGAAATCCATAGACAAAAACCATCATCGCATAAACGAAACTTCTGTTCTCTCCTTCCTGCCTTCTGTCCCTGAAATGATATCCTTTCGACAATTCGCGAATCTGCGCGGCGATTTCATCAGGATTCTCTTTCGCCCGGTCCTCCAGCTGTACATCCACAATCATAAATTCTTCTACGCCGGTCAGGCGCATAAATGTCTCTTCGGAAGCAACCACATTTATCACGCCGCCGGAGCTTCCGTCATTGGTAAAGGGATTATACCGAAGCATGCCGGCAATTTCAACCGTTTCCCCGGCAATTCGGATTTCATCGCCGGTTTCCCAGGGCATGTCTTTATCCCAGATGACGAGCACGCTTTTGCTGTCGCCGTATACTTTTTCAAGGCTGCTGCCTTCTCTCAGGTCGCCGTCCTTTCGTAACAAATCCAGTTGATAGTCGTTATAAGATATCATGTCCACCGTGGTGATAATCTCTTCTTCCGCCAGCGAACCGTCCTCCCGATAAACTACCGGAACATCTTTACAAACGCTCCTGCCAAAAACATGCGCCACACCGTCGATTCCTTCGATTTTTGCCAGAAAAGCCGCCGGAATCTCATTCTTCAGACTTTCGCTTGCGATGTCGATGTCCGGCGCCGACGCTTTCTGCGGAATCAGCACGTCCACAAGTTCGAGCAAGACCGAAAACCCCATAAAAAGAACAATACTGAGCGCAAAGGAGCCGGTCATCAGCAGCAGATTTTTTCTGGCCGATACGGCATGATGAATCCCGAGCTTCACCTCTGCCCGGCCGCTCCGGATTTCGGCCGCGCGCCTGATGCTTCCCACTTCTCCCGCGTTCCCCGATACCGCCGTTGCCGGCGAAACTCTGGCCGCGCGCTTCGCTGGCGCCTGTGCCGCAAGAAAAACGGTAACTATACCGATAACCGCGCCGGACAATATCCCCGGAACGCTTACCCCGAATACGGGAATATTTTCACATTCTCCTCCAACGATATATTTCAGTCCCGCACAGATAATCCAGGAAACTACGACGCCAAGAGCCGTTCCGACTGGAACCGCGCTTTTGCACCAGTTCAACGCTTCCAGTCTTACAATTCGGACAATCTGGCTCCGGCTCGCGCCGATGCAGCGAAGCATACCGAAAAATTGCGTTCTCCGGGCAACATTGCTGTTCATGCTGCCGGAAATCATCATAACGCCCGCTGCAAGAATCATGACGAACAGAACCCCTGCAAGAGGATATACATTTTGAATATAAGACTTGTTGCTGATGCCTTTGGAAGCCATCAGAATGGTGTTCAGTTCCACATCGGCGTCCGAAAGTCCATACCGGCCTTTGAGTTCCGCAATTGCCTTTCGCAGGCCGATACGCTTCCCAAACTGAATATAATACCGCGGGCTGCCCGTTTCTCCATTCTCTTCGCAGATTCTGCGGAATGTATCGATGTTCATAAAAGCGCCTACCTGATTATCTTTTACCAGCAACGCACTGGTCACGCCGCCGTTTGACCCCACATATTTTCCGTCTCCGGTAATGCGGAATCCGGAAATAACGAAATCATAACTGCCGGCCGGCGTATTCAGCGTAATCCAATCTCCCAGTTCCACACCGAGAAGCGTCTTTGCGTTTTCCGTGAGAATCACCTCATTACCATTCTCCACATGAGCGCCTTCGGAAAAATAGTGCATAATTTCCCCGATAAAAGAATCTTCAATACCGCACAGTGCGGTCTGCGCTCCCCCGATAAAATAATCTTTATCCATCTTCAGATTATCATCGAGGTTCAGCACGTCGTACCAGGATGCGCATACAACGTCATCCCGCCCGGCGATTTCCCGTGCGTCGCCTTCTTCTATTCCTTTTATTGCAATATGCCAGTACCCTGCCTTGTCGATGGAGGCGTTTGTCTCCATTTTCATACCCGCTTCGGCAAGGGAGAAAATTGCCGTCACGAGAAAAACGGCAAGCACAATGCAAAGAACAATCATTTTATTCTGTTTTCTGCGCACTCTGGCAGAAAGCGGAATCAGACTGAGATAACTTTTCATATTGATTATCATACTCCTTTCATCATCCGGAAATATTCTCTTAATCCCGATGCCGTCCAAAATCGGTCAAAACACCGTCGGACACCTGTAAAACCCGGTCCGCAATCTGCGCAATGCTGCGATTATGCGTTATCATAAGAATGGTCTGCGCATATTTCCCGGAAGCCTTTTTCAACAGCGCAATGACCTCGCTGCTGTTCCGGGAATCCAGATTTCCGGTTGGCTCATCGGCGAGAATCAGGGACGGCCGCGTAAAAAGCGCCCTCCCGATTGCCACCCTCTGCTGCTGTCCGCCCGATAACTGACCCGGCAGATGACCGCGGCGGCTTTGCAGATTGAGCACCGAGAGCAGCTCTTCCAGATACTTCTTATCGGGTTTCTGATAATCCAGGAGCACGGGAAAAAGAATGTTCTGTTCCACCGTCAGTTCCGGTATTAAATGGAACGCCTGAAAGATAAAGCCGATATTACGGCGGCGGAAAACGGTCAGTTCCCGCTCTTTCATCGAAAAAATGTCCTGCCCGTCAATAAATACCCTGCCGGAAGTCGGATTATCGAGCGCACCGAGCATATTTAGGAGCGTGCTTTTGCCGGAGCCGGACTCTCCGACTACCGCAACAAACTCACCCTTCGGAACGGAAAAACTGATGTCCTTTAAAGCATGCACGGCAGTCTCTCCGCTTCCGTAAATTTTTGAAATGGATTTTACTTCTAAAAGATTCATTGCAAAATGCCTCCCCTCTTTGTCCGCTGCCATCCGGCGCGGATGTTTTTACAGGTTGTGCAGCCTGTATGAAAAGAATACGACATTTATCCTACAATGAAATGAATTTTACCCTACAAATTTGTAGGATAAAAGCCAGATGAATCAACAGAGCCGGAAGAGACCGTCATAAAATTCATGACAAAAGTCGTTCCCTTCCCCTCCATACTTTCTGCCTCTATTGTTCCGTTATGCGCTTCAACGACAGATTTCGCCAAAGGCAGACCCAGACCGATGCCCTGTGTATCTTTAGAAAAACGGCTGCGATAGAACCGTTTGAAAATATGATAGAAATCCCCGTCGGGAATCCCGCTTCCGTTATCCTTTACCGTAAGCCGCAGCATAGGAGCCTGTTCTTTCCATGCAATCTGTATCAGCCCGCCCTCTTTCGTATGGTCCAGCGCATTTTTAACGATATTATCAACCGCTTCCGTCAGCCAGGTACGGTCGCATGACAACATCACATCCGTGCTTCCGGAAAGCCGGATTTCCTTTTTTTCACATTTTGCGCGGAACGCAAAATGCTTTCTGACGTTTTCCATCATTTCCGCCACATTTTCAGGCCGTCTGTCCATCACGACCGTTCCCGCATCCAGCTTTGTAATTTTTAAAAGACTCTGCACCAGCGTTTCGATTCTCTCCAGTTCCTGCTCGGAAAGCCTGGTAAATTCCCGGAGGACAGGCAGTTCCTGCGCCTCTCCCTGCAAAATGCCGTTATATATATTCAATGCGGCAAGCGGCGTTTTCAGCTGATGGGAAATATCGGATATGGTATTTTTCAGAAATTCCTTTGCGTTCCGCTCTTTTTCCATATGCGCATTCAAAATTGCAGCAAGCGAATTGACCTCATGGAACAGCCTGTACAGCGCGCCATCTTCACTGCAGTCGATTCTTGCTTCCTGACTGCCCGCCATATACTCCCTGACCCGTTCTTCCGCCCTCTCGATAACGCGGTCCTGTTCCCGGAAATATCCGCAGCAGATGACTACAATAGTCAATGCCATACACAGCATACAGCCGAGAATAACGTATAAGGACAAGTCAGCAGCCTCCGCCGGATGAAAACAGCGGACTCCGACGACGGAAATCGCCGTAAATACCGCTATCGTAAACAGTATTTTCATGATAAAAATTTTGCTTTTCCTGTTCGCCAGAATTTTCACGGCGATACCTCCCGGTCTTCTTTCCACTTATAGCCCATTCCCCGGACCGTTATAATCCTTTCCGGTTTTCCCGGCTCATCCTCTATTTTGGCGCGCAGTCTGCGGATATAAACGGTAAGCGTATTATTGTCCACATAATTTTCGCTGCAGTCCCATAATTTACCGAGTATCTGTTCCGCTGAAAGCACGATTCCCGGATTTTCCATGAAAAAACACAGCAGCCTGTACTCGCTTGCCGTCAGCTCAACTTCTTCTCCGTTTTTAAAGACTTTGCTTTTCAACAGCTGTACCGTAATGCCATTGGATTGCAGTTCACCGTCCGTCAGGCCAAACTGCCGGCTCCGCCTGAGAAGCGCGTTAATCCGGGATAAAAACACGGCCAGTTTGAACGGTTTCGTAATATAATCATCTCCGCCGATATCCAGTCCCATAATCATATCCGTTTCTTCATCCGCAGCCGTCAGAAACATAATCGGTATTTTCGAAGTCCTCCTTATTTTCCGACAAAGCTCGAACCCGGAACCGTCGGGCAGCGAAACGTCCAGTATGACCAAATCATACTTTCCGTCCGCCCATGTGTCTTCCGCTTCCAGACATGTACGGGCAATATCCGCCTCATACCCCTGTTTCTTCATGGCAAAAGACAGCCCGTTAATCAGGCTCAAATCATCTTCGACAATTAAGAGTTTCACTGAAATTCCCCTTCCGTATTCTCCGCCGTCACAACGACAAACTTTTCTTCTTTGCTGTCATAGCGCAAATCTACCTGATACGCCATATCTTCGGTTAACGTTTTCTCTTCCCGCGGCCCGGCCGGAAAATCGTATACCGTATCGACATCGCACATAACTGCAATCTGCGTTCCGCTTTCCAGCAGACCGCCTGCGTCCGCCTGCACGACCCATGCCTGATATATCGTTCCGCCGTCCCCGGACTCCTGAATCTCTATGATAACGTCTTCCAATATCTGTCCGTCAGGCAGTTCTTTCCATCTTTCTTTTGCTTCATCTGCCGTACCGGATTCTTTCACCTGCGCATCTTCTTTCCTGGCCGATGCAGCTTCTTCCGCTTCCGGCGCAGTATCGGCTGATGCGGCGGCATCCATGCTGCCTGTCCCTGCCGCGCCGTTCTCAGCTCCCGCCTCGGTTTCCGAACCGGCCGCAATCCCTGCGTCCGTCCCGTCAGACAAATTTCCTTCGGCGTTCCCATCATAATCGTCAGGCTCATCCGCCGGCTCATCGAATACGGTTTCCTCGGCTGCTGCCGCATCTTCTGACACCGCAGATTCGCTTGCGGAATTATCCATTGCGATGTTTTCCGCCGCGGACTCCATCGTCGTATCGCCTCCCGAATAGCTCTTGTTCCTGACCAAAAGCGTAAAAGCCGGCAAAATGATTACGACACAGAGACAGGCCGCGATGAGCGTTCCCCATCTTCTCCAGGCAAACTGCTTCCGGGAAGTTTCTCTGTCAGTCTCTTTTATATTTTGTGACATATGTGTCGTATTTTTCTTTTCGGAAAGCCCGGCTTCAATTCGATTCCACAAATCCGGTATTTCACTTTGTTTCAGCGCTCTGAATTCTTGTTCAAAATCCCGTTTCATAGCCGCACCTCCTTAATTTTTTAACCGCGTTCTGATACCGCCAGGTCACCGTACCGATGGATATCCGAAGCGTTCCCGCAATTTCCTGGAATGTCATTTCTCCCAGAATCTTCATATTCATAATCTGCTTTTCATGCTCTTTCAAACCGGATAAAGCCTCCGCAATCGTCATATCCGAAAGAACTTCCCGCTCTACCGGACTATCCGGCGCGGCGGCGCCATGAAAAGCTTCCTCCGTTTCCTGCTCGTCGAGAAACTCTCTGACTTCCTCTTTCCCATATTTTCTCAGATAATCGACCGCCATATTCCTGGCAATCGTCGTAATCCATGTTTTATGCCCGCGGCCGCTCTGAAACGTGTCCGCCTTGTCCCATAACCGGATAAAAAAATCGCTGGTTACATCTTCCGCATTTTCCTTGCTTTTCAGGACATCTTTCACGATGGCATAAATCAATCCAATATATTCTTCGTAAATTTCCTGAAGCCCCTGTTTGTCCCCGGACCGTATTTTCTGCATAGCGGTCTCAAACTGTATATCCGTCATATGTATTCCTTTCCCACGCTTCCAGAGCCCTGCAGCCTGCGTCGTGAAATTACAGATAATATTTACAAAAGCGCAGACCGACCGCCTGCGCTTTCTCATTTTGTATCGAATGTCCGACCGGACATTCTTTCCTCAAATTAATATGGCGAAAAGCCGCTCATCATCTTTTCAGCCGTTTCATTATCAGAATAGCCTATCAGCAGGCAAATCATTCTGTCACCTTTTTTCTTTAAAAAGTAATCTTCGTTTACGATGACGCCGCCATAATCAAGTGTCAGAGAATATTTCTCAAATTCCACACCGCCGACTTCAACCGTCTCTCCGTCACCCATCGTTACGTCTATCTCATCGATGTTCTGCATCTGCCACCGGATGCCTTCCACATAAGTATCGATATCGTATTTTGATTTTTCCACAAATAGCGTCAGCACGTTGCCATATCTGTCTTTTGCCATCATCTCATATACCATAATCAGTTTGGCATAATCGACAAGGCCGTCCACATTATCATCATAAAGCAGAGAACCGCCTGCCTCTAAAATGGCGTCCATTTCGTCCTCGCCTGACATCGTGAAACCTTCCGGAAGGTCATAGCGGAACCCAATCCATTCACTTTCATAAAACGTGTCAGCCATTTTTCCTCTGACATATCCGTCCTCAGCCGCTTCCGGTTCGTCATCCGCCTCTTCCGGTTCCCGGCTTTCTTCCTCTTTGTCCGCCGTTTCTTCCGCATTCCTCTCCGCTTCGTCGTCTTCATCGGAATCCGCTGCGTTCCGGCTTTCCTGCGTCCGCTCCTGATGTCTCGCTTTCATTTCCGCCTCAGCCTCTTCTCTGACTTTTCCCACATCGGCATTTGCAACGGGTTCTTCTGCCCTGCCGCTTCCGCACGCGGTTACGAATAACATCAGACACACCAGCGAGACGACAGCAATTCCTCTTTTCCTCTTCGTCCCCATACTACTGTTCCTCTTCCTCTTTCTTACAGTCTGGTCAGTCTGTCAACCGCTTCTACCGTATTTTCATAGCTTCCAAAAGCCGTCAGCCGGAAATAAGTCTCACCGCTCGGCCCGAATCCGGAACCCGGCGTTCCTACTACATTCGCCTTCTCCAGCAGATAATCGAAAAACTCCCAACTCGTCATACCGTTCGGCGCTTTTAACCAGATATAAGGCGCATTTACACCGCCGGATACGGTATAGCCTGCGGATTTCAGCCCGTTCAAAATATAAGCCGCATTTTTCATATAATAGGCGACAAGCGCTTTCGTTTCTTTCTTACCCACCTCGCTGTATACGGCTTCTCCGGCACGCTGGATAATATACGGCGCACCGTTATATTTGGTTCCATGACGTCTTGCCCAGAGCGTATGCAGCTGCACGTCACCGGCTTTCAGCTCCTTCGGAATTACCGTGAAGCCAAGCCGAACGCCCGTAAATCCCGCATTTTTGGAAAAAGAACGGAGTTCAATCGCACAGGTTCTTGCCCCTTCGCATTCATAAATCGTATGAGGCACATCTTCCTGTGAAATATAAGCCTCATACGCCGCGTCATAGATGATAATGGAGCCGTTTTTATTGGCATAATCCACCCATTCCTGCAGCTGTGCCTTTGTAATCGTGGAACCTGTCGGATTGTTCGGGAAACACAGATAAATCAAATCCGGCACTTCTTTGGGCAGTTCCGGTGCAAAATCATTTTCCGCCGTGCAGGGCATATAGATGACGTCGCTCCAGTTACCGGTTTCAGCATTGTAAACGCCTGTCCGGCCCGCCATGACGTTCGTATCCACATAAACAGGATATACCGGGTCGCAGACCGCGATTTTATTGTCAATGCTGAAGATTTCCTGAATGTTGCCGGAATCACATTTCGCACCGTCGGAAACAAAAATCTCATCGGCCTCAATCTGACATCCTCTCGCCTTATAGTCGTTGTCGGCAATAGCCGTCCGCAGAAATTCATATCCCAGTTCCGGCGCATAACCGCGGAATGTGCCGGCATCCGCCATTTCATCCACCGCCGCATGCAGCGCACCGATAACCGCCGGTGACAAAGGCTGCGTCACATCGCCGATTCCCAGACGGATGATTTTTTTATCCGGGTTTGCCGCCGTATACGCGTTGACCTTCTTCCCAATCGTTGAAAAAAGATAGCTGCCCGGCAGCTTCAAATAATTATCGTTTACTTTCACCATATGAATCACCATGCCTTTCTCATACTAATAACCATGTCTTCTCTCTAAAAATCATAATCCCCTTCGAAGACAGTCGTCGCCGGCCCCGTCATATAAATCAGGCCAGCCTCCCTGTCCCAGGTGATTTCAAGCTCTCCACCTAATAGTTTAACAGTAACCGACTCATCCGTCAAACCATTTAAAATGCAGGCGGCAACCGTAGCGCAGCAGCCCGTTCCGCAGGCAAGCGTTTCCCCTGTTCCCCGCTCCCAGACGCGCATCTGTACATGGCTTCTGTCGATAATTTTTACAAACTCCGTATTGGTCTTTTTCGGAAAACGCTCGTGCGTTTCAAAATAAGGACCGATTTTTTCGATATCCAACCGTTCCACGTCTTCCAGAAAAACAACCGCATGGGGATTCCCCATCGACACGCATGTCATTTTATATTCTTTTCCCTGTACAACAATCGGCTCATTTATGACATTCCCGTCACTTTTTGCGGCTGTCACGGGAATCCGGGATGCCCGCAGCTCCGGCGCTCCCATATTGACTCTGACCGTGTCCACCTTGCCGTCTTTCAGAAAAAGCTCCAGATATTTTACCTGACCGCAGCTGACAATGCTGATATTCGTCCGCTCCGTCAATCCGTTATCGTATACATATTTTGCCACGCAGCGAATGCCGTTGCCGCACATTTCCGCCCTGCTGCCGTCCGCATTATACATTTCCATTTCAAAGTCCGCTTCTTCGGACGGATTGATAAAAATTACCCCGTCTCCGCCGATTCCGAAATGCCTGTCGCTGATTTTTTTCACAAGCTCCGGTTTCTCCGCCTGCGCAATCCGTTCCGTAAATCCGTTGATATAAATATAATCGTTTCCACACCCGTGCATTTTCGTAAATTTCATTCGTAACCCCACCTTTCCGTTGATTGCCGGCGATGAAACAATGCCCTGACCGGGCGGCTGCGTCGGAGATTCCTCTGAGAGGCCCTGTAAAAACGCCGGCACTTTATAGATACTACTATAATACAGATGCGTCAACACATAAAGCACAGTAAATGCAAATTACTGTGCTAAAAGTGCCCAACTATAAATACTTCTGTATTTGAGAAATAAATTTCCTGATATTGAGTAAATTGTAAATGCGGGCGAGTCAATCTTTTGAACCCTGAACGATTCGGTCATGGAAGTCAGAAGGTTCCTTTATAATAGGCAGAATCAACTTATCTAATGAAACATCGCCAAAACCATCTGGGCGGTCTCTGTCAGATTGGTACTGCTGTCCATGCTGCATTTTTGCAGATAGCGGTATGCTTCTTCTTCGGTCATATGATTGCGGCTCATCAACAGTTCTTTGGCGGCCTGAATGAGGGCGGCCTCTTCGGCGCTCCGTTCTCCGGGCTTATGTTTCGCTTTTTTCCGCCTGCGCGTCACGGCATAGCTCATCATGGAAACCGTATCGACCAGGTCATGCACTTTAAAGGGCATGGAAAGACAAACGATATGATTATCAAGACAGTCGTTCACCGCGCGCTGCGAAGCCATAAGCAGCATATCAAATCCCGACGGAAGGCAGTCGTGCAATTCCGAATACATCATATCATTCAATTTGTATCCGCATAGTATGATTCCGTCGCTCCATCCGTCAATCTGACTGAGGACCTGTGCGCCTGTCGTGCATACGCCCGTCACGTTAAATCCGTTTTTGAGAAGAATGCTGCGGATGCCTCTGGCATCTTCTATCCTGGGCAGAGCTATTATCATATTTATCACACGTTCACCTCCCTTTACGCCGGACTTATTTTGCGCAGGCCGTCAGAACCAGCGCGTATACCGGGTTATATCGTGTCAGAAGTTGTTCAGATACGCCCTGATTTCCCAATCCGTTACCTGAGAACGATACCGATTCCATTCTTCTTTTTTGCCGTCAATGTATTTCGTATAGGTATGCGTTCCAAGAACATCTTTGATAAATCCATCCGCCTCCATCGCATGAATCGCCTCTATCAAAGTTCCCGGAATCTCTTCGATGCCGCAGGATTCCCGTTGTTCACGGCTCATTTCAAAAATATTGCAGTCCACGCTTTCCGGCGGCATCATCCGATTGGCAATCCCGTCGAGCCCCGCGCGGAGACAGACGGCAAGCGCAAGATATGGATTGGCCGCCGGGTCCGGACAGCGCAGTTCAATTCTCGTTCCTGTGCCATGAGTTGCCGGGATTCTGATAAGCGGGCTTCTGTTAGTCGCGCTCCACGCGATATGAACCGGCGCTTCAAATCCCGGTACGAGCCTTTTATAAGAATTGACAAGCGGATTGGTAATCGCCGTCATGCCTTTCATATGCTTCATAATACCGCCGATAAAAAAATATGCTTCTCTGCTCAGTCCGAATTTGTCCGTTTTATCCGCAAAAATATTCCGGCCGTCTTTCGACAGCGACATATTGATGTGCATGCCTGAACCATTTACGCCGTATTTGGGCTTCGGCATGAAAGTTGCGTGCAGGCCGTGCCGTTTCGCAATGGTCTTGACCGCAAGTTTAAACGTCATGATATTATCTGCCGTTATTAACGCTTCATCATACCGGAAATCAATTTCATGCTGTGCCGGCGCCACTTCATGATGGGACGCTTCGATTACAAAACCCATATCTTCCAGTGTCAGCACGATATCACGCCTTGCGTTTTCCCCGAAGTCCACCGGTCCCAAATCGAAATATCCCGCCTGTTCATGGGTAATCGTTGTCGGCATCGCATTTTCGTCCGTATTGAACAGAAAAAACTCACATTCCGGCCCCACTTCAAAAACATATCCCATATCGGCGGCCATTTTGATGGCACGTTTCAGGATATAGCGCGGGTCTCCCTCAAAAGGTTCTCCGTTCGGGCGGTAAACGTCACAAATCATCCTTGCCACTTTCCCCTGCTGCGGCCGCCAGGGAAAAATTTCAAATGTATTGTAATCCGGATTCAGATACATATCGGATTCTTCGATGCGGGCAAATCCCTCTATGGAAGAACCGTCGAACATACACTCATTATCCAGTGCCTTTTCCAGCTGGCTCACCGTAATCGCTACATTTTTCAGATTCCCGAAAATATCCGTAAACTGAAGCCTGATAAATTCCACATCTTCCTCCTGTACCAGCCGGAGAATATCCTGTTTCGTATAATTTTTACCCATTTTAGCGCAATACTCCTTTCCTGCTCTGCTTCCTCATACAACCAAATATCATCAAAAAAGGCATTCTTATCCTGTCAATAAGAACGCCTTTGTCCGTTATCAGAATAGCACTTTATCAAGGCTGTTGTCAATCATTCTTTGTGGCCACCACGGCAAAGGATGTTATTTCCCGCATTGTTGCTTTTTGTAGACTTCCATTTTTCCTTGCCATAACAAAACCTCCAAACTGAGTATTTTATCTTACATCAGTTTGAAGGTTTTCACAAACTTCGGGATGGTCCAGTCCCTTAGCCTCACTCATTTATAATTTAACCGGTACTTTGGGAGACTTTGGATATCTTTGAATTATTTCATATGAACCCTGATTTTTCTTTACTGCATAGTATGTATTTATTATAGAATCCCCTTTATTCTTTAGAAAAAGTCCGATTACATCCATAACACTCTCATAAGTTTTCTTAGTAACCTGAAATCCTCTAAGCCAAATCAATCCATAATGCAATTCCAATTCTGTCCTCGGAGGAATCAAAATCACGAAATCCTTTCCGTTTAATGTAATTAACGCACGCTTTTCCTCTAAGGCTAACCGCAATACATCCTCATCGCCTTCTCCTGCACTAAATCTATTTAACACATGAATTACATCATGTCCGTATTTTTTCCAGAACTGGTATTGATTTTTCTGTGATATTTTCATCTAATAGTACCTTCATTCTAAACCTTCCTGATACGGAACATCCAAGATTTCAATTACATATTCCATAGCCTTTTCTATATCTTCCTTTGTCAGTTTATATTCCTCACAAATTTCCTGAAAAGTCATTTCATCTTTTAAGCATGCTATAATAAGGCTAACTGGTATTCTGGTATTTTTTATTACCGGCATACCACCTAATTTCTTTTCGTCAATTTGAATCTGTGTAAATTTTTTCGCCACCTTTTTAAAATACTGTTCAATCTCTTGGTAATTTATATAGCCATTTTGTAAAAATATGATATTACGCTTCATATTTTTATTATATACATTATAGCTCAAATTTAGTCCAGATTCATATTCTTTTTCTGTCCAGTCCCTTTTCTTATATATATATCTTTCAGGAAACTTTGTTTCAGATGCCTTTACCAAAAGCTCTGTCATGTCTATTCCCCCTAATGTATAACGTCTATTTTTTCCTTTAATTCAACCAATTTATCTATTATATCTTCTAAATCTCTTTTTGAAGTTTCAAATACATATGTGGTTTCATCATCTTCTTTTTCAATTACCATTTTTATAATAGCTGATGTCGCCTCTATATCTGTCGGATTGTCTTCACTTCTATGACTGATAATTTCATACTCCAACAATTTAAAACAATCTATTTTACTATTCCTTTTTATATAAAGATGATTTTTCAAATCATGTTCTTTATCAAAAATTATTTGGGCAATTTTTAAATCACCTTCATATTTTTCATTTGTTTTCTTTTCTTCTGCCAAATCAATAACCATTTTAATGATAGAAAACGCATACTCAACAAAATCTTCTTCTTTTATTTCTGGAATCATTTCTTTTTTTTTGGAATCAATAGCCATAGAAAAACCGGATGTACTCCAAATAACTTTAAACACCCCATTCTGATAAGCATTAAGTAAAACTTCTGAATATATTTTTCTCTTCTCATTATCCATTGCCCTGACACCTCTTCTCTGGTAAATAGTATTTATCCACCTTTTGTTTTTCAATTATAACATAGTTGTTTTTTTCCTGCAATTCCCGCTGAAAATATCTCTTTGTGCCCTACCCCGGCTTAAAGCTGAAAGTTCTTTACGCAGTCTTCCAGTAACTCCCGGGAGTTTGACAGTTAAATATTAGAAAAAGTACTTGTAGGTTGCATAAAACCTA
>CAJTRK010000029.1 GCA_910578475.1 uncultured Lachnospiraceae bacterium | reverse complement strand
GATGAAGATTTTTGGTATTTGGTTTTGAGGGTATGTTAAAGCGCTATTTACACTTTTTTGTAAATAGTGTTTTTTTTTGTTTAAACTTATGGTATAATGTATCTAATTTGATACTGTTGATAGAAAATATGCTTAAAAAACAGAATATTTATCCCATAATTATTTATAATGGTGAATTGGTGGATTATAAGATATTTTCTAAATATATAATGTGAGGTGGATTACATGGATACAAAGATTCTGCTTGAGAATGGAACAAACGAATTAGAGGTGCTTGAATTTAAATTGGATGGCAATGCTTATGGAATCAATGTGGCGAAAATAAAGGAAATTATAACATATGAGGACGTTACGCCGGTTCCCAATGCACATCCAAGTATTGAAGGTATTTTTATGCCGCGTGATACGATGATTACGGCAATAGATTTGAAAAATTGTTTACAGCGCGGTGTATCGAAAGCAGGCGGGTTATTTATTATCACGAACTTTAACAGACTGGATGTTGCGTTTCATGTAGATTCTGTTGTCGGTATCCACCGAGTATCCTGGAAAGACATTATTAAACCGGATTCTACGGTTTCTTCCGCAGAAGAAGGAATTTCCACGGGAATTATCAAATTGGACGGAAGACTGATTATCATTCTGGATTTTGAAAAGATTATGACGGACATTAATCCTGAAACAGGCCTGAAAGTAACAGAGATTGATGAACTGGGTGAAAGAGGCAGATATGAAATTCCGATTCTGATTGCGGAAGATTCTCCGTTATTGAATAAGTTAATTGTTGATTGTTTACATAAAGCGGGTTATTCGAACCTGATTCATACGGAGAACGGTCAGCAGGCTTATGAAGTGATTCGTGACTGCAAAGAGGAGGGAACGCTTCGAGAGCATGTACAGTGTATTATAACCGATATCGAGATGCCTCTTATGGATGGTCACCGACTGACAAAACTGATAAAAGAAGATGATGCAACAAAAGATATTCCGGTCATTATTTTCTCATCTCTGGTAAATGATGAAATGAAAAGAAAAGGCGAAGCATTAGGCGCCGATGCGCAGCTTTCCAAGCCGGAAATCGGCAATCTGGTAAGAGTTGTTGACAAATTGGTATTGAAGTAGATAAGAAACAAAGGCCGGGTATTCCCGGCTTTTGTATTTTGCGTAAATATTTTTCAAAATGAAATAAAATATGTGATGGAAAGAGAGTTTCGAAAATATGGAATACAGCATATCCGAAATAGCACAGAAATGTAATGATGCAGATATGATTTTGGTCGGAATCGGCAAAGAGTTTCAATATGATTGGGATATTTTATTGCGAAATGAGCGATATCAGGAAATAGAAAAAGAAATAGAAGAAAAGGAAGTAGAGGGAAAAGCAGAATATCGATGGATAGTTCCTTTTATGCAAAAAATGGCATTGGAAGAATATTTGGATAAAAAGTTGGATAAGGCATATCAAACTTTAAAGAAACTGATAGAAGACCGTAATTATTTTATCCTGTCCATAGTCGATGATGATTATGTATATCGTTATGGATTCCAGGAAAACAGAATTGCAACGCCTTGCGGAGGTTTCAGGCAGATGCAGTGCGATTATAATTGCAGCGGTCAGATATTGGAATTTGACAACGATATGTATCAGAAAATTTTGTCTTATTTTAACAAAGATATAAAACTGGAAGAATTATCGGAACCCGTGTGCGGATGCTGTGGGCAAAAGAGGAGATTTAATCAGCTTGGCGTCAGTAAATATGCAGAGGAAGGGTATCTGCCCCAATGGGAAATCTATAAAAAGTGGCTGCAGGGAACCGTTAATAAGAAAGTATGTGTGATAGAACTTGGGGCTGGCATGGAAATGCCCTCTATTATCAGATGGCCTTTTGAAAAGATAATATATTATAATCAAAAATCATTTTTATATCGAATCCATTCCGTATTGTATCAGCTTGGGGAAAATTTGGGAGACCGGGGGCTTGGAATAAAAGAAAAATCTGTTGATTTTTTGGCAAATGGATTTGTTTAATTGTGTCGTATGTGATAAAATAGCAGAGGTAGCTATGTTATGAGCTGCATCTGAGTATAAATAATTATTTGGAGAGAAGCTATGAGTTCAAACGAAGAATATTTGGAAAGTTTATTACAATCCATGATGAATGGAAACGTGGCAGGTTCGTCCTCAAAGGATTCCAATCATGAGGCAAGACCCAAGAGTGCAATAGAAATGCTGACGGGAGAAGAACCTGAGCAGGCGCCGTTCGTTTCGGAAGTCGATTTGGGCAGCGCAAAACTTGATGCAGGGGATATGATTCAGGAAGGGGCTGATTCAGAGGCTGCTGCATCTGATGGAATCAATACGGAAAGTCTTTGGGCTGATGAAGCTGTTTCCGAGGATACATTGGCGGGGGATATGACGTCCGAAGGTATCGGATTAGAGAATATTGGTTTGGAAGAGTCCGTATTGGATAATATCGGCTTAGAAGAGCCTGGATTAGAAGATGTGGGGTTAAAAGAGCCTGCGTTAGAAAATATGGGTTTAGAAGAGCCTGGATTAGAAGATATCGGCTTGGGAGAGCCTGCATTGGATGATATGGGTTTAGAAGAGCCCGTGTTGGATGATATCGGTCTGGAAGAGCCTGTACTGGGTGATATGGGACAGGAAGAATCCGGTTTGGATGATATCGCTCTGGAAACAGCTGATTTGGACGATTTTGGGATAGAGGATATGAATCCGGAGGCGTCAGGGTTGGAAGATGCTGCGCTGAATGAAGCCGAATTGGGTGATATGGATCTGGATAATATCGGTTTGGATGATATGATGTCAGGAATGTCTGAATCAGACAGTATGGTATTGGAAGAGCCGGGCATGGATGATATGGCATTGGAAGAGTCAGGTATGGATGATATGGCATTGGAGGAGTCAGGCATGGATGATATGACATTAGAAGAGTCAGGCATGGATGATATGACATTGGATGAGCCGGACTTGGGAGATATGTCGCTGGATGATATCGGACTGGATGCGCTTGGTACGGATATGGCTGATTCGGATGCTCTTGGATTGGATGAGTTTCAGTTAGATGATATGAATATGACAGATTCCGGTATGGATGATTTGTCATTGGATGATTTGGACTTGGGCGAAATGTCAATGGAAGAACCTCTGACGGATGATTTTTCAATGGATATTCCGGAAGATGATTCGGCGGATGGCCTGTCAATGGATGAGACCGGTCTGGATGATATGTCGGATGATTTTTCGCTGGATGAAAACGATATGGATGATTTGGCGGAAATTAATGACCTTTTGGAGCAGTCAGGCCAGGAGGAAGAAATTGATGATGAAATGCTGGCCTTGTTAGAGAGTGTTTCTGATTCCAATGAAGAAGATATGGCTGCCGGCGATAATAATGAGTTTTCCTTCTTCCCGGGGGATGAGGATGGAAGCGACGGAGCAGCGTCTATCGAAGGACTGCAGGAAGAGGCGCCGCCGGAAGAAGAGAAAAAGGAAAAGAAAAAAAGAAAGTGGAGAAAGAAGGATAAGAAAGCGGCAAAAACGGCTGACGAGTCCGTAGAAGCAGGAGATTCTGACGGAGAAGAAAGCAAAAAGGAAGAAAAAGCGGATAAAAAACCGGGTGTTTTTGCAAGATTTCTTGCTTTTTTGACAGAATCAGAAGAAGATGAAGAAGAAAAAGCGATAGATGTCGAAACGACGGGAGACGCATCAGATGAAAACATGGAGCTTCTTGCGGAGCTGAGTGCGGAAGATAAGAAGAAGGGGAAAAAAGAAAAGAAAGAGAAGAAAAAGAAGGCAAAAGGAAAGAAAGCGGCTGCCGAAGGAGATGAAGAAGGTGAAAATGAAGGCGCTGCCAAGAAAAAGAAGAAAAAGCCCAAAAAGGAAAAGAAAGTAAAGGAAGCGGATGAAGAAGAGGTAAGGACGGAAGCTGGAAAGAAGCTTTCGAAGAAAAAAGTAATTCCTGTTATTTTATCCTGCATGACGATTCTTTTGTGTATTATTGTTTTCACGATTGTTTTACCTGAGCATATGCAGAAACGAGATGCAAGAATTGCCTATGATATGGGGAATTATGAAGCTGTTTATGACTTGCTCTACGGAAAAGATTTGAATGAAGATGAAGAAGTTATCTTACATAAGACGACGCTTATTTTGAAGATGGAACGTAAGATAAAATCTTATTATAATTATATGAAACTAAACGGCAGGGAGCTGGAAGCGCTCAATGCGCTTGTACAGGGAGCCGCGTTGTATTATGAACTTCTTCCGGAAGCCGAAGAATATCATGTGACCGGTGAAATAGGAGAAAAATATCAGCAGATACTTGCTATTCTTTCTGAACGGTACAATCTTTCCGAAGCAGATGTTATGGATATTATTTATTCTGAAGACGACATTATTTATACACAGAAAATAACAGCTGTTTTATTCGGGGCCGTAGTTTCAGCAGAAGACACAGCAGACGAAATGGCTGACGTCCTTCCTGAGGAACAGGAGATTCTCGATGGACTTCCGGAAGAAACGGAAGATTTGGTAACGGATGATATAGTTACGGATGATATTTTGAATGGCTCATCGGATGGCATGGCAGAGGAAAATGCGGCAGGAGAAAATGCCGCTCCCGAAAATGCAGACGCGGCATCCGGAGAGGAAGTAAAGTATATTGAGCCGGTTTCGGTAGAAGTACATCAGAATAACTGAAAAGGTGAATCATTATGGTTGCTGTCATTGATTATGATGCCGGAAATATAAAAAGTGTTGAAAAAGCGGTAGCGGCTTTGGGCGGGCAGGCCGTCATAACGAGGAATCCAAAAGAGATTTTATCCGCCGGACATGTAATTTTACCTGGGGTAGGGGCTTTTGGCGATGCAATGGAGAAACTCCATAAATATGGACTGACTGGAGTCATTCGGGAAGTCACGGAGCGGCAAACGCCTTTTTTGGGAATTTGTCTGGGCCTGCAGTTGTTGTTTGACGGGAGCGAAGAAAGCGAGGGCGTTGAGGGACTCGGCATTTTGGCCGGAAAAATCATTCGGATTCCGGAAGCTCCGAATTTGAAAATTCCGCATATCGGTTGGAATTCGCTTTCCTATCCGGGGCAGGGCAGACTTTTTCATGGAATACCGGAACAGTCTTATGTGTATTTTGTGCATTCTTATTACTTACAGGCAGAAGATACAGATATTGTGAAGGCAACAGCGGAATACGGCGTAAAAATCCATGCGTCCGTTGAAAAAGACAATATATTTGCATGCCAGTTTCATCCGGAGAAGAGCTCTGAAACAGGAATGCGGATTCTTAAGAATTTTTTGGATATTCCCGGAGGAAACGCAAAAGGGTAAAGCACCGGGGCAAAGACTGGGGCGGCGGAGAAATGGAGAGAACAGCCAATGCACACAAAAAGAATTATTCCCTGTCTGGATGTAAAAAACGGCAGAGTCGTGAAAGGCGTAAATTTTATTAATTTTAAAGATGCGGGCGACCCGGCGGAAGTCGGGGCAGCCTATGATAAGTCAGGAGCGGACGAACTGGTTTTTCTGGATATTACCGCTTCTTCCGATGCGAGGGCAACAGCCGTTGAAATGGTCAGAAAAGTGGCTGAAAAGGTATTTATTCCTTTTACGGTGGGCGGCGGCATTCGAACGGTCGATGATTTTAAGGCTATTTTGCGGGAAGGCGCGGATAAAGTATCGGTCAACTCCGCAGCGATTATGAATCCGCAGTTAATTGCCGATGCGGCGGACAAATTCGGAAGCCAGTGCGTGGTTGTTGCGATTGACGCCAAGAGGCGTCCGGATGGTAACGGATGGAATATTTATAAGAACGGCGGTCGTATCGATATGGGAATCGATGCGGTTGAATGGGCAATGAAGGCGGAAGAACTGGGTGCCGGAGAAATCCTTCTGACCAGTATGGATGGAGACGGTACGAAAGCCGGATATGACCTGGCATTGACGAGGCAGATTTCAGAAAACGTGTCCATTCCTGTCATTGCGTCCGGCGGCGCCGGAACAATGGAGCATTTTTATGAAGCGTTTGCGGAAGGAAAAGCGGATGCGGCGCTTGCGGCCTCCCTGTTTCATTTTAAAGAGATGGAAATCAGGGATTTAAAGCGTTATCTATATGAAAAGGGAATTTCGGTCAGACTATGAATGATGGAAGCATCGGAGAAAAACTCCGATGCTTTTTTCTTTTAGGAAATTGCTGTAATCTCAGCAGCCCGCGTTTTTGTTTGGCAGGATATATCGTAATTTTGTCGGGTTTATACATCGCTTATTTGCATCTTACCGGTTATCTGACACCACTTACCGGTTTTTCCTTGCCATATGTTCCTCCGGACAACATAATAAGGAAAAAGTGTGATTGGCGGCCTGTGCTTTTGGCATCGGCATGTCGAAAGGGGGATAATATATGGCGGAAACAATTATTCGGGTATCGCATCTGAAAAAATATTTCAAAGAAGTAAAAGCTGTAGACGATATCAGTTTCGAAATAAAAAAAGGAGAATTATTCGGATTTCTTGGTATTAACGGTGCAGGTAAATCAACGACCATCAATATGCTGTGCACGTTGAGCGCGCCGACGGACGGCCAGGCGGAAATCTGCGGTCAGGTTCTTGGGAAAGAAAATGAACAGATTAGAAAACGGATTGGCGTTGTTTATCAGAATAACTGTCTGGATGACCGGCTGAGCGTCAAAGAAAATCTGTTTGTACGCGGTTCTTTCTATGAAAAAAGCAAAAGCCTGTTAAAAGGCCAGATTTTGGATATCTGTGAAGTCCTGGAACTGGGGGATATGTACAACAGAAAGTTTGCCGGCCTTTCGGGAGGGCAGAAAAGACGATGTGAGATTGCAAGGGCGCTGCTTAACAGACCGGAGCTTTTGTTTCTGGATGAACCGACGACAGGACTTGACCCGGCAACGAGGAAAAATGTGTGGCAGAGCATCGAACGGATTAGAAAAGAAACGAATATGACGGTTTTTCTGACGACTCATTATATGGAAGAGGCGGCGAAGGCCACCAGCATTGCGATTATTGACGGAGGACAGATTCTGGAGCGGGGAACGCCTTTTGCCCTGAAAGAAAAACATGCGAAGGACAGACTGCGATTGATTCCGTCGGCGGAACGGAAGGAACAGTTTTGGAAAAAACTGGAGGAGGAAGAAAGAACCTGGAAGCAAAAAGAAAATTATGCTGTATTGGATTTGGAGAACAGCATGCAGGCGCTTCCGATTTTGCAGCGGATGCAGTCCTGTATGGAAGGATTTGAGCTGCTTCAGGGTTCGATGGACGATGTTTTTTTGAATGTAACGGGCAAGACGCTTGGACAAAGTGAAAATCAGGAGGTGGAAAAATGAGAGCTGCAATGAATCTGGTAAAAAGAAATATCTATATTTTCATAAGAGACAGAGGCAGAGTAATCTCTTCGGTCTTATCGATGCTGATTGTACTTGGGCTGATGATTTTATTTCTTGGCGATATGAACAGTCAGGATATTGTAACGGCTTTGGAACGGTTTGGAAGAAACAGAGACACAGCGGCAGATGAAGCCAATGCGAAATATCTGATATCAATGTGGACATTGGCGGGAATCCTGATTTCAAACACGGTAACGGTGACAATGACGGCGATGGGAAGTATGATAGAAGATGAAGTCAATATGCGGCTTGCAAGTTTTTATGTGACGCCTGTCAAAAGACTTGGAATTGCTTTCGGATATATTTTTTCCGCATGGTGCATCGCCGTTTTTCTGTGTACTGTGACATTGGCGGTTTCTCAGGTTTATTTTGCGGTTACGGGGCAGACGACGCTTGTTTGGACGGCGTTGTTACAGCTGCTTGGCATGATTGTGCTGAATGCTTTTGTTTATGCGGCGATTGCCTATTTCATTGCGCTCTTTGTTCACAGTGTGGGCGCCTGGAACGGTATACTTTCGATAGTCGGAACGCTGGTCGGATTTGTCGGCGCCATTTATCTGCCGATGTCGGTATTACCGGAAAGCGTGGCGGATATTCTGAGGCATTTACCGGTTTTGCATGGCGCGGCGATGATGCGTGTTGTCTGTACGAAAGAAGCGGTGGAAAAAACATTTGCAGGAATTCCTGCAGAGGCGGCGGAAGTTTTTCGGGAAAAGATGGGGATTACCATTGTGATGGGAGATGAGCCGGTGTCCTTTGTCGTGCAGGCAGGCTGTCTGCTTGCGCTAGGCCTCCTGATGATTGCAGCTTCCGCTGTAATCAGCAGAAGAAAGTTGCTGTATGACAGATAAAGAGATAGAATGGAAGTGCGGAAAAAAGTTTTCGCTGGAAGGATTGGCTTTATATGAAAATTATTATAGAAGATATCGGACCGGATGAGGAAGAAGCGGTCATTATCCGCTGTCGGGAAGTGGATGAGGCTGTCATGCAGCTGGTGAATGGTCTGAAACTGAAAAAAGAAAAGCTGACGGTCAGGCAGGGAGAGAAAATTCTGCAGATAGAGCCGGGCGATATTTATTATTTTGAAGCGGTCGATAATAAGGTTTTTCTTTATCTGGAAAAAAATGTATATGAAACGAAACTCAAATTATATGAATTGGAAAGACGCTTTGCGGGAACCGATTTTTTTCGGGTATCGAAGTCGGTTATTTTAAATCTGGCAAAAGTAAAAAATTTTACGCCGGAATTCAGCGGAAGGTTTGAAGCATTGATGAAGAACGGAGAGCGTGTCGGCATATCAAGACAGTATGTGCCGCTTTTGAAGAACAAACTCGGTATATAAAGTGGGAAGAAGGTGTAAAATATGTTATCGAAAATGAAGGAAACGTTCCATACTTTTGCTTATGTCGTAACAGGCGTTTTGTTTGCGTGCGCTTTGTTTATTACGGTTTTTAACAGAGAAGAGATGGTTCCGTCAAATCTTCTCTGGCAGATTCTGGCAGCCTCTTTTCTGTGCACATTGGGGAATTTTATTTATCCGAACAGAAAAATTTCCAGACGGGAACGCATTATCTGCACGTTGCTGCATTATCTCTATACGAATATAGTTGTTTTCGGCTGTGCAAGAGTCTTTCGATGGTTTGATGTGGAAAACCTGATAATGAACATTTTTATGTTCCTGTCGATTGGCTCAATATTCCTTGCGGTATCCTATGTAATACGGAGGCAGAACAGGAAGCTTTCGGCATTGTTGAACGAACGTCTGGAGCAGTATCAGAATAAAATATAGAAAGAAAACGCAGCAAGAGAATATAAGGTATGACCGGACGGAATAAAAATAAATTGCCATGAAGTCTCATTCGTTGTATAATAGACGCAATTCAAAGGAAAGGCAAGGTTATTGGAATGGATAAAAGAATACCTTATAAAATTTATCTGGAAGAGCAGGAAATGCCGAAACAGTGGTACAATGTACGCGCTGACATGAAGAAAAAACCTGCGCCGATTTTAAATCCGGGCACGCTGCAGCCGGTCACGAAGGAGGAGCTTTTCGGTATCTTTTGCCGGGAACTGGCAAAACAGGAACTGGACGATACAACCCCCTATTTTGATATTCCGGATGAAATCCGGGATTTCTACAAGATGTATCGGCCGTCGCCGCTTGTCCGGGCATATTGTCTGGAAGAAAAATTAAAAACACCGGCGCATATTTATTATAAATTTGAAGGTAATAATACGTCTGGAAGCCATAAACTGAATTCTGCGATTGCGCAGGCTTATTATGCGAAAAAGCAGGGATTAAAGGGCGTAACGACGGAAACCGGGGCAGGCCAATGGGGAACAGCGCTTTCCATGGCGTGCTCTTATTTTGATTTGGACTGTCAGGTGTATATGGTCAAATGCTCTTATGAACAAAAACCTTTCCGACGGGAGGTCATGCGTACTTATGGTGCAAAAGTAACACCGTCGCCTTCCATGAATACGAATGTGGGGCGTAAAATTAACGAAGAATTTCCGGGAACTACGGGAAGCCTCGGCTGTGCGATTTCAGAGGCGGTAGAGGCTGCGACCGGTCAGGAGGGCTACCGCTATGTATTGGGTTCCGTGCTTTCGCAGGTATTGCTGCATCAGTCCATTATCGGATTGGAAACGAAAGCGGCTTTGGATAAATACGGCATTAAGGCTGATATCATTATCGGCTGTGCGGGCGGCGGGTCCAATCTGGGCGGTTTGATTTCGCCTTTTGCGGGAGAGATTTTAAGAGGAGAAGCGCAATATCAGATGATTGCGGTGGAGCCGGCTTCCTGTCCGAGCCTGACACGTGGGGCATACGCATACGATTTTTGTGATACGGGGAAAGTCTGTCCGTTAGCGAAGATGTACACATTGGGAAGCGGTTTTATTCCGTCTGCGAATCATGCGGGAGGACTTCGGTATCATGGTATGAGTTCTACCGTTTCCGAATTGTATGACCAGGGACTGCTGGAGGCGAGAAGCGTGGAGCAGACAGAAGTATTTCAGGCGGCAGAGACATTTGCGAGGGTGGAAGGGATTCTTCCGGCGCCGGAGAGCAGCCATGCGATTAAGGTTGCGATTGATGAGGCGATGAAGTGTAAAGAGACCGGCGAAAAGAAGAACATCGTGTTTGGACTTACCGGCACAGGATACTTTGATATGGTTGCTTATCAACGCTACAATGACGGTGAGATGAAGGATTATGTTCCGACAGATGAAGAGCTGGCGCAGGCAATTGCGCAGCTTCCGAAAGTCTGATTCGAAATGATGGTCGTGCTAATGGGGAAGAAGTCTGGTGAGTGTGATGAAAAAGAAAAGCAGTAAAAACCGGACGGACAAAGGATTTTCCTTACTTCTTTCGATAATACTTGTTTTTTGCATTCTTGGCGTGATAGTATTTTCGGTTTCGCGAAAGTTATCGAAAGAAATGTCCGCTGCGGCAATTCAGAATTTGAATGAAAGTCTGGATTTGATAAAATGTACCATAGAGTCAATTTTGAATAAAGAAGCGGAATTCCAGAAGCTGATGGCCCGGGAAATCGCCATGAGGGAGGAGCCGGAAGATTATATTAATTCTTATCAGAAGAATCAGACGATGGTAAAAATAGCGTTTATTCGAGACGGCGAAACGGAAGGAATTTCCAGTACGGGAGAGACTTTTTCCGAAGAAGGGCTGGATTTTTCTTCAGGCGGTATGATAGACGGGCTGCAGGTATCCCATTCTTATATGAATTATATGGGAACGTGGGCATATACCATCAAATGTCCCGTAACGAAGGATGAGCAGAACCTCGGAATGCTCTATGTGGAATACACCTATGATTCTCTCGATAAATCGCTTCCCGACGGATTTTATGACAAGAAGGCCATGCTCTATATTATGGATGCCAAGACAGAAAGATTCGTGCTGAAACCAAAGGGAATGGGAGAGCGCAGCGCGGGACACCTGAATCTGGAAGACTTTTACAGGGCGAATAACATTCAGAACGAAGAGTTGCGGGCTGAAGTAGAGAGAAGTCTGGAAAACGGAAAGAATATTATGTTTTATCATGATATTCGGGGGAAAAGCGCGTTGAATTATATGTGGACGGTGAATGACGGCACGATTTATTTAATTGGATATGTGCCGATTGAAGCCATCCAGCAGGAAGGCAAGACCGTAAACCAGCACATTTTAATTGTCGTTTTGGTCATGCTGGTCGCCTTTTTCCTGTGTTGTATTTTGTATTATTTTAATCAGAGACAGCAGAGAAAAATCATGCAGGAGCGGGAAGCGGAACGGGAGCTGCATAACAAACAGCTGGCGGAAGCGCTGCATGCGGCGCAGATGGCAAGTAATTCCAAGACAATGTTCCTTTCCAATATGTCTCATGATATCCGTACGCCGATGAATGCGGTGCTCGGTTTTACCACGCTGCTTGCGAAAGATGCGGAAAATCCGGAAAAGGTGCGGGAATACACGAAAAAAATTATGGCGTCCGGGCAGCATTTGCTCAGTCTGATTAATGATATTCTGGATGTTTCCAAGATTGAAAGCGGAAAGGTCGTACTTACCGTTGAAGAATTTACATTGAATGATTTGGTATCGTCCATCGATGCCATCGTTCGTCCGATGGCGAGCGCAAGAGCGCAGGAATTTCATGTGGAAGTAATGGATATTAAGCATGAACGTTTATTAGGAGACGAAACAAGAATCAACCAAATCCTGATAAACCTTCTTTCCAATGCCGTCAAGTATACGCCGGAAGGAGGAAATATCTGGTTCCGCATTATCGGGCTGAAACAGCGCTCCACTCAGTTTGAGCGTATTCGAATCGAAGTAGAGGATGATGGATACGGGATGACGCAGGAGTATTTAAAAACGATTTTCGACGCGTTTACAAGGGCGGAGAACAGTACAACGAATAAAGTACAGGGTACTGGGCTTGGCATGGCGATTACCAAAAATATCGTGGAACTCATGGGAGGAACCATCGAAGTTTCCAGCGAGGTCAATAAAGGAAGTCTTTTCCGGGTAGAATTAGAGTTCCGCATACCGGAAGGACAGGTGGATAAACTGTTTTGGGAGCAGAACGGAATATCCCGTATTCTTTTTGTGGGTAATAATCAGCAGGAAGGCAAAAGCATACGGATGCTTATGGACGATATCGGCGTTACGGTGGACATTGCAGCCGATGTGGAAAATGCCCTGTCCCTGTTACAGGACTATAAGGATACGGAAAACGGTTATCAGCTGGCATTGCTGGATGCCGGTTTGTCCGTTATGAACGATGTTCAGATATCGGGACAAATAAGAAATCTTCTGCCCATAACTGCGCCGCTTCTTTTCATGGCGGACCATGATGTGGAAAATATGGATTATATGGAGGAAGCGCTTCAGTCAGGATATACGGGAATTCTTACAAAGCCGTTTTTTGTATCTGCCCTGAAAGAAAAAGTGATGGAGATACAGGCGGAAGAAGCGGGAGAAAATAAGACATCGGAGGAAGAAGCGGACGACAGTCTGCAGGGCCTGCATTTCCTTGCAGCGGAAGATAATGAAATCAATGCGGAGATTCTGTCGGAGATTTTGTCGATAGAGGGCGCAAGCTGTGAAATTGTTGAAAACGGCCGTCTGGCGCTGGAGCGTTTTGAAAACGCCGGAGAGGGCGAATTTGACGCGATTCTTATGGATGTTCAGATGCCGGTGATGAACGGTTATGATGCCACAAGAGCAATCCGGGAGCT
The DNA here is from genome assembly GCA_910578475.1 of uncultured Lachnospiraceae bacterium. Lineage (GTDB taxonomy): Bacteria > Bacillota > Clostridia > Lachnospirales > Lachnospiraceae > UBA3282. The sequence goes on along the minus strand of CAJTRK010000029.1, from coordinate 30,029 downwards.
GGAACGTAAAGACGCGAAAGAGATTCCAATCATTGCCATGACGGCAAACGCTTTTGCGGAAGATGAAAGAGAAGCTTTGAATGCGGGAATGAATGTCCATCTGGCAAAGCCAATCGATGTGGAATTGTTGAAGCAGGTGATTAAGCGGTATATATAAGGAATTGTAAATAGAGGGGAATCAATGAGAAGTAAGTGAGGAGCAGTCAGAAAGAAATTATGAAAAGTAACAGAAAGAATGATTTCAGAAAAGCGATGGCAGGATGTCTGACAGGAGCGGCGGTTCTTATGATGACAGCCTGTGGGAATAAATCGGACTTCAACCTGGTGGAATCGGAAGAGGGGGAAGAGCGTGTCGTAAATCTGTACAGCCCGATGGAAAAAATGAGTCCGGATGCGGAAAATGTGGCAAGGAACGCCGCAGACAAAACAATTATTATGGCAGAAGAGGAACTCGGAGTGAACGTAGGCTATATCACATATACTGCGGAGGATTATCAGGACAAAACATATGATGATGTAGCGCTTGACAGAGCAAGAAATGATATGGATGATATTTATCTGCTGAATCCGGATGTCATCAAGGCTTTGGGAGAAGAAGGAAAGCTGATGGACCTGTCGGGGCTCAGTTGTGCGGAAAATCTGCGGGATGTGGTAAAAACGGCGAATACGATTGACGGAAAACTGGTAGCCATTCCACAGGAAGTAGTGGCATACGGTTTATTCATTAACAAAGACATGTTCGACCAGTATAACCTTGAACTGCCGGAAACGCCGGAAGATTTTCTGGAATGCTGCAGAGTTTTTAAAGAAAACGGAATCGAAACACCGGTAGGGGCAAATCGCTGGTGGCTGGAAACTTTTGTTCTGGCGCTGGCTTACGCGGATTTGTATAACAGTGGAAACACAGAGGCGGAAATCGAGGCGTTAAACAGCGGAGAAAGCAAATACAGTGACTATATGCGTCCCGGATTTGAATTTCTTCAGGAAATGATTGACTGTGGATATATCGACGCCGAAAAAGCCTATGTCAGCGAAGCGATTGAAGGAGAAGGGGAAGATTTTCTTGCCGGCAAAACACCTGTTGTCATGGCTTATTGGGGAGCTGCCAATTCGGAGACCGCATACGGGAATCCGGATTTTAACATGCTGGTCATTGGCTTTCCGAGCAGCCGCGGACAGATGCCGGTAATTTCCATGACCGGATTTGGCGTCGGTTCGAATGCAGAACATGCGGAAGATGCGCTGAACGTATTGGACGTAATACTTTCGGACGAAGCGCTGCAGATATATGCGGAGACGAATAATGTGATTTCCCCGTCTAAAAATGTAGAAGTAGACTGTATTCCGGCATTACAGCCGTTAAACGACAGGATAGAGGAGAACGTTTATGTTCTCGGCACCAATGCCGGTATGCAGCTGGAACAGTGGGGCAATACCTGCCTCGTTGTGCGCGAACTGCTGAACGGCGCTACGGTGGATGAGTGTATGGCAGAGTTTGACAGACTGCAGGAAGAAACGCTGGCAAAGTAAGCGTATTTTTAAAGTATTCGGTGGAAAAATTTAGTTGACAAACCGAACCGTCCTATGTATAATGATTTGAGTGTGAATAGGAGTCAGCTATGTTCATTAATTTAACTGAGGTATTAACATCCGAGGATAAAATACTTTCGATGCAGACGGAAACAGATATGACAGAAGTGACCGTCGGCGGAGAAGTTTTTCGGATTCTTGAAAAATCACCGGTGCGTCTGACTTTTACCAATATCGGTAAGGGCAGGGCTGCGGTGGAAGGACAGGCAGAAATCATCGTTGCAATGAACTGTGACAGATGTCTGAAACCTGTGGAGGAAAAGTTGACGCTTCAGTTTTCAGGAGAAGTCCATGGGCCGGATGCAGTATTGGAGCAGATGGATGACGAAGAGGACGATGACCGGAGTTTTATGGAAGGTTATCAGTTGAATGTAGAGGATTTACTGAACAATGAAATCATAATCAACTGGCCAAGAAAGATTCTGTGTAAACCGGATTGCAAAGGAATTTGTATGAAGTGCGGCCGGAATCTGAATACCGGAACCTGTGAATGCGATACATTTATTCCAGACCCCCGGATGTCAGTGATAAAAGATATCTTTCATGCGAATAAGGAGGTGTAACGATGTCTATTTGTCCTAAGAACAAATCTTCCAAAGGAAGAAGAGATAGGAGAAGAGCAAACTGGAAAATGACTGCTCCTACATTAGTGAAATGCAGCAAATGCGGCGCATTAATGGTTCCCCACAGAGTATGTAAGAAGTGTGGCACATATAACAAAAAAGAAATTATTGCAGTTGATTAAGCTGAAAAATCAAGGGATTGTCAAATAAATGATTCCTTGATTTTTTTATTTCCGCGTTTTCAGGTCATTTTTTGCTAAAAACTTGATTTTTACTGGACAGTCTAGTATATTAATATATGATGCCTTTCAGGCAGAGGAAGGAGTAGGAGCATGGGAGAATATGTAAAGGTAGCGGTAGACGCAATGGGCGGCGACAATGCACCGGCAGAAATTGTTAAGGGTGCGGTAGAAGCCATTCAGGAGAACAGCAAGGTCAAGGTCTATCTGGTAGGAAATGAAGATGCGATGAAGAAAGAACTCGCCGGATACCAATACCCGGAAGAGCAGCTTATGCTTGTTCCTGCGAGCGAGGTTATCGAGACTGCGGAACCTCCGGTTATGGCGATTCGAAAAAAGAAAGACTCCTCTCTTGTGAAGGCTCTGTATCTTGTGAAGGACGGAACCTGTGACGCATATGTGTCTGCCGGAAGCAGCGGGGCAACGCTGGTAGGCGGACAGGTTATTGTAGGCCGTATTAAAGGGGTGGAAAGACCGCCGCTCGCGCCGCTTATCCCGACGGAGAACGGTTGTGCTCTGCTGGTGGACTGTGGCGCAAACGTGGATGCGAGACCTTCTCACCTTGTACAGTTTGCAAAGATGGGTTCGATTTATATGGAAAATATTATGGGCGTCAGGAATCCGAGAGTCGCAATCGTCAATATCGGTGCGGAAGAGGAAAAAGGCAATGCGCTTGTTAAGGAAACGTTCCCTCTTTTAAAGAACTGTCCCGATATTCATTTCATCGGAAGTATTGAAGCCAGAGATATTCCGGCAGGGATGGCGGATGTCATTGTGTGTGAGGCTTTTGTCGGAAATGTCATTTTGAAGCTGTATGAAGGCGTAGGCGGCACGCTGATTAAAAAAGTGAGGAACGGTATGATGTCTTCTCTGCGGAGTAAAATCGGTGCGTTTCTCGTAAAGCCTGCTTTGAAAGAAACCCTGAAGGATTTTGAACTGGAACAGTATGGCGGCGCGCCGATGCTCGGCCTGAACGGTCTGGTTGTCAAGACGCATGGCAGTTCCAAATCCGTCGAAATCAAAAATTCGATTTTACAGTGTATCTTGTTCAAAGAACAGAAGATTAACGAGAAAATCAAAGAGAAAATCAGCATACAGGATTGAGAAAGGCTGGCTGCATATGGAATTCGATAAGTTAAAGCAGGTCATTGCAAATGTTTTGAGTGTGGACCCGGAAGAAATTACAATGGAAACAACGTTCATGGAAGATTTGGGAGCGGATTCGCTGGATATCTTTCAAATCATTATGGGCATTGAAGAAGAATTTGATATAGAGATTCCGGCTGAAAAAGTGGAACATATAGCGACGGTAGAAGAAGCGGTTCATTTGATTAAAAGCGCAGTTAAAGCGGCAGAATAGAAGAAAAACCCTTTCTGAAAAAGGGTTTTTTTCGTTTGTGGAGGTATCAATGCAGCAAAAACCGATAGAAGAATTGGAAGCTAAAATCGGATATCATTTCAGCAATCAGTTACTGCTCCGGCAGGCGTTGACACACAGCTCTTTTGCCAATGAGCAGAAAGTAAACAAATATGAGGATTATGAGCGGCTGGAGTTTTTGGGAGACGCGGTACTCGAATTAATTTCCAGTGAGTTTCTTTTTCAGGAAAATAAAGAAATGTCGGAGGGGAAACTGACGAGAATGCGGGCTTCCATCGTCTGTGAGCAGGCGCTGGCTTATTGTGCGAGACAATTTGGTCTGGAAGCATATATTCTGCTCGGCGTCGGCGAAGAGCGGACCGGAGGACGGACCAAAGACTCCATTATTTCGGATGTGATGGAGGCGATTATCGGGGCAATTTACCTGGACAGCGGCAAGGAGGAAGCGGCGCTTTTTATTCATCGTTTTGTGCTTTCGGATTTGGAGCATAAGAAGCTGTTTTACGACGCCAAAACAATTCTGCAGGAAGTCGTGCAGCAGAAGAATGAAGGAAAGCTGCATTACGAGCTGATTCGTGAAAGCGGCCCGGACCACGATAAGGTATTTGTTGTGGAGGCCAGAATTGATGAAATGAAAATCGGTGAAGGAACGGGAAAAACCAAAAAAGCGGCAGAGCAGCAGGCGGCTTATGAGGCGCTCGTTTCTTTGCAGGGATAAAATGCGGGGTATCTATGTATTTAAAAAGTATCGAAGTACAAGGGTTTAAATCTTTTGCAAATAAAATTACATTTAAATTTCATAACGGAATCACCGGAATTGTCGGGCCGAACGGCAGCGGAAAGAGCAACGTTGCGGATGCGGTCAGATGGGTGCTCGGAGAGCAGCGCATCAAGCAGCTGCGCGGCGCGTCCATGCAGGATGTTATTTTTTCGGGTACGGAGATGCGGAAAGCGCTCGGTTCCGCTTATGTGGCAATTACGCTGGATAATACCGACCATCAGCTTTCCATTGACTATGATGAAGTGACGGTATCCAGAAGACTGTACCGTTCCGGTGAAAGCGAATATATGATTAACGGCACGATATGCCGGTTGAAAGACGTTAATGAACTTTTTTATGATACAGGTATCGGTAAGGAAGGGTATTCGATTATCGGTCAGGGACAGATTGATAAAATTCTGAGCGGTAAACCGGAAGAACGCAGGGAGCTTTTCGACGAAGCAGCCGGTATCGTAAAATTCAAAAGAAGAAAATATGCGGCACAGAAGAAGCTGGAAGACGAAAAGCAAAATCTTATCCGCGTCAACGATATCCTGTCCGAACTGGAGAAGCAGACGGGGCCGCTCGAAAAGCAGTCCGAGAAGGCAAGGGTTTATTTACGGAAAAAAGAAGAACTGAAAACACTGGATGTCAATGTCTTTCTGTTAGAAAATATCAGCATTAAGGAACAGCTTGATTCGGTCGATGAGAAACTGCACATAGCAAGCGGTGATTTGGAAGATACGACACAGAAATACGAACATATCAAAGAAGAATATGAGCAGATAGAGAGCAGAATCGAACAGCTTGACCAGGCGATAGAGCAGGCCCGGGCGACGCTGACGGATACGGGCGTCATGCGTTCCAAATTAGAAGGTGAAATGAACGTCCTGAAAGAAAAGATTCATTCGGTCGAAGGAAACGAAGAGCATTTGCAGACCCGTATCCATACGATTGAAAGCTCCATACAGGAGAAGAACCGGGAAAAGGATGGCATTGCGGAGCAGAAAGCGCAGATTGATGAGAAGCTGACCGTGCTGCAGCAGGCGAGGGCAGAGGCAGGAACGCTGTTAGAAGATGTACAGGGCAGAATTGAAGCGTTAAATAATCATATCGAAAACGGGAAGAATACCATTATCAGCGCGTTGAATAACCGGGCGACCATCAAATCCAAGATGGGAAGTTTCGACACGATGTTAGAGCAGATTCAGATTCGGAAAGCAGAGCTGAATTCCCGGCTGCTGCGGGTGAAGTCAGATGAAGCGGCACATACGGAAACGATTAAAAATCTGGAAGAAGAATTTGAAACGATTAATCAGGCGATTCAGGAGCTGAAAGACAGACAGGAAGTTTCGGAGGAAAAACTCGCGGGAATGCGGGAAGAACTGGCGGACAAGGACCAGAAGCTTCGCGATACGCAGGTATCCTATCATCAGGAAAAGTCCAAATTAGATGCGCTTTCCAACCTGACAGAGCGCTATGAAGGTTATGGCGGTGCGGTTAAGGCCGTTATGGAACAGAAAGCGAAGAAAAAGGGAATTGTCGGTGTTATTGCGGATATCATTCAGGCCGAGGCCAAATATGAAACGGCGATTGAAACGGCGCTTGGCGGCAATATCCAGAATATTGTGACGGAAGATGAAGAGACGGCCAAGAGTATGATTGCTTATTTGAAGAGCAGCCGTTCGGGACGCGCTACGTTTCTTCCGCTCACCAGCATCAAAAATCCGCAGGAATTTAAGAATAAGGAGGCGCTGAAAGAAAAAGGCGTTATCGGCATGGCGGACGAACTGGTAAAGGTGGATGCAAGATACCGGGACGTGGCCAAATCCCTGCTTGGCAGAATCATGGTTGTCGATAATGTTGACAATGCGGTGAAAATCGCAGGAAAGTTCCGCCACAGTCTCCGCATGGTTACGATTGAAGGCGAGCTTCTCGTTCCCGGAGGCGCCATCAGCGGCGGCGCTTTTAAGAACAACAGCAATCTCCTGGGCCGGCGTCGTGAGATGGAAGAACTGGAGAAAAAAATTAAACAATATGTGATGGAAATCGACCGTTTATTGGAGGACATCGAAAGCACCAAGACGGCGAGAAACAAACTGCGTCTTGAAATCGAAGATATCAAGGGACAGTTACAGAGGAAATTTATTGAGCAGAATACGGCAAGACTGAATGTGGAACAGGCCAGAGAACGAAAGAACGAAGCGGCGGAAGGTTCCGAGGAATTGCAGACGGAAGAGAAGGAACTGGAAACACAGATTCAGGAGATTCAGGAGAATAAGAAGGCGATTCTGTTGGAACTGGAATCTTCCGAAACACTGGAAAAAGATACGGAAGCGCAGATTGAAGGCTTTCAGCGTCAGCTGGAGACGGAACGGGCAGAAGAATCTGTACAGTCCGCAAAGGTTTCCGAATGGGATGTGGAAGTTGAGAAAATTTTACAGCAGGCAGAATTTCACAGACAGAATATCGAACGTATCGAGGGCGAAATCGGCCGTCATGAACTGGAGCTGAAAGAGGTGAAGGACAGTCTGGAGGCCGGCAGGGAAGATGTGGAACTGAAAAAGGAAAGCATTCTGGAAATAGAAAAAACGATTCTGGCATCCCATACGACCCAGACCGATACGGAAGAGAAACTGAAAGAGGATATCGCTTCCAAAGAAACGCTTTCCGCAAAGCAGAAGAACTTTTTTACGGAAAGAGAAGAAATGTCAAAGCAGATGAACGCACTTGACAAGGAAGTGTATCGTTTGAACAGCCAGAAGGAAAAGCTGGAAAATTCTATCGAATCCCAGATTAACTATATGTGGGACGAATACGAAATTACGCTGTCCGATGCGGCGTCCATGCGGAATGAAGAGATGGCTGACCTGCCGGCGATGAAAAAAGACATTTCACGCTTAAAGGATGAAATCAGGAAACTGGGCGACGTCAATGTCAATGCCATCGAGGATTATAAAAATCTGATGGAGCGGTATACGTTCTTAAAGACACAGCATGATGATTTGGTGGAAGCGGAGCAGACGCTGCTAGGCATTATTGAAGAATTGGACACGTCCATGCGAAAACAGTTCAATGAGAAATTTGCGGAAATCAACCGGGAATTTGATAAAGTGTTCAAGGAACTGTTCGGCGGCGGAAAGGGAACGCTGGAGCTGTTGGAAGACGAAGATGTGTTAGAGGCCGGCATCCGCATTATCGCACAGCCGCCGGGAAAGAAACTGGTCAATATGATGCAGATGTCCGGTGGAGAAAAGTCGCTGACAGCAATCTGCCTTCTGTTTGCGATTCAGAATCTGAAACCCTCGCCGTTCTGTCTGTTGGACGAAATCGAAGCGGCTTTGGATGAAAATAACGTAGGCCGCTTTGCGAAGTATTTACATAAGCTGACGAAGAATACGCAGTTCATCGTGATTACTCACAGACGTGGGACAATGGAGAAAGCGGACAGGCTTTATGGTATTACGATGGAGGAAAAAGGAATATCAACGTTAGTCAGCGTAAATTTGATTGATAAGGAATTGGATGATTGATGAGCGAAGAAAAAAAAGGTTTTTTTGCCAGATTAAAAGAAGGATTAACCAAAACAAGAAAGAATATCGTGTATGGAATTGATTCCGTTTTTAACGGCTTTTCCCATATCGATGAGGAATTTTACGAAGAACTGGAAGAAATTCTGATTATGGGCGACATCGGCGTGAATGCGACGGAAGAAATTCTGACGAGGCTGCGGGAACAGGTAAAAGAGAATTATATCAAAGAGCCGGCCGATTGCAAGGAATTTCTGATACAAAACATCAAAGAGCAGATGCAGGTGGGCGAGACCGCCTATGAATTTGAGAACAGGCAGTCCATCGTTCTTGTTATCGGCGTAAACGGCGTCGGAAAAACGACTTCCGTCGGAAAACTGGCGGGGAAATTAAAGGCGCAGAACAGAAAAGTCCTTCTTGCGGCGGCGGATACGTTCCGGGCGGCAGCGGGAGAACAGCTGACGGAATGGGCGCACCGGGCCGGCGTGGATATCATCGGCGGGAAAGAGGGAGCGGACCCTGCCAGTGTGATTTATGATGCGGTCGCGGCTGCAAAGGCAAGAAATGTCGATGTGCTTTTGTGCGATACGGCAGGCCGTCTGCATAACAAAAAGAACTTGATGGAAGAGTTGAAAAAAATCAATCGTATCATCGATAAGGAGTTTCCGGACGCGCACCGGGAAAATCTGGTCGTTTTAGACGGAACGACAGGACAGAATGCGCTGCAGCAGGCGAAAGAGTTCGGTGAAGTGGCGGACTTAACGGGCATTATTTTAACGAAAATGGACGGAACCGCCAAAGGCGGCATTGCGGTTGCAATCCAGTCCGAACTGAAGATTCCGGTGAAGTATATCGGCGTCGGAGAAACAATCGACGATTTACAGAAGTTCGACGCGGAACAGTTTGTAAATGCGCTGTTTGATGTATAAGGGAAAGATTGTCTATGATGGCATGACGGGAAGTTGAAGGGATATGGCCAATACAGGAAAGGGGCAGAAAGATGGAGCTTACGTTAGAGAAATTTGAGGAGGCATGCGAAGTTGTAAAAGAGGTAACGACGGAGACCAAATTGGTGTTCAGCGATTATTTCAGCGCGCAGACAGGGAACAAAGTATATTTGAAGCCGGAAAATATGCAGTTTACCGGAGCCTATAAACTGCGGGGCGCTTATTATAAGATGAGCACGCTTTCGGAGGAAGAGAGACAAAGAGGGCTGATTACGGCTTCCGCGGGAAATCATGCGCAGGGGGTTGCCTATGCGGCCAAATGCTACAACGTTAAGGCGACCATCGTTATGCCGACGACGACGCCGCTCATCAAGGTCAACAGAACGAAAAGCTACGGAGCGGAAGTTATTTTGTACGGTGACGTTTATGATGAAGCCTGTACATATGCGTATCAGCTTGCGGAAGAAAAAGGTTATACCTTTGTCCATCCCTTTGATGATTTGGAGGTGGCGACCGGTCAGGGCACGATTGCGATGGAAATTATCAAAGAACTGCCGCTCGTGGATTATATTCTGGTTCCCATTGGCGGCGGCGGACTGGCGACGGGCGTTTCGACGCTTGCCAAGCTGCTGAATCCCAAAATTCAGGTTATCGGCGTGGAACCGGCGGGCGCAAATTGTATGCAGGCGTCCGTAAAGGCCGGGAAAGTAACCACACTTGACAGCGTTAATACGATTGCGGACGGCACGGCCGTGAAAACGCCCGGAACCACAATTTTCCCCTATATCAGCCAAAATCTGGATGATATCATTACGGTGGAGGACGAAGAACTGGTCGTTGCTTTTCTGGATATGGTTGAGAACCATAAGATGGTTGTCGAAAATTCCGGACTGCTGACCGTGGCGGCACTGAAACATCTGAATGTCAAAAATAAAAAAGTCGTTTCCATTTTAAGCGGCGGCAACATGGATGTCATTACGATGTCTTCGGTCGTACAGCAGGGGCTTGTGCTGCGGGACAGGATTTTTTCCGTATCGGTGCTGCTTCCGGATAAACCGGGAGAATTGTCGAGGGTATCCGATGTGATTGCGAAACAGAGCGGAAACGTTATCAAACTGGAGCATAATCAGTTCGTTTCCATTAACAGAAATGCAGCCGTTGAGCTTCGTATCACGATGGAAGCTTACGGAACAGAGCATAAAAATCAGATTATTCAGGCGCTGGAAGAAAGCGGCTATAAGCCGAAAGTGGTGCGGGCTAGCGTTTAGCATCCGGCCGCTGCCTGTCGGACGTACAGTCCACAGGAATAAGATGCTGGATAATCCATATACTGTAATTTATGAACCGGGCAGAACCAAAGCCGGGTATAAAAGGTTTTACGGACAGGAAGGTATCGGAATGAAAAGGCAGATTTTAAAAAATTATGCGGTGATTACCATTATGGCGCTGTTGAATGCACTGGCAATCAGTCTGTTCATCGACCCGCATCATCTTGCGCCGGGCGGCGTGACAGGTATTGCGATTATTATCGGTAAGTTTCTGCCCGTGGAGACCGGTACACTGATTTTTGCGTTGAATATTCCGATTCTGCTGTTTTCTATCTGGCAGTTCGGCATTCATTTCACGGTATCGACGATTTATGCGATTACGCTTATTTCCGCATTTACCAATCTTTTGGCGCCGTTAGGACCGGCAACGGATGATATTTTACTGGCAGTACTTGCCGGCGGCGTTTTGTATGCAGTTTCTATCGGACTGATTATGAAAGCGGGCGCGACGACGGGAGGTATGGACATTATCGTCAAATGGCTTCGCCAGAAACTGCCTTATTTAAAGACGGGAATGCTTTTTTTCATTACAGATGTTATAATAATTAGTGTGTCCGGCATTGTGTTTCAGGACCTGGATGTCGCCCTTTATGCCGGGATTATTGCGGTTGTCAATTCTTTTATGCTGGATATTGTCCTGTATGGAAAAGATGAAGCAAAACTGCAGTATATTATCAGCGATAAGGCTGATGAGATTACGGACAGACTTTTGAAAGAACTGGATATCGGCGTGACACAGATTGAAGGCCGCGGTGCGTTCAGCGGAAAAGCGAAAAAAGTATTGATGTGCGTCGTTAAAAAACCGGTATCGCCACAGGTGGAGGATATCGTCAGGGAAGAAGACGCCGAGGCATTCATGGTTATTACGAGCGCAACGGAGATTTTCGGGGAAGGTTATAAAAGCTATTTTGGAGACAGATTCTAAACCAAGAGGAGTAAATATGCGGGGAAAAAAGGTACAAATGAAAAAGAAGAGCAGAAAACAGCGGCGGACCGAGAACGGTATTTTGTTTGGTTCCATTATTCTCTGTATTGTAACGCTGACGGCGGTCACATTTTGTATGGTTCTTGTTTTCAGTTATCGGGCGTCTCAGTTGGAAGCGGCGAAAATGCGCGATGAAATTGCAGTCCTTCAAGAGAATTATACGCAGGAAGAAGTGGATGCAATGTTAGCAAACGAAAAGGAGAATGCTGCGCTGACGGCATCGGTGGAAACAGAAGAGGCGATGCTTGCCAGAATGAAAGAGCTGATGCTTTCCGGTGACGGAGCCGTCAATATGCTCCGACAGTTCTTTCCGAATGAAATAGTCCTTGTTGACAGCAATCAGTATTACTTTTTCCCGATACTCGATAACCTCGCGAAACATGCGTATCTTCCGGAGAATTTTGTACATACGGAGGAAGAATTGATTGAATATTATGATAACGGCGAACTGATTTCCCACAAAGGAATTGACGTGTCCCGGTATCAGGAGGAAATCGACTGGTCAAAGGTTGCGGCAAGCGATGTAGAATATGCGTTTATCAGGCTTGGCATCCGCGGCTATACGGAAGGCGAAATCAAAGAAGACGAAACATTTGAGGATAATATTAACGGTGCGCTCGATAATGGAATCAAGGCCGGCGTATATTTCTTTACGCAGGCAGTCAGCGTTGAGGAAGCGGAAGAGGAAGCGCAGTTCGTTCTGGATGCAATCGAGCCTTACGATGTCACCTATCCGGTCGTGCTGGATGTGGAAGCGGTAAATCAGGACAATGCGCGGACGAAAGATTTGACGAAGGAAGAGCGGACAGAGTATTGCATCGCTTTTTGCGAAATGATTAAACAGGCAGGCTATACGCCGATGATTTACGGCAACCTGAAAACGTTTATGCTGATGCTCGATATGGAAAAACTGGAGGATTATGATAAGTGGTTTGCCTATTATGACACGGAGTTATATTTTCCGTATAATGTCAGGGTATGGCAATATACCGATACCGGAGTCGTAGACGGTATCGACACGGATGTGGATATCAACATCAGCTTCGGGGATTTTTCGGGCGAATAGATTGAAAAAAGCTGAGAGAACGGCAGGATTAGGAATCTGATTGTTCGTGTATTGTGACATTGTGGTTGAACAGGCGAAAGGAGTGCGGCAGTTCTTGAATGAAAAGAATCTGGCACAATATGAGAAGACGGGTTTTCTGGAAGAATCCTGGAAACTGTTTCATATAAAGGATTGTGTTTCGCGGGATTTTCCTTTCCATTATCATGATTTTTATAAAATTATTTATTTTATAGATGGAAATGTCAGTTACAAGATTGAAGGAAAGACGTATCGGCTGAAACCGCATGATTTTGTGCTGGTAGATTATAATGCGATTCATAAACCGGAAATAGAGAGCAGCAGACCCTATGAAAGATATATCATCTATTTATCCGAAGAATTTATGAATCATGGAACCAAACGGGGAGAACAGTTAAGATACTGTTTCGAACTGGCAGGGCAGAAGGGAAACCATGTGCTTCATTTTGCGCCGGGCAGTTATGAGAATCTTCTGGACTGCCTGATGCGGATTGAAAAAGAAGAGTCGGGAAAACAGGATTTTCTGCGAGACAGGATGTTAGAGGCAGTTTTTCTGGAATTTATGGTGCTGCTTAACCGGGCATGTATTACGCAGCCGAAGGCTTTTATCACCACGGCGGTTTATCATGAAAAAATTGTAGATGTGATTTCGTATATTCAGGCGCATCTGACGGAAGATATCAGCATTGATTTTCTGGCAGATACTTTTTATATCAGCAGATATTATTTGATGAGACAGTTTAAAGAGGCAACCGGTTATTCCATTCGTCAGTATATCAATGAGAAAAGAATTTTAGAGGCGAAGCGCAGAATTCTGACAGGCGTGCCGGCTTCTAAAGTCTGCTATGACTGCGGATATTCGGACTATTCCACCTTTGCGAGACGCTTCAAGGAAATTGTCGGGGTCGCGCCTTCTATGCTGAAAGACCTGCGGTACAATTTTTTGAAAGAAGAATTCAAATAAAAACAGTTTTCAATTTTTCGGAAATTTGTTACAATATTATTATCTGTATGGGATGGACTATTTTGGCTGTAAAACGATATGAGGACAGGTGCAGAGCACCGGAATGGAGGAAACATGAGATATTTTTTTGAATCCAAAGTAGAGAAGCGTGATAAGGGATACAGAATTGACCTTCCCTTTAACGTATGGGAAGTATGCAGGCAGAGAGATGTGATTCAGGGAGATTTGGTCCTGGATAATAAAATCATTGACTGCGAACTTCATCCAAAGGAAAAGGGAAATTATGAAATTTATATTGAGGACGAAGATGCGGTAAGCGTAGAGCTTGGCGTGACGCATAAAATTCTGCTTCATGTGACAGGTTCTTTGATTCGAATGGACCAGAACAGTCCATACAGTTTTGAAAATCCGATTCGTAAGATTGACAATATCGAAGTGATTAAACTGCCGGAAGACGGTCTTTGCGGGCAGGCATGCGTAGCAATGCTGGCGGGTGTTACAATTGCGGAAGTTATCAGCGTTATGGACTGCCGGGAATGGCAGGCTACGATGGGACGTGTGATTTCCGCTTTGAATTATTACGGTATCGACCATACAGATATCATTATGTATACCGAGGGAAGAGATACGGTGCTGCCTAAATGCGCGATTCTAATGGAGAGAATGGGACGCTTCTGCCATTATCTGGTACATTTTGACGGAATATATTATGATTCTCATGCAGGTATTATGCACGAGTACGATACAAGCAAATTACTGGGATATCTGGAAATTAAATGTTGATATACGGTATTGTGATGTAAGAAGAGAAAGGGCGGTATTTCTGACTGCGAACGTTGACAGAAGGATATGCTGCCCTCTTGTTATAGAGGGAAAGGAAGTGGGTAAGAAGGATGCAGGAAGTACGTTTGGCAGGTCGTTCCGGAATTTTTGAAGATATGGAAATAGAAGTGGAGCAGGAATTAACGATAGGGCGTAATGCGAATGCGTGCCAACTGGTCTATCCGGAAACCGCGAGAGGAATCAGCGGTGTACATTGCAGAATACAGAATACGGATGTCGGCGTATTTCTGACTGACCTCGGTTCCACGAACGGCACTTTTCTGGCGGACGGTACAAGACTTTTACCGAATAAACCGCAAATGCTCCCGGACGGCCAGGGATTTTACCTCGGCAGCAGAGAGCATGGGTTTGATATTCTTATTGGATGAGGTTTACATAATCTGAAATGTTTCATGAAATTCTGCAACTTTCAACTTGTCAAGAAAAAATACTTGACACCCCTATCCCAATATAGTAGAATAGCAAAGGTCGGAGTATAAAAATAATCCGATGGGGGAAGCATCATGGAGAAAATCGTAGAACAGGGTTTGCTGTATGATTTTTATGGAGAGCTTTTGACCGCGCATCAGAGACAGATATACGAGAGCATCGTATATGAAAATCTTTCTTTAAGTGAAATTGCGGAGGAGCAGGGCATCACCAGACAGGGCGTACATGATATTGTGAAACGCTGTGATAAGGCATTGATGGGATATGAAAAGAAGTTAAAGCTGATTGCCCGGTTTCAGAAAATGAAAGAAAAGATTCAGGAAATAGATGACCTGACCAAATGCTATGAACGGAATGAAACCGGCGATAAGACAGTGTATTGCCAAAAACTGCGGTATTTGTCGGCAGAAATTCTGGAGGCGTTATAGAAAGGCGATTGAGGTTCGTATATGGCATTTGAAAGTTTAACGGATAAATTACAGAATGTATTCAAAAATTTAAGAAGCAAGGGCCGTTTAACGGAAGAGGATGTCAAAATTGCTCTGAAAGAAGTTAAAATGGCGTTGTTGGAAGCCGATGTCAATTTCAAAGTCGTTAAGCAGTTTGTGAAATCCGTGGAAGAGCGGGCAGTAGGCCAGGATGTGCTGAACGGATTAAATCCGGGCCAGATGGTCATTAAAATCGTAAATGAAGAAATGATTGCGCTGATGGGTTCGGACACAACGGAAATCCAAATGCAGCCCGGAAAGGCAATTACCGTTATTATGATGTGCGGCCTACAGGGAGCCGGTAAAACGACGACAACGGCGAAAATGGCCGGACAGCTGAAATTAAAAGGGAAAAAATCGCTGCTCGTTGCCTGTGACGTATACAGGCCGGCGGCAATTAAACAGCTGCAAATCAATGGAGAGAAGCAGCAGGTAGATGTTTTTTCACTGGGAGAACATCATAAACCGGTGGATATCGCAAAGGCGGCGCTGGAACACGCCAGGAAGGAAGGCCACAATGTTGTGATTCTGGATACCGCAGGCCGTCTTCATATCGATGAAGAAATGATGGCGGAACTCCAGGAAATCAAGGCCAACGTTGAGGTACATCAGACAATACTTGTTGTAGATGCCATGACCGGTCAGGATGCGGTTAATGTGGCGAAAGACTTTGACGAAAAAGTAGGCATTGACGGCGTTATCTTATCCAAAATGGACGGTGATTCCAGAGGCGGTGCGGCCCTGTCCATTAAAGCCGTGACGGGAAGACCGATTTTGTATGTCGGCATGGGAGAGAAGCTTTCCGATTTGGAACAGTTTTATCCGGACCGTATGGCCAATCGAATTTTGGGCATGGGCGATGTGCTCACGCTGATTGAGAAGGCACAGCAGAATATCGATATCGATGAAGAAAAAGAAAAACAGATGGCCGCCCGAATGAAAAAGGGCAAGTTTGATTTTGAGGACTATCTGGAAAGCATGAAACAGATGCGTAACATGGGCGGTATTTCCAGTATTCTGGGTATGCTCGGTATGGGAAAACAGATGGGCGATATCGAAGGGATGATTGATGAAAAGCAGATGAACCGTATGGAAGCCATCGTGCTGAGTATGACGCCTCAGGAGCGGCAGAATCCCAAGCTGCTCAACCCAAGCAGAAAACACCGAATTGCCAGAGGCGCAGGTGTGGATATCAGCATTGTGAACAGATTTATCAAACAGTTTGAACAGTCTCAGAAAATGATGAAACAGATGCCGGGTATGCTCGGCGGCGGCAAGAGAGGCCGCGGAATGTTTGGCGGAATGGGAAAACTCCCTTTTTAGGGCTTTTCAATATAAAACTATCAAATAATATTTTTACAATGGAGGCAGAAAAAATGGCAGTTAAAATCAGATTAAGAAGAATGGGAAAGAAGAAAACTCCTTTTTACAGAATTGTAGTAGCAGATTCCCGGTCCCCGAGAGACGGAAGATGTATTGCGGAAATCGGAACTTACGACCCGAACACAGAGCCGAGCTCTTTCAAACTGGACGAAGAAGCGGCTAAGAAATGGATTGCGGACGGTGCACAGCCTACGGAAGTTGTCAATAAGATTTTTAAGAACGCAGGAATTATTTAAACATAAGAGAGTGAACCTGTTTATTGTACTTCTGGAGGTAGATTATGAAGGAATTGGTAGAAGTAATTGCAAAATCGCTTGTGGATAATCCGGATGAGGTCGTTGTAACACAGAAGGAAGAGGGAAAAAATATTACAATAGAGCTTCATGTTGCGGCATCCGATATGGGTAAGGTCATTGGAAAACAAGGACGAATTGCAAAAGCCATCCGCTCGGTGGTGAAAGCGGCGTCTTCAAAAGACAACAAAAGAGTGGATGTAGAAATTGTTTAAAAACTGACAGCCTCACGAAAAATTTCATGAGGCTGTTTTTGCTATGGTATCCGATGTTTTGACCTGCAGCCATGCAGGTTAAGGAAAGGGCATAATCATAAAATGATATCTGAATTACAAGTCGGAGTAATCACACAGACACATGGCATCCGGGGAGAAGTCAAGGTTTTTCCGATGACGGATGATGTAAAACGCTTTAAGAACCTGAACGAAGTGATTCTCGAAACGGAAAAAGAACGACTGACATTGGAAATTGAAGGTGTCAAATTTTTCAGGCAATTTGTTATTCTGAAATTTAAAAATTTTGATTCCATCAACGATATGGAGAAATACAAGAGAGCCAGACTGCTCGTGCCGCGGGATAAAGCGGTGAAATTAAAAAAAGACGAATATTTTATTGCCGACCTGATTGGAATGAAGGTCGTAACGGATGCGGGAGAACCTTTCGGAATGCTGAAAGACGTGCTGGAAACCGGCGCAAACGACGTTTATGTTGTGGAAACGGAAGAGGGAAAAGAAGCGCTGCTTCCGGCAATAAAAGAGTGTGTTCTGAAAATCAATATGGAGGAATCGGTCATCACGGTTCATATTATGGATGGGCTGTTGGCGTAATACGCTGATTATCGGGTAATTATTACAGACAGGAGAAACTTGTGGTTAATTTTCATATCATGACGCTTTTTCCGGAGATGGTCATGCAGGGACTGCATACAAGCATCTTGGGCAGAGCGGTGGAAAAACAGCATATTTCCATTGAGGCGGTCAATATCAGAGACTATACGACGGATAAGCATGGAAAAGTGGATGATTATACTTACGGAGGAGGCGCCGGCATGCTGATGCAGGCACAGCCTGTTTATGATGCCTGGTTGTCGATAATGCAGAGAATCGGGAAAAAGGCGAGAGTTATTTATGTGACGCCTCAGGGAAAGACATTTCATCAGGAAATGGCACAGGAGCTGGCCGGAGAAGAAGAGCTGATTTTTTTATGCGGACATTATGAAGGCATCGACGAACGCGTTCTGGAAGAAATCGTTACGGATTATGTTTCCATCGGGGACTATGTGCTGACGGGCGGCGAGCTTCCGGCAATGGTGATGGTAGATGCCGTGGCGAGACTGGTTCCGGGCGTTCTGCATAATGATGAATCCGCAACGACGGAGTCTTTCCACAATGATTTGTTGGAATATCCCCAGTATTCCCGCCCAGAAGTCTGGCGGGACAAAAAAGTTCCCGAGATACTTCTTTCGGGGAATCATGCGAAAGTGGACGAATGGCGTCTTGCCCAGTCCATTGAGCGGACGAAGCGGCTGAGACCGGATTTATATGAGAAATGGGCGAAGCGGCAAGAAGATGAAGGCTCGAAAAAATAAAATGATAAATGAGAACATGCAGGTGTATTTGAAAAAATATTAGGGTGAACTGAAACAGGAAGATAAACAATAACACGACTGGTGTAACAATCCATTACAGATTGTTTTTGCGAATTGTGCGCAGCGTGCGGAGGAGGATTCCATTTGTGAAACAGAATATTTATATTAGAAAAGCCGTGGATGCAGATATTGATTGTATCGAAATGCTATATGAGGATATATGCGATTACCTGGACGCGCACATAAATTATCCCGGATGGAAAAAGGGCATTTATCCGGCTCGCTGTGATGCGGAAAAAGGGGTGACGGAAAATGTATTGTATGTTGCCCAGGTTGGGGAGAAAATTGCAGGAACGATTATTATAAAACACGAGCCGGAGGAAGGGTATAAAAATGGGAAATGGCTGACGGAGGATGATTACAGGTACATTTATGTAATTTATACGCTCGCCGTCCATCCTGATTTTCTAAAGTGCGGCGTAGGGAAAGAGCTGTTGCTGTTTGCCGAACAGGCAGCGCGAAAAGAGGGGTGCGTAAGCATCAGACTTGATGTTGTAAAAGGAAATACCCCTGCCGAGCAGCTTTATCAAAAATGCGGATATCAGTTCATAGGACCTGTAAGTCTTGGATATGAACAATATGGACTTCCCTGGTATCATCTTTATGAAAAAGTATTATGAAATGAAGAGTTTGTTACTTGTAGAAAAAAATCTCAAAATATTAGGGAAAAACTTGCGGATAATGAATATATCCTATATAATCTAAGAAAGTACAGGTTCAGTTGAATAGAGAGATGACAGGCGGGAGAAAGTTATGGTAAATGTAATGCAGATTAGACTAAAGATGTATCTTTTGAAAGATATTCCGGCATCTAAAATTCAGGCGGCACTAGCGGCCTTTATTGATAAGGAGCTGGTTCAGAATGAGGAACTTGCAAAATTACACAATGTGAATCAATATAAAAATTATTGCTATGATTCCTTATATCCAATTGAGCCGGATAAAATCTACCATAAGAATACAATTTATACCCTGACAATTCGCACAATCGACAGGAATCTTGCTTATTTTTTTGAAAAACAGGTGGTAAACGGTCACTCGGAAACGATGAAAGCGCTTACGGCAGAGGTCAGGCTGATTCCACAGAAGCATATTGAAATGATGTGGCCTCTTACGCCTGTCATATTAAAATGCGGGAACGGATACTGGAGAGATTCGCTTTCTATGGAGCAGTTTGAAGAAAGATTGAAAGTAAATCTGCTGAAAAAATGGAAACAGTTCTATGGCGAAAAATTGGAGGAAGATTTTGAATTTTTTACCGGAATCGAATTTTTGAACAAATCGCCTGTATCAATAGAATATAAAGGAATCAAACTCCTGGGGGACAAGCCCCGCCTGCATATTGCGGAGAATGGAACAGCGCAGAAACTGGCACAGATGGCTGTCGGTGGGGGACTTGGTGAAATGAATGCGAGAGGATACGGATTTTGCTGTTTTCGATGGCTGTAAAAGGATGAAATGCAGTAATCTGCTATGATATGGAGGTGGCTTATGTTAGGTGAATGCCTTGAAATATTCGGAAGTTATACCGAGGAAGAAAGGGAAAGGCGTATTTTAGGCGATTATGTTCCCAAAGACGGAACTTACATACTGGTAGGAACGGACGGAAAGATAAAAGAAGTAACCGAATTTCGGCTGGATAAGAAGACCGGAGAAATAAACAGAAATGCCGAATTTTTTCAGGAATTTCTCTATTATGATTATCATAGCGATTTGATTTCCATGAATAAACCGCAGGATACGGAAAAAATCATTCATTCCAATAATTATCTGTCCTTTTGGGTTAAGAAAGAAAGTTTTCTAAACGGGAAATTGACGCAGCAGGTTATTGATGGTTATTATCATGTTCTGGCGCATCCGGAAAGAAAATGTGAAAAAACGAAATCGCTGTCCATTTATCAAAAGCTGGAAGCAGAAATCGGGCCGGTAGATATGGAAAATTTGCAAAAAAATAAGGAATGGATAGACAACCATATTTTTATGCTCGAAGAATATGTAAAGAAAGAATGGAATGTGCAAATTGACTTCCAGAAAAAAGATTATCTGAAAATATTTTTTGAAGCGGAAAAAGAAACCTATCAAAAAGAAGGGGACCGATATTTTATACCGAATATTTATAACAGCAACCAATATAATGTCGTTATCAATGATGAAGTGTTCGGACTGCCGGATAACAACCAGGGCATGAATGCCAAAAAACCCTTTTTATCAATCAAGACGCGTAAAAGCGTCGCGCCGTACCTGCTGAATCGAGAAGAAGTCATGCTGCAGAAACAGTTCTTTGATTATCTGATGAACTTCGCAATGGTAGGGAAATACAATATTTATGTTGATATGAAGCGTGGCGATTTTTGCGCCTGCGGGAATAGTGAATATCCACAGGATAGAATCAGCGGCTTTTACCTGAGAATTAAGAAAGGAAAAGAAGTTGAGATTCACGACCAGGATGTGGTTCCTTTTTGGGATAATCGTTTGAAAGAACCGTTTGTATATGAAAATAAATTAGGGATAGAGGACAGGAGAAACCCTGAATACGAATTTGGTAAAACCTGTGAAACAAGACAGGAACTGGAAGAGATGATTGATGATATTTTCTTTTCCAGAACATTGATTTCCAATTATTTTTCAGAAGAAGAGAAAATAAAGATTACCGATGAAGTCTTAAAAAGAATGCTTCTGACTTCGCGGAGAAAATTATTCGGGTGGCTGCGTCTCGGGAATGGCAGAGAGATGAGAGGGCTGTTGGATAAGATGTCAATGGAACTGATTAAATCTTCCATTCTGAATGAGTATATGTTGAAAGCGGCGAAGCAGCTTAATTTGAGACTATCATTGATGCAGTATTTTGCAAAAGGAGGAGAGAACATGGCAGATTTTTCTGTGGAAATAAGAAAGAATCTGAGAACAAAAATGATTGCGGATGAATATATGGGGATTCAGGACGACAGGGAATATTATTTTGCAGTCGGACAGATAGCAAGGTATTTCATCTATCTGAGCAAGGAGGGAAAAAAGAAGCAATCGTTCGTTAATCCTTTTTTAAATGCGCGGACAGATAAGAAATTGAAAGAATTGCTCAGAAGGTATTATAAAAAGTATAATTATGCGATTCCGGCAGGTGCAAGGCGGGTAAGCAGATTATATGGCATGGTGGAATGTTATGAGCCGGAAGAGGAGATTATGCCGGATATGCTCAGCGCCGGATTTGTAATTGATAACTTGTTGTTAGAGAAAGCGGACAGGGAGGAAAAAGAATATGAATAAACGGGTATATGGTGTGATTGGAATATCATCAATTATGGCAAATTGGAATGCGGATTTTTCGGGCTATCCGAAAACAATTTCCGATGGAAGGACATTCGGAAGCGATAAGGCGCTCAAATATCCCATGAAAAAAATGTGGGAAAATGAAGGTAAAAAGGTACTATATATCAAGTCGATGAAATTTGCCGAAAAGAAAGGCGAAGTATCGCTTGTACCGCGTTCTTTGAAAGAACGATATGAATTTCTGTTTGGAGAAACGACAAAGGAGGAAGCAAAGGACAGCAGAAAGGTTCTGACCAATTTAATGAAGGCGGTGGATGTGAAAAATTTTGGCGCAACTTATGCGGAATCCGGAAATAATATCGCCATTACAGGCGCGGTGCAAATTGGCCAGGGATTCAATGTATATGATATGACAGAGCCTCAGGAACAGCAGATTTTATCGCCTTTCCGCGATGCTTCGAAAGAGGGAGAAAGTGGAGAAGAAGCCAAGAGTTCTTCGCTCGGGACCAAAATTGTCAGTGATGAAGCACATTATTTATATCCGTTTGCCATCAATCCGGCGGCTTACAAAGAACTGAAAGAATTGGGGGTGACCGAAGGGTATACAGAAGAAGATTATGCTGATTTTAAGCGAACCGCTCTGGTATGCGCGACTTCTTTTGCGACGAATTCGAAGGCAGGCTGTGAGAATGAATTTGCGTTATTCATAGAAACAAAACAGGATGTTTATCTGCCTAATCTGGCTTCCTATGTTCATTTCCAAAAAGAGGAAGAGAAAAATACGATTTCGGTATCTTGCGGAGAATTGATAAAAGAGCTTGCGGAAAATATTCTGTCGGTTGAAATATATTATAATCCTGATACGACGATTCTGGAACAGAACCTGGAAACCGTAAAAATATTCAATATCCTGACGAAGAAAGAGATATAGAAATTGAGGGAAAAATGATGAAAACGCTACGCTTTACATTAAGTGGAAAGACAGCTTTTTTTAAAAAACCGGAAGTAAATTCTTATGTATATTTTACTTATGGGAATATCCATAAGGTCGCGCTTCTCGGTATTTTTGGCGCGATTCTTGGGTATGGAGGATATACGCAGAAGTTTGGCGGGACAAAGAAAGGAAAAATCCTGGAAGAAAGTTATCCGGAATTTTATGAAAGGCTGTTTTCTTTACATGTATCGGTCGTCCCCAATGCGGAAAAAGGATTTATACGAAAGAAAATTCAATACTTTAATAATTCGGTAGGTTATGCTTCAGGAGAACAGGGAGGCACTCTGATTGTAAAAGAACAATGGCTGGAGGAACCGTCCTGGGAAATTTATGTGCTGCTCGACAGCGAGGAAGCGGAACGGCTGTGTAAAGCGGTACAGGATAAAAAGTGCGTATATATTCCGTATCTTGGGAAAAACGACCATTTTGCGGATATTACCGGTATTCAGGTGGAAGAAGCGGCAGCAGCAGAAAGCGGGACGGGTAAAATCGCATCTTTGTTTCCAAAAGAATGCGGTACATTCCAGATAAGTGAAGATTTCTGGGACGAAGAAGAAATGACCTTTAAATACGAAGAGAAACTGCCTGTTCGGCTGGACCCCCGGACCAATAACTATGTATTGCAGAGTTTTATTTTTACGGATGCGGCAGTTGCCTGGGAGAAGCAGAAAGTATATTGTATCGGCAATCAAAACATATTGTTTTATTAGATGCGGGAAACCGGCGGAAAAAAGGTTGAAAGTTTTTAATTTTTGAATTTGAGAATCTGCGAAAGAAGAAAGACAGGAATTGGAATGGACGATACTTTTTTACAAAACAGCTTCATCGAGTTAAGCCAGGTCTTACGAAATCCGTTATCTGTTTATGCGCACAGGAACGGGAAGGAAAAAGAATGGGAGACCCTGGAGGAACATACGCTGCTCTGTCGAAAATATTTTGTGCGGATTTATGAAGAGAAAAACATCGGTGAGAAGATGGAGCTTTTGGAAAAAGAATATCTGGGAGAGACAGACAACGAAACGGCAAGATTATTGACGGAAATGTTGTGTAATGTGATATTCTTTCATGATATCGGAAAACATAATCCTAATTTCCAGAGAAATATCATGGAAAGAGAAGAAGTTCAGAAAGACGCTTCCTATCGCTCCGCCGGGAATGAGCATTCTATTTTATCAGCTGTTCTGTATCTGGATTATTATGACAGAAAAATCAGAGAAACTGGAGGCCCAGAAAGCAAAAAATTGTGTATGCTTATGCTTTGTAATGCTTATGCCATCGCAAGACACCATAGCGATTTGCTTTCTTTAAAAAGTTTTATCGATAGTCTGATAAATGGAAAATACCGGGAAATTCCAAAGATTTTTCATCTGGAACCCGACCTGTTTTATGTAAACCATTTTACGTTGGATAAGGCCAGATTAGGGAAGTTTTACAGGCTGCTCGATACTATACAGAAAGTACAGACGAAAAAACAGGGAATCTGGTTATATTTTTATGAAAAACTCGTTTATTCAATGCTGGTTGCGTCCGATTACTATGCGACTTCAGAATTTATGTCGGGTTTAAACATGGAATCGATTTTTCAGACGAATTATCTTTCCTGCTTTGAAGCAGTCCATCGGCAAACGCAAATCAATCAATTCATTCGAAAGTATGAAGCAGAAACATATCCACTAAATTCTGAACAATTAAAAGAAAATACCCGGATTAATATATTGCGTAACGAACTGTTTCTGGACGCTGAGAGACAACTTTTGAAAGAGTCCGAAAAAAATATTTTTTATTTGGAGGCGCCCACGGGAAGCGGCAAAAGCAATGTAGCCGTTCATCTGAGCATGCTGCTTGCCAAAAGAGACGAACGGCTGAAAAAGATATATTATGTATATCCATTTAACACGCTGGTTGAGCAAAATCAGGAAATCTTAAGAGAGATTTTCAAAGGACATCCGGCAATCATGGATGAAATAGCCGTTATCAATTCTATTACACCGATTAAAGGTGTATTAAATGGACGAAAGAAGGACGAAGAAGCAGAGAGCGGAGCGTATTATGAAAAAGCCTTGCTGAACAGACAGTTTTTGAATTACGCAATGATTTTAACGACCCATGTCAGCTTTTTTGATACGCTTTTTGGAAACAGCAAGGAGTCCGCCTTTGCTTTTCACCAACTGGCCGGAAGTATCGTTGTTTTGGATGAAATCCAAAGTTACAGAAATGAGATTTGGGGAGAAATCATTACATTTTTGACGGAACTGACGGCATTTCTTCGGATGAAAGTAATTATCATGTCTGCGACGCTTCCTGATTTAGAGATTCTGAAAGAAAAATCCGAACAGGCGGCGCGTTTGATTCTGAACCGCAAGAAATATTTTGAACATCCATGTTTTAAAGAAAGAGTCAAAATAACGGATGAACTTTTACGGGAGCCGATGACAATGGAGCGGCTATATAAGCATGTCAGAAGTAACTGTGGAAAACACAGGAAAATTCTTGTTGAATTTATTACGAAATCTCATGCGGAAGAATTTTATCGATTGTTTCAGCAGGACGAGGCATTGGAAGAAAAAGTTTTCTGTATGACTGGCGATGACAGTATTTTTGAAAGAAAAAAAATCATTCGGGAAATGAAAAAAGAAAATAATCCGGTCATTCTGATTTCCACTCAGGTAATAGAAGCCGGCGTCGATATAGACATGGATATCGGATATAAAAATATCGGCAGAATGGACAGTGAGGAACAGTTTTTAGGAAGGATTAACCGTTCTTATGGAAAAGGCAGAACTGGAATTGTTTATTTTTTTCAGATAGATGAACCGGGAAAAATATACCGTAAAGATATTCGCGCCAATGCAGGATTTTTGATAACCCGCAAGGAAATATGGGATATGCTCAGGGAAAAAGACTTTGAAGGTTACTATAAAAAGGTGCTGGAAATATGGAAAAAGAATCGGGCAGAAATGGTTGCGGATAAGTTTTTTGAAGAACAGGTTATGACGCTTAATTTCCAACAGGTAAAGGAACATATGAAATTAATCGACGAAGAGTATTTGAGCATACCGGTTTTTCTCGGCAGAAAAATTTATGATGATGAAATCGGCGAGGTCATTGATGGAAATATACTATGGGAAGAATATAAAGCGCTTTTACAGAATGGTTCTATGGGATATGCGGAAAAAAGGGTTAAACTGTCCGAAATAATGTCCATGATGAATTGTTTTATTTATCAGATTCAGAAACCTGGGATAGAAGTAAGTTACAATGAACAGATTGGCGAATTATTTTATATTCAGGATGGAGAACAATATTTTCGGGACGGCCGCCTGAATCGCGCAATGTTACAGGGACAACTGGGAGATGGTATAGAATTTCTGTAAAATCTTGACAAGGTTTAGATGACAATGCAAACTTAAGCAAGTGCTTAATTTGTGGGAGGTTATTTATGGACAAAGGGGATGAAAGAAAAAAACAGCTCTTACAGGTTGCGTTGGATGTCTTTATAGAAAAAGGTTACTACGGTACAAGCACACGCGAAATTGCAAGAAGAGCTGGTGTCAGTTCTGGCTTGTCATTTCATTATTTTAACAATAAAGAAAGCATTTATCTTAAGCTGGTAAAGATTGGTGTTGAAGAAATGAAAATAGATACAGAAATAGCAATGGAAGCGCCTTACGAATACCTTTTTCAAACGATAAAGAATATATTTGAACAGCTGGAAAGCAATCCCTCATTTGGGAAGATGTTTGTGTTTATGGATAATGTTCAATATACAACCGTTGATGATAAGGAAATAGAGTTGCTTTTGAAATCAATAGATATTTGCAGTCAGTGGATACCTGTCATTTCAGAAGGGCAGCGGCGCGGCGAGTTTCGAGCGGGCAATTCCCATTCATTATGTGTCGCTGTTTTTGGCGCTATACAGGGAATTGCACAGGAAAAGGTAAGGAACCCCCAACTGATATCAAATGAATATAACAGAATCGATACGCTGCTCTGTTTGCGGAAATAAGACAAGGTCACAGATACAGAAAGTTTGATTGATGCAAAGAATTTACAGGTAACAGTAATGAAAAGGCTTGAGGTAAAAATACAGAGCTGATTAAGAAATCAATATATCGGAAATTTGTGATGAAAAAAAGAGGTAGATGAACGATGCGTATAAACGGAACACTGATAAATTACTATTTTCACTGTAAGCGTCAATGCTATTTACATGGAAACCGTATGAACTTGGAAGATAACAGTGAACAGGTAAAGATTGGAAAGGCTTTACATGAAGAAAAAGGCGAGAAGGATAATGCGGAGATTGCATTGGATAATATTCGACTGGATAAATTAACAGACGAATATTTAACAGAAATGAAGAAATCCGATGCAGATATAGAAGCGGCAAAATGGCAGCTTTTATTCTATTTAAAAATCCTGAAAGATAAGGGCATTTTAAGAAAAGGAAAACTGGAATTTGTAGAAAAGGGAAAAAGCGATAAGAAAGTATTATATTTTGAATTGACGGAAGAGACGGAGCGGGCTTTACAGTCATACGGGCAGGAAATTGAAGACTTATTGGAACAGCCGGTAGTACCCCCGGTTTTGAAAAAATCCGGATGTAAAAAATGTGCATATTATGAATACTGTTACATATAGGAGAAAAGCGGATTATGGGAAGTACGAGATATATTACATCAATGGGTGAACTGACACGAAAAGATAATTCACTTTGCTTTCGAAAGGAAGGAAAAAATGTTTATATTCCGATTGAAAATACAAAGGAAATTTATTGTCTGAATGAAGTAACAATTAATACAAAACTGCTGGACTTTTTATCAAAAAATCACGTTGTGATACACTTTTTTAATTACTATGAAGGGTATAGTGGGACCTTTTATCCAAGAGACCATTATATGAGCGGTAAATTATTAATAAAACAGGTAGAAGCATTTCAACATAAACGCCTTGATATTGCAAAAGCCATTGTGAAAGGAATCGGAGAAAATATTTATGAAGTCCTGTATCATTATTACAAACATGATAAGAAGGACGTAAAGCGTACATTGGATTGGATTAGAAAAGAATTTTATCATCAAATTCAGGAGATTGAAAATGTTAAATCCTTGATGACCCTGGAGGGGGAAGTCTGGAGCAGATTTTACAGCGATTTCAAATATTTTTTACCGGATGATTTTATAATGAATAAGAGAGTCAGAAGACCACCGGATAATCCCATGAACGCAATGGTATCTTTTGGAAATACTCTTCTGTACGGTAAAACCATTTCGGCTATTTATCAAACCCACCTCGACCAGAGAATCAGCTATCTGCACGAACCATCGGAAGGCCGTTTTTCTTTAAGCCTTGATATGAGTGAAGTATTTAAACCTGTAATTGTATATAGAACGATTTTTGAGTTGGTCAATAACAGAAAAATTCAGGTAACAAAGCATTTTGAGAAAAGCTGAATTATTGTCTGTTGAATGAAACCGGAAGAAAATTATTCATAGAAGCTTTTGAAGGTCGAATGGAATCCGTATATCAGCATCCGGCGCTGAAGCGAAAAGTTTCTTATCGGACTGCAATAAAGCTGGATTGCTATAAACTGATAAAATATATTTTGGAAGAAAAAGAATTTGTTCCATTTTCGCTGAAAGAAGGCGTATAGATTATATAATAAAAAATTCTTCAATCACGATTTAATGCTGAATGCGTGAGGTATCAACTCAAAGTTTGCAAGCGATGGGAAAGGCGGTGTGTTAGTGTTAAATAAAGCAAAAATTAATTATAATTATGCTTTTGTTTTTTATGATGTAAATGAAAAGAGGGTGCAGAAAGTATTTAAAGTTTGCAAGAAATATTTATCGCACTATCAAAATTCGGTTTTTCGTGGGGAAATTTCTCCTTCTAAATTAATACAACTTAAAAAGGATTTGAAAGTAGTTATTCAAGAAGAGGAAGATTTTATTTGTATCATTAAACTACTGAATGATAATGTATTTGGTGAAGAGGTTTTAGGAAAAAAAGATAGAGAAAACGGAGAGAGTCTGTTTTTATAGGTTTTGACAGATGTATGTCAGCTTAAAAAGGAAATGAAATCGTTTATATATTACCAACCGCTTTTATGGAAGAAATACTGAAATATGCTGCAACTATAAGGAATTTCAGCGTTAAAAAATAAAGACGCTTTATGACGTTTAACGCCTGGGAAAAATTGCAGGAGACTTGTAAAATAGCGGATTTAGGAATATAATAGTGTTACGGAGTGGCGTAAATGCGGTGGATAAATAAGAACATAGGATGTATTTGAATACACTTCCACCTGACTACAGCTATTCAGCAGTTCCACGATAAATAAGAACATAGGATGTATTTGAATAATGAACCTGACAGCTAAAATAAAGGACATTGGGAGATAAATAAGAACATAGGATGTATTTGAATCTAACTAAACAGCCACGCATCAAACCCATATAAAGATAAATAAGAACATAGGATGTATTTGAATTAGACACATTTTTGATAGCGTCAAAATAATCGTTCCGATAAATAAGAACATAGGATGTATTTGAATGTTTTTCTGTCGTTACATATCCAGAAAGATTTGTATGATAAATAAGAACATAGGATGTATTTGAATCAATAGACAATATTGATAATCAGATGCCTGTCATCGATAAATAAGAACATAGGATGTATTTGAATGGCGGGCGATGATGCAAAACTTCTTGCAGAACACCTGATAAATAAGAACATAGGATGTATTTGAATAAAGAAGAAATCAGCCGGATAAAAGCAAACGGTATAAGATAAATAAGAACATAGGATGTATTTGAATGAATAAATAAACTTCATCCCACCCGGCGGGGTTGCGCGATAAATAAGAACATAGGATGTATTTGAATCTTAGCTTGTCTACAATATTTCCTTTTTCCTTTTCGATAAATAAGAATGACCCGTCCCCGCCAGCATAGACACCTAAAACGAAAGGAGAGGCTGTAAAAAATCTTGTGTCTATGGAGAAATAATCTTTCCTGATATGAATCAGATATGTAAAAATTTGCTGTCAGATATTGCTACTTTCATGTTGTCGAATTTCTTTTCTAATAATAGTATTGCCAATCCACTACATCTTATACATGTTTTTTGAATTTTTGCATACTGATCAGGCATTAGCAGTAAGAGGTTTTTCGTGGGCTCTGCCCACACCCGGCCTCCAGAATAAGGCTGGATGATCCTGGCAATACTGCTAATGCCGATAGAATAAGGTTGGGCTGGAACGTTTAAAAAAGTGTGACGTTTCCAGCCTTTCCTTTTACAGGTACTGGGTG
>CAJTRK010000028.1 GCA_910578475.1 uncultured Lachnospiraceae bacterium | reverse complement strand
CGCGACATTCTTGCCAGATACGAATGCCACGATATTGGATTCCATCGTTAGTAGTATGTCTCCACATTGATTGACTAGGATTTCGGGGCTGAAATGCCTTATGACCCTATCACCTTGCTGTCTACGCTTAGTACCATAGTGTTGCCACCAGATACCCAAGACTCGCTATCGGTGAGTTGGCTAGACTCTTACCGAATGGGATTTCCACCCATGAAACACTATACCCTTTGCTGGGCGCACACTGACCGCCTATCCCGTTATGGCAGTACCCCGTATGGATATTTTATCAGAAAATGTCGGACGCTACAAGATAGTTTCCGGCTTTTTTCTTTTCCCACTTGCAATCCTACGCACAGCTCTTATCACTTTCCCATTATATTTTTATCGTTTTAATCATATATCATTTGGCGAAACCCCTATACTTTTCGGCAAAACCCTATACAATTTGGCGAAACTATCGGGTTTTGCCAGATTGTATGGGGTTTTGCCAAATTGTTTCACTTTTGCCAAATCGTATGAGGTTTTGCCAGAAGGTTTCACTTTCGCCAAATTGTATCCGACTTTCGCCAAATCGTTTATACTTTTTGGCAAAAGAACCCCAGAACAAAAGTTCGTCCACTCCCGAATGTAAAATTGCCCCTAAAAACACACGAAAATAATGTAAATTTCAGACCTATGTACTGCCAAGGATGCCGTATTTACGGGCTTTGTGAGGTTTCCGTAACTTTATCCACCGAGAACTAAGACATCCTAACACCATTCGACAATATATCCCATATTTTATTTACATTTACGGATAATTTATTAAAATTGAAAAACTCCTTTGTCACTTTACTCCATAGACTTATACTCATTCCATGTTTCTCCAAACAATTTATTACAACATACTTCTCTTAACCTATATCTGAAACCCAATAAAAAATTCATATTAATAGTTCCTTCTTGCTTTTCATAAATGTAACGCCAGTATTCAAAAGCATTGGAAGCCTCATTAATTAGTCTATCAAATAAATTTTCATCTCCTGTTCTAAACCATTCACATATTCCTTTTTCAACATACATTGCAGTTTCGTAATCTTCTTTTTTAAATTTTTCCCATAGCAATTTCAATTCATGTCCTTTTATATCCATAATAGTTCTTCCATGAAAAACTAATAGTGTTTTAATAAAAATTTCACATGCAAATGCAGAATTTACAATTCCAGAAACTGTATGAGAACGCATTCTATATTCAATATTACTGGATTCAACTTCGCAAAATTTTGCACAATCACAAAAAGCACATGCATGTTCAAACATTCTTTTTGAATCAAGTATAATGTTTCGCTCATTTTATCATCCATTCTTAATGACCTTTTTCTAACTTATCTTTGATACCAATTTAACTTCAAGCATAAACTACTACATTATTTACTGTCTTACTTTATTCCACAATAATCTCATATTTCTGTATATTTTCTTCCGCGAATTCTTCACAAACAATCCTAACCTCCATTTCATATTTTCCGATTTTTAATGGTACCAGGTAATATTCCTCTGATTCATATTCTCCTGTATGTATCATACTTCGATTCCAAATATTCAAGCAGTTATCCTTAATTTCTTCATCATTATTAATACTAAAAGAATTTGTCAATGAAGATATATTGTATGCGCCTATTCCTCTCCCTACATTAAAAATATTCTCCAATGACGATGTTGCTGCTCCCAAATATGATTTACTATAAAACGAATTTATTGGATTTTCTAAAGTTTCTGGAGCTTTAGGCTCTTTTAGTTCTTCAAGCATAGCTTTACTAAAAATTCTTACTCCAGTAGGCATATGAATTTGTATATTTATATCATTTGCCTTGCAGTTACCTACATTTTTTATTTTTACAACAAATGGTATATTATTGTATTTTATACCTCTGAATATTTTATACTTATCAAGGTATTCTCTCATTTCTGCTTCAGAAGGCAAACTACTATTATAATTATCTATATCCTTCTGCGGTATCTTACCCTCCAAACCTGCATCTTTCAAATATTCAGACGTAATGGGCATAAACTCTGCTTCAATATCATTTACAGAGACATTTTTACATTTACAACTAATAAACTCATTATTATTAAATTTTACTTCAAAAATCGGTTTCCTTTGTTGTACACTTCTTTTTAACTTTTCATTCTCTTCTCTCAGTCTCCTATTCTCCTTACTTATTTCTACCAATTCGGCTTGAGTCTCTTCTAATTTTAGTCCATTTGCTCGCACCCACCCTGGCCTTTTTCCTCTAGCAAATTGCTTATTTAAGGAATTCATTACTTTATTAGCAAGATCCTCTTTACTTGTCCACCATTGAACAGTTCTGCCCCTTTTTACTTCTTCTATAAACGCATCTAACTTTTTCCTTTTATTCGTGTTCTGTTCCATTTTTTCTGGTATTACAGCAACACTTGAATCAATCAAAAATGCCAATATAGGTATCTGCTTTTTTGCTGCATACCTATATTCTTTCTGCGTATAACTAATTCCTGCACACTCTCCATTTTCAATGATGCTTCCATATCTATGGCCAATAATAAGTACATAATAATCAGAACTATCGATTGTCTCCTGAATAATCTCCCACTGCTCCTCATCCGCAGCGCTAAACATTTCCATACCAATAGGAAATTGGTACATAGACAAAATCGTATCTTGAACTTTTCTTCTTTCTTCTTTTAAATCTTCATATGTAGAACTTATAAAAATTTGATACTTCTTTTCCATACTTTCTCCTGTATAAATATTATTTTACTGCTCACTTATATACCTAAGTTTCAAAAGGAATTTGTTAATTTGCATATCTCAAAAACTGTTGATTCATTGGAACAAAAATTGTTATATCATCCGTTTTAGGGCTGTAATCATATGATTGTTTCTTAATAAGAACACTGTAAATACAAGGCTTTTCAAAACCTACCAACCACAAAAAATAATATTTGATCTATCACATTACGCTAAAAGCCGTCCGGCATGAAAAAACGGACGGCTTTTTTGCGTGGATAGGCGGAAAGGAGGCAAAAAATAATTACAGAAATTTAACCCCTAAATTTATGCAACTTTCACAAAAAGGAGGTTAGTGAATGGCTGATGAAAAACTGAACACAGGCCCCGGCAGTGAAAAACTCCCGGAGGCTCCCGAGCCTGTTGCGGCAGGCCAGCCCCAGGCCCCGGCTCCCGAACAGGCCGCCGCACCCACGCCCAAGCAGGAACAGGCCGGGCCTGCCCAGCCCGCTCCCGGCGATGTGGTGGTGTCCTTTGACAAGATCAATGAGCTGATGGGCGAAAAGCGGCAGGCGGCCCGGGCCCAGGTGGAAAAGGAGGCGGCGGGTAAAGACGGAAAGGAGGAACTTCCCGCCGCTGGCGGCGATAAGCCGAAAACGCCCCGGCGTGGCCGCCCGCCCAAAGAAGAAAAAGCGGGGCCCACTGGCAAGGAGGAAACAAAGCCACGCAAGGGCCGCCCGCCCAAGGAGGATAAAACGGCCCCCGGAAAGGCAAAGCCGCCTAAACGAGACAAAGTGTCCCGAAGTGACAGCAAAGCCCCGGATGCCCCAAAGGGCGCTCCCGTCCGGGAGGCCGCTGTCCCGGAGCCGCCTGCTCCCGAGCCCGCCGCCCCGCCCCGTCCCATTGACGAGGGAAAGCTGGTTTATTTGAAACTTTCCGAGCTCCATGCGTTCCATACTTTCCGGGATCACCCGTTCCAGGTAAAGGACGATGAAAAAATGGTCGAGCTGGTGGGGACGATCAAGGAGCATGGCGTTATGACCCCCGCCACCGTCCGCCCGGAAAAGGACGGCAACGGTTATGAGATTGTGGCGGGCCACCGCCGCCACCGTGGAAGTGAGCTGGCCGGGCTGGAGGAGCTCCCCTGTATCGTCCGCAGCATGACGGACATCGAGGCTGTCCGGGAAATGAAAAACAGCAACAAACAGCGTGGGGAGCCCTGATCTCTCTGACGCTTTTTCTGCCCTCCCTCGATTCCAAGTAATTTCCGTTATCAGGCCGCCCGGCCTGCCTGCGGAAACGGCAGACCGCCAGAATTGGAAAAAGGGCCTGTGAGCCCTTTTCCTCTTTATCCTTAGTTTAATTCCAGTAACCGGGATATGTTCTCCCCTAATGCCATCTCTGCTGTCCTCTTGTCCGGGCTGACAAATTCAATAAGCTGCCTGTATAGGTACGGTTCCCCATAAGGGGCATCTGAACTGTACAGGCATCTCTCCGGCAGCTCGGTCAATGCCATTTTCGTGGCTATGGACGCAAAGGCCGCAGAAAGGTCTAAGTAGACATCATCATGCTCTTTTGCGAATTTAATCACATCCATCCAGTTTGAGCCACCCAAGTGTCCAAAAATAACGGGAATGCCGGGATACTTTTCACATAGCGACATTAAGCATTTTATCCCGTCCATCGTGACTGGATGGAAAGTATGTACCCAGACCGGATAAATCCTTGTGTTCTTCAATGCCTGAAAGATTATTTCCAACTGCATGATCTGCTGTTCACTGCCGGGTGTAAACTCTCCAATTCCATACAGAGAATTAGAAGTAATCTGTGTGTCGATCCACTCCTCCGTTTCTTCCAGTTCCATTCCCAAAGGCACAGCGCCGAATCCTAAAAAGCGGTCAGGATATGTTCTTACTGCCTCCACCACTTCTGCAATATTCCTTTTCAGGCGGCTGATGTTATCCCCCTTAGTGTTGGAACCTGCTAAAATCTTATTCAGGGCTGCCATTTCCGCTTCAATCTCATTTAACGTGCCTGCTTTCTCCGGGTGCGGTGCGGTACAGAATAATACCGTTTTGTCTACTCCCGCCTCATCCATTTTATCCAACTGCATTTTTGTTGGGAACATAATATGTTCGTGGCTGTCTATGACCATTTTCAAAACCTCCTTGACAATTTTGGTATACTGACGTTAGCATTAAGGAAGGTCAAAATCAAGTACGCACTTTTTTGAAACAAGGTTTCCTTTTTGAAACCGTGCGTGGAAAGGGGCAATATATGGCAAAGGTACAGGCGGCAGATAAGCAGTGTCCGGTAGAGTTAGGACTGAATATCTTAAGCGGGAAATGGAAACTGAAAATACTCTGGCATCTGTCAAAAGGCACAATCCGGTTCAATGAACTGCAAAGGCTCTTAGGGAACATCACAACCAAGACCCTGACACAGCAGCTCCGGGAACTGGAAGAACAGGGAATCGTGCTGAGAAATGTTTTCCCGGAAGTTCCCCCGAAAGTTGAATATTCATTAAGCGAAATAGGCAATACCCTGAAACCAATCTTAGGCGGGCTGTGCGAATGGGGAAAGACCTATCAGGAATATCAGAAGCAATAAAAATATGTGAAAGGGCTGTCGGCGCAGCCCTTCCTCCCGTATATCCGCCCCTACCATTATCTTTGTCTATATAATCCCATTCAGAGACAGCATCAGCAGAATGCAGGTGATGATGACTGCTCCAAAGAACAGCCATAAGCCAACAGGCTTTTTATTCTGCCCTGTGGCGGGCTCCGATAAATATCCCGTCCTGCGTAATGCTGTTGTGATCGGTTTATAAAGCAGGAATGTAAATCCCGCATTCAGCCCTGCTTTTAACAGATTGAATGGCAGGAAAGCCGGAACCAGCAGCTTTGCAACCGCTTCACGGGGATAGCCCATGTAAATAGGGGCTATCAGATAATTCCACAGCATCATTACAAGCACCATTGCCAGACTGCCAGCCAGCAGTCCCGCAACAGCTCCCTTCAATGTCCGTTTTTTCTTATAGATGACTGCCGCTGTGCAGGCGAAGGAACACGTTGACACTATGTTCATGATGCATCCAAGTATCCCGTTTTCACTGATCGTCACCATTTCTATCATTGACACGATTACAGACACGATAAAGGATGTCAGCGGCCCCCATATCAGGCCGCCCAGCGTGATGATGATATCCTTCGGGTCATACTTCAAAAAGAGTACCACCGGAATGCGTCCTACCACCACTACCACATAGGCTATTGCAGAGAGCATGGCTGTTGTCGTTATCTTCTTTGTATTATTGTCCATATCTATTTTCTTCCTTCCGTAAAATAAAACCGGCACCCAAATATCATGTTCAGGTGCCAGTCCAAAACAGCATACGCCATCCGAAAACATTTATCTTTCGTATGATGCAGCTTTATCTTCTTCTATCCAGACTATACTGTTGGTTTTGGAATCACACCAAATCCTGACTTAGACCTATGCCAAGTCCTGCGTTTTCACGCTCGCGGACTATACCGCCAATCGGGAATCTCACCCTGCCCTGAAGATACCAATATTAAGTTGTCAAAACCTGTCTATATCGTTTCGTAGGAAACCAGTTCATCCACCGGGATACGGGTCTGTGAGTGGCGCTCCGGGTCAGCCGCTTCCTCATCTGAATACCCCACTGCAAGGATGTTGACCGGCTCCAGATGATCCGGCAGCCCGAACTCCTTTCGTATCACATCCGGCTTGAAATAGCATATCCAGACGGAGCCAAGACCTAATTCCGTTGCCTGCAGCATCATATGGTCAGTCAGGATGGAGGCGTCTATATCCCCGGTCTGCTTTTTGTCATACGGGCGCACCCATGCCTTGCTGTGGTCAGCGCAGACGATGATTGCAAGCGGTGCGCCGTATAGGTTCGCTCCTTTCCCAATCTTCCCAAGCCCTTTCCTGCTCTGGACAGCGATCAGACGGGCTGGCTGGAGGTTAGCCGCTGTCGGAGCCACATGAGCCGCCTCCAGAATCTTTTGCAGTTTTTCCTCCTCCACCTTTTTGTCCTGATAGCTGCGGACGGAATAACGCTTCTTTGCAATTTCGATAAAATCCATAGTAGAAAATCCTCTCTTTCTGTTATATACTGAACGTGTTGGTTAACCGTTGTCCTAAATTTTAGCAGGACGCAAAAATTCTGCAAGAATGCACTTTTTGGGTAGATACTTCCCAAAAGGGTAGCTATAAAAAGGGAGGGATGCAGACTATGGAATATTCAAAAGACCAGTTCAACTGCCCGGTGGAAGCCACGCTGTTCCTGATCGGCGGGAAATACAAGCCGCTCATCCTCTGGTATCTGATAGAGAAACCGCTCCACTACATGGAGCTGCAGCGCATGATCCCCAAGGCAACGCCAAAGATGCTCTCACAGCAGTTACACGATCTGGAAGAATGCGGGATGATACACCGGGAAGTCATCCCGGACAAGCCGCCCAGAACCTTATACTCGCTTACCCCGTTTGGCAGGAGCATTATCCCGGTACTGGATGCCATGTGTAATTGGGGGACAAACTTTTTAGACGGTCTGGATATCCAGCCGCCCTGCTGCACAAAAAAATCAGCAGCAAAAACATGAATCGGAGGTTTTGCAATGAATAGACGAGAGGAAACCATCAGATTGTGGTTTGATATGTGGTTGCAAAAAAAAGATTTAGGAATATTAAAAATATTCTCTGAAAATGCCGTTTACACAGAAAGCTGGGGGCCAAAATACCACGGCGCTTCTAAAATAAAGCTATGGTTTGATGAATGGAATACCCGTGGAACTGTCCTGCAATGGGACATAAAACAGTATTTCCATAATGAAAGCCAGACAATCGTAGAATGGTATTTCAAAAACACAATGAACAATGGAAAAGTAGAAGCCTTTGACGGAATATCACTCATTGAATGGACGCCAGATGATAAAATACAGTCACTAAAAGAATTTGGCTGTAACAAGAACAACTACGATCCCTATCAAAATGGAAAGACACCTCAATTTAAAGAAGAAGCTGCTATGTGGTTCTAACTTTAATTTTTTAGTGAAATGTTGACAATATATCAAGTCACTTTTCTTTACAAAAAAATCAGCAGGAGAACCATGATAGGCTTTCCTGCTGTTCTTTTCATAATTTTAAATCCGGCTCCAATGAGAAAACTCCGCCGTCAGATATAAGCCGGGAAACTGCTGCATTCTCCACTTTCCCCGCTTTGCTTAACTGTTCCGGCGCAAATAAATGGAATATTGTCTTTATGGCAAAGGCATGGGTCACTACCAGTATATTGCTGTTTTCCCTTACTCCATGCCTTTGAGCCATATCCATGAATGCGGCTTTCAGGCGTTCTTCTATTGTCTGGAACGTCTCTGCCATTCCTGTTGTGTCATGTTCATAGATGGCATCCGCAACATCGGGAAGACGCTTATTCAGCTCTGCAAAAGACGCCCCTCCCAGCCAGTCCGCCACTTTTTTTATAAAAACAGCGTTGTTTTCTGCCTCCATGTTCCCTAAACACCATTCCCGGAGCCTTGCATCCTTTTCTATTGGCATGCCCTTCTTTTCGCCTGCTTCCATGATTAGCTCCGCCGTCTGTATGGCGCGGAGCATATCGCTGGTATAAACCGCATCGAAGTCAATGCTTTTCAGCTTATGGCCTAATTCAACAGCCGTCTGCTTCCCTGCATCGGTAAGCGGTGAATCCGCCCACCCCTGCGCACGGTCTAAGCTGTTTAAAAGGGTCTGCCCATGCCTGACTATGTAAAAACAAATCATGCTTATCACCTCCGCTGACAGTATACGGAATCGTCACCAAAATGGCAAGCAGTTACTTTTAAGGTATTACCTATCGAATTGGTAAGTATTATTCCATTTCCCTGACCATTTTTCAGGAATAGAAAACACTAAAGGACTACGCAAGCAGCCATTTTCACTATTCCATTTAACTTTTATCGTTTTACTCATACACTATCACGGAAACCCTTATATTATCACGAAAACTCCCAGCAGGTTTCCGTGATAATACAGGCAGTTTCCGTGTTCGTATAAGGGTTTTGCCTGCGAGTATCGACTTTTGCGTGATAGTACAGAGTTTTGCCTACGAGTATCCGAGTTTCCGTGATAGTACCCGACTTTTGCCTACGAGTATAAACTATCAGGCAAAAGAACCCCAGAACAACTGTTCTCATCCACACTAATGTTAAAATGCCCTCAAAAACACACAAAAATAATGTAACTTTCTGACCTATGTACTGCCACAAACGCCGTATTTACGGGCTTTCTCGGCTTTCCGTGTCCGTATCTGCCGGAAACTAAGACACCCTGACAGGATTCGACAATATCGCTCAAATTCCAACAGCATTTTCAGACAATCCAACAAGATCTCAAACAATCCGAAAAACACTTTGAACCTCACGAAAAGTCCCTTATTACTCTTTTCTTTCGTACTTAATATCTACTATTTCAATTGGCAACTCTTTTACTATTCCATATTGAGTTGCATTTTCCGAAATGCAAACACTAAAAGAAAAAATTGGATTAAGAAATAACATTACCTGAACAACTAATTTATTTTCTGCATCTGGATGCAAAAAAAGCATATGACAATTTATCCCTTTTACATTGCTCAGTATTTTACATATAAATTCTGGTGCCATACATACATTGGGACATTCCGAACATTCTTTTTTCATTTCTCCTTTAATCGCTCTATACAGATACTCCTTTATCGTTTTTGCAGTTTTATCCTCTAAATATACATTTCCTAATTTATAAATTGCATATTCATATGCTATTTTCAATGCTTCCATATAAAACCTGTTAAATTCAACAGTTATATCATATCCAATTTCCGGTCGATATTCTGCATTCTTGACATTAGTTATCTTATCAAATTCATTTTTAATCTGTTCATCTGTCATGTTCATCCTTTTTAGTTTCTTATAAGCCATTTTTTTTGCTTCTTCAACAGTTAGGGCAACAAATTTTAATTTATTTTCACTCTGCTCCACATATTGAACTATATGCGGTTTGTAATCCAAATCAACTCGCACCAAATGCCCATTTTTATCTCTTCCTTCCTTAAATGCATTTGGAACCTCTCCACTTTGTCCCTTTAGTCCTAAATTCTGTCTAATTATCTTAACCAACATATGATCTACAAAATACTTATCTACATATGTTCCTAATCCACTGTTACATTGTTTACACACATCATATATCTTTAAAGTTTCATTTCCTAAAGATTCTGGAATTATATGTTCCTCCGTCCATTTATTACCATCAATAAATTCGGCCTCTGTCCTACCACAAAATATACATTTTCGCATAATATTCCTCCTCGCATTCTTCTTACCATAATCTTTCTGCTTTATCCCTCGAACTCAAAACTACAATAATTACAACAATTATATTTTTTATATACCGGATTTCCTCTACTAACTATTGCCCCACAATTAGGACATTCAATGTGATCAGCGGATGCTTTCTCTAAATCCACAGTATATTTTTCCAAATTTTCCAAAAGGTCATCTGGAATAACCAATGCAAAATTTGTCAATGCTGCTAAATATCCCTCCCTATCTTTTTCTTTAAGTAAATATAAATACTTTCCAGCGTCTACAAAATATGCTTTGTAGGAATCCATAATCTTATTTGGAGTAATTGAACTAGGAATCCTATGTAAAATCTCCGTGTAAATCAAATTATTTATATCAACAGAAAACTTTTTTACTTGTTCTGTAGATATAACAAAAAATATATTTTGGTTTGTTTCTATATACTTATTAATAACATTATATACAGAAGCATCATTCATTGGCATATTGGATCTTCTTTCGTTTAAATAAATATCCATTACCACCTCAGATATTAAATAAATGTGAACAAAATATCGTCCTAAATCATAATTTATTCTCCCTAAACATAATTGCAAGATGCGCAAAAAATTTCTTGGAATCCCATTAGACATAGCAATCATTTCGCTAAAATATCTCTCATTTTTAAAGATAGTTTTCAAAATATATGGCTTATTATATGGAATATTCTCATCGCTAAAAAAATTAATTCGCATAGTTAAAATATCAGAAAATTTTTTTATCTTAACACTTTCT
Source organism: uncultured Lachnospiraceae bacterium (assembly GCA_910578475.1). Lineage (GTDB taxonomy): Bacteria > Bacillota > Clostridia > Lachnospirales > Lachnospiraceae > UBA3282. The sequence goes on along the minus strand of CAJTRK010000028.1, from coordinate 34,037 downwards.
TTATCTTGAAGTGAATCTAAATTTGCTAATTCCACTATATCATGTCCACTTTGCAATCCATAGCAATTTGTAGCAGAGGTTTTGCTGTTTAACTTTGTTGTCTCACGAATAGATGCAATCTTAATGCTTATCCCTCTTTGCCCAAAAAAAGTTTGCCGTAAATAATCTAAAAACATCGGCTGAAAAAATATATTGTTTTTGTCATCAATTAACCATAATTCATCAATACAAATATAAATCATATCAATTTGAAATGCTTTGATAAGATTACCGATTTCTTTTTGAATTTCAGAAAAGCTAAAATTGTATTCTATTTTTTGTTCTATTTCACTAGCCTCCGAATCTTCTCCTTTGCTCATTTTATTCCTGGAGAAGAAACCTTTAATTGAACCTACAATATTAGGAAGTGACAATTCTCCTTCAATTCCACCTCCTCTTTCATTTGTCTTTTGGTTCTTTACATTTATGCTTTTCTTTTCAAATGTTTCAATAATTCTCGGCACTCCTGTTGTACTTATCTCTAACAGTTTTGTCAAACAGTTATCTACTTTTTTTTGTATCTCTTCTTTCTGCTGTTCTCCTTTTTCATTATAAGTATACTTGTTTTCTAATTGCTTCTGGTATGAATCAATTATTTGTTCAATAATATTTACCAAAAAAGCTTTATATGTTTCTCTCGCAAAATATTTCATTCTTTGCATATCGCTATCAAACACCATATTGACTGGCGTTTCCATCTTTATATTATCACACGATAGATAATATGCTATTTTATATTCTTCTTGGCTTTCATTAATCATCTGTGAAAATGCTTTTAATAAGTGTGTCTTTCCTGTTCCTCGTCTTCCCCATACAATTTGATTATCTGCTGTATTCATACGTTCCAATAAATCTTCACCAATATATAATGGATAATATGCACCTTCTGGTAACTTCTCTGCTTTTCCCCAATTCATTGCTTTCTTCAAAGAATTAATAAAATCACTTACCACCACAATATTTTGTGTTCTTTCACAGCCACTTGGCATATGCATCCTTGCTTCCATTGACAATCTCCTCATGTATTTAATTATATATTCATAAAAAAAGCCCAATTAAATGCATAGAAAAACATTTAATCGGACAGAGCAATCTTGTTATGCTCAATTTGCCATTTAGCAAATTATGGATATCCATAATAAGGAGTATACTACAATCTTCGGCAATTCACAAGATAATCATACGATTTTTTACATTTTTTATTTTATATCATAATTTACTACAAATTTTGCATACCTTTTAGCAAAACCCTATACAATTTGGCAAAACTAAACCTTTTGGCAAAAGTCCGAGGTTTTGCCATATTATATCAATCGCCATCCTATCAGCGGCATCAAAAAACACGAAAAAGCGGGGTCCACCACCCACCGTGATGAACCCCACCAAGCCTCAAATCCCTTGATTTTAAGCCATTCTTCAATACTTTCGCCTGCAAGTACCCAAATTCCTATGGCATTATTTCTGAATAGCCGCCTGTGCCGCCGCCAATCTCGCAATCGGCACTCTGAACGGTGAACAGGAAACATACGTTAATCCAACCTTATGGCAGAACTCTACGGACGACGGGTCGCCGCCATGCTCGCCACAAATGCCGAGCTTGATATCCGGTCTTACGGAACGGCCTTTTTCCGCCGCCATCTGCACCAGCTGGCCGACACCGCTCTGGTCGAGTCTTGCGAACGGGTCTGATTCGTATATCTTGTTCTTATAGTAATCGCTCAGGAATTTTCCTGCGTCGTCGCGGGAGAATCCAAAGGTCATCTGCGTCAGGTCATTCGTTCCGAAGGAGAAGAACTCCGCTTCTTCCGCAATTTCATTTGCCATAAGCGCCGCTCTCGGAATTTCAATCATTGTTCCGACATGATATTTAATATCCGAATTTTTCTCTTTCTTTACCAGCTCCGCAGTTTCCACTACAACATCTTTGACAAATTTCAGCTCTTTCTTTTCCCCAACGAGCGGAATCATGATTTCCGGAACGATATCGAAGCCTTTTTCTTCCTTCACTTCAATTGCCGCTTCCATCACGGCTCTGGTCTGCATTCTGGCAATTTCCGGATAAGTAACCGCAAGACGGCATCCGCGGTGTCCCATCATCGGATTAAACTCATGCAGGGAATCACAGATTTCCTGTACTTCTTCCGCTGTCATCATCATCTGTACGGCCAAATCGTCAATATCAGCCTGGTCTGTCGGCACGAACTCATGAAGCGGCGGGTCGAGGAAACGAATGGTAACCGGTCTGCCTTCCATCACTTCGTACAACGCTTTAAAGTCGCCTTTCTGGAAAGGAATCAGGGCATTCAGCGCTTTTTCCCTCTGCTCAACGGTTCTTGCGAGAATCATGTGGCGAATCTTCGGGATTCTGTCGGGTTCGAAGAACATATGCTCCGTACGGCACAATCCGATGCCTTCCGCGCCGTATTTGATTGCGTTCGCTGCATCTGCGGGTGTGTCCGCATTGGTGCGCACCTGTAATTTGCGATACTGGTCAGCCCAACCCATGATTCTGCCAAAGTTGCCGCTTACGGAAGCCTCTACTGTCTGAATATCGCCTTTATATATCTTACCGGTGGAGCCATCCAAAGAAACATAATCTCCTTCGTGGAATACTTCTCCGCCCAGTTCAAATACTTTATCGGTTTCATTGATGGCAATTTCACCGCAGCCGGATACGCAGGCCGTTCCCATACCGCGCGCTACAACAGCCGCATGGCTTGTCATACCGCCGCGTACGGTCAGGATGCCTTCCGCCGCGTGCATGCCTTCGATATCTTCCGGTGAAGTCTCCAGACGTACCAGAATGACTCTTTCGCCTTTTTCATGCGCCGCTTTGGCTTCTTCTGCGGTAAAGTAAACTTTACCTGCCGCCGCACCGGGAGATGCGGGAAGCGCCTGTCCGATAACCTGTCCTGCTTTTAATGCCGCCGCGTCGAAAGTGGGATGTAACAGCTGGTCAAGGGATTTCGCTTCGATTCGGAGAACTGCCTCTTCGGGCATAATTTTTCCTTCATCTACAAGGTCGCATGCAATCTGGATTGCCGCGGGCGCCGTTCTTTTTCCGTTACGGGTCTGTAAGAAGAACAGTCTGCCGTTCTCAATCGTAAATTCCATGTCCTGCATATCGCGGTAATGGTCTTCCAGTTTATTCGCAATTTCCATGAACTGTTTATAGCATTCCGGTAAATCCTGCTCCAGTTTGGTAATCGGCTGCGGTGTACGGATGCCCGCCACAACGTCTTCGCCCTGTGCGTTAATCAGGTATTCTCCGTAAATGCCTTTCGCTCCGGTGGATGGATTTCTTGTGAATGCAACGCCCGTGCCGGAAGTATCGCCCATGTTGCCGAATACCATCGCCTGCACGTTAACTGCCGTACCCCAGTCGCCCGGAATATCGTTCATTCTTCTGTATACAATCGCTCTTTCGTTGTCCCAGGAACGGAATACTGCCTTCACGGCTTCCATCAGCTGCACTTTGGGCTCCTGCGGGAAATCCTCTCCTTTATTTTCTTTATAAATCGCCTTGAATCTGACGATAATCTCTTTCATGTCGTCAGCCGTCAGTTCCGTATCGTAGGTAACTCCTTTGGAGGCTTTAATTTCGTCAAGAATTCTTTCAAAATATGATTTGGGAATCTCCATAACAACATCGGAGAACATTTGAATAAATCTTCTGTAAGAATCGTATGCGAATCGCGGATTACCGGTCTTTTTGGCAAATCCTTCCACCGCAATATCGGTCAGACCAAGATTCAGAATGGTGTCCATCATGCCCGGCATGGATGCCCTTGCACCTGAACGAACAGATACCAGTAACGGATTTTCCGTATCGCCAAACTTTTTCTCCTGCTTTTTCTCCAAAAGCGCGAGCGCATCGAAAATCTGTTTCTGAATTTCTTCTGAAATCTGTTTTCCATTGTTATAATAATCCGTGCAGGCTTCTGTTGTAACCGTAAAGCCCTGTGGAATCGGAAGGCCAAGATTTGTCATCTCCGCCAGATTTGCGCCCTTTCCGCCTAAAAGATTACGCATATCCGCATTGCCTTCTTCAAATAAGTACACCCATTTTGCCATAGCATCTCCCTCTTTTCTAAATGATTGTGCTTTTTCTAATCATAACATATCTTCCTTTATCACGCACCAACTTTTTCCTTTTTTTTGTCAGAAAAATTTTTGTCCGATATATTCCCATCCGATAAATTTTCATCTGAAAATAAACTCTGGGAAGAGATATTTTTCAAAGAACCGTTTGACGTCTCCGGTACAAAACTGTCAAAGATAAACAGGTCGAAATCTTTTTCCAGACTTTCCAGCTGTTTCTGATTCTTCACCGTCCATGCAACCGCCAGATTCTTGTACAGTTTCCGGCAGATACGCCTTCCCGGTTCTTCCTTGAAGCGGCAGTTATAAGCGATAAAGTCCGGGCTGGTGGCCCAGTTCATCAACAAATGCGTCAGGAAAAAATGTAAAACATTTTTGTAATTGCCATCGTGCCGGAAGTTTGTTGACAGCTGCCCCCGCATAACCTCTTTATGATGTCTGCGATACCACAAAAGCGCCAACGGATTAAAAGATTCAACACAGTAAACGCCATGATATCCGCTCAATATTTTCTGCACGACCGGACAAAGAGATAAATCCGTCCATTCGATTTTCAGTTCAACAATCAGCGGAACTCTTCCGTCTACCATTTCCAGAAATTCCTGTAAGGAGGGTATTTTTTCTTCCGTCTGCAAAAGCTTCATCTCTTGCAGTTCTTCGAAAGTATAGTCTCCCGGCTTTCCGGAAACGCCGCAAATCCGCTCCAGTGTAAAATCATGAAAAATCACCGGTATGCCGTCCTTTGTAAGCTGCACGTCCAATTCTATACCATATCCCGCTTCCACCGCTTTCCGAAACGCCGGCATGGAGTTTTCGGGCGCGGATGTCCGGTTATCGTGCAGTCCCCGATGCGCATAATACACACCGAGGTAAGGCTTTCTCTTGGGCCTTCCGAGAATCCGCGGCATAATCATAAACAAATACAACAAAAACATGACGGCGCAGCATATTATTATTATCATAAACGTTTTCCAAATTATCATACAAAATCCATGCCTTTCTCTGTTTCGTATTTCTGAAACGTGTTCCGCATCAGTTTAAAACTTGTCTTCGCTTTTCATATTTTGATTATAATGCAACCCCTGAAAACTGCAAGTCCAATTCTGCCGATTCTACTGATTTTTCTTGAAAAAGCATCTTGTTTATGTATAATAGAAGAAGTGACTGTCAACGGAAATCATAAAAAGAAACGGCATGCGGCCTGAAAGCATCGCCGTAACTTGGAAAATAAGGGGTTTTAAATATGATTAGTGCAAATAACGTAACTTACAGAGTCGGCAAAAAGGCTCTCTTTGAGGATGTAAACATCAAATTTACGGAAGGAAACTGCTATGGTCTGATTGGCGCAAACGGCGCGGGAAAATCTACTTTTCTGAAGATTCTGTCCGGCGCGCTGGAAACGACGAACGGCGATATCGCCATTACGCCCGGACAGCGTCTTTCCGTTCTGGAGCAGGACCATTTCAAATATGACGGCTATCCGGTCATGGACACGGTTATCATGGGAAATGAACGGCTGTACCAGATTATGAAGGAAAAAGATGCAATTTATGCGAAAGAAGATTTTTCCGATGAAGACGGAATCCGTGCCAGCGAGCTGGAAGCGGAATTTGCGGAAATGGACGGTTGGGATGCGGAATCCAATGCCGCAATGCTGCTGAACGGTCTTGGCATCGACACCGGTCTGCATTACAACATGATGAGCGATTTGAACGGTAATGAGAAGGTGAAAGTTCTGCTCGCCAAAGCGCTGTTCGGCAACCCGGACATCCTGCTTTTAGACGAGCCGACGAACCATTTGGATTTAGACGCTATCGCATGGCTTGAGGAATTTCTGATTAATTTTGAAAATACGGTTATCGTCGTTTCCCACGACCGTTACTTCCTGAACAAAGTATGTACGCATACGGCGGATATCGACTATGGCAAAATCCAGTTATACGCCGGCAACTATGATTTCTGGTATGAATCCAGCCAGCTCATTATCAAGCAGCGTAAGGAAGCCAATAAGAAAAAGGAAGAACAGATTAAGGAATTGCAGGAATTTATCTCCCGCTTCTCCGCCAATGCTTCCAAGTCCAAGCAGGCGACCTCCAGAAAAAGAGCGCTGGAAAAAATTGAACTGGACGATATCAAACCATCCAGCCGGAAATATCCTTATATTGATTTCCGTCCGGAACGCGAGATTGGAAACGAAGTCCTGACCGTGGAAGGCATCAGCAAATCCATAAATGGGGAAAAAGTATTGGACAATGTTTCCTTTATTGTCGGTCATGACGATAAAATTGCTTTCGTCGGCGGCAACGAGCTGGCCAAAACGACTTTGTTTAAAATCCTGACAGGCGAGCTGGAACCGGATGAAGGAACTTACAAATGGGGCGTCACGACTTCTCAGGCATATTTTCCGAAAGACAATACGGCTGAATTTGACAACGATTATACCATCAGCGACTGGCTCATGGGCTACTCTCCCGTCAAGGATATCACTTATGTCCGCGGTTTCCTCGGCCGCATGCTTTTTGCGGGTGACGACGGCGTCAAAAAAGTAAAGGTTTTATCCGGCGGTGAAAAAGTTCGCTGTCTGCTTTCCAAAATGATGATTAGCGGCGCTAACTGTCTGATTTTTGATGAGCCGACAAACCATCTTGACATGGAAGCCATCACCGCGTTAAACGAAGGTATGATACGTTTCAAGGGCGTGGAGCTCTTTTCCTGCCACGACCATCAGGTCGTACAGACAACGGCAAACCGCATTATCGAAATTCTGCCGGACGGCACAATCATCGATAAAATTACGACTTACGACGAATATCTGGAAAGCGACGAAATGGCAAGGAAACGTACCGTATACACGAGCACCGCAACGGAAGAAGACTGATGAACAGAGTTGATTTGCATGTACACTCAAATAAATCGGACGGCACATTTACCCCTTCGGAACTGGTGGACTACGCGCTGGAAAAGGGGCTCACCGCTTTTGCCCTGACAGACCACGATACGACGGACGGCCTCGATGAGGCGATTTCCCATGCGGCGGGCAAGCCCGTTGAAGTGATTCCGGGCATTGAATTTTCCACCGAATATGAAGGCAAAGATATTCATATTGTGGGACTTTATATTCAATACAAAGAGCCTTCTTTTCAGGCAAAAATACAGTCTTTCGTAGACGCCCGCACGGAACGAAACATCAAAATGTGCCGAAACCTGCAAAAAGACGGTATCGACATCACCTATGAAAAGCTGTGTGAAGAACATCCCGACGCCGTGCTGACGCGGGCGCATTATGCGGTTTATCTGAAAGACCACGATTATGTAAATAGCTACGCAGAAGCTTTTGCCAGATATGTGGGCGACCACTGTAAATATTTTGTACCCAGAGAAAAAATCACCCCGTCTCAGGCAGTCAAGCTGATTCTGCAAAACGGCGGCGTTCCGATTCTCGCCCACCCGCCCCTTTACCATATGGGAAAAGACCGTCTGGATACGCTCACAGCCACACTGAAACAGGCCGGTCTCATGGGCATTGAAGCGGTTTACAGCACCTATGAGCGACAGGATGAGCGGAATATGTTCCGGCTTGCGAAAGAATATGACCTGCTGCCGAGCGGCGGCTCCGACTTTCACGGTGGAAATAAACCGGGACTGGATTTAGCAACCGGCTACGGCAAACTGTTCGTACCGGAAGAATTTCTGGATAATATCCGGAAAGCGGCAAAACACGAAGCATCCTAATCTTAACCGGAGCCACAGCGTTGGCTTCATAAAACTTCCGAAACGGAATCTGTATGGAGGCAGCATGAAAATATTATTCACAGATTTGGACGGCACTTTATTAAATAATCAGAGCATGGTATCGAGGAATACGAAAGCATTCCTCGATGATTTTATGCGGGCGGGACATAAACTGGTGCTCTCTTCCGGCCGTCCTCTTTTAAGCATTCTGGAAGTCAAAGAACAGGCCGGTCTGGATTATCCGGGCGTTCTCATTTCCGCCAGCAACGGCACGCTCATCTATGACTGCGACAGCCGGATGCCCATTCTGGAAAAGCGTCTCCCGCTCTCTCAGGTGTCTTATTTACAGGCAAAAGCCGAAGAATTTCATTTACACATTCAGACTTATACGGATGATGCCATCGTAACCGCTTCGGAGAATGACGAAATTCGTTTTTACCGCAGGCGGATTCACCTCCCCCTGCTCCTCGCACAGGACTATGCTTCCGTCCTTCCCAAAGAACCGCTGAAAATGCTGGCCATTCATTTAAGCGACCATAACCGTCTGACCGCTTTTTGCGATGCAATCTCTGACTGGGCAGCCGGCAAAATTCAAATGATTTTTTCCAATGATTTTTATCTGGAACTTTTTCATAAAGACGCCGGAAAAGGAAACAGCGTACGCTTTTTGTGCGATTATTTTCAAATTCCGCTCTCCGACGCTTATGCGGCGGGTGATGCCGACAATGATATTTCCATGATTCAGGCGGCAGGATGCGGCATCGCCATGGCAAATGCCGCGCCCGAAGTCAAAGAAGCCGCCGACGTCATTACCCCAAAGGATAACGACAACGACGGCCTCGCGGATTTTCTCCGGTCGGTTCTTTCATAGCCAATCCAATCCGATTACATCGCAAAATCGAACAGGCTGATTTGGTTCGATTCCGGCAAATCCCCGAGAATCCCCAATCTGCCCATCAGTTCCGTAACTGTCAGCGATACTTTCGTGCGTTCGCGGAAGTCGTCTTTTGAAAGGAACGGCCCCATCTTCGCCGCTTCCACCACCGCATCGGCCGCTTTTTCTCCGAGTCCGTCTATGCTGTTTAACGACGGCATCAGCTTATTGACGCCCGCTACCTGGAACAGCCGCGCCTGTGCGCTGAAAAGGTCAATCGGCTCAAATTCAAAGCCTCTTGCGTACATTTCCTGCACAATTTTCATATCTCGGTAGGAATCCTGCTCCTTCTTACTCAGCTCGTCGCTCCTTCTTTTGTAATCCGCCATTACGCTCTCCAGATGCTGCTGTCCCTGGCACATCATCTCATAGGAAAAACCGGACGCGCGAATGCTGAAAAACGCCGCGTAATAGGCAAGGGGATAATTAATCTTGCAATAGGCAATACGCCATGCCATCATAACATAAGCCGCCGCATGTGCTTTCGGGAACATATACTTGATTTTTTTGCACGACCAAATATACCAGTCCGGCACATTTGCCGCTATCATGGCTTCTTCCCACTCGGGTTTCAGTCCCTTTCCTTTCCGTACGCTTTCCATAATCGTAAACGACAGCGCCGGGTCCACGCCCATGTGAATCAGATAAATCATGATATCGTCACGACAACAGATTGCCGTAGAAATCGTTGCCTTTCCCTCTTCAATCAGCGTCTGGGCATTGCCGAGCCATACATCGGTTCCGTGCGCCAGCCCCGCAATCCGGACAAGGTCCGTAAAGCATTTGGGTTTGGCGTCAATAACCATCTGCATCGCAAATTCCGTTCCAAATTCCGGAATGCCGAGGCATCCCAGTTTACAGCCGTTTATCTGTTCCGGCCGGATGCCGAGCGCTTCCGTGGATGCGAACAGCGACATGACCTGTTTATCATCCAACGGAATTTTTACCGGGTCGATTCCGGTCATATCCTGTAACATACGAATCATGGTAGGGTCATCATGCCCGAGAATGTCGAGTTTCAACAGGTTATGGTCGATGGAATGATAATCAAAATGGGTCGTCACGATATCCGTTTTCATATCGTTTGCCGGATGCTGCACCGGCGTAAAAGAGTTGATATCCTCTCCCACCGGCAGCACAACGATACCGCCCGGATGCTGCCCCGTGCTTCTTCTGACGCCCGTACAGCCCATGACAAGACGGTTAATTTCACAGGTACGTTTTCGTTCCCCGTGGTCTTCATAATAATTTTTGACATAACCGAAAGCCGTCTTATCCGCCAGCGTTCCGATTGTTCCCGCCCGGTAAGTCTGTCCGTATCCAAAAATTACTTCCGTGTATTTATGCGCTTTACTCTGATATTCCCCAGAAAAGTTCAAATCGATATCCGGTTCTTTATCTCCTTTAAAACCAAGAAATGTCTCAAACGGAATGTCAAACCCTTCCTTTTGCAGAGGCGTTCCGCAGACCGGGCAGTCTTTGTCCGGCATATCGCAGCCCGCGCCGCCGCTGAAAGCGATGACTTCCTCCGAATCGAAATCATAATAATGACATTTGGGGCAAAGATAATGTGGGCTTAAAGAATTTACCTCCGTAATACCCGCCATATTCGCCACAAAAGAGGAACCGACGGAGCCTCTGGAACCGACCAGATAACCGTCCTCTACCGATTTCCATACCAGTTTCTGCGCAATAATATACATTACCGCAAAACCGTTGGAAATAATGGAATTCAATTCCCTTTTTAACCTGGCTTCCACGATTTCCGGCAGCGTTTCCCCATAAAGTTCGTGTGCTTTTTTATAACAGATATCCGTCAGCAGTTTATCGCTGTTCTCGATAACCGGCGGACATTTATCCGGCCGCACCGGGGAGATGGACTCTATCATATCCGCAATTCGATTCGTATTGGTTATGACGACTTCCTCCGCCTTATCGCTGCCAAGATAGGCAAACTCTTTCAGCATCTCTTCTGTCGTCCGAAAATAGAGGGGCGGCTGATTATCCGCATCCGCAAAATGCTGCCCGGTCATGATGATTCTCCGGTAAACCTCGTCCCCCGGGTCCAGAAAATGTACGTCACAGGTAGCAACCACCGGCTTATGAAACTGTTCGCCGAGCTTTACGATTTTGCGGTTGATTTCCTGAATATCTTCCATCGAGTTAATATTGGGAAGTTTTTCGGATGCAATCATATACTGGTTATTGCCAAGCGGCTGAATCTCCAGATAATCATAAAAACGCACGAGCCTTGCGATTTCCGCATCCGATTTACCGTCGAGAAGCGCACGGTACAGTTCCCCCGCCTCACAGGCGCTTCCGAGAATCAGCCCTTCCCGGTACTGCTGTAACAGGCTTTTGGGAATCCGCGGTCTTCTGGCAAAATAATTCAAATGGGATTCCGACACAAGCCGGTACAGATTCATGCGCCCCACATTATTTTTCGCTAAAATAATCGCGTGGTGAGTCGGCAGTTTTTTCACAATTTCGGGACTGGACTTACCCATCGCATTCACTTTGGCCAGCGTATCCGTCCCTTCTTCTCCCAACATCGGAATAAACTTTACAAAAATCTCCGCAGTCGCTTCCGCATCATCCACCGCCCGGTGATGGTTCTCCAACGATATGCCAAGCGTTTTGGCCACCGCGTCCAACGTATGTTTTGCCTGTCCGGGCAAAAGAATCCTGGCAATGCCTACGGTATCCACATAAGTAAAATTGTGCGCGATGGAAAGTCTGTCGCAGTTTTCCATAATAAAGCTCATATCGAAATTCGCATTATGCGCGACCAGAACGGCATCGCCGCAAAAATTCAGAAACTGCGGCAGAATCACATCAATCGTCGGCTCTCCGACGACCATATCATCCTGAATGCCTGTCAGTTTTTCAATTTCAAAAGGAATCGGCACTTCCGGATTGACAAAAGCGGAAAAACGCTCCGTAATCTGCCCTTCCGACACTTTCACCGCGCCGATTTCTATGATCTTGTTATTGACCGGAGAAAATCCCGTCGTCTCGATATCGAACACGACAAAAGTTCCTTTGAAATCCTGTCCTTTATCATTGGTCACGATTTCCCGCAGGTCGTCTACAAGATATGCCTCCACGCCGTAAATAATCTTGAAAAAGTCCTGTTTGTCCGGTTCTTCCTCACCCGCTTCTTTTCTTTTGTTCTTTTCCGCTTTCCATAAATCTTCCCATACATGATTGGCATCCGGAAAAGCCTGCAGGACGCCGTGGTCCGTAATCGCAATCGCCGGATGTCCCCATTTATAGGCTCTTTTAACGATATCTTTCGCTTCCGATATGCCGTCCATATCGCTCATCTTCGTATGGCAATGCAGTTCCACCCGTTTGCGCACGCTCGTATCGGAACGGGAAACGGTAAAATCGGGTATTTTTTTTACACCGTAAATGGAGCCTATCGTCAGTTCATGGTCAAACTTATCAATGACTGCAGTCCCTTTCAGTTTCACAAAAGCGCCCGGTTTCATTTCCGCAGTAAGTTCGCTTACCTGTTCCGTCGCGACAAACAGCTTTACCGTCATCGTATCTGTAAAGTCCGTAATATCATAAATCAAAATAGACCGTTCGTTCTTAATGTCGCGTTTGTCAAAATTCAGTATTTTGCCGCGCACTACAACGTCCCCGATTTCACCAATCACTTCTTCCATCGGTATCGCGTCTTCTTCAAAATCCCTTCCGTACAAGACGTCCGGATTATCAGAACGCTTCATCGGCCTTCTCCCGTCCGGTCCGGCATTCCGCTCCTTCCGGAATAATCTGCCCTGTGCTCCGGTTCCCGGCCCGTTCCACATCATTGTCTTGCCTCCGGCTGAGGCAGCCTCTTTGCCGCCTGCCGCATCGGAACCTGCCGTCTGCGCTTTCGCACCGCTTTCTGACAGCCTGTCCGCCGCTCCCGCTGCCGTTTTGGCAGATGCGCCATCGGCTCCAAAGGCTGCGCTTTCCGACGCCGGCACAGCTTTTGCTCCGCTGCCGGCCATATCTTTGCCAGCCGCACCAACGGATACGGGCGCACCACCCGCTACCATGCCATCCGCTCCTGCTGCCGCCTCTGCGCTTCCGCCAGCCGTTCCGTACCCTGCCCGCGCGGAAATCTCCGCTATCTGCATCGCCAGCCGTTTCTCGTCCTCTTCCTTATGTCTGGCCGCCTTATGTTCTTTATAATCCGTTAGAATTTCCACGGAAAACCCGCAGCGCTCATTATAAATTTTATCCAGAATGCGCACCAGTTCTTCCGCTTTTTCCTTTCCGAGAACGGTGTCTTCCAGCGTCAGCATCACTTTTCCGTCGGCCGGATAAGTAATATCGGCGTTTTTAAAAAGATTATATTCTATCGGCGAATAATCACGCAATTCCAGCAAAATACTCTCCCGGTAAATATCCATCAGCTTTTCCGGCGTATACTGCGAAGAAAGTCGAAATTTCTCATAGATGCGGATAACCATCTGCGCGCCCGGAAAAAACTGTTTCCGCATTTCCTGCTCAACGAGAAAAACATCCGCTTTCTGAATCAGTCTGTCGGAAGAAATATAAATTCTGAGAAAATCTTTTCGTTTTGTCGCAGAGACCCTTTCTACCATAACCTGTTCGAATAAATCCTGCATGCCGCCGTTCAATTTTAAAGTCGGAAATACCTCAAAAAATTTTTTGGACATCTCGCTTTTATTTCCCCCAGTTCTCCAACTCTTCCCGCAGCGTCGAAAGAAGTTTATCCTCCGGCACTTTTCGTACAATTTCACCACGTTTGATGAGCAGGCCTTCTCCGTCACCCCCCGCGATGCCGATGTCCGCTTCCTTTGCTTCTCCCGGTCCGTTAACGGCGCATCCCATGACAGCCACTTTAATATCTAACGGAAATTCCGCCGCCATTGTTTCCACCTGATTGGCCAGACCAATCAGGTCTATTTTGGTCCGCCCGCATGTCGGACAGGACACCACCTCGATGCCGCCTTTCCGCAGTCCCAGAGTTTTTAACAAAAGCTTCGCGGATTTGATTTCTTCCACCGGGTCGCCGGTCAGGGAAACGCGAATCGTATCGCCGATGCCCTGATACAGAATAATGCCGAGTCCGACCGCGGATTTGATGTTTCCACTATATAAAGTCCCCGACTCCGTGATACCCACATGCAACGGATAATCTGTTTTCTCGGCCAGCGTTTCATGGGCTTTGACGCACATACAAACATCCGAAGATTTGATGCTGATAACCAGATTATCATAGCCCAGGTCTTCGATAATATGTACTTTATCCAGTGCGCTTTCCACAATGCCTTCCGCCGTTACACCATGATATTTCTCCACCAGCTCTTTTTCCAGAGAGCCGCTGTTTACACCGACCCGAATCGGAATATTCCGCTCTCTTGCCGCGGAAACGACCGCCTCCACCTTATCCCTGCTTCCGATATTTCCCGGATTGATGCGAATCTTATCCGCGCCGTTCTCAATCGCGGCAATCGCCATTTTATAATCAAAATGTATATCCGCCACAAGCGGAATATGAATCCGTTTCCGAATCTCTCCGACCGCATCCGCCGCCTCTTTCGTCGGCACAGTCACCCGCACAATTTCACAGCCCGCCTGCTCCAGCCGCAGAATCTGCGTTACGGTCGCCTCAATGTCTTCTGTTCTTGTATTTGTCATCGACTGAATCAACACAGGATTTCCCCCGCCAATTACTCTGTCGCCTATTTTCACAATTCTCGTATGTTCCCGATACATAAGCATCCTCCCTTCGTCTTCTCTTCACACTAACCTTCATGCCGCAGCTTTGCTGCGACTCAAATCCGGATGAGAAATGCCGTGTTTTCAGGCATTTCTCGGTGTGAGAAAAGTCTGCAAAGCAGACTTAGAAGTTCTTTGCGAAACAGCCTCTGCTGTGAGCATTAGAACTTCTTCTCACACTAACCTTCATGCCGCCTCCCGGCGGCACAAACCGTCAACGGGAAGAACGCCGCATTTTAGGCGTTCTTCCGTATGGAAAAGATTTGCCAAAGGCAAATCGTAGAAGTTCTTAGCGAAACGCCCTCTGGCGTGAGCTTTAGAACTTCTTTCCACACTATTGTACATCATCCCGCCGAAATAAGAAAGCTATTTTCCGCCTCCCGTCCTGCCGCCCTGGATATAAAAAATCCGTTCCCGCCGTCTGCCTGTCGCGCAGTCTGTCAGGCCGACAGACAGTTCGAATATCTCATCTTCCCGGAAAAGTTCCTGTTCCAGACCGAATAACAAATTTCCCTCCGGCGTATAAATGCTGTCATAGCGGATAACGATTTTCTGCCCCTGTTGATTATATACAATAACCGGCAGAGGCGTTTCCCTTCCGCTTACCCGTATGGAAAAGAAGCCTGCGCATAAGCCGCATAGCAAAAGTCCGACCGTAAAGAATCCTGTTGTCTTTTTCTCCGTCAGCCATATTTTTTTCTCCAGCTTCCATAAGGGATAAGGATTTCTCCTTTTTCTGCCGGAAAACTTTCTTTTCTCCAGGTCCGCTTTGAGCGCTTCCACGGTCTGATAACGTTTCTCCGGCGCTTCCTCCGTACATTTTCCCACAATGCGCTCCATATCCGCCGTCAGCTCCGGCTTCATACTCCTGACGGGTCTTATCCCGTAAGGCGGACGGGCCGGGTCATGACCGGTCAGCATATGATATAACGTCGCCCCCAATGTATAAATATCGCTTCGTTCATCCGCGCCGATTCCGAAGGCATTTCTTCTTTCATTGCCGTTTTGATGCCCCCATTCCTCTTTGCCCGTTTTCCCATAAAGCTGTTCCGGCGCGGCATAGCCGGCCGTACCTGCAAGGTTTTCCGCATTCCTTTTATCATAGCTTTGGCGCAAAGCCGTTCCAAAGTCTACCACACGCAGATTCCCGTCCGGACAGACGATAATATTGTCAGGTTTCAAATCCCGGTAGATAACGGGCGGTTTCTGTCCATGCAGATAAGAAAACAAAGACGATAACTGCAAAGCCCATTTACAGGCCTGTTCCTCCCGTACAGCTCCTTCCCGCTCTATAAAGTTATGTAAACTTTCTCCACGGATATATTCCATGACAAGATAGCGTTTTGTTTCCTGAAAATAATCGTAAACCTCCGGCAGCATCGGGTGTTTCAACGCTTTCAGCATCTCCATTTCATTTTTCAGAATACCGGTATTTTTCAAAATATCGGCATTTTTCATGGCCTGCGTATCGTTCGCTTTCTCTGCGTCTCCCGCTCCTTTTTCCTCTTTCACCGCAACATATCGCTCCAGATGTCTGTCCCATGCCAGATAAACGGTACTGCTGCCGCCTGTGCCGATTCTTTCTTTCAGTTCATACTTCCCCATCAATACGCTTCCTGTCATTTTCATACCATACCTTTCCCCATCCCGCGATAACGGAACAGCGCCTTAATCGCCCGATTGTTCAATCTGCTTCTGCATTCGGATATAGACAGCCGACAGATTATCCTGTTCGCCACGTCGTATGGCCGCCTCCCCGATTTCCCGCAATCGCCTGTCGCATCGTTCTTCCGACATCCCTTCCGGCGCAAGAATTTCCCCCAGTTCTTCCGCGCTCATTTCATGCCAGAAACCGTCGCTGCATAACAGAAAAGCTTCCCGATTTCCGGCCGCGCCCATTCGAAAATCCGGTTGAAAAAAGCCGAAACTCCCCACGCACTTTGTCAGCCTGTTCTTTCCCTGTACATGGTCTTTGGTCAACAGTGAAATTGCTTTCTTTTTGCGCGTGGACAAACGATATATCCGGCTGTCTCCCAGATGCCAGAGCAGATATCTTTTTTCCCAGAGGACAAGCATGGACATCGTCGTTCCCATCTCCAGAGAATGATTTTCCGCATAACGCTGCATTCGCTGCTGCACCTGGAAAAGTTTCCGTTCCGCGGAACGCCTCAACACCCATAACGGTTTCTTTTGCCCGACGGCTTTCAGAAGGCCGTCATAAAACCATGTAATCAGCTCTTCTGTCAGATATCCGCTCGCCAGTTCCCCTCTGTCCATGCCGCCCATGCCGTCGCATACCGCTGCCATCAATACCCTGCCCTGTGACGTCATAGCCTGCAGCACGACAAGAGAATCCTGATTGGCATCCCGCACCGCGCCCTTGTTCCAATATACATTTACCTGATACTTCATTCTTACAGATAATACCCTTTCATAGATGTGGAAATGATACCCTTCGTGAAATAGAGTATCCGCAGCGAAGGCTGCAAAGATTTTCTGAATCGAAATGAAAGTCCTGTTGCGATACAAGACTGTCATTATATGATATAGATTATACGCTATCCGGCGCGGTCTGGCAAGCATGCGTCCGCCAGATTTCCGACGCCGGATTTCTTATTTTTCTTTAACGGATAATTTTCATGATATCGTTGTACATCACAAATACCATCAGAATCATAAACACCACAAGGCCGGCAAAATGCACAAGCCCTTCCTTCTCCGGAGAAACAGGTTTCCCCCGGATGACCTCAAGGAACATGAACACCAGCCGCCCGCCGTCCAATGCAGGAAGCGGAAGCAGATTCATGATGCCGAGATTGACGGAAAGTAAAATGATGATGTTCATCATCGTGAATACAACCGACGAAATACCGTAATCTTTCACTTCATCATACGTGTCTCCTACAAACTGCGCAATGCCGATTGGCCCGGATACATCGTCTTTCGTCGCCTGTCCCTGCAGCAGCATCATCAGGCTCTTATATGTTGCCTTAACCCAGTAACGTACCTCATAAACGCCATACTGGAATACTTGCAGCGGATTACACTTGAAATACTCTCCTGCGCCGCGCAGTCCGATATAATATCTGCCATCCTGTGCATCATAGCGCGGGACAATTGTAACATCCTGCATTTCCCCGTCTCTTTTTATGCGGATTTCCAGCGTTTCTCCCTGATTCATCGCTGAAATCAGGCTGACTTCCCGGTACAGATGAATTTTTTCCCCGTTAATCCGAACGATTTCATCGCCCGGAAGGATTCCGGCTTCTTCGGCCGCAGAGCCTTCCATCAGCTGCTGCACCACCGGCTTGTCGGAGCCGTTAAAAGCCACCACTATAAGGGAAAAGACAAATGCCAGAACAAAATTGAAAAATGGCCCCGCAAATACAGTCGCAATCCTGGCCCATACATTTGCTTTCAGAAAAGAGTGTTCGTCTGCTTCCCCGTTTTCCGCCATCACACCGTCTTCACCGTCGAACATACAGGCGCCGCCTATCGGGAGCAGTTTCAGCGAGTACTTTGTCTCTCCTTTCCGGAAAGAAAAAAGTGTCGGTCCCATGCCCACCGCAAATTCCACGACACGGATTCCATTTCTTTTGCCAATCAGAAAATGTCCGAACTCATGGGATATTACTACAATTCCAAAGATAATCAGAAATAAAATTATCGTTTTAATCAATTCATCACCTGCTTTATATATTCATATGTTTCCGCTTCTGCCTGCAAAATTTCTTCCACGGAAGGATTCTCTATCACTTTATGATGCCCCATAGACTGCTCGATTAATTCCGGAATTTGCAGGAAACCGATTTTCCTCTGGATGAACAGCGACACCGCCTTTTCGTTTGCCGCATTAAACACCGTCGGAAGGCTGCCGCCCGTTCTCGCCGCCTCATAAGCGAGCCAAAGCCCTCGAAACGTTTCCGTGTCCGGTTCTTCAAACGTAAGCTGCCCAAGCGCAAAGAAATCCACCCTTTTTCCGGGAAGCGCTCTTCTGTCCGGGTAAAACAGCGCATACTGAATCGGGAGTTTCATATCCGGCATACCAAGCTGCGCCATAATGCCGCCATCCACATATTCCACCGCGGAATGAATAATGCTCTGCGGATGGATAACGACCTGAATCTGCTCGAGCGGCACGTCGAACAGCCAGCGCGCCTCCATTACCTCCAGTCCCTTATTGACAAGGGACGCCGAATCTATCGTCACCTTTTTTCCCATAGACCAGTTCGGATGCTTCAGCGCATCTTCTATCGTCATTGCACCCAGTTCTTCTTTTTTTCTCCCGCGGAACGGCCCGCCCGAAGCTGTCAGGATAATCTTGCTTACCCGTTCTCTGTTCTCTCCGTGCAGCGACTGAAAAATCGCACTGTGCTCACTGTCTACCGGCAGAATGGAAACGCCGTGTTTTTTGGCCAATGGCATAATCAGATGCCCCGCCGTAACCAGTGTTTCTTTATTGGCAAGCGCAATCGTTTTCCCCTGCTCAATCGCCGCGATTGTCGGCCGGATGCCAATCATGCCCACAATGGCCGTCACGAGCGTCTCCGCTTCCTCCAATGTGGAAATTTCCAACAGTCCATCCATGCCGCTTACAATTTTGACATCTATATCCGCGACCCGCGCCGCCAAATCAGCCGCCGCTTCTTCGCTCCACATGGCAGCCATCCGCGGGCGGAACTCTCTGATTTGCTGTTCCATCAGCGCCGTGTTCGTTCCGGCCGCCAGCGAAACGACCTGCAAATCCGGCTGATTCCTCACAATTTCCAATGTCTGTGTGCCAATCGAACCGGTAGAACCGAGTATTGCAATTTTTTTCATCCTGTATATCCTTTCCCCTGCCGGGTCCTAGCCCGTAATCAGCGTCAGCCCAAAGAAAATGAACGGTGCGGCTATGATGACGCTGTCAAAGCGGTCCATGATACCGCCATGCCCTGGTATGAGTTTTCCATAGTCTTTGATATTGTGGTTCCGCTTAATTGCCGACGCCGCCAAATCCCCTACCATAGAAACGAGCGCGCCTACTGCTCCAAGACACATCGCCGGAAAAAGCCCTATCTGTAATTGTTCCACCGAAACCGGATTAATGACATAATAAGTATACAATCCGAACAGAAGCGCCGCTCCGACAACGCCGCCGATGCCGCCCTCTATCGATTTCTTCGGACTCAGTTTCGGCGCCATCTTATGTTTTCCGAATAAGACTCCCACTACATAAGCGCAGGTATCGCTTCCCCAGGAACATAAGAAAACCAGTACCGCGAGAAGAGCTCCCTGCTCCCATCCTTCCCGGATAATATAAAGGGAAGATAAAAGAAATGGGGCATAAATCAGTTCAAAAAAAGCGGCCATTACCTGTCCGGCCTGAAATCTCGGAAAACTGAACACATAAACGAACATAAAGATAAGAACCGCAACAACGACTGCGGTCACAAAGACACGGTAGACCAAAGCAATCCCGTCTTCGTTCATCCGCAGCAATCCGATATATAACCCGGCGTAATAGACAACGGTCATCAAAAAGCCTGTCAGTTCCAGGCCATTCACTCTTTTTCCTCCGTCATGCACACCCGTTGCTTTGGTCAGCTCCCGATATGCAATCAGAGATATGATGCACAATACCGCCGCCAATATCAAACCGCCCGCTATAATTGTGCCGGCCGCAGCCGCGACCAGTACAATTCCACTGAGCAATCTTGTCCGAAACATCTTACACCCCTGCCTTTCAAAGGAATTTATTCTTCTTCGTTTATCATACCATACTTTCTGTTTCTCTTATTATATGCCGCGACAGCTTTTTCCAATTCTTCTTTGGAAAAATCAGGCCAGGCAGTTTCCGTAAAATAAAACTCCGCATAGGAAAGCTGCCATAACAGGAAATTGGAAATCCGCTGTTCGTTGCAGGTCCGAATCAGAAGGTCCGGGTCCGGCAGTCCCTGCGTATCCAACGCCTCGTTCAACAGCTGTTCCGAAATTTCTTCCGGTTTCAGCGTTCCTGCTTCTATTCTTCCCGCCAGTTTCTTAACGGCACGAACGATTTCGTCCCGGCCTCCGTAATTGATGGCAATCTGAAAATGCAGACCCGTATTGTCTTTTGTCGCTTCTTCCAACCGGTTAATCTGCTCTCTGATATCCGCATCCAGTCCTGTCTTATCGCCGATAACGCGTACACACATGTTGTTCTTTGCCGCCGTTTTCAGACTGGTCTTCATATAATTCCGCAGAAGTTTCATCAGCGCGTCTACTTCTTCCTTCGGCCTCGTCCAGTTTTCCGTGGAAAAAGCATAGACCGTCAAATAATGTATCCCCATGCGCCAGGCTTCTTCACAAATGACCTCTACCGTTTTTGCACCCTGCACATGCCCGTAATTTCTGGGCATCCCTTTCCGTTTGGCCCATCTTCCGTTTCCGTCCAAAATAATTGCCACATGATTCGGTATTCTCATGCCTTCTTCCATGCCGTTTCCTCTCTTTCTGACTAACCGGACCGAATATCCTGCAAAACCGGAAAAAGGGGACAGCAGCGTATTTCTACCCTGCAAGCCCCTCATTCCGTTTTTTGTTCGACTTTTAAACTGTCATGATTTCTTTGGACTTCTCATCCACCAGCTTGTCCACATCTTTGATATATTTATCGGTCAGTTTCTGCAGTTGGTCACTCAGTTCCTTAATCTCGTCTTCCGAGACTTCGGCTTTGGCAAGTTTCTTAAAAGCGTCCATTCCGTCACGTCTCGTATTTCGAATCGCAACCTTGTTTTCCTCGCCCCGCTTTTTGATATCTTTTACAAGCTCTTTTCTGCGCTCTTCCGTCAAATCCGGAAATACAAGGCGGATAACCGCGCCGTCGTTACTCGGTGTAATACCGACATCAGACATCATAATTGCTTTTTCAATCTCTTTAATCAGTGTTTTCTCCCAGGGAGCAATCTGTATCATCCTCGGGTCTGGAACCGTAATATTTCCAACCTGCTGAATCGGGGTCGGCGTTCCGTAATAATCCACTTTAATTCTGTCAAGTACATGAGGATTGGCACGGCCTGCGCGAATTGTTCCCAAATCCGTTTCCAAAAAATCATAAGATTTCTTCATCTTGTCATCATATGGTTTTAACCTGTCATCCATCTCTTACTACTTACCTTCCTCTCTCTTCTATACGGTAACCTTCGTTCCATGAAACTGCCCCTTGAGCGTATTTACAATGCTGTCCTTCTCATTCAGGGCAAATACCCACATCGGCATTTTATTATCCCTCGCCAAAATCGATGCTGTCATATCCACCACCTGCAGATTTTTCTCAATCACTTCATCGATGGACACTTCCTCATATTTTCTGGCCTCCGGATTGGTACGAGGGTCGCTGTCATAAACGCCGTCCACCGCTTTGGCAAGCAGAATCACGTCCGCGTCCACTTCCACCGCCCGCAGCACAACACCCGTATCCGTCGAAAAATAGGGATGCCCCGTACCGCCCGCAAAAAAGACTACCATATTTTTACCAAAATATTTGTTGGCTCTGTCTTTTGAAAACAGTTTGGTAAAAGAACCGCATTCAAAAGGCGTCAGAACACTGGTCATCATACCGACGCTCCGGAAAATCTCCGACACATAAATGCAATTCATGATTGTAGCCAGCATACCAATCTGGTCTGCTTTCGTCCGGTCAATGCTCTCGCTGGAACGACCGCGCCAGAAATTACCGCCGCCGATAACAACTCCTACCTGAATGCCTTCCTCAACGAGCTGTTTTACCTGCAGAGCGACTCCGCGTATCGTTTCATCGTCAAATCCGGTCTTTTTATCACCGGCCAGTGCTTCTCCACTTAATTTCAATAAGACACGCCGCATTTCAATACCCATGACCTTTCCATTTCTGCATTATTTATTTTTGCCTTTTTCTTTATTCTTCTTGATTTCTTCAAAGAAAGAAGTCGGGTTGACATCTGCATAACACTGAGAACACATACCTTCGATTACAGCTCCGTTGTTAATCTGTACGGATTTGGATTTGATATTGCCCATCACGATTGCAGAAGTATCCAGAACAACCGGACCATGCACGTCGATATCGCCTTTTACAGCGCCTGCGATAACAGCGCTGCTTGCATTGATATTTCCGATAACAACAGAACTCTGTCCAATCTTTACGCTGCCGCCGCTGTTGATTTCACCGTTGATTCTTGCGCCTTCCGCATAAATTTCCGCTGCTTTGGAATTTCCCTGAATCGCGCCTGTAATATTCAGCTTACCGAGAATGTCGATATTTCCCATCACCGTACCAATCAGTTCCAGAGAACCTCCGGAAGTAATATCACCTGTGATAGACATTCCTTCTGTTACGACCGCCGTTTCATCCGACACTGTTTTTTCCTGCACTTCCATTTCCATTTCCATCTCCATGTTCTCTTCTTCCCTTTCTTTTTCCTGTTGAGGCTCTGCTGTTTCCTCTTCTTCATTTATAGATGTTTCCGCTGCCATAACAGCTTCTTCCATCGTTTCCATCTCTGCTGCCATATCTTCTTCGTTCGGCTCTTTAGGCAGCTGTAAGACAACATCATCCGGAATCATTTCATCCGAAGCAGTATCTTCCAATCCCAGTTCCGCCAGAATGTCATCATCTGCCGCATCCTCCGATGCCCCAGTATCCGCCTCTGCCGCAAGCTCTGCGAGAATATCATCTTCTGCTGCCTCTGGCTCGGATACAGGCTCTTCCATGACCGGTTCTTCCACAACGCTCTCTGTCGCAAGCGCTTCCATCTTATCCAGCATATCGCTCAAATCATCCGGAGTCGGTATACTGTCGGGCTGTACCGCATCCATGTCCTCAGCCGCATTCGCACCGTCCTGAACGGCCTGAAGTCCATCTTCCGGCGCCAGTTCATTCACGGCCTGAGATAAATCATCCTTTAAATCTGAGAAAAAACCCATTCCATCTTCCTCCTAGTCACTACTAATATGTTGTATCGGTTCCGTGTCTTCACCAATCGGAACGATTACGGTATTGTCCATTGCCTGAATCTGTTCGATTAAAGCCGGCAGGGCCTCCACCGTAGTATTTTTATTTGACGCATCGTGCATCAAAATAATACTCTCTTCGTACTTCGGCAGGGTTATCATGCAGTTGCTGATAATTGCCTCCTTACTGATATAACTGTTTGACGCGTCTCCAGAAGAGACATTCCAGTCAAAATAAGTGATATCCTGCTCATCCAAATAGGTAATCAGGTCATACATATCCACTCCGCTGACCGTATTGCTGCTTCCCCCGGGAAATCTGCAATACCGACACCACACGCCCGTCGTTTCATACAAAAACTCCTGTAATCTGCTAAGGTCCTGTGCATAGCTGTCAACCGACTGATAAATTTCGTCATACTT
The DNA here is from genome assembly GCA_910578475.1 of uncultured Lachnospiraceae bacterium. Taxonomy (GTDB): domain Bacteria; phylum Bacillota; class Clostridia; order Lachnospirales; family Lachnospiraceae; genus UBA3282. The sequence continues at coordinate 10,111 of CAJTRK010000028.1, read as the reverse complement.
ATGGCTGTATGAGTGCATTCCTAACGTATGCCCTTCCGCCACAATTCTTTGATACAGCTCCTGATATTTCTCTTCTTCTTTTCCTACCACAAAAAAAGTTGCCTTGACATCGTACTGTGCAAGGATGTCCAAAATACGCTCCGTGTTGCTGCTCGGTCCGTCATCAAATGTCAGATATACTTTGCGGACACTCCCATCCGCCAAAACCACGTCTTCATCCGTGGATTCCTTCATCGTTCCCGCACTGTCGCGTTTGGAAACACTGACACCATCCGCCGCATATCTGTCCGTGTACGCTTCGCTGCCTGCCCCGGTACCGCTCTCTTCATCGGCTCCTGTTACGGCATCGAACTTCTCTTCTGCTTCCGTCCCGGCCGCCGGTTCTTCCTGCCGGTCCGAATATCCTGTTTCTTCCAAATCTTCCGTATCATAAAACGCTGCCGCTTCCATCGTCCGTGCCTGCAGGATTTGCAGTTCTTTCTGCACGATATGAAGGCGGATTCCCAGGAAAATACACAATACTGCAAGAACAGGCGTTGCTGTTACGAGAAAGAGAATGATAATTTTCCTTAAAAAGCGGCGTTTCTCTTTTGACATCGGCGGTTTTTTTCCATCTGTCTCCGCCATTTTCTCTATAAACTCCTTCGTATTTTCAGTATTCCTTATCTATCATATCACAACTTATGAATTACGAAAAGTAATTTTGTTCAAAACGCTAAAAAAATCGTCGCCAGACAGCGACGATGAAAAACCGGAACTGGCCTTTCGGACAGTTCCACATTATAACATAAAAAATATGCCTTCGTATAAATGAAAAGCTTCTGCTTTCTACATACAGCAGTTTCCCGTATAGGGCGCCAGTTCCAGCCGCACAAAATATCCTCTGTCGTTGTGGCAGACCGGGCAGACCGAAGGAACTTTGGTTCCACGGTAAATATTGCCGCATTCCATGCACATCCAGGCTGTTTCCACTCCCGACGCAAAGAGTTCTCCTTTTTCCAGCCATTCCGCGAACTGACCGAAACGGTTTCCGTGAATTTTCTCGATTTCCGCAATCTGTCGGAACGTATCGGCGATTTCCAAAAATCCTTCTTCCTCCGCTTTCCTGGCAAAGTTCTGGTACACATCATCATGTTCTTCGTATTCATTATGCTGTGCCATGCGTAAAAGCGCCGCCGCGTCTTTGGAAATATCTACCGGATAAGTGCCGTCAATCGCAATGTTTTCCCCCGCCACTTTATCCAGATATTTGTAAAAGACTTCCGCATGTTCTTTTTCCTGTTCGGCCGTAAAACGGAATACCGCCTCAATTACATACAGTTTTTCTTCTCTTGCCTGTCCCGCCGCAATCGTGTAACGATTTCTCGCCTGACTCTCTCCCGCAAAGGCACGCATCAGGTTGTTCTTCGTCTCGCTGTTTCTAAAATCCATTTAGCTCCTGCTCCTTTCCCGTCATCCTGTTTTGCAATACCGCGTTGTGCCGCGTTGCAAACCTCATAAAGAATGTTCATTCTTTAAGTTAGTTTTTCCGGGAAAAGTTTTTTTATTCCTGAAGCAGGCCCTGAATGCCTTCTCGTTTAAATAATTCCTTATAATATGCGAGTTCCCGCTGAATCAAATCGTCTATTACCCGCATGCCAAGCAACTCTACCGGCGCTTTGTCATCCGTCAGAAGATATGTTCCTTTTTCATACGGTGTCATGCCCTCCGCCGCACGCCTGAGCATCTCCTGTAACTCCGGCTCCTCTATCATGCTTCTGCCGGCTTCAAAAACGGCAAGTGCTTCCGGATTCTGCGTTGCAAATAACTCTCTGTTCGTCGTTCCCGCCACATCCACCGTATAAACATAATCAAAAACAGAAGCTATCGTATCCGATAAATATTCGTTGATACTGCCTTCCCCTGTGGAATCCGCATCGGAGTGCATATTCATATTGACGACCATGACGCCGTTTTCGTTCAGGTGTTCCCGCACCAATGTGAAAAATTCCACGGAAGACATCTGAAACGGAATCGTAATATCCTGATAGGCGTCCACCATAATGACATCATACGTTCCCTGTACCGCCGCCAGATAACTTCGTCCGTCATAGGTTGTCACCATGACAGAATCCGGCAGTTCAAAATACGCTCCCGCCAAATCCGTAATCTTCTGGTCGATTTCCACACCTTCTATGGACGCCGGGGCAAAGTAATACTGACATTGCTTCGCATAAGTCCCCGTTCCCATTCCGAGAATCAACATATTGCCGTCCGCGTTCCCCGACATCACCGGCGCGGCCATCGCGTAATCATAATACATACCCGTAGCGCCGCCGTTCTTTTTCATAATGGACTGTACGCCGAACAACACATTGGTGGATAAAATAACGCTGTCTTCGGTCTCTTTTACCTGTAAATAATTATAAATGGATTCTCCTTCGTATAACAGATTCTTTTCCCAAAATGCAAAACTGCCGGAAGCTCCCGTCAAACAGCAGACAAGGAATAAAATGCCGCCGATAATGCAGGGCTTCTTTTTTCCTTTTGTGCTGACAAAATAAACCAGTGCGAGCAAAAGCAGTATTCCTGCAAAAATCAGGAAGGTGACGGATGTTCCCACCGCCGGAATCGTTACAAAAGTCGGTACAAATGTACCGATAATGCTGCCCACTGTATTAAACGCATTCAGAGAACCAACTGTTTTACCGCTTTCATCCAGACTGTCTACCGTATATTTTACAAGAGACGGCGTAACCGTTCCCAGTAAAAACAGCGGAAATACAAAAATAATCATACACGCAAGGAAGGCCGCCCAAATCAGAAAATTATTGCTGACCGTAAACACAAGCGCCGCCGAGATTCCAATAATCACATATTTTCCAAGTACGGGAATCGCCGCAATCCACACCGCCGCAATTATCATACGCACATAGAGCCTGTCCGGGTTCGGGTTTTTATCCGCACTTCTGCCTCCCCATATATTGCCGAGAGCCATCGCAATCATAATCGTTCCGATAATAATCGTCCATACAATCTGCGAAGAACTGAAATAAGGCGCAAGAAGTCTGCTTGCGCCCAGTTCTACTGCCATGACGGACATTCCCGCGAAAAACTCCGTCATATACAGATAGTATTTATTTCGTAAAATGCCATGTCTCCCGGAAATTGTTTCTTTTTCCACATTTTCCATCGATGAACCAATAACCATGCCTTTCTCTGTATCCGCCGTTATGCGGTTATACAAGGATTAGATACTGAAATCAAATTTACCTCCCGTCACCTGCTTTTCTTCCGATTTAATCTGATTCCAGTCCACATTCTTAATCTTTTCCAGAAGCTCTTCCACGGTATCAGCCTTCACAATTGTTTTCTTTGTTCTTCCCTGCGCCGCAATATCCTGTTCTTTCTGCTCCTGCGCTTTCTTTTCCTGCTCGGCTCTTTCCTCTTTCTTAGCTTCTCTTGTCTTCTCGACCCATTCTTTCTGTCTTTCTCCGGATTTTTCCAGTTCCGCAAAATAAGAAACCTTGCCGTCCTTGTCAATCGAGATGCCAACACGCGCCACATCGTCTTCACTGTCACCAAGCTGTTCTTTAATATCCTTGAGCTTGCCGACCGCATCATCCAGAATGCCCATATACTTATCTTTTACATCTTTGTCAGCCGCCATCGCCTCCAGCGTTTCAGGGTCAATCAGCGTACTGAACTCTTTCGTTCCTCTCGAAAGATAGGCTGCCGCTTCTTCTTCAGACTCATAATCAGCAACGATAAAGTCCATGTTGCTGTAATTCTTTTTCATCTCTTCCAATAACTTTTTCGCCTTGTCGCTTAACTGTACCGGCTCTTTTTTCTCCGGCTTCTCCGTCTTCTCAGCTTCTCTGGCACTTTTACTCTGTGTTGTACCTCCCATATAGCTGTTCTGGTATACGCCATACCCTTCAATCTTGCTCATTGTTTGTCCTCCTTTGACTTTTTACGAAATCCGTTTCTGATAATATAACTTGTATAACGATATATGTCTTATTGGTTATATCGGATGTTTCCAGAATTTTCTTTAGGGCATTGAGAAAGATAGTTGTAAAAGAGATTCCATTCCCGTCAAAATATAATACAGGCCTCCGCCAATTCCTTTATTCCGCAATGTAAATAGCGAGCCGGCGTTCAATGGCGTCCAGGGTTTCCTCGATTCCCCTTTCTCCGAGAACAAATTCAGAGCCTTCCTCAAAAACGCATTTTTCAAAAACAATATCTTCCGTATAAGGTGTTTTGGCGGTTTCCATCCATTCTCTGATGGCTGCAATCTCTTCGCTCACAGGCATGTATATATCTAACAACAGCTCTCTTCCATCTTCATAAATCATACCGACCTTTGTGCATTCTTCGTTTTCTTGACGCTTCTCTGCAAAAGCCTCTTCAAATGCCGCTCTGTTTACGGCAAACCCGCTCAGTCTGCATTGATTATCCTTACTCAGAAACATTTTCAGAAAATCTTCCGCCAATTCCTTTTTCTGTGATACCGCATTAATTCCAAGAATTGTTTCCGGTATAAAGACGCGTCCTTCTTTGCTTTCCAATGAAATAAGCGCTGCATCTCCAAAACCTTCTGCCTTAGAGATGGAAGTCAGTTCTATATAGCTTTGTGGAGAATAACTTACGCCGAAAAATGTATTACAGTAACCCGCCACATAATCCATATAAAATCCGTAATTCCCCAACTGATATATCCAGTCCTGTCCTGCGTATTCCGTATAATAGTGATTCGACTGATAAAGCCGTTCCGCGCTTTTTTCTTCTATTCCGTCCATCTGCGCATGATAAATTCTCTTTGTCTGCGCAAGAAACTCTGCAATGGCCTCTCTGTCAAGTTTCCCATCCTCTTTTTTCCACTCACGGGCAGAAAGCTTCATAACAGCTTTTTCAGAGCACAGGCCAGTCAGGTCTTTCTCCGGATTTTCTTTCCTCATCCGCTCTATTTCATCTGCGATTTCACCAAGCCCCGTCATTCCGGAAACATAACATTTTTTCCCCATGATAACCGGAAATCTTATCTGCCCCGGAATCGCATATATCCGGTCATCTTTTTCGTAAGCGCGAAACAGATTTTCGAACGCTTCGTTCCCAAGACTGTCTGTCAGACTGTTCAATTCACAAAGTATTCCTTTTTCAATATAGGAATCTACGGGCAGGCCATCCAGCATCAGAATATCCGGTCCTTCTCCTGCCATAATCTGCGTATTCAGTTTTTTGACTGCATCTTCCTTCGTACCAGCCCCATCTTCTTCCATTCCGACTTCGTATTCCACCAAAACATCCGGATTCTGTATCTGATAAAAGGATACCGCCGCATACATATCAACATTTTTCTCAAGACTGTATATTTTCAACCGTTCCCGCGGAACAGCCTCCTTATTCGGGTCATATGTAAAATTTATCAACTTTCCGTTATTGGATGCCGCAAGAAACTCTCCTTTATCCAGAAATACCATACCAACGATTCCGTATTGCGGATTTCCAAGACGCGACAGCCGTCCGTCAATAATCTGTTCCATCGCAGCTCCGCCTATTACATGACGGTGCAGCCCTTTCTTTCCTGCCAGATAAATGACGTCATCTTCTCCTGTGAAAAAATACATATTTTGCCAGCCAGCACCATGAAAACCTCTGTCCGCATAATTTTCCTGCACAAATTCCGTCAATACCGCATCCGACACATATTCTTTCCGTTCCATATCGTAAAGAAGCGGCGCCTTGAAATCATACCCGTCTATTATCATCAGTGTTCCCTGAAACTGTATTATTTGAGGAAATCCTTCTATTGTAAGAAATAATTCGCTGCTTCCGTCCGCATTCACTTCGTAAATAGTCCCTTCGTTAGTTGAAACAAAATATCGGTCCGTATTAGAAACCCAAAATCTGTCAATCGTTTCTTCCTTTTCTATTCCGGAAAAATCGACTGGTATGACCGTATCATCCGGCAGAATCAGTACACATTTTAAAGAAGATTGCATTATCGGTTCCTGCGTCTCCCTCTTCTCCATATCATTTTCCGCATAAATAATCCCGATTGTGCCTTTTGAGTCTATCTTCACGTCCATGAGCCAGGAATCGGCGGGCAGCTCCTGAATCCATTGCCGGCTGCTGTTCTCCCATGTATTACCATTATCTTCCGATAATAAGAGTTCCCCTTCGCTTCCAACAAGTACGAGTTTTCCGTCAGAAATTCCATAAAGTCCGGCAGCCTTCTCGATTTGTCCAGACAAGTCTGTCTCCTTTTCCACATATCGCCCCATTATCATCGGCTGGCCGCCGCCTTCATTATAATCCCTGCCGCCGCCATTCTTTGCGCCATCCTGCTTTCCGCATCCTGATATCATCAGAATCAATGCAAACAGGAAACAAATGAACTTTTTTCCATTTTCTTTTTTCATCACATCATTTTCTTCCTTTCAACATATTCTTCCAGGCAGATTCCCTGTTCGTAAATTTCCGCAGCCGCCTCCACGCCTACATATCGATAATGCCATACTTCTTCCGCAACGCCTGTAACTTCCGTTTTGTGGCCCGGATACCGAAATATAAAGCCGTATTTGTAACTGTTCTCCTGTAACCAGAAATAAACATCGTAGGTCGCGCCGTTGATATCCACCGCGGAACCGAGCTGATGTTCACTATAACCCGGTGTCGCAACCCATTGCTGAACCAGAGCTTCCGCCTCGTCATCCGAATAGCCTTCCTGCCTGTACTCAGCCAGTTTTTCATCATATATCCGCTGTTGCTGTTCCATCGTCCGATACCCCGATACCACGCGGGGAAGCTGCCCCCAGTTAGCTTCCTTCGCATCTTCCAACATTTCCATTAAAGAGTCATAAATTCGTTCATCCACACATTCACCGTCTCCTACCTCCACCAGATTCACTTCGTAATTATCCGGCACCGGATTCCATCGGTTGACCAGTATCAGATTCCTCTCTGTATCGGGAATATCCGCTTGTACGGGTTCTTCTTTCACAATAAAATTCTGCTCCATTTCTTCCTGCGGCGTGTCTCTCTTCCAGGAACAGCCGAGCAGAAAACCTGTTGAAAAAACGGAAACAATGATACAGAAAAGAAGAACGGTTAAAAGAAACCCTCTGCGTCTTTTTCTCTGCAGACGTTTGTGTCTTCGTATCTCCCGGACCGACCTTTTTTCTTCCATAATGAAAAGACTCCTTTCTTTACAAAATAAATCATGCTCCTGTACAGTAACCATTGTACTGAACAGGAGCATGATTCACTTTAAAATAACTTCATTAAATTTTTAAGAAATCTTTAACTTTGAAGATTTAATCTGTCAACGGCAGCTGAACAATAAACGCCACTGTTTCTTTTTCACTTTCCGCCCAAATCGTACCGCCGTGAAGCAAAACAATTTCTTTTGCAATCGCAAGGCCAAGCCCTGTTCCACCGGTATCAGATACACGGGATTCATCCAGACGGTAAAATTTATCGAATAACAATGGTAATTTTTCATTCGGAATCGTTTTTCCCTGATTCCGAAATGACAGGATAAGATGCGTGTCGGTTTCTTCGGCAAAAATACAAATCTCCGTCTTCGGATAGCTGTATACCGCCGCATTCTTTAAAATATTACTGAATACCCTCGCTATCTTATCCGGGTCTACCCATATCTCCAAATTCTCCTTCATTTGAATTGCAACCGAGTTTCCATATTCAGCCAGCATGGGAGACACTTCCTCACATAACTGCACCAGCATATAATACAAATCAATCTTTTCTTTTGATAACTGAACCTGCCCGGAATTCAGGCGCGTTATCCGGAAAAATTCATGAATCATTTCTTCCAGACGATTTGCTTTTTCCAGTGTTATATGCACATGCTTTGCTCTCTGTTCCGGGGTCATATCCTGTCCCTCTTCCAACAAATGCAGATAACCGATAACAGACGTCAGCGGTGTACGGATATCATGGGCAAGATACATAACCAGTTCATTTTTTCGTTGTTCCGCATTCATTCTCTCTTCTTTCTGCTTCTTCAGTTCCCTCTTTACCGCATTCAGCTTATGTTCAAACGGCATCATTTCCGCAGAAAGGCAAATCATCCCTGCATCTTCCTCCAGCAGCGCATCTATGCCCCGGTGAATCTCTTTAAAATACCCGGTCATCCAACGGAACAGATTCCAAAGCAAAAAAATAAAAACAAGTATTATTGCCGCGGCAAAAAAGATTTCCTTATAACCTCTGAAATAATAATGATAGATATAGAAAGCCTTTTCGTGCTCTATCCTGATAAAATATTCCAATAACCCGATAATCCAGTCTCCAAACCGTTGTTTCCACAAAAGCACATACAAAACAATCACAATAAAAGCCGAAATAAAACAGTTAAAACAAAACCGCAGCATAATCTTTCTCTGAAATACCGCATATTCTTCTTTTTTATGATTCTTCAATTTTATAACCAACTCCCCATATTGTTTTTATATACTTCGGTTTGTTCATCGTATCATTTAACTTTTCCCGCAAATGCCTGATATGAACCGGAATTGTATTATTCGACTTACAGTAATACTCATCCTGCCATATCCTGTGAAACAATTCCTCCGCGCCGATTACCCGTCCTTTATTTTCCAATAAAATACGCAGAATGGCAAATTCAGTTGGGGTCAAAACAAGCGGCTTCTCATTTAAAAAACATTCGTATGTTTTTATATTCAATACAAGTCCCATGTGATGCAATATATCTTTTTCTTCCTCTTCCAGATGCGCCGGATTATATTTCTTATACCGGCGCAATTGCGCTTTTATTCGTGCAACCAATTCAAGCGGAAGAAAGGGTTTCGTAATGTAGTCATCCGCCCCAAGTGTGAGTCCTGTGATTCTATCGGTTTCTCCGTCTTTGGCCGTGAGCATGATGATGGGATAAGTATAGTTATCCCTGATTCTTTTGCACAGGGTTAATCCGTCTATTTCCGGCATCATAACATCTAAAACAGCGAGGTCGAACACCGTCGTTTGAATGCACTCCAATGCTTCCTTCGCAGAATAAAATTTAAAAACGGAATAGTCTTCATTTTTCAGATAAGTTTCAATCAAATCAGCGATTTCCGCTTCATCATCAACAATTAATATTTTATCAGACATCAAATCAGCTCCTTATTGATTTAACTATACTATACCTGAAAAAATAAATAAAATCTTGTTTTTTCTTATAAAAAAGATTAAGACTTCTTTAATTTCTGAAATTCCCGGCAATCAAAAAACCCCTGCAAATGGCATTCATACACCACTTACAAGGGTTATGTATTTTACTGGCTTTCCAGTAATTTTTAACTGACCTGTCTTTCAAACTTAGGGGATAGCCATTTTCCATTTGGGGGATATTGGGGGATAAAATTCTTCTCCCAAAATTTCTAAGCTTTTTTCTTACGATTTCTTTGCACAACCGCACTCTTAAACGCCTTCATCATGGCTGACGACAATTCCCCACAATCCTCATCAAAGTTAATTGGGCTTTTTTTCGCCTCTTCAACCTCTTTTAATTGTTCTTCCGTAGGTTTTTGTCCACTTTCAATAATTAATGTTCTGGTCATAATAAAGCTCCTTTTCTGCATTCGTTGCAAGTCTGGCTGAAATTAATCGAATCGTTTCCTTTCGTTCTGTAAATACTACAAACAATACATCGCCGACTTTCCCTATCGCGATATATCTATCCTCATCAACACTATGCTCAAAATCAAACATTTCAATGTAATAAGGATCTTCATAAACATATGCTGCCGTTTCAAAAGAAATTTTATGTTTTTCCTTATTAATAATATTTTTTTCTTCGTCCCACTCAAATTTCATTTTTGGTCGTTCCACTTAGATTATTCTATGTTAACAGTATACCATTAAATAACCAATCCATCAATTGCATTTTCCCTATTCTCTTTTCAAGTCTAAATATAGGAAATAGCAAAAAACCCTGCAAATGGCACATTCACACCACTTACAAGGGTTCTCATTCTTATCGTTATCTACCTAATTTCGACAATTTTTATGCGTTCATCTGTTTTGCGAACTTTCCCTTTTCCTTGTCCCGGTCACATATCCCCGGAACTATGTATTTTACTGGCTTTCCAGTAATTTTTAA
>CAJTRK010000027.1 GCA_910578475.1 uncultured Lachnospiraceae bacterium | reverse complement strand
CACCGCAGGGCACGCTTTCGCTGCACTGTCGCTCGCAACGGTGCATAAGACGCCAGAATACGGCGTCCAAACACCGGCGGCAACATAGCACCCTGCTTGCGATTTGTCTGTTTCGCACAACTACTATCTTGGAATCATGCGTTTCGCAATTACCTAATAACAAAACAATATGTGAAAGGGGCATCGCTTGTTCTATGGAAATTTTAAAGACAGTCAATCTGAAAAAGTATTACGGAAGCGAAGAAAATCTGGTGAAGGCGGTGGACGGTATCAGCTTTTCCGTTGAAAAAGGGAGCTTTGTGGCAATTGTCGGAACGTCGGGGAGTGGGAAAACAACCCTGTTGAATCTGCTTGGCGGTCTGGACTATGCGGACAGCGGAGAGGTCATCGTGGACGGCCATTCGATATTGAAAATGAAAGAGGAAGAACTGACCATCTTCCGCCGGAGAAATATCGGCTTTATTTTTCAGAATTATAATCTGGTCTCGGTGCAGAATGTTTATAAGAACATTGTTCTGCCCATCAGGCTGGACGGAAATAAACCGGATAAGCAATATATCGAACATATCTGTGACGTGCTCGGAATCGATAAGAAGATGGACCGATATCCGAATCAGCTTTCCGGCGGGCAGCAGCAGCGGGTGGCAATCGCAAGGGCGCTTGCGGCAAAGCCGGCGGTTCTGCTTGCGGATGAACCGACGGGAAATCTGGATTCCAACACGAGCGCGGAAGTCATCGGACTTTTGAAGATGACAGGGAAGGAGTTTCATCAGACGATTGTTATGATTACGCATAACGAAGCGATTGCACAGCTTGCGGACCGTGTGATTCATCTGGAAGACGGTAAAATTATCGGCGATAAAGACGGAGAAGGAGGACGGGAAAGATGAGCGTGATGTTTCGAAATTCCAATGCTGATGTGGAAAAGGAACTGGCGGTAGAAGATTATAAGGCCCATCCGGTCCGGAACAGAATGGCCATTCTTGCGGTGACGCTGACCACTATTTTAATCTGCGTCGTTTTTACCGTTGGATTTGGATTTACTACGGCGCTGAGTCTGTCTTTCGGCGCGTCGCCGGGACCGGGAGCGGACAGCTGCAGCATCTACGGAGATGAAGAAGTTCTGGAGCGGACGAGGACGCTTTCCCAGGTGGACTGGGCGGCTTATGTGAAAAGATGCAGCACCACATATCTTCATAACAAAGAATTTTCCGGTCTGGACGTTCGTCTGCTGATTGCGGATGAAGTGCATTATGATAAAAATATGGTGGAACTGATTTCCGGGCAATATCCGCAGAAGGCAGACGAAATTCTTTTGTCGGATACGATGTCCCGCCGCCTCGGTCTGGAAGAAGAAATCGGAGCGGCGTATACGCTGACAGTCGTCATACAGGGAGAGGAAGAAGAAGTAGAAAAGGCAATCCCGATGACAGTCTGCGGTTATTATCGAAACCCAATCGCTAATGTCAGCAGTATTTATGAAGAAATTTATACGGGAGAAGACTTTCTTTCGACTTATAATCCGCTGCTGTTAAAAGGATACGACACGATTTACGTCAAACTGAACAATCTGGATTTCTGGAAGCTTGGGCATGACAGGGAAGAAAAGCTGGAGGAAGTGAATGCACTTGCCGGCGGAAACGGCAACGCGTTCAAAATGAGCAATATGAGCGGCGGCGTGATAGCGTTGATTTTCCTGATAGTTTTCCTGATTATGTTCTGCGGATATATTTTTATATATAACGTATTTGATATTTCCATCGTCAATGATATCCGATTCTATGGAGAACTGAAAACAATCGGCATGACTGCGGGACAGCTGCGCCGGATGCTGTTTTATCAGATGAACCGGATTTCCCTGTGGGGGATTGTTATCGGAAGCCTGGCAGGATATGGCATCGGTCAGTTTGCTTCCCGAAAAATTGTTGCGGGATTCGCCGAAGGAATCGCGATGTATTATCAACCTGCCGGGCCGCTGGAAGCGTTCGCGCTGAGCGCCCTGTTCGCATGGAGTACCGTTTATATCAGCACAAAAAGACCCTTTCGGAAGGCTTGCGTTATCTCGCCTGTGGAGGCTGCCAGATACCGGGGGAAGCAGAAAAAAGGATTTTTTTCCATCCTCTCTTTTGGCATCAGCGGAATTTTGTTTCTGATGGTCTATACCCTGTCGGCGGGTTATCAGGTGGATGTGATGATGGAGCGGTATCATGAAACGGATTTCCGTATCAGGCATAAAGGCTGTATCTGGGAACAGGAAGAAGCTTACCGGCCAATCAGCCGGAATCTGGTTGAGGCCCTGAAAGAGCTCCCCTTTGCGGAGAATTTTGGAGTGATTTATCTGGCAAGGACGAAGCCGGACAGTTATCTGTGGAACGGCGCCTACCGGTACAACACTTCCAGCGGAGAAATCGGAAAGGAAGGAGAACTGGCGGAAGACATGCGGGCTCTAAATGCCAGCTTTCGGGCAATGGGCGGTGATATGGATGAATTTCCGGAAAACGAAAGGGGAAATTATAAGGTCAGAGTGCTCGGCGTGCCGCCGGAATATCTGGCCCGGGATGAAAAATATATGGAAGTGCTGGAAGGCACTCTGGATGCGGAGAAATTTGCCGGAGGAGATTATATGATATACAGACGTCTTGCCCAGTCCGGGAAAGAACTGACGCTTATGATGACGGAAGGCATGGAATATCAGGTGCATGCCGGTGACCGGGTTACGGTGAACTTTTATGACGATGCGGCACAGCGTTATGTGGAAAAAACCTATACGGTCATGGCGATTGTCGCAAATAACAGTATGTTTGGCACGCCGAACACCAAAGAGGGAAATATCATCATCAACGATGAAGAATTTCGAAGCATTTATTCAGACCATGAAAATCTCATAAGCCATATTTGTTTTGATTCTTCGCAGGAACTCGAAAGTAAGAATCTGGAAGCGGGAAAAGCGCAGTATGAAACGGTGTCGGAGATTCTGGAGGAAGAGGGCAATCTGCAGCTGATGTTTGAGGCAAAATATCAGAGCGGCCTGGAGTTTGTTGAAAATAAGAAAACCATTATCGTTTTCGGCATGTTTCTCGCGGCAATTGTAGGTCTTATTGGGATTGCCAATCTGGTGAATACGGTGACCACGGATGTGATGGCAAGGAAACTGGAATATGCCGCGATGCAGTCCATCGGCATGACCGGAAAACAGATGGAGCGGGACATTTTTGCCAAGTATGCCCGTTATATTCTGACAGCGGTAGGATTTGCGGCAGTCTTTGGTTCGCTTATTACTTATCAGGCTGCCGGATATCCGAGTTTTACAGGATTTTCTCTTTCGGCTTTTATGCAGGCGTTTGTGCTTTTTGCTGTCTTTTCCGTAATACTCTGTGCGGTGATGGCTGCGATTCTGACACGGGTCATGAATGGGAAATCGGTGGTGGAGCGATTAAGAGAGGCAGTATGACAGTGACTTTATATCGGTTTGAGAGGCCGCAAGACGGCATTTTGGAGGAAGGACATGGAACAACACATTCTGATTATCGAAGACGACCGGACATTAAATGCCGGAATTGCATTTGCACTGGAAAAAGAAGGTTATGCCGTTCACAGCGCGCTCAGTCTGCTGGAAGCGGAAAAGCGTCTTGACCGGAAAATGAATCTGATTCTTCTCGATGTGAATCTGCCGGATGGAGACGGACGGGATTTCCTGCAAAATATGCTTGCAGGACAGCCGGTTCCCGTCATCTGCCTGACTGCGCTCGATACGGAAGAGGATATGCTGCAGGGATTTCGTGCGGGCTGTGATGATTATGTGACGAAGCCTTTTTCCATGCCGGTTCTTGTAATGAAGATTAAAGCATTATTAAAAAGAAGCGAGGGAACGTCGAGGCAGATTTACTGTTCCGGCGAACTGGTTTATGATTTTGATGACAAGACACTGAAAAGGCATGACAGCGCGGTAGAGCTTACCGCGCTGGAAGTACGGCTGCTGGAGTATTTTATCCGCAACAGAGGGATTGTGCTGACGAGGGAGAATCTGTTGGATAAAATATGGGATGCACAGGAGCGGTATGTGGAGGAAAAGACGTTAAATGTCAATATCCGCAGACTGCGGAAGAAAATAGAAGACAATCCGGAGGAACCCCGGCATATCAGGACGGTATTCGGCATCGGATATAAATGGGAAGACAATTAACGGAAAAGACATGACTGTCAGCGAAAAAGCAGTGTGCTGTCGGCAGGAAAGGCATGGTATGGATATGAAAGAAAGGTTGTTATATCGGATTCGGAAAATAAGAGAAGCTGACCGGATTTGGACAGGCGGTATGAGCGCGATGCTGATACTGCTTTTGTTGTTTCTGGAAGCGGCTGTCCGTTGGCGGGATACTATGGTTTTCTGGGCGGTTTTGTACGGCGCGATGAATCTGTTTGTGCTGACTGCTGTATATTTTGTATTATCGCGGCATGTGAGGAGCGCTCTGTATGCGCTTGGCGATATGATGGAAGAATTGATAAACGGTCATGAGCCGGAAGAAGGGAACATGAATCTGTCAGACATCATGAAGTTTCCTGTCGCGGAAGATACCATTCTGTCCAAACTGCAGGGACAGATTTTAAAATTGTATGATGTTTTGCGCGCGCACGAAGAGCAGGAGCGGAAGCTGCGAAAACAACTGGATGAAAATATCGGCAATCTTGTGCATCAGATAAATACGCCGATTACAAATATCAGGTTATATGTCGGGTTTTTAAAAAGAGACGACCTGACGGCGCAGGAAAGAGACAGATTTTTGCATTGTATGGAGGAACAGGCGGATAAACTTTTCTGGATGGGAGAAAGCTTTGCCAGAATTTCCCGTCTGGAAACAGGCATCATTCGTTTGAAGCCGAAGAAACAGGAAATTGAATCCGTTATTTTAAGCGCTGTTGACCAGGTGATGATAAAAGCCGAACGGAAAAGAATGGAAATCACGCTGTCCGGCAAAACACAGGTTTCTGCCTTGATAGATTCCAAATGGACGACGGAAGCGCTTTTTAACATTCTGGACAATGCGGTAAAATATGGAAAGGCCGGTACGAAGATTGAAATTGCGATTACGGAATTGGTCAGTTACGTCAGCCTTGCGATTCGTAACCGGAGCGAAAAGGCGATTTCTCCGAATGAATACCCGCTTCTTTTCAAACGTTTTTACCGTGGAAAGAGCAACGGGGATGTCGAAGGCGTCGGACTCGGCCTTTATATCGCAAGAAGAATCCTCGAAGACGAGAAAGCCTATATTCAGGCGGGAAAGACTCCTGACGGCCGAACGGAGTTTGTCGTTTGTCTTTATAAGAATTAAAGGAATGCAAAATTTATACAAATCCCCCGGATTGTAAATTGTTTTTTGATGTCTCCTATTCTACAATGGTGCTCACGAAGACAGATGGAAAATTTCGGATTTTTCATTGTGAGTTTGGCGTACAAAGGAGGCGTTCATTGTGAGCAAGTCACAACAGGCACAGGAACAGGAATCTAATATCATGATAAAAATTTCCGGCTTTATTGTTGATAAGAGAAACCTGTTCTTTTTAATTTACATCATTCTGATAATTTTTTCGGCTTTCTCGCGGAACTGGGTTCAGGTGGAGAACGAACTGTCCGCTTATCTGCCGGATACGGCGGAAACGTGCATCGGTCTGGATTTGATGGAAGAACAGTTCACGACCTATGGGACCGCGAAGATTATGGTAACAAATATCGAATATGATGCGGCAAAAGAGCTGGCGGAGGAAATAGAAGCGATGGATACGGTCGGGATGCTCGCTTTTGACAATACGGCCGACCATTACCATCATTTTTCCGCGCTGTATGATATTACCTTTGCGTACGATGAGACGGATGACAAATGTCTGGAAGCATTGGAGGAATTGAAAGAATATCTTGCAGGATATGATTTTTATGTTTCTACCGCGCTTGGGGACCAGTCATCGGAAACGATTGCCTCGGAAATGAGCATTATCGTCGTATGGGTCGCGGTTATTGTTGTTGCGGTGCTTCTTCTGACGTCGCAGACATGGGCGGAAGTGCCTGTGCTGTTACTGACATTTGTGTCAGCAGCCATTCTGAGCATGGGAACGAATTTTGTATTCGGGACGATTTCCTTCGTATCCAATTCCGTGACCGTTGTCTTACAGCTGGCGCTTTCCATTGACTATGCGATTATTTTGTGCAACCGGTATAAGGAAGAGCATGTATCGCTGCCAATCCGGGAGGCGGCAATCGTTTCTCTGAGTAAGGCCATACCGGAGATATCGTCTTCCAGTCTGACGACTGTCGGCGGCCTGATTGCGATGATGTTTATGCAGTTCGGCATCGGAAGCGATATGGCGATATGTCTGATTAAGGCGATTTTCCTGAGTCTGATGTCAGTGTTTCTGCTGATGCCGGGACTGCTTGTCCTGTTCGGAAATCTGATGGATAAGACCGTGCATAAGAATTTTATACCGAAAATTCCGTTTGTCGGGAAATTCGCACATCGGACGAGGTTTATCGTACCGCCGTTGTTTGTGGCGGTACTGGCCGTCTTTTTTATTCTGCAGAAGCATTGTCCTTATGTATACGGGTACAGCACGCTGAAAACACCGCTGTTGAATCAGTATCAGATAGCGGACAATATGATAGAGGAAAGCTTCGGAGAAAGCAATTTCGTAGCGTTAATTGTTCCGGCAGGAAATTATGATAAGGAAAGCAGACTGCTCCGGGACCTGAACGCGCGGGAGGAAGTAGATTTTTCCATAGGTCTTTCCAATACGGAGGCAATGGACGGTTATATGCTCACGGATAAGCTTTCGGCAAGACAGTTTTCGGAGCTGTTGGAACTGGACTACGAAGTTGCGGAACTGCTCTATATGGCCTATGCGGTGAATGATGAGAATTATGCGAAACTGGTGAGCGGCGTTTCCACATACAGCGTGCCGTTAATCGATATGATAATGTTTCTGTATGAGGAAGTGGAAGAGGGATATGTGACGCTGGAAGACGACCTGATGAATACGCTGGAAAGCGCATACCATCAGATGAATATCGCCAGAGAGCAGTTACAGGGTGAGGAATACAGCCGGATGCTCATATATCTGAATCTGCCGGAGGAAGGTGAGGAAACGTTTGCGTTTCTGGATGAGATGCGCGGGATGGCCCGGAAATATTATGAGGAAGGAACGGTGCTCGTTATCGGAGAGTCCACCAGCCAGTATGACCTTTGCAAGACTTTTTCCAGAGATAATACGGTAGTAAATGTGGTGTCCATTCTGGCAGTCCTTGCGGTGCTTTTGTTTACCTTTAAGTCGGCCGGCATGCCGGTGCTGCTGATTATTGTCATTCAGGGAAGTATCTGGATTAACTTTTCCTTCCCGGCCCTGATGAAATCCAATCTGTTTTTTATGAGTTATCTGATTGTCAGTTCCATTCAGATGGGTGCGAACATCGACTATGCAATCGTTATTTCGGGGCGCTTTATGGAACTGAAAGAGAAGATGAGCAAAAAAGACGCGATTATCGAGACGATGAATTTCGCCTTTCCGACGATTATTACATCCGGTTCCATGCTGGCAATTGCCGGCGTTCTGATTGGGCAGATGACTTCCGAAGCGGCGATTGCGGGCATCGGTCAGTGCCTCGGGCGTGGAACGTTTATTTCAATTTTTATCGTCATGTTCATACTGCCGCAGATTCTTTTACTCGGGGAAAAGATTATCGACAAGACATCTTTTACCGTTTCCATGCCGATTATGACACAGAAGGCGACGGGATTTATCAGTGTCAACGGCAAAATACGGGGACAGGTGAACGGCATTGTCATCGGTGAAATACACGGCATCGTACGCGGAGAAATCAATGCCATCATGGAAATGGGCGATATGATACCGCTTGATGAATTGCAGGAAACGATGCTTGCGATAGAAGGCGGAGGCGGTGCGTCCGAAGAACCGGAGAAGGATGAGGCGGAGCGTGGACCGGAAGAAGAAGGTGAAAGAAGGGGGACGGACAGGGATGAGAAAGAAACTGGTAAATAAGATACTCAGCATATTGCTTTTGACCTCTTTGATTATGACACAGATGTCGGATAATGTGGTTTTTGCGGAGGAAGCGAAGGAGGAGACGGCAGAGGATAAAGAGGTCGTCGTGATAGAAAATGTTGAAGAACTGCTGGCTTTTGCGGAAAAATGCGATACGGATGTCTGGTCCGCGGATAAGCTGGTTGAACTGCAGGCGGATATTTCCCTTGCGGGCGTTGATTTCGAACCGATTGCGGTATTTGCGGGAACATTTAACGGCAACGGGCACGCGATTACCGACCTGCATTATGTCGGTTCCGGCTATGCGGACGGTTTTTTCCGGTATATTACCCCGACCGGCATCGTGCAGAATCTGACGATATCGGGATGGGTCGAGTCTGAAAACGAAAAGAAATGTACGGGTGGTTTCTGCGGCATTAACGGCGGCTGGATTCTGGAATGTACGTTTTCGGGAAGCGTGCAGGGAAAATCCGAGACCGGCGGTATTGCGGGGGAGAACGAAAGCACGGGGACAATCAGCAGTTGTTCCGTAGTCGGTTCCGTGACAGGGTATGACAGGACCGGCGGTATTGCCGGGAGCAATTACGGAACCATTCGGAACTGCACGAACAAAGCCGGAATTAACAGCGACAGTTCCTGGCTGGAGGAGGAAGACGAAGCAGGGCTGGAATGGCTGTTGGAGGATATATCGGAGCGGAAGCTGATAAGCGGCACGGATATCGGGGGAATCGCGGGATATTCCAAAGGGCTTTTGATGAATTGTAATAACGAAGGCATTGTGGGCTATGAGCATAACGGATATAATATCGGCGGCATCGTGGGGAGACAGTCCGGCCAGGTAATGTTCTGTCATAACAACGGTTCCGTATACGGCCGTAAGGATGTGGGCGGTATTGTCGGACAGATGGAACCGTATATCAGTGTGGAAGAGGCGGAATCGCTTTCAGAGGCGGTACAGCGGCTTCATGACCTGGTGGATATCTTTCTGGACGACGCCGGCAATACACAGGACAAAATGAGCGAGGATTTCGATATTTTGCGCAGTCATTCGGATGAAGCATTGCAAAATGCGGATTCGATTGCGGACCGGACGACGGATTTTATTGATGAAAATATCTCCGCAGTCAATGAAACGGCCGACCGGATGCGTTATTGCATGGAACAGGTTCCTTTTATCGCGGATGATGTATCTTCCGCCATCGACAGCATGAGCAGGACGACGGATGCGCTCGGCCGACTGGCCGATGCGTTGGATATGGATGGAAAAGCGAGCAGTACGGTATACGATGAAACAGCCCATGCGCGTCTGTCGCTCGTGTCGGGGGTTGGCGGAGAACTCTATGCGGACAGTGCGCTGCCTGCGGAAGGGGATGTGGTCACGCTTACGGTATCACCTATGGACGGTTACAAATTGAGCTATATCAGCGTATCTGACGCGGCGAAAAAGACCGTTGACCTGAGCATGCGCAGCGATACGGAATATACATTCGTCATGCCGGCCGACAATGTTGTTGTGAAAGCGGAATTTGTATACGATGGCAGCGCCCTGCCGGATGCAGGAGACGGCCGTGTGACGGTGATGGTGTCTCCGGCAGGTTCGCGTGATGGAGGAAGCGGCAGCCAGACAGGGAGTACGGATTCGGAAATAACGGATAACCTGTCGGACAGCGTCGGCGGTGCGCCGGGAACTGTGGATTCCGGAGCGGAGAACGATGTACCATCCGGCGATGGTTCGGCCGACACACCGGCCGGCGGCATATCCGGCGATGTGACAGACGATGCGGAGATTTCGGCGCCCGGCGAGGAAGCCGATGATGAGACGGAGACACCGGCGCCCGGCGAGGAGGCCGATGATGAGACGGGGACATCGATTCCAGATGAAGAACCTGTATATTCCACCGACGATAAAAAGCCGGAGGGGGATTCAGAGGCGACGGATGACACAGATGCTGCCCGTAACATTGTTTCTGCAGACGGCGGAAATATCGATACAAATCTTCGGTTCCGGAAACTTGTCAATACAGCAGGGGTTCCGGGGAGCGGGAGCTCCGGGACGGAGCATACCATTGCGGTGAGCAAAAACGGCACGGATGAAGGCACATTTACCGCATATGCGGGAGATATTGTAGTCGTCAATGCGCAGCCGGACAACGGCTGCCGGACGTCCATACAAATCACGGCGAACGGCGGAGAAATTTCCCCGACGGAAAAGATGAACGGCCGTGCTTATGAGTTTACCATGCCGGACGCGGACACAGCGGTTGATGTGGATTTTATCAGGGCAGGCATTATCGTGGAATCCAATGCGGGAGGCAAAGCGGATTACAGCGTATCGGGCAATCAACTTACGCTGCATGTGAAACCGAATGCCGGCTATATGGAAAAGGAACATCCGACAGCGTTTGACGCTGCGGGGAATCAGCTGACGGTTTCCGGAAAAAGTGCAGGTGCATATGTTTATGAAATTGACATGGACGGAGCCAGTCCGCCGGTCAGCGTAAAAGTTACTTTTGCGGCGGGTACGGATTCCTCTGCAGTCAATGCTTCGAAGGATAATTTAAGCCAGAATGTCAGTTTATTGGAAACGCAAATGCAGAACGTTTCCGATACAATGTCCAAAATCAATCAGTTCATCGACGGCAGAACATGGGATGAGATAAAAGACGGCGGCGACGGGGAAACGCTGGTCGGTTATATTCTTGATTTGGCACAGGACTTATCCGATGCGGGAACGACGCTTTCCTATATACTCAGTGATTTGGCATCCATATCCAATGTGATGACGCCGTATATGGAAGACGCGCTGAAACAGGCGGATGTGGAAATAGAGTTCATTCTTGCGGATTTGGAAGATGTTTTCGACGGACTGGATTCCGCTTTTGACAGAGTGCGTTCAACGGTTGTTTATGTAACCGGAAAATTTGACATTCAATTTACGGAACTGGGCAGCGAAATGGATGAATCCCTCGACAATCTCTTCGACCAGCTCAATGCCATAACTGCTTATGCCGGACAGATAAACGATGACCTGAGCGTCCGCTCCGATATTCTGGAAGCGGATATGCACGCCGTCAACGACCAGATTTATTATATTTTCCAACTGTTCGCAGAGCGCATTGATGATGTGGAAGAACTCTATTTCGACGGAGACGGTTACGAGGATATTTCGGAGGAAGATATCGACGCAGGCACGGCCGGGAAAGTGGAGCGGTCCGTTAATAACGGTATCGTAAAAGGGGATATCAACATTGGGGGAATTGCGGGGTCTATGGCAATCGATGAGGAAGACCCGGAAGGAAATGCGGCCGGTGGTGTGAATCGTTCTTTCGGAAGCCGATACCTGACAAGATGTATACTGACCGAATGCGAAAACAACGGTCAGATTACGGCCAAAAAGGACGGAGCGGGAGGAATCGTCGGTTATATGAATCTGGGTATTGTGACGAATTGCGAGGCATACGGAAGCGTGGAAAGCGCGGAAGGCGAATATGTGGGCGGCATCAGCGGGGAATCGCTCGCCCTGATACGGAATTGCTGGTCGCTGACTTCGCTGACCGGTTCCCGGTATGTGGGCGGCATTGCAGGTTCCGGTACTAAAATCCAAAATTGTTATGCAATGGTACTGATTAATGAGGAAGCAGTACGAAAAGGCGCGATTGCAGGATGGCTGGAAACAGAAGAAGATGAACGGCTTGGTTTTCATGAAAACGTAAACGACAATTATTTTGTCGGCGGCACATTGAATGGTATCGATGATGTAAGCTATACAGGAATCGCAGAGCCTGTTACATACGCCGAACTGCTTGCGGTGGAGGGCATACCCCTGCAATATCGTCATTTACAGATAACTTTTGTGGCAGACGATAAGGTTCTTGACAGAATCGAAGTGAAATACGGAAAAGCGCTTTCGGAAATCGAGCCTCCACCAATACCGCCGGTTTCCGGAAGCTATGGAAAGTGGCCGGATGTCGCGGATATGACGATGGAAGGAAATTTTACACTGGAAGCGGAATATTGCGATACCATTATGACGCTGACCAGTGCGGAAAAAGGAACCGTTGCGGCAGATACAGAGGGAGACCGGAGCAGGCCCTGCGCCTATGTTGAAGGTCTTTATACGGAGGATGCCGCCTTGTCAGCCGCCGTTACGGAATATACGCCACAGCGGACAAAAGAAGAAGTCAATCGAAGCGCGGAATCGGTTGTTTACGAAATCCGCGTGGAAAACGGCGGCCTGTCAGCCGAAACCGTGTCGAATGTAAGGCTTTTAAATCCTTATGATAAGATGGAAACCGTATACGGGCTTGTTGACGGAACATGGGAGGAAATCGCGTACAAAGAATACGGCAAGTATATTCAGGTAAAAATGGCCGGTGCATCGGCTGCCTATTGTATTGTATCCGGGGAAAAGAACGGAACATGGATTTTGTATGGCGCAGGGGTGGCCGCGGCGCTGCTTTTCCCGGGGATGATAATCAGGAGAAAAAAGCGCAGAAGGAAAGAGAATAATAAAGAATAAAAAGAAAGGGGCAGCGGAAGAAAGAGGAATGTAAACAGGGATTGAGGTAAAAAGAAAAAACAATGGCTGCAAAGAAGACCGGGAAGCTGAGCGTCCCG
Organism: uncultured Lachnospiraceae bacterium; assembly: GCA_910578475.1. Classification (GTDB taxonomy): domain Bacteria; phylum Bacillota; class Clostridia; order Lachnospirales; family Lachnospiraceae; genus UBA3282. Next base: position 33,594 of record CAJTRK010000027.1, on the reverse strand, counting down.
GTCTTTATGAATCGTCTAATCGTCTTAGCAGTTTACAGCCTCGAAGCGTTTATCAGCAAAAGAACGACATGGGCAGAATTATAAAAAGGATTCTCTTATATCAATGCCGTGGTTTTTCAAAAGTGCGCGCAGTCTGGCGTTTTCCATATTGGCGGCGGAAAGCTGCGATTCCTTTTTCTGTAACTTTAAAGTAAAAAGCGCGGTCTCTTCCTGCAGTTTCTTTTGATATTCCGTTGACATTTCATCTGATAGTTTAGCAGTCACTTTAGCGGTCACCTCGTCAGTTACTTTAGCGGTTACCTCGTCAGTTACCTTAGCGGTCACCTCACGAGTCACTTTGGCTGTTATCCATTCCGTCAACTGGTCTTCCAGCGCGCTGTAAGAAGGGACGATTTCTGTCAACATGTCTGTTACCTCCTTCCGTAATTTGGGATGATGTATGAATATCTGGCTGGCGGCATCACGAAGATAATTAATGTAGTCTTTGTATTGCCTTTGTGTGATATTGTTTTTGGAAAGTTCGTCATTTAATATCATGATAATCTTATTTACGAATATAGTCAACTCTTTTTTCGTAACCGGGTTTTGAGCGGAATTGAGGCGGGGCCGAAAACGCAGGAGCGTAAACGGAAGAAAAAGCGCTGGTCCTTTTCCATCTGTCCTTCCAGATGATAGATATCGGTTCCGGCAATACGCATGACAATATCCGCAAAAACAGAAGAAAGATTTTCGGGACTTGATTTTCCCGGAGCGGAATACTCTGTGGTGAGCAGTTCTATCGAAGTGCCTTCCGGGTAGTCTTTTCCAAAAGCATGTTTAAAAAGCGGAAAAAATTGTTCCGGCATATGCTGTATCATGGATTTGAGAATGCCATCCCATAATTTTCGTGCGAGCCGGGAAGGAGAATGAGCGGATGTGGGTTTGTAATTCATAAGACGAATCCCTTCATAGAAGACAGGATATAGAATCCTGAACTGATAATTATAAGAAGCGGAGCAGAACTCCAAAGACGTTTTTACTGTGAGTTACAGTGTAACACGGAAAAGAAGAAAATGCAATCTATTTATGCGGGGAAATTACGCACGAAATTACGCAGGGAAGCCTGCGCTTTCCGGCCTGCTTCCCTGCGTAAAATGTTATGCTACATACAGATACATAAAGATAAAATGACAAATGCTGCCGCCCATGACAAACAGATGGAAAATCTCATGGGAACCGAAATACCGGTGTCTGTTATTAAAAATCGGCAGCTTCAGGGCATAAATCACGCCGCCAATCGTATAGATGATGCCGCCGGCCAAAAGCCAGAGAAAGGCGCTGTGCGGAAGCGTGCTCCACAACTGGCCGAAAACGCCGAGGCAGACCCATCCCATCGCGATATAGATAATCGAAGAGAACCATTTCGGACAGGTAATCCATAAGGCTTTGATAAGCATTCCGATGATGGCAATCGTCCAGACAACGGTCAACAGCGTATATCCGAGACTGCCGCCTAAAACAATCAGACAGACCGGCGTGTAGGAGCCTGCAATCAGGACAAAAATCATCATATGGTCTATTTTGCGGAATACCCGCAGAATCCGGTCTTTGACCATGACACTGTGATAGAGCGCACTTGCGCCGTACAGAGCAATCATACTGAGCATAAAGACTGTCATTGCAACGAAAGCGGTAAGACCGTCTGAGACCGCTGCTTTTATCAAAAGGGGCGTTGAGGCGAAAACCGCCAGCATCATGCCGATAAAATGAGTAATTGCGCTTCCGGGTTCACGAATTGTTATTTGCATAATTTCTCCTCCTTTTCCATTCATATTTTCTGAAAACGATATGAATATGAAAAACTTTGGTATGTAGTTTTAAAAACTACATATGGCACATTTAAACTCTACACCATATAATATGCAAAGTCAACATAAAAATACACAGATATTTCACCCTTTGGGCTTTTTATTGTTTTTTCCGATGTGCCGCGCTATAATGGGCGTTAGCAAAAGATTTGGCCGCTCGGCCAAAATGACGATGAAAAGGGAATGGGATGCGATGGAACGGCATAAAATTTTGCTCGTTGAAGACGATGCGGAAATCAGCGAAATGCTGAAAAATTATCTGGAAACGGAAAACTATGAGGTTGTCTGTGCTTTTGACGGAGAAGAGGCGTGCAAAAAGTTTGATTCTGTGCATTTTCATCTGGTTCTTCTGGATTTGATGATACCGAAAATCACCGGTATGGATGTGATGCGGCATATCCGGAAAAGCAGTTTTGTTCCCGTTATCATTCTGTCCGCCAAAGACACGGAGTCCGATAAGACACTGGGGTTTGCGCTCGGAGCGGATGACTATATTACGAAGCCTTTTTCCGTGGTGGAAGCGCTGGCCCGAATCAAGGCCAATATTCGAAGAGCGATGCAGTATGACAATACGGAGCCGCAGCCGGCTGTTTCCGGAAAAAACGAGGAAGAAGTCATCACCGTCGGAGAGTTGACAATGAATCTTTCGGATTATACGCTGACCAAAAACGGAAAGCCTGTGGAACTCACCGCGAAGGAATTTGAAATTCTGAAATTATTGATGCAGAACCCAAAAAAGGTTTATACAAAGGAACAGCTTTACTCCCTTGTCTGGAACGATGCGTATTTTGGAGATGAGAATGCCGTCAACGTGCATATCAGCAGACTCCGGAATAAAATTGAAGAGGATTCCCGTAACCCAAGATATGTGCTGACGGTATGGGGAATCGGGTACAAACTGGGGAATGAAGGGAAAGGAATCTAATCGTGAACGATGAAATCATTATCTTTTTTTTAATTTCAGTCATCTTCTTTTTGCTGTTCGTAATATTGTGTCAATTTATGGCATACCGTATAAAACCGCGGGCCGGGATGCGGGAAATCAGCCGGAAACTGAAAGAAATCAACGATACCGGAAATAACGAAAAGGTTTTTACGTTTACGGATAATGCGGAACTGAAAGAGCTGGCGGCGCAGATAAACAGGCTTTTGGAAAAGCACTTAAAAACAAAGGCGAATTACAGGCATTCCGAGATGGCTTCCAAAAAGATGCTTTCCAATATTTCCCATGATATCAAAACGCCCATGACGGTCATTTTGGGATATCTGGAAATTTTGCGGATGAATGGCGGAGAATCGGACGAAATGCTGACAAAAACGGAACAGAAGGCGAAGGACGTCATGGAATTGATAAATCAGTTTTTTACGCTTTCCAAACTGGAGTCCGGCGATATGACGATGGAACTTTCGCGAATCAATCTCAGCGAAATCTGTCGTGAAAGCGTTCTGGATTTTTATGAGATACTTACGAAGGAATCGTTTCAGGTTGACATTTTTCTGCCCGGAGAGCCGGTTTATATACAGGGAAACAAAGAGGCCATACAGCGTATTTTATCGAATCTGATTTCTAATGTGATTCGTTACGGGGCCGATGGAAAGTATTTTGCATTATCGCTGCGCACGGATAAAAAATCGGTTTTGCTGGAAGTGACGGATAAGGGGAAAGGAATTGATAAGGCGTTTGCGGACAGCGTGTTCGAGCGCCTTTTTACGATGGAGGATTCCCGCAACCGCAGGATTCAGGGGAATGGCCTGGGCCTTGCGATAGCGAAAAACCTTGTGGAACAGCTTGGCGGAACGCTCACGCTTGAGAGCATTCCTTATGAAAGAACGACTTTTACAATAAGCCTGCCGGAAGTGAAGTCTTATGTCCCCTGAAAAATACCCTGAAACGGGAATCTTTTAAATTTTTTCCTGCGAAAGAAATTTGTAAGAATTGAGAAATAGTTTTGAAAATCCCGGCGGTTACAATGGTATTTGAAAGGGGGCAGAAAAATGCCATATATAATACAGACGAATCAACTTACCAAAACCATTTCAGGAAAGAACATCGTATCGAATGTCAGTCTTCATGTGAAAAAAGGAGAAATTTACGGATTTCTTGGGCCGAACGGCGCCGGGAAGACGAGCGTTATGAAAATGCTGACCAATCTTTGGAAGCCGACGACGGGCAGCATCGAGATTTTCGGCGAAACGCTTACGCCGAAATCTTATGAAGTTTTAAAACGGATGGGAAGCATTCTGGAAATTCCCGTTTTTTATGAACATCTGTCAGGACGGGAAAATCTGAGGCTGCATTGTGAATACATGGGTTTTTACCAACATGGCAGCATCGAAGAAGCGCTGGATATGCTCGGACTTAACGATGCGGCCGGAAAACCGGTGCGGAATTATTCTCTCGGCATGAAAGAGCGGCTCGGCATCGCCCGGGCGATTCTGACAAAACCGGAACTTCTCATTCTTGACGAGCCGACAAACGGCCTTGACCCGGCGGGCATGAAACAGGTACGCGGCCTGCTGAAAACACTTTGTACGGAATACGATATCACGATTATGGTTTCCAGCCATATTCTGTCGGAAGTGGAAAATATAGCCGATACGATAGGGGTCATTTCTCACGGTGAAATGAAACAGGAAATCAGCATGAAGGAAATTGAACAGTTAAGTCTTGCCTATCTGGAGCTGAATGTTCCGGATGTCAGGAAGGCCGCCTATGTGCTGAGCGATAAGATGGGACTTTCCAATTTCAGAATTATGGAAAACGGAGAAATCCGCGTCTATGATTCCTCCGTTACCACACAGGAGTTGTCAAAGACTTTGATTCTGAATGATGTAGAAGTAGTCTCGCTTGGAAAGAAAACCGGAAATCTGGAAGAATACTTTCTGAAAATGACTGCTGACAAACAGGCTTAATAAATGCGTGACGCGAAGTTTCCACCTGCGGTTTTCGTCCGCAGGACGTAGAAAGGTATGGGTATTATCATGTTAAAACTGATTAAATTAGAATGGAAAAAAAATAATATTGGCAAAAGTATTTGGATAGCAATGATTATGACGGCGGTATTGTGCCTTTTCATTGTCGGTACATCCGGGGAGCTGCTTTCCATCGCGGCAGTGAGTCTGTATGATAACAACGGAAACCCTGTCGGAACGGATGCGGCGTCTGTGGCGGGAATGGAGTTTTACGGGAGAAACATATTTGATGCGACGGTGGGAATTTTTACGAATATGTCTTTTATTATCTTCACGGGTGTCATGCTTGCGGGATACATTGTCGGAGCATATGAAAAAGGAACGATGCGCCTGATGTTTTCATATCCGATTAAACGGAGAAAAATAATCCTGTCAAAAATACTTGCTGTCTGGATATTCAATGTTGCGGCGCTTATTATCAGTAAAGTCTTTATCAGTGTTGTTTTGCTTACGGCAAATCCCATTGCCCGCATAACCACTGAGGAGATACAAATTGATTCGCCCCGGTTCTGGCTGTATCTTCTGCTGAATTCCGTGGTGATGGTGAGTATCGCTTTTACAGCCCTGCCGGTGGGACTGCAGTTTCGTTCTTCGAAGGCGGCAATCGTGGCTGCCGTAATCGTTGTCTGTTTTTCGCAGGGAAATATCGGTTCCTATACACTGGCCGACAGCGCGCCTTTTTATCTGATGCTGCTTGTACTGGCGGCGGCAGCGGTTTTTCTGTCGATATACAATGTGGAGAGGAAAGACGTGGGGTAGGGGAGGGTTTTTCAATCCTCCTCAATCACATGAATCTCAAGATAATCGAAATCAATGCTTTCGATAAAGTTATCCTGTGTGAAACGGGTCTTGTCATATCGTTTGAAATCCTGGATATTGGAGTCCAGCCAGATTGGTTTGCTGAGGTTGAACTGATAGCATACTTCCTCTAACGCATGAAAGACCTTGTGTGTTCGCGTCTCGTTCCGGTCGTCGCAGATGACGGTGTCTTTTAACATATGATTGTTCTGAAATTCTCTTGCCCATAAACGAAACATAAGCGGCTCCTTCTTCAAGTACTATACAGTTACTATACAGGCCGTGTTTCCAAATGTAAATATGAAATATTACCTTTTTCTTTTTCTCCGAAAATGCTAGAATATTTTCATGAAAACAAATGCGGACAATACATCCCCTCAAAAATACCATACATTTTCAGGCGGCATAACGGCTCTGCCGAGGGACAGGCGGTTTCTGAAGTATACTTTCGGCCTCGGCTTTCTGCTGGCGCTGTCGTTTGTGCTCGGCAGTATGCTGACAAATGAACACCGGACATGCCGCAGTCTTGTGGAACTGATTCAAATGCTGGCGACACTTGCGGTTATGACATTTATGTCATCGATTGTGACCGGACTGCTTTTTATGTTTCTGACGGCATTGCGTGACGGCGGCGTAAAGAGCAGAGCCGGGCGGAAAGAATATGACAGCCCGTTTGTATTCGCTTTTTATGCGGTGGTCATAATATTGTGCTGGATTCCCATATTTCTGGCATATTATCCTTCCGTTTTTGCATATGATGCGGAGGGGCAGCTTTATCAGGTTATGGCACAAGATTATAGCACCCATCATCCATTGATACATACACTATTTTTAGGGGCCTTTTTTAAACTGGGAGAGAAACTGCCGGGTTCTTATTCATCGGGGATGGCGCTGCATTCCATCGTGCAGCTGTTTTTTATGGCGATGATTTTAGGGTATGTTCTGACCGTTTTGTACCGTGAAAGAACGTCATGGGTGATGCGCATCGCGCTGCTTCTTTTTTATGCGTTTTTTCCGGTCAATTCCGTGCTGGCGGTCAGTACGACCAAAGATGTGCTTTTTTCCGGACTGGTATTGTTGTATGTTGTGATGTCGGACCGGTGGTTTGGCCAAGAAGATGATACAAAAGGATTCGGGTGGAAGTTTGTGTTTTTTTCCGTCCTGATGCTGCTATTCCGCAACAATGCGATATATGCCTGGGCCGTTTGCCAGCCGTTCCTTCTGTTTTTTGCCCGAAAAAAAGGACTGTTAAAACGCTATGCAGTCATTGCGGCAGCGACGCTGTTTCTGTTCGGCATTGGAAGCGCAGGGCTGAAAACGGCAGTTTCCGCACAAAGCGGAAGTCCCAGAGAGATGCTGAGTGTGCCGCTGCAGCAGATGGCCAGGACGCGGGTTATGCACGAAACGGAGATTGACGATGCCATGCGGCGCAGACTGGATGCTTATCTTCCGTCGGAGTGGGTATTTGCCGCATATAATCCCTATCTGGCGGACCCGGTCAAGAATCGTGCGATTATCCATGACGACCCGGCGGGGCTCATCAGAACATGGGCTCAGCTCGGCATGCAGTTTCCGCTGACATATGTGGACGCTTTTCTGGATAATTCCATCGGCTACTGGTATCTGGCCGATAAAACGCATTCGACCATATACGGCGTCGGTACGGAGAGCGGATTTGGCTATCTTTCCACGGATAACCGGACAATGCCTGCCGGATATGAAATCGTGGAACACAGTTATCTTCCGGAGCTGCGTTTTTTCATGGAACGGCTCATATCGGATAATGCGTATCAGAAGGCGCCGGTTCTGCCCATTATCTTCGCGCCGGCATTTTATTGGTGGCTGCTGTGCCTGTACATCGCTTTTTTTCTGTACAGGAAAGAGTATAAAATGCTGATACCGGCGCTTTTTCCGGCAGCCTATTATCTGACGCTGCTGCTGTCTCCGACAGTCCTGATACGCTATATGTATCCGTTTGTACTCTGCAGCCCCATGATGTTGTGTCTGACAGGAAGAGATTTTACAAAACATGGTACAAAAATAGACAATAAAAATTAAAATTTGATAAAAAAATTGTGAAATATATACATTTTCCATAAAGTGTGATAAAATGAAATCAGAGCAAAAACACTGATTAACGGGCAAATGTCCGGCTGAGTCTGCAGGAAAGCGCGGGGGTGTGAATTTGCGAGTGAACATACCGCATAGAAAATGAACGGGAAGAACGAGCGGTATAGAATAAAGGAAAAATGTGTGTAAAAGGAGCATAAAAACTGAATATGGACGTTAGTACAGATAGGAATGATATAGACAGTTGGAAAGAAGTGACCCTGATTTACAATTCGGCATTAAAACAGATTTCAACGAAACTGGAAATACTGAACGATGAATTTCAGCATGTACACAGATATAACCCGATAGAACATATTAAATCTCGTATTAAAACGCCGGAAAGCATCGTAAAAAAATTAAAGAAACATGGCTATGAATCCACAATCGGCAATATGGTGCGCTATGTCAATGATATTGCGGGCATTCGTGTCATCTGCTCTTTTACCTCCGATATTTACCAGATTGCGGAAATGATAAGCAACCAAAGTGACATCAATGTCATTTCGGTAAAGGATTATATCGTGAATCCGAAGCAGAGCGGCTATAAAAGCTATCATATGCTTGTGACAGTTCCCGTTTATCTGTCCGACCGCATTGAGCAGACGAAGGTCGAAATACAGATACGAACCGTAGCGATGGATTTCTGGGCGAGTCTGGAGCATAAAATACATTATAAATTCGAAGGAAATGCGCCGGACAGCATCAGGGACCAGCTGGTGGAATGTTCGAGAATCGTATCGGATTTGGATGCCAGGATGCTGAACCTGAATAAGGAGATTCAGCAGTTGGGAGAGAGATAGAAACGCAGGCTGTCTGGCCTGCGTTTTTTTATTTTGAAATGTTTTATCCTGAAATGAGGAGTGCCCAGGCGTCTTGCGACACCCGGGCTATTATGAAAAAATTTATCTATGTGTTTATCACTTGTTAAGTTATTTATATTATAGACAGAAATTATGAATAAATTATGAACATGGTATGAAGTTATCGTTAATTCTTATAAAAAACGAAAAACGGGGTGGGGAAAAATGTAAAAAGTGCACAAAAACGGGGCTTTTGCAAGTGAAATCACAATGCCGCATATGCGGAACAAATGCTATTCATCGCAGAGCAGAATCTGACATTCTGCTCGCATCCTCAGCGTAAAACGCTTCGGAATGGAGGGAAGATTGAAAATTAAAATTTTCAAAGATTGAAAATATAATTTTCAATCGCGAGATTTGTGTCTGCGCGCTGCTTGCCACAAACTCGTTTATGCGCAAAAAGCAGCGCAGAAATGGAGTTAAATATGAAGAACGATAAATGTCTGGTTTGTGAAAGAATCGCAATGATAAAGGAAAACAAGAATCCGTATTTTGTCCGCGAGCTCAATACGGGATATGTTGTAATCGGAGACCAGCAAAGGATAAAAGGGTATAGTCTGTTTCTGTGTAAACAGCATGCGTATGAGTTGCATGAGCTGGAACCGGGTTATCGGGATGAATTTCTTCATGAAATGGCCGTGGTGGCGGAAGCGGTATATCACGCCTTTCGTCCGGATAAATTAAATTATGCGCTGTTGGGTGTGGGAGGCGGTCTGCATATGCACTGGCATATACATCCGAGAAGACAGGGCGATACGCCTTCAGCCGGTCCGGTCTGGCAGCTCGGAAAGGAATTAACCGACAGAAAATATAATCCAACGGAGGAAGAACTGGAATCGTTGAAAAGGAAGCTGAACGAAGAACTGGATAAGCTTTTACAATAAATCCCAGAGCGCCCAGAGCACCAGAACAGATACACGATTGCGGTCATTGGCTTTTCGTGGTATAATTGCCGTAATTGTTACAATCAGCTTATGCCGTCGAAAGAGAAAGGGGCCGGAAAAGAATGGATACTTTTATGGATAAATTTGCACAGAGGAAAAAAGCGCAGGGGATGATTGATGCGAATGCCGCCGCGGACGCTGCGAAGCTGGAGAAACTCAGAAATCAGGTAAATGAGTACGAGCTCCTGTTACAGGACATGCGTAAAGTCAATCTGAAAACCGCGGAGAATGTTGATAAAATGCGCAAGGCTTTCCAGACCGGCATCGAAAAGCTCGAGGCATTTCAGACAGAAAATGCGGCACAGGCCGAGAAAGATAAGGTATTGTCGGAAATAAAAAATCAGCTGGAGGAACTTCTTCCGGCCATAAAAGCGCAGCAGGAAACGCTTACAGGAGAAATAAAAGAGAGGCAGGATGCGCTCGCCGAAGAAATAAAAGCGCAGCAGAATGCGCTCACCGGAGAAATAAAGGAGCAGCAGAAAATGCTTGCCGGAGAAATGAAAGCGCAGCAGGAAACGTTTTCCGAAGATTTGAAAAGGCAGCAGGATGCGTTTGCGGGAGAGATGAAGAAACAGATGGAAGAGGCGTTCCGCCAGTCGGAAGACTCTTTTCATAAAGAGAGCGTAAAGGTTTATCGAAATGTGCAGGCAGCCATGACGGAAGAACTGGGAAAGCAGACGGAAGCGTTGACGGCGGCGCAGAAGGAATCCGGGAAGAAACAGAGAGCCGTCCTGCCTCTGACAGTGATAATTTTATTGTTGCTTTTGGCTGATATTGCGATACAGCTGTCTAATTTTAAACTGTTTTAGCAGGAAATAATTTTGTGACATTACTGTCATATGACGGAGAAAGGCGTGGTCTTTTTTATGGGAAAACAGAATTTTAAACCGGGCAATATGCTTTATCCGCTTCCGGCGGTTCTGGTCAGCGCGGCTGACAAAAAAGGGAACAGCAATCTTTTAACGATTGCATGGGCGGGAACAATCTGTTCTGACCCGCCGATGGTATCGATTTCCGTCAGGCCGGAACGGTACTCCTACCATATGATAGAGGAAACGGGCGAATTTGTCGTTAATCTGACGACGGAAGGGCTTGCCTTTGCGACCGATTACTGCGGCGTGAAAAGCGGTAAAGATGTGGATAAATGGAAAGAATGCGGACTTCACAAGATACCGGGCGAGAAGGTAGGCGTCCCGATGGTGGAGGAAAGTCCGGTCAATCTGGAATGTCAGGTCGTTGAGAAAAAGGAGCTCGGTTCCCATCATATGTTTCTTGCAAAAGTGGCGGCGGTTCATGTGGATGAGCGTTACATGGATGAGACGGGCAGATTTCATTTAAACGATGCAAAACCGCTTGTTTATTCTCATGGCAGGTATCTTTCCACCGGAAAAGAAATCGGCTTTTTCGGATACAGCGTGCAGCGAAAGAAACAAAGATGAAGATGAAACGTTTTATTGTCAGCAGTCTGTTGTTCTTTTGCCTGGCTTGTGTGGAAATGGGCATTTTCATTGAGGGATGGCGGCAGTCCTGGGGCGGGAGCGGCTTTGCAGGCAACATTTCGCTGGAACTTAACGAAGCGGGAGAAATCGGGACTGATTTTCTGGTATATACGATTCCGGTAATTGTCATTGGAATGTTTCTTATCCGTGTGCTGTTGTGTATCAAAAAAAGCAGGTCTGTGAAAGAACTTCTCATTGATATTGCCGGCGCAGTATGCGGTATCGGTCTTATGATTGGGATGTTGGCGATAATGCCTGCGTATTTTTATGCGAATCCGGTTCTTTGGATTGGAAGATGGATAACCGCTTTTCTGTTTGACACGTTTGACTGGATGGATTATCCGATACCATAAAAATGATAAATTAATCAGATTTCGGATGGAGCAGGCTGCCGCGGACGATGGCGTCTGCTCCATATTTTTGGCGTATCGAATCCAGCGCCTGTTCGAGACGGGCTTCTTTGGCAGCCGATATAGGAGAACCGAAGCCGCTTCCTTTTTCCTGAATGGCAGGCAGGTCGAACAGGCTGAGCTGTACGGGTTCCTGTGCGGAAACAAGCTTGGAAGAGCGGATGCCGAGCAGCCGTATGGGCGTACCGTTCCAGAGTTCATCGAAGAGCGCGCAGGCAGTCCGGTAAATGGTATCGCTGCCGGCGGTCGGGCTCTGCATGGTGGTCTGGTGTGATACTTTTTGAAAAGTATTATATTTGATTTCTACGCTGAGCATTTCGGCGTTCTGTTTTGCGCTGCGGAGTCTGTGGGCAACGGATTCGGCCAGCGCAAGAAGGACACGGTATGCTTCTTCTTTTGTCATGGCGTCTTTTGATAACGTGGTCGAGTTACCGATGCCCTTTGCCTCGGCCTGCTCCGTCTCCACAACGGAATCATCGATGCCGTTCGCATATTCCCATAAAATCTTACCGTGGCTTTTCAGGTGCGCGGTCAAAATGGACACATCGCTTTGGGCCAAATCGCCAATCGTCATGATTTCCAGTTTATGAAGCGTTTCGACGCTGGAATGTCCGCACAGAAATAAAGAGGAGACCGGGAGGGGCCACATCTTTTCCTGAATTTCATAAGAATAGAGTGTATGCGTCAAATCCGGTTTTTGAAAATCGGATGCCATTTTAGCCAGCACTTTGCGGTCGGAAATGCCGATATTGACCGTAAATCCAAGCTGTTCCCGTATCCGGGCGCGGATATGTTCCGCTGCGGCTTCCGGGGAAGGAAACAATTCTTTTACCGGGGTATAGTCCATATAACATTCGTCGATGCTGACCTGTTCCAGGTCCGGGCAGATATCGTAAAGAAGCTGCATCAGTTCCCCGCTTCTTTTATCATACAGACGGTGGTCCGGCGGCTCGATATGCAGTATTGGACATTTGCGCATGGCATTGACGATGGGCTCCCCCGTTACGATGCCGAACGCTTTGGCGGGAATGGATTTGGCGAGTACGACACCATGCCGTTTCGCCATATCGCCGCCGATGATGGCGGGAATTGCACGAAGGTCGGTGTCACAGCCGCGCTGCATTTTCTCCAGCGCGCTCCAGCTTAAGTATGCGGAATTAACATCGATATGAAATATGATTTGTTCCATCCCGGCGGGGCCTCCTTTTTATCGTTCCATGAGCATTGACGCAGCATGCCTCCAAAGAGAAGGCCGTGCTGCCCGGCATTTGTTTGACTATGATTATTTTACCACGAATCCGCCGTAAAGGAAGCGGAATATCTCTTTACTTTTTCGGGAAATACTGTTAAAATATGAAATGTTACGAATTTGTTACAATTTGCGAAAAGCATTGTAAAAGGCGGAGAGGGAATCGAATGGAGTTATTTTTATGAAATTTATCAGCAAACATTATAAAAAAATGAAAATTGCATATATTAAGACTGCAGGATTTGCAGCAGTCGTCACAGCTTTTTTTCTGCCGCATTATCAGAAACTGGAAAGTACGGGAGATAATCTGTTCATTGTCAGTCTGAATGGGGAAGAAGTAGGCGTTATGGGTGATTTGGAAGAGGTGGACAGCTGCCTTATCGCAGCCCGGCGGGAGATTGCCGGCGACAGCGATGAAATGGTGCTTGCCGACAGCGAACTGACTTATGAAGGTCAGGAAGTGCTGTGGGGTGAGATTGACGACGACAGCGTTATCATTGAGAATATGGCGGCGGTTCTCCGCAACAGTGAAAGAGAAACGCTGAACCGGTCCTACACGGTGAAAATCAATGAATACACTGTGAATCTTTCCAGTGCGGAAGAGGTGCTTGCATTATTACAGGCTTCTCTTGGAAAATATGATACGGAAAAGGAATACTATGTGGATTTGGTAATGGACCCTGACCGGGAACTTACCGTGCTGACCACCGCTATCTGTGCCAAAGAAGAGGCTGTGGAAGAAGAGCGGGAAATGATTGTCAGCGCCGGTATTGATGCGGAGCTTGATGATATTTTTGCTTCCGTGGAGCCGGAAGTGGAAAAAGATTTTTCCGATTATGAACTGGGGCTTCAGACAATCGGATTCGGCGATACGGTGGAGGTCGTGGAGGCTTATCTTCAGGACTATGAAATCACATCTTTACAGGATGCGATAGAAGAAGTCACGAAAGACCAGGAGAAAGAGCAGATTTATGAGGTGGTATCGGGCGACACGCTTTCTCAGATTGCAGAGCGGAATGAACTGACGCTGGACGAGCTGATTGCCATGAATGACACAATTGATGATGCCAGTTCGACCATCCGCGTCGGGGACGAGCTTATCATTACGGTTCCGGAGCCGGAGCTTTCCGTAGAGCGTACGGAAGAAGTTTATTACGAAGAAGATTATGAAGCGGAAATTATCTATGTGGATAATGACGACTGGTATACGACGCAGACCAAAACATTACAGGAACCTTCGGCCGGTCACAGAATCGTTGTCGCGGACGTGTCTTACCGCAACAAAGAAGAGGTGTCGCGGGAAATCCTGAAAGAAGAAATTACTTATGAAGCGGTTCCGAAGATTGTAGAGCGGGGAACAAAAATTCCGCCGACCTATATCAAACCCATTTCCGGCGGAAGACAGTCGTCCGGATTCGGCAGAAGAAACGCACCGACGAGGGGCGCAAGCACCTATCATAAGGGCATCGACTGGGCAACGCCGACAGGTACGGCAGTCATGGCTTCCTCCGCAGGAACGGTTGTGAAAGCGGGATGGGGAAGCGGATACGGTTATGTTGTCTATATCAACCACGCCGACGGCCGACAGACCAGATACGGCCATCTGAGCAAAGTTCTGGTAACGACCGGCCAGACCGTCTCACAGGGCCAGAAAATTGCCCTGAGCGGAAACACCGGCGTCAGCACCGGACCGCATGTGCACTTTGAAATTTTGATAAACGGTTCTCAGGTCAACCCGCTGAACTACCTGAATTAAAGAAATGCGGCAGAAATGCTCAGCCAGCGTCTCAGAGCGAGAAAGATATGCGCAGTAAATTGAAGAAATGTTCAGTCAGCGTTTCAGAGCGAGAAAGATATGCGCAGCAAATCGTAGAAATTCATAGGCGGCGTCTCCGTGAAGAATGTCTCAGAGAGACATTCTTCAGTGCGAGAAAGATTTGCGCAGCAAATCGTAGAAATTCTTAGGCGGCGTTTTCTGACGCCTTAGAATTTCTTCTCGCACTTTACAAATGTGAAAATTATGGTATACTGTATGGTAATTATTCAGGATAAACAGGATGCCCTTCATGGCTCCTTTACGATACGATAAATCAGGATGGAAAATATAATAATATTTGCATTTGAATTGATGCAGGGGACTATATATGGAACAATATGCGATTAAAGGTGGGAATCCGTTAGTCGGAGAAGTGGAGATAGGCGGTGCGAAAAATGCTGCGCTGGCCATTCTGGCCGCTTCCGTAATGACGGATGAGACTGTTTTGATAGAAAATGTACCGGATGTAAGAGATACCAATGTGTTATTGCAGGCGATGGAAAGCATTGGCGTTATTGTAACAAAGTTAGACAGACACACGATTAAAGTCAACGCCGCTCAGGTTCATGACCTGATTATCGAAGACGATTATATCAAAAAAATCCGGGCGTCTTATTATCTGATAGGGGCGCTTCTTGGGAAATACAGAAAAGCCGAAGTTGCATTGCCGGGCGGTTGCAATATCGGACTGCGGCCAATCGACCAGCATATCAAAGGCTTTCGTGCGCTAGGCGCCAATGTCAGAATTGAGCATGGTCTGATTATCACCGAAACGGAAAAATTAATCGGGAATCACATTTATATGGACGTCGTAACGGTTGGTGCGACCATTAATGTGATGATGGCGGCTGTTATGGCGGAAGGACAGACGATTATTGAAAATTCGGCAAAAGAGCCTCATGTGGTAGATTTAGCGAACTTTTTGAACAGTATGGGCGCCAATATCAAGGGAGCCGGTACAGATGTCATCAAAATTAAAGGCGTTTCCAGGCTGCACGGAACGGAATATGCAATTATCCCCGACCAGATTGAAGCCGGCACTTTTATGTTTGCGGCGGCTGTAACAAAAGGAGATGTGACGGTCAAGAATGTTATCCCGAAGCATTTGGAATCCATCAGCGCGAAACTTCTGGAAATCGGATGTGAACTGGAGGAATCTGACGATGCCGTCAGGGTGGTTGCCTCCAAACCGCTTGGACATACGCATGTCAAGACACTTCCTTATCCCGGATTTCCGACGGATATGCAGCCGCAGATTACGGTTGCGCTCGGACTTTCCGGCGGAACGAGCATCGTGACGGAAAGCATTTTTGAGAACCGTTTCAAGTATGTGGACGAGCTCACCAGAATGGGAGCCAATATCAAAGTAGAAAGCAACACCGCAATTATCGACGGCGTTGAGAAATATACCGGCGCAAGCATATCGGCCCCGGACCTTCGCGCAGGAGCGGCGCTCGTTATTGCGGCTTTGGCGGCGGAAGGTACGACGACTATCGACGATATCCAGTATATCGAACGCGGTTATGAGGATTTCGATTTGAAGCTGCAGTCTCTTGGCGCACAGATAGAAAAAATCAGCACCGAACGGGACCTTCAGAAATTTAAACTGAAAGTTGTCTGATGTGGACAAGAATATTTTTCAGAAATTTTTTGGAAGTTTGCAATATTTCTATTGACAGCAGTATGTAATTAGTGTATGTTACATGTAGATATGAAAATTCAATATTGTGTGTTCTCTTATTCAGAGTGGTGGAGGTACATAGGACCGGTGAAACCACAGCAACCCCAGAATGGAAGGTGCTAACCTGAGCGAACAAACTGCCCGATGGCAGCTCGAACAATAAGAGGATTTGATTATCGACTGTCAGGTCCGCTTATTAAGATAAGCGGATTTTTTTGTACAGATTTGTCAAACCAAAGTAAACAAAAAGGAGAAGAGAAAAGATGGAAAAGAGATTATTTACTTCTGAATCAGTAACAGAAGGACATCCCGACAAAGTCTGCGACGCGATTTCAGACGCGATTCTGGATGCCTGCATGGAAAAAGACCCGATGAGCCGCGTTGCCTGTGAGACTGCAACCTGTACAGGTTTTGTTCTCGTAACGGGCGAGATTACAACAAATGCTTATGTGGATATTCAGAAAATCGTGCGCGATACCGTTAAGGAAATCGGTTATACCAAATCAGAGTATGGTTTTGACGGCAATACCTGTGCCGTTATGGTTGCGATTGACGAACAGTCCGCAGATATCGCGATGGGCGTTGACAAAGCGTTGGAAGCAAAACGTCAGGAAATGTCCGAAGAAGAAATCGAAGCAACCGGCGCCGGCGACCAGGGTATGATGTTTGGATATGCGACGAACGAAACGGAAGAATTTATGCCTTATCCGATTTCCCTCGCTCACAAGCTTGCATTACAGCTGACGAAAGTTCGGAAAGACGGCACATTGAAATATCTGAGACCCGACGGAAAGAGCCAGGTGTCCGTAGAATATGATGAAAACGGCAAACCGGTAAGACTTGAGGCGGTTGTTTTATCGACACAGCATGATGCAGATGTGACACAGGAACAGATTCACGAAGATATTCAGAAATATGTATTCGACCCGGTACTTCCGGCGGAACTTATTGATGCGGATACAAAATTCTTCATCAATCCGACCGGCCGTTTTGTTATCGGCGGACCGCACGGCGATGCAGGTCTGACAGGCCGTAAGATTATCGTAGATACATATGGCGGTTATGCTCGTCACGGCGGCGGCGCTTTCTCCGGCAAAGACTGTACGAAGGTAGACCGTTCCGCGGCATATGCGGCGCGTTATGTTGCAAAGAACATCGTAGCAGCAGGACTTGCAGAAAAATGTGAGATTCAGCTGTCATACGCAATCGGTGTAGCACATCCGACTTCAATCATGGTAGATACTTTCGGAACCGGAAAAGTGTCCGATGAGAAACTCGTGGAAATCGTTCGCGAGCAGTTTGACCTTCGTCCGGCCGGCATCATTAAGATGCTTGACCTGCGTCGTCCGATTTACAAACAGACAGCGGCTTACGGACACTTTGGCCGTAACGACCTCGACCTGCCCTGGGAGAAACTGGACAAGGTAGATGTGCTGAAAAAGTATCTGTAATTTGTGAGAAATGTTTCCGAAAAGGATATGTCGAAAGGCATATCCTTTTTTTGTAAAGTATTGTATACTAGGTTGAAGAAGACTTACAGTCTTCTTCAACCGAAAGAATGCCCTGAAAGGGCATTCTTCCTGATGACAATATCCTGAGGTGGTTGAGGGGGACTGTGACATGCAGTCTTCTTCAACCTGGGATAGTCAGGGCATCACAGTCGGAACAAAGAAACGAGAGGTTACCACATGGCTTTTGCACATTTACATGTCCATACGGAATATAGTCTATTGGACGGTTCGAATAAAATCAAAGAATATGTCAAACGGGTAAAAGAACTCGGTATGGAGAGCGCGGCAATTACAGACCACGGCGTTATGTACGGCGTGATTGATTTCTATAAGGCCGCGAAAGATGCGGGCATCAAACCGATTCTCGGCTGTGAAGTTTATGTTGCGCCAAACTCCCGTTTTGATAAAGAACTGACCGGCGGCGAAGACCGGTATTACCATCTCGTTCTTCTGGCGGAAAATAATATCGGCTATGAGAATCTTACGAAAATCGTCAGCCGGGGACATACGGAAGGATATTATTACAGGCCTCGTGTGGATATGGAAATCCTGCGGGAATTTCATGAGGGAATTATTGCGCTTTCCGCCTGTCTGGCGGGCGAGGTGCAGCGGTATATTCAAAAAGGTATGCTGGATGAAGCGAAAAAGTCCGCGCGGAAATATGAAGACTGTTTCGGCAAAGGCAATTTTTTCCTGGAACTTCAGGACCACGGCATTCCGGCCCAGAAAACGGTTAATACGGCGCTTTTGAATATGAGCAGGGAATTGGAAATTCCGCTCGTGGCCACGAACGACGTACATTATACTTATGCGGAAGATGAAAAGTCCCATGATATTCTGCTTTGTCTGCAGACAGGGAAAAAACTGGCGGATGAGGACCGGCTGCGTTATGTGGGCGGACAATATTATGTAAAAAGCGAAGAAGAAATGAAAGGCCTTTTTCCATATGCCTGGGAGGCAGTGGAAAATACACAGCGCATTGCGGACCGGTGTCATGTGGAAATTGCGTTCGGCGTTTATAAAGTGCCTCATTACGAAGTGCCTGAAGGATATGATTCCTGGGGATATCTGAACAAGCTTTGTCTGGACGGACTGGCAAGACGATATCCGGAAGATGACGGGACGCTCCGGAAGCGGATGGACTATGAATTGGACATTATTCATACGATGGGGTTTGTGGATTATTTTCTTATCGTGTGGGATTATATTAATTATTGCAGGGAAAATGGAATCGCGGTAGGGCCGGGGCGTGGCTCCGCGGCAGGAAGTATTGTTTCCTACTGTCTTCGAATCACGGATATCGACCCGATTAAATACAATCTGCTGTTCGAGCGTTTCCTGAATCCGGAACGTGTTTCCATGCCTGATATTGACGTGGATTTTTGCTATGAAAGAAGGCAGGAAGTGATTGACTATGTCGGTCGAAAATATGGCACGGATAAGGTGGTGCAAATCGTGACTTTCGGAACGATGGCGGCGAAGGCTGTTATCCGCGATGTGGGACGTGTTATGGACCTGCCCTATGCCTATGTGGATTCGATTGCCAAGATGGTGCCGAAAGAGTTAAATATCACCATCGACAAGGCTTTGGATATGAACCCGGAATTTAAGAAACTTTATACGGAAGACGAGCAGGTGCACGACCTGGTGGATATGTCAAGACGTCTGGAAGGACTGCCCCGGCATACGTCCACGCATGCGGCAGGCGTAGTTATCTGTCCGGCGGCGGCGGAAAATTATGTGCCGTTATCCAGAGGCGCGGACGGCACTATCAATACCCAGTTTACGATGACGACGATAGAAGAACTCGGTCTTCTGAAAATGGATTTTCTGGGACTGCGCACGCTGACCGTTATCCAGAATGCCGTTTCTATGGTGAAAAAAGATAAAGGCATTCTGATTGACATTGACAATATTGATTATAACGACCAGGCGGTGCTCTCATCCATCGGAACAGGACGGACGGACGGCGTGTTCCAGCTTGAAAGCGGCGGGATGAAGAACTTTATGAAAGAATTGAAGCCGCAGAGCCTTGAGGATGTCATCGCGGGCATTTCCCTGTACCGGCCGGGGCCAATGGATTTCATACCCAAGTATATTAAAGGGAAAAACAATGCGGATTCCATTACTTACGACTGCCCGCAGTTGGAGCCGATTCTGGAGCCGACATACGGCTGTATCGTTTATCAGGAGCAGGTCATGCAGATTGTGCGGGAACTCGGCGGCTATACGATGGGCCGAAGCGACCTTGTGCGGCGTGCCATGAGTAAAAAGAAGCAGTATGTGATGGAGCAGGAGCGGAAGAATTTTATCTATGGAAATCCGGACGAAGGCGTGCCCGGCTGTGTGGCAAACGGTATCAGCGCGCAGGTGGCCAATCATATTTACGATACGATGATGGATTTTGCCAAATATGCGTTTAACAAATCCCATGCGGCATGCTATGCGGTCGTTGCTTACCAGACGGCTTATCTGAAATATTACCATCCGATTGAGTTTATGGCGGCGCTGCTTACTTCCGTTATCGATAATTCCGGAAAAGTATCGGAATATATTATGGGATGTCGGAGCATGGGCATCGAAATACTGCCGCCGGATATCAACGAGGGAGAAATCGGCTTTTCCGTATCGGGTAATTCGATTCGCTATGCGTTGACGGCGATAAAAAGCGTGGGAAGGCCCGTTATCGAAATGGTGGTGGAAGAGCGGAACCAACGGGGCCCCTATACGAACCTGAAAGATTTTATATCCAGAATGGCAGACAGAGAAGTGAATAAACGCGCTATCGAGAATTTTATCAAGGCGGGGGCAATGGACAGCCTTGGAGGCACAAGAAAGCAGTTCATGAGCGTTTATGTGCAGATTCTGGAAAGCATTCATCAGGACAAAAAGAACAATATGGCCGGACAGATTTCCCTCTTCGATATTGCAGGAGAAGAGGAAAAAGAGAATTACGAAATTAAACTTCCCAACGTAGGCGAATATTCCAAAGAAATGAAACTGAGCTTTGAAAAAGAAGTGCTCGGCATTTATGTCAGCGGCCACCCTTTGGAGGAATATCAGGAAATCTGGCAGAAAAATATTACCAACAAGACCTCGGATTTCCTGCTCGACGAAGAAAGCGACACAACTGTCGTAAAAGATGGACAGTCTGCCGTTGTCGGAGGCATTATCGCGGATAAAAGGCTGAAATATACGAAGAGTGAAAAAGTCATGGCTTTTTTGCAGATAGAGGACCTTCTCGGCACGGTGGAAGTCATCGTATTTCCGAGAGACTATGAAAAATATTCGGATAAGCTTGTTGAGGACAGAAAGGTATTTATCAAAGGCCGCGTTTCCGTAGAGGATGAAAAAGATGCCAAACTGATTTGCGAAAAGCTTACGACCTTTGAGGAAATGCCGAAGAAGCTGTGGATTAAGTTCCCGGACAAAGAGACTTTTGAGCAGAAAGAAGCGGAACTGATGTCGTCGCTTAGGGATTCGGAGGGTGGAGACAGCGTCGTCATTTATATCGAAAGCCCGAAAGCGATGAAGACGCTGCCGCCGAACCAGAATGTCAATGCGGACAACGAGCTGATTGAAAGGCTTGAATCGCTATATGGCAAAGAAAATATCAGAGTCGTTTAAAAAAGATTGAAAACCCTATATAATTGGGGTAAAATGGAATCGGTCAATCATTTTGACATTTGCAGACCGGGGAAGGGGCATGGTTATCATATGGCAAAAGAAATTAAAGCGATAGGAGTTTTAACGAGCGGAGGAGATGCGCCGGGTATGAACGCCGCAATTCGCGCAGTTGTCAGAAAAGCGCTTGCCAACGGCGTCAGGGTAAAGGGCATTAAAAAAGGCTATCAGGGCCTGATGAACGAAGAAATTATAGATTTGGAAAAATGGTATGTTTCCGATACCATCCAACGCGGCGGAACGATTCTCGGAACGGCCCGCTGTTCCGAAATGCGTACGGAAGAGGGACAGCAGCGTGCGGTAGAGGTGTGCAGGAAATATAAAATCGACGGTCTGGTCGTAATCGGCGGTGACGGTTCTTACCGCGGCGCACAGGCGCTTTCCAGACTTGGCATCAACACCATCGGCCTGCCGGGAACCATCGACCTGGATATTGCCTGTACTGAATATACCATCGGTTTTGATACGGCAATCAATACCGCAATGCAGGCAATCGACAAAGTGCGCGATACGTCCTCTTCGCATGAACGTTGCAGTATCATTGAAGTTATGGGAAGAAATGCGGGGTATATCGCATTGTGGTGCGGTATCGCAAACGGCGCGGAAGATATTCTGATACCGGAAAAATACGATTATAACGAACAGCAGATAATTAATAACATCATTGCCAACAGAAAACGAGGCAAGACTCATCATATTATTATCAATGCGGAAGGCATCGGTCATTCTACCTCGATGGCCCGCCGTATTGAAGCAGCGACGGGTATCGAGACGAGAGCAACCATTCTCGGCTACATGCAGCGCGGCGGTTCACCGACCTGTAAAGACCGCTATTATGCTTCTATCATGGGTGCATATGCGGCAGACATCCTTTGTGCAGGTAAGACAAACAGAGTCGTTGGCTATCAGCATGGAGAGTTTCTCGATTTTGATATTGAGGAAGCGCTGAATATGAAAAAGAATATTCCGGAATATGTATTCGAAGTCAGCAAGATACTTTCTCTATAGCTTCTGCCAGGTTGAGCCTTTTGGGCATGACGGAATCAGTTTTCCCCATATGAAAAGAATCATATGGGGAAGTTTTATTATATAGGAACGGATAAAACAAACAGAAGGAGATAAACGCTATGATAACAAGTCCTTCCAACAAAGGCGTGAAAGAAGTCATACAGCTTATCCAGAAGGCCAAAGCGAGAAAAGAAAGAGGTCTTTTCGTTGTAGAAGGCGTCAAAATGTTTCTGGAAGCGCCGGAAGAACGAATCGTGAGAGTTTATGCGGCGGAAAGTTTTGATAAACAAATGCCGCAGAACTGTAAAGAGAAATTTGCGATGCTGGCGGACCGTCTGGAAACGGTGACAGACGATATTTTCCGGAAAATGTCAGATACGAAAACACCGCAGGGAGTTTTATGTGTGATAAAACAGCGGGAATATTCGCTCGAACAGATGCTTGCGGAGAAGGCCCCTTTGCTCATGCTTTTGGAAGATATACAGGACCCGGGGAATCTCGGCACGATATTTCGGGCCGGGGAAGGAGCCGGTGTCACGGGACTCTTGATGAGCAGCCGTACCGTGGACATTTACAATCCGAAAACCATCCGTTCCACGATGGGGTCCATCTACCGTATACCGTTTCTATACGAGAACGACCTGGCAGAATCCATTCGGAAATTACAGGAAAAAAAGATTGCTGTTTATGCGGCGCATTTGCAGGGCGCAAAAATCTATGACGCATGCACATATCGGAGCGGAACGGCATTTCTGATTGGAAATGAGGCGAACGGCCTGCGGGAAGAAACGGCGGCCCGCGCGGACGCTTCCGTAAAGATTCCGATGGCGGGGAAAGTGGAATCGCTCAATGCGGCTGTGGCGGCATCCATCCTGTTATTCGAGGCAGCGCGGCAAAGAAGAAAGTGAGAAAAGGTTCTAAACCGTAAAGAACATCGACGAAGAACTTCTGTCGATTTGCGAAGGGGTAAGATAAAGAAAGGACAGGTAGCAATATGAAAATCGGATTTATCGGACTGGGAAATATGGCGAGGGCGATTATCGGCGGGATGCTCCGCAAAGAGATGGTGAGGTCGGAAGATATCATTGGCACGGCGAAGACGCAGGAGACGCGGGAGAAAATGGCGGCGGAATTTGGCATTGTGACGTCCGGAAAAAATGCGGATGCCGCGGCGCAGGCGGACGTTCTTGTGCTTGCGGTCAAGCCCCAGTTCCTGGAAGAAGTAATTGGAGAGATAAAAGATGCGGCAAGGCCTGATACGCTGATTATCAGCATTGCCGCCGGAAAAAGCCTGCAATGGCTGGAAGAGGCTTTCGGAAAAAGCGTGAAACTGGTGCGGTGTATGCCAAATACGCCGGCGCTCGTAGGAGAGGGCTGTACGGGCGTATGCGTCAATGCGGAAGTGTCCGAGGAAGAAAAAAAATACAGCATCGGCCTCATGGAAAGTTTCGGGAAAGCGAGCCTGATACCGGAACGCCTGATAGACGCGGTGGGCGCAGTATCAGGAAGTTCGCCGGCCTATGTATTTATGTTCATAGAAGCGATGGCTGATGCGGGTGTGGCGGCAGGAATGCCGCGGGCACAGGCTTATGAGTTTGCGGCGCAGGCCGTGTATGGCAGCGCGAAACTGGCGTTGGAAAGCGGAAAACATCCGGGAGAACTGAAGGATATGGTATGTTCGCCGGGCGGCACGACCATTCAGGGCGTGCGCGTACTGGAAGAGAGAGGAATGCGCGGCGCCGTGATGGCAGCGCTTGCCGCATGTGTCGAAAAAACTAAGAGGTTGTAACAATTTTGTGCTTATTTCTGCTTATAAATTAAAGAAAACAGGTGAAAACTTGACAAAGGGTAGATGTTTTGCTAGAATAATCCAAAACAAATACTTAATATTTTCGTAATAATTTTAACAAAGTAGAAAAAAGCGGAGGTAAGCATTCATGTTAAGAGGCAGAGGCATAATTTTTATGCTGACCGGATGGATTATCAGTCTGGCTTTGTTTGGCGGAATAAAATTAGAAGCTGCCGCATCCGGTACGAAAGATTATCTGGATTCTTTGAACGTGGGTATTTCCAATGTGATTGACCCGGGCACCGATGGAAATGAGGAAGCAATTGAGGAGTTGGCGCTTATCGTAGAAGAAGCGGAAAAAGAAAAATCCGACCTTGTGATGGCGGATGTACAGATTGCTTTGAACGTACGCGCCGAGGCGTCGGAAGAATCGGAGAAAGTAGGACTCCTTTACAAAGACTGCGGCGGAAAGATTCTGGAAAGAAAGGACGGCTGGACCAAGTTGGAATCCGGCGAACTGGTCGGATGGGCAAACGATGAGTTTCTTCTTTTTGACGAAGAGGCGGAAGCGTTGGCAGGTGAAGTGGGAAATCTCATCATAACGAACGAGGCGGATACGCTGCGTGTGCGTCAGGAACCCGACACGGAATCGGAAGTGCTCGGACTTCTGGCACAGAACGACGCGCTGAATGTAGTGGAAGTCATGGACGACGAGTGGATTAAGGTGGATTTTTTTCACGATGACGCCTATGTTCTTGCAGAATTTGTAGAAGTGGATTTCCATATCGATGCGGGCGAAACGATGGACGTTATCAGACAACGGGAAGAAGAAGCCGAGGAGGCGAAAAAGAAGGCGGCGCGTGAAGCAAATCAGGCAATTATCGCCGACGCGGATGACGTCAGACTTCTGGCGGCATTGATTTACTGTGAAGCAGGTTCGGAGTCTTATCAGGGCCAGCTTGCGGTCGGAGCTGTTGTTATGAACAGAGTCAGAAGCGGCGCATACCCGAATACGATTTCAGGCGTTATTTACGCTTCCGGCCAGTTTACGCCGGCGATGAACGGCAAAGTCGCAAGAATCTATAATACCGATATTGCGCAGAGCTGCTATACGGCGGCGCAGGAAGCGATGGCGGGTGTGACCAATGTGGGCGACGCAACCCATTTCAGAAGAGCCGGAAACCATGAAGGGATTCTGATTGATAATCAGGTTTTCTGGTAAAAGGTAAAAGATAAAAGAATGCAGGCTGAGGGATGTCTTATGAAGACACGCCCGCCTGCATTTTGTTTTTCCATATTATTCCAAACCGTGTTGTAAACCTTTCGACGGATAGTCCTTCTTTTTTTGTTCATAATTCTTATAAGAATAAAATATTATAAAGCAAAAATATTATAAAGCTGTCGGAAAACCTTGTTTCTATACCGATAATATAGTAATATAAATAGGAAAGGGGTGAAGGGTGATGGCGATGTTGGATGTAAATATGACAGTAGTATGGCTTGTGATTCTTGTGATATTAATAGTCATCGAGCTGATTACGATGGGACTTACGACGATTTGGTTTGCGGGAGGCGCACTCGCGGCGGCTTTGATTTCCATACCGAGGACACCGTTGGCGTTGCAGATTTTGATATTCTTAATCGTTTCCGGGCTCCTTCTGTATTTTACAAGACCGGTTGCTGTCAAATATTTTAACAGAGATAGAATTAGAACCAATGTAGAAAGCATGATTGGAAGACAGGCGATTGTCATCAGCGAAATCAATAATCTGGAGGGTATCGGCCAGGTAAACACAGGCGGTATGGAATGGTCCGCGAGGAGCAGTTATCATAACGTAGTATTGCCGGCGGGAACCGTTGTGACTGTGCTTGGTGTCGATGGCGTGAAACTGATTGTAGAAGAAAGAAAAGAGGTTTAATTATGGTTGGACTTTATTTTGTTTTTGTATTGCTTATTTTAGTGATTGCACTTTTGGCGTCCTGTATCAAAATCGTTCCGCAGGCATATGCTTATGTGGTAGAACGTCTTGGCGCTTATCAGCAGACATGGCCGGTAGGTATTCATTTTAAAATGCCTTTCGTAGATAAGGTGGCGAAGCGGGTTATTTTGAAAGAGCAGGTTGTAGACTTTGCGCCGCAGCCGGTTATTACAAAGGATAATGTAACGATGAGAATCGATACGGTCGTATTTTATCAGATTACGGACCCCAAGCTGTTCGCATACGGCGTGGAAAATCCGATTATGGCGATTGAAAATCTGACGGCTACAACACTGAGAAATATCATCGGTGAGATGGAACTCGACCAGACGCTGACTTCCAGAGAAGTCATTAATACGAAGATGAGAGCGTCTCTTGATATTGCAACGGACCCCTGGGGCATTAAGGTCAACAGAGTCGAACTGAAAAATATCATTCCGCCGGCAGCCATTCAGGATGCGATGGAAAAACAGATGAAAGCGGAGCGTGAACGTCGTGAGGCGATTCTGCGTGCGGAAGGTGAGAAGAAATCTACCGTACTCGTTGCGGAAGGTAAGAAAGAATCCGCAATTCTGGAAGCGGAGGCGGAAAAACAGTCGGCAATCCTTCGTGCGGAAGCGCAGAAAGAAAAGATGATTCGTGAGGCGGAAGGTGAAGCGGCGGCAATTCTGAAAGTACAGCAGGCTACTGCAGACGGTATTCGCATGATTCGTGAAGCGGGAGCGGACGAAGCAGTTCTGCGCATCAAGAGTCTGGAAGCTTTCGAAAAGGCGGCGGACGGCAAGGCAACCAAGATTATCATTCCTTCGGAAATTCAGGGAATGGCAGGACTTGCGGCATCCGCGAAAGAGCTTTTTAAGGATTGAGCGGAGCGATAACTGCATAGCAGGACATATAATAGGGCGGTTCCTGAGAACCGTCCTATTCTGGGATATACTGAAAATATTTTCGAGACAGTGACGGGAGGATATGGAATGGGAATCAATTTAAAAGGAAGAAACTTTTTGAAGATACTGGATTTTACGCCGGAAGAAATTACTTATATGCTGGATGTGGCGGCGGATTTGAAAGAAAAAAAGAAAAAGGGAATCCCGGTCGATTTTTGCAGGGGAAAGAACGTTGCCCTGATTTTTGAAAAAACGAGTACACGGACCCGCTGCGCTTTTGAGGTGGCGGCGCATGATTTGGGAATGGGGACGACTTATCTGGACCCGGCAGGTTCCCAAATCGGCAAAAAGGAGAGCATTGCCGATACGGCGAGGGTGCTTGGCCGCATGTATGAGGGAATTGAATATCGTGGATTTGAACAGAAGATTGTGGAAGAACTGGCGCAGTACGCGGGTGTGCCCGTGTGGAACGGCCTGACCAATGAGTTTCACCCGACCCAGATGCTTGCGGATTTGCTGACGATTCGGGAACATTTCGGGCATCTGCAGGGCATAAAACTGACTTATATGGGCGATGCCCGTTATAATATGGGAAATTCTTTGATGGCAGCCTGTGCGAAGATGGGCATGCACTTTACCGCCTGCACGACCAAAGCGTATTTCCCGGAAGAACCGCTTGTGGCGGAATGTGAGAAAATTGCGGCGCAGACAGGCGGCAGCATCAGGCTGACGGAAAGCGTGGAAGAGGGCACAAAAAATGTGGATGTTATCTATACCGACGTCTGGGTATCCATGGGAGAGCCGGACGAGGTCTGGACGAGCCGCATTCATGACTTAAAGCCTTATCAGGTCAACCGGAAGGTGATGGAAAATGCCGGAGAAAAAGCGGTATTCATGCACTGTCTTCCTGCTTTTCACGATTTGAATACAAAGACAGGAAAAGAAGTCAGCGAAAAATTCGGCATTCAGGAGATGGAAGTGACCGACGAAGTATTTGAATCGCCGTGGTCCATCGTGTTTGATGAAGCGGAGAATCGTATGCACACGATTAAAGCCGTAATGGCGGTAACGGTTGGTATGCCGGATTAGGGTGTGCGGGAAAGGCATGGTTATTAATGTGAAAACAGATAAATCGGATATTCTTACATTACTTCGGAACAGCCGGGATTATGTATCGGGACAGCAGCTATGCGACCAGTTCGGCGTTTCCCGGACGGCGGTCTGGAAAGCAATTAATCAGCTGAAAGAAGAAGGCTATCGGATAGAAGCCGTTTCCCATAAAGGCTATCGTCTTTTGGAGAGCCCCGACGTGCTTTCCAGAAGTGAAGTTTTAAGCAGGCTGAAAACGAAGTGGGCCGGACAGCAGTTATTTTATCTGGAGGAAACGGGTTCCACCAATATCGATGCAAAGCGCTATGCGGAAGAAGGAGAACCGCACGGAACGACGGTGATAGCGGAGAAACAGAATGCCGGAAGAGGAAGACGCGGGAAGTACTGGGAATCGCCGCCGGGGAGCGCTATCTATATGACAATTATGCTGAAACCGGATTTTGCGCCGGATAAGGCCTCCATGCTCACACTCGTCATGGCGCTCAGCGTGGCGGAGGCAATAACGGAGGCAACGGGGCTGCAGGCGGGAATCAAGTGGCCCAACGATGTCGTTGTCAACAAAAAGAAAGTATGCGGCATCTTGACGGAGCTGAATGTGGAAACAGATTATATCCGGCATGTGGTCATTGGCGTCGGCATCAATGTTAATAACGGCGCGCCGGAAGAGTTCCCGGAAGAAATCAGAGAGACGGCGACTTCGCTCAGAATAGAAGCGGGAACCCCTTTTTCGAGAGCGGAACTTCTGGAACGCGTTCTCGAACGTTTTGAAAAAAATTATGACACTTTTGTCACAACCCTTGACCTGCGCCTGCTTATTGAGGCATACGGCAGATATTTGCTGAATCTGAATATGGAAGTCAATGTGCTGGACCCGAAAGGCAGTTATACGGGAGTTGCCAGAGGCATCAGCACTACGGGGGAACTTCTCGTAGAAAAAGAAGACGGTGAAATGAAGACGGTCTATGCGGGAGAAGTATCTGTCAGAGGGCTGTACGGATATATTTAAGGGAAAAGGAGGCGGTTTCATGGAAGGTGAACGCATCGTACTCTGCGGCGCAAATGCTTATGAGCAGAAATATTATTTTAACCAGCGGTTTGCGGCGATTCCGGATTCCATCAAAGAAGAACTGCACGTCATCTGTGTTCTTTTTACGGAGGAAGTCGGCGGCATCTTTACGATTGTGTTCGAAGAGGATGGAAGCATTTCTTTAGAGACCAACGCCGAAGAAGATGATTTCCTCTATGATGAAATCAGCAGCGGCCTGATGATTCGGGAAATCCGCCGGAACAGACAGGAAATGCTGGAATCCCTGAGTCTGTATTACAGGGTCTTTGTTTTAAAAGAAAAGATTACATTCTAAAACAGTGTCTGCTAGAGCAGACAAAAGGTGTATGAACGGAAATGAAAATCGGTAATGTGACATTAGACAATCCTATTATACTGGCTCCGATGGCAGGCGTGACAGACCTGCCTTTTCGTCTGTTATGCAAAGAACAGGGGGCGGGGCTCGTCTGTATGGAGATGATAAGCGCCAAAGCGGTCTTATATAAAAACAAAAATACGGAGTCGCTGTTGGAAATTCACCCCGGAGAAGGAACGGTATCTTTACAGATGTTCGGTTCCGACCCCGGCATCATGAGCGAAATCGCAAAACGGCTCGAAGAACGTCCTTTTTCCATTCTGGATATTAATATGGGATGCCCCGTGCCGAAAATCGTCAATAACGGGGAAGGCTCCGCGCTGATGAAGAATCCGAAGCTGGCGGGAGAAATCGTTTCCGTAATTGTTCGTTCCATCGAAAAGCCGGTTACGGTGAAAATCCGGAGCGGCTTCGACAAAGACCATATCAACGCGGTGGAAATGGCTAAAGTAGTCGAAGATGCCGGGGCGGCAGCAGTTACGGTGCATGGCAGGACGCGGGAACAGTTTTATGCGGGACAGGCGGACTGGGAAATCATTGCGAAAGTGAAAGAAGCCGTTTCGATTCCGGTCATCGGCAACGGGGACGTTACGGACGGCAAAAGCGCGGAAAATCTGCTTCGGCAGACCGGATGCGACGGCGTCATGGTCGGCCGTGCGGCCAGAGGAAATCCGTGGATTTTTCGGGAAATCAACGCTTATTTGAAGGACGGTACGATGCTTCCTCCGAAAACGAACGCAGAATGCCGGGAAATGATGCTGCGCCATGCGAGGCTGCAGTTACAGTATAAAGGCGAGTATACGGGCGTTCGTGAGATGCGCAAACATGTCTCCTGGTATACCGCCGGAATGCCGCATTCCGCAAGACTCAGAGAACAGGTAAATACGGTCGAAAATTTTGCGGCGCTGGAGGAATTAATCGGACAGATGTAGCGTATATTCTCATATGGGAAACGAAACAATATTTTATTATGTTACGGAAGAAACGGTAACGGAATCTCAACAATTTTTAAAAAAGCGTTTCTGGCAGAAAATCAGCCTGGAATCTTTTGTTGCGGAAAAAGACGGGATGAGAGTTGTCACGTTTTTAATTCCTTTACTGCAAAAGGGCTGGAAAAAAGAAAAATTGCTTCGGGTAATGCAGGAAAGTGCGGAAAAGCATCCGCTGTATGCAGGAAATGTCAGGATACTGATACAGCCCGGCATGCAGTTTTTCAGTCAAAACGATACTTTTCTTTCCATATGCCTTTCGTTTGCGGAGAAAATCCTGCGGGAGCAGTTTCCTGTCCAAAACATAAAAGACGGTCCCGAATCGGTCGTGCTTCTGGCAGGCAGGCTTTTTTTCCCGGAAGAACAGATACGGCATTTCGCGGAAATGATACGGCCCTATCTGCCGCGGGTGAATGCGCTTACGGTTTTTTATGAGGCGGAAGAGATGCGGGGAAGCGGGGAAGACATCCGGGAAGAAGAACGTGTTTGGCCGTTTCATACGAGCGGAACTGCGGAAACGGAACAACTGAAAGAAGTGATTCGGGAATATACGGACGAACTCTATTATGAATACGGTCTGGTCTGTCAGGTAATCGGCGGTACGGAAATCCGGTATGATAAGTATTGCCGGCCGAATGGACAGAGCCGGACGCTTTTTCTGGACTATGGTTATTCCGGAAGCATGCCGTTTTATATGCTGAAAAGCGGAGGCGTTTATCTGGACATTGCATCGTCGGAAGAAAAAGAAGCGTTATTCAGAAGAAAATACAGGGGAATTTTCTATCAGTCTCCCCGGAAATACCTTGACACTGTGGTAAAAAGTGGTTATGATAAATGAGTTAATCAGAGATTCTCTGAAAACAACAGAAAAAAGAACAAAGCAGAGACAGGAAAGGGCGTGTCGTCATGGAAGAAAAAAAGAATATTTTAACCTATGAGGGGCTTAGAAAATATGAGGATGAGCTGCATGAACTGAAAGTGGTTAAACGTCAGGAAGTCGCGCAGAAAATCAAAGAAGCGAGAGAACAGGGCGACTTGTCTGAAAATGCGGAATACGATGCGGCGAAAGACGAACAGCGGGATATCGAAGCAAGAATCGAAGAACTGGAAAAAATCTTAAAAAATGCGGAAGTCGTTGTGGAAGATGAAGTGGATTTGGATAAAATCAACATCGGATGCCAGGTAACGATTCTTGATATGGAATATGAGGAAGAACTGGAATATAAAATCGTTGGTTCCACCGAGGCGAACAGCCTGAAAGGAAAAATTTCCAATGAATCTCCGGTAGGAAAAGCCCTGATTGGGAGCAAAATCGGCGACGTTGTGGAAGTTGAGACACAGGCGGGCATGCTGCGATATAAGGTGTTGGAAATCCAGCGGTCCAATTAACAAAAGAAGGAAAAAGAAAAGTTCGTTCATTGAGAGAAAGGCGTGGTTAGCAGAATGGCAGAACAACGGAATCAGGAAAACGGGCAGCAGACGCAGGATATCAATCAGCTTTTGAAAGTAAGACGTGAGAAACTCGCTGCCTTGCAGGAAAGCGGCAAAGACCCTTTTGCCATTACCAAATATGATGTGACACATCACAGTCAGGAAATCAAAGATAATTTTGATGCGCTGGAAGGAAAAACCGTATCCATCGCGGGACGCGTTATGTCCAAACGTGTGATGGGGAAGGCATCTTTTTGCAATGTACAGGATTTGCAGGGGGATATCCAGACCTATGTAGCGCGGGACAGCATCGGAGAAGAATCTTATGCCGATTTCAAAAAATATGACGTGGGCGATATCGTCGGCATCGAAGGCGAGGTTTTTAAGACGAAAACCGGTGAAATGTCGATTCATGCCGCGAAGGTCATTTTGCTTTCCAAGAGTTTACAGATTCTGCCCGAGAAATTTCACGGACTTGTCAATACCGATATTCGTTACCGTCAGCGGTACACGGATTTGATTATGAATCAGGAAGTAAAAAAGACGTTTGTCATGCGTTCCAAAATCATCAGTTCTATCAGACGTTATCTGGACGGACAGGGATTTCTGGAAGTGGAAACGCCGATGCTCGTCTCCAATGCGGGCGGTGCGGCGGCAAGGCCTTTCGAGACACACTATAATGCGCTGGACGAAGACGTAAAGCTGCGCATTTCCCTGGAGCTCTACCTGAAAAGACTGATTGTGGGCGGCATGGAAAGGGTTTATGAAATCGGCCGTGTTTTCCGGAACGAAGGTCTGGATACGAGACATAACCCGGAGTTTACCCTGATGGAGCTGTATCAGGCATATACGGATTATAACGGCATGATGGAACTGACGGAGAATATGTTCCGCCATGTGGCGAAAGAAGTCTGCGGCACAACGCTGATTCCGTACGGCGATGCGGAAATCGACTTAGGAAAGCCGTTTGCCCGTATGACGATGACCGAGGCCGTAAAAAAATATGCAGGCGTTGATTTTGACGAAATCAAAGATACGGCTGAGGCGAAGAAAATTGCGGACGAAAAGGGCATTCATTATGAAGAAAGACATAAAAAAGGAGATATCCTGAATATGTTCTTCGAAGAATTTGTAGAGGAACATCTGGTGCAGCCGACTTTTATTACCGACCACCCCATAGAGATTTCTCCCCTGACCAAGAAAAAGCCGGACAAGCCGGGTTATGTAGAGCGGTTTGAGCTTTTCATTACATGTCGTGAGATGTGCAACGCATACTCAGAGCTGAATGACCCTATCGACCAACGGGAACGTTTCCGGGCGCAGGAAGAAGCGTTTGCGGCAGGTGACGAAGAAGCGAATCATACCGACGATGACTTTTTGAATGCACTCGATATCGGTATGCCGCCGACTGGAGGCATCGGCTACGGCATCGACAGACTGGTTATGCTGTTGACCAATTCGCCGGCAATCAGAGACGTATTGCTGTTCCCGACGATGAAAACGCTTGGCGGAAAAGACCAGTAAAATCAAGGGTTTGCGGACTTAAAGACAGTATGGTACGACAAGAGTACGACAAAATAAACTCTCTTAACGGGT
>CAJTRK010000026.1 GCA_910578475.1 uncultured Lachnospiraceae bacterium | reverse complement strand
CCTTACTTTTACATAAGTGCTGTCTCATTAAGCTGGAAAAGGGACTTGAACCCTCGACCTACTGATTACGAATCAGTTGCGCTACCGACTGCGCTATTCCAGCTTATGCCTAAACACAAAGATTATTATAACGGGTAAAACCCTTTTTGGCAAGAAGTAATTTTCTTTTTTAGAAAATATTTTTTCAAAACTTTTTAGCGCCCGTTTCCGGCAGCATGTTCCTTCAAATGCACGTCCAGCTGATTATAAGGAATTGAAATGTCTGCTTCATCCAATGCGTATTTGATGTTTTCCGTCAAACGCCATCTTGTTTCCCAAAAATCCTCCGATGCAACATGACAGCGTACGTCAAGCATAACCGCACTGTCTCCCAAAGAATCGACAAATACTCTTTTATCCATATCCTGCAAAACTTTCTCATCTTTCTCAAGCAGCTCTGTCAGGACATTTCTCGCCTGTCTGATATCCGCCTCATAGGAAATGCCTACCGGGATATCAATCCGGCGGGTCGGCATGGCGCTTGCATTTATCATGCTGGAATTGGATAATTCTCCGTTCGGAATCACCACCAGTCTGTTATCGGCGGTCGTAAGCTTCGTATAAAAAATCTGAATTTCCACAACGGTTCCTTCATTTCCGTTACCGGCAATGATATAATCGCCTACTTTAAAAGGCTTTAACAGCAAAATCAGCACGCCTCCGGCAAAATTGGAGAGGCTTCCCTGTATCGCAAGGCCTATCGCCACTCCGGCTGAACCAAGCAGCGCGACAACGCTTGCCGCATCCAGACCAAATCCTGATGCAATAAAGAATACAAGCAATACATAAAGCGTAATTCTGACAAAGGAGCCGAGGAACTGAATAACGCCGACATCGGCATTGCCGCGCTGCATTGATTTTTTCAAAATCCGGCAGACCAGTTTAATCAACTGTGCCCCTATCGCAAAAACAAGCAGCGCAAGCAGCACTCTCACACCAAATTGAAGCGCTTTTTCCGGCAGTTTCTCTATAAAAGACTGTATCAGTCCTACATCTACGGTTTCGTCTGTCAAAACTTCAATTGGCGTCATCTTTTTCCTCCCTGCTCCTTCTCATCTCTATGCTCATTTACTTACTTTTTTCACCCTGTTTTGTTCCGCTTTTCTTCGCGGAAGTCTCTTTGCCCGTCGTTTTCTTTGTCCCGGATTCTTTTACAGGCACTTTTTTGGCATCCGTTTCCTTTACGGAAATTTTCTTTGCCGGCGTCTCTTCTCCTGCTTTTTGTCCGCCGTCTTTTTCCTTCGCGAGTATCTTTTTCAATCGTTCCGCCGCTTCATTGGCTGCTTTTGCTTTCTCTCTCGCTTCCTGAGACGCCTTTTTGGCCGCTTCCTTTGCTTCCTCAGCCTCTAATGCGGTAACTCTTGCTGCCTCTTCCGCTTCCCGTCTCTCTTTTTCTTCCCTTTCTTTTCGAAGCGCTTCCGCTTTTGCCTTTTCTATTTCCGCCTTTTCTGCCGGCGTATAGGGTGCATAGGAAAAAATACTGATGGACAGAGGCGCGCCGACCACTTCAATGGCATAAGGCTTACCGTCGCATTCCTGTTCCAACGTTTTCTTTTCTTTCGCATTAACACAGCCGCTTCCGCCATACGTTCTCGCATCCGTGTTCAATATTTCTTTATATTTTCCTTCGTAAGGAACACCAATTGTAAATTCCTGTTTCGCATTGGCAAAATTTGCGACCACCACTAATGTATCTTCTGTTTTTTCTGCTTTTCGGATATAAGAAAGCATACAGGACTGCGGCGTTATGCAGTTTATCCACTCGAATCCTTCCCAGGAGTCATCTTTCTGGTACATAGCCGGCATCGTCGTATACATCTTATTCAAATCAGAAACAAGTTGATTTAGTTTCTTGTGGTCCTCATCTTCCAGCAGTTCCCATTCCACCGCACGTTCTTCGTTCCACTCATGATACTCGCCGATATCCTGTCCCATAAAAAGCAGTTTCTTTCCGGGATGGGTCATCAGATACGCATAAGTCAGACGCAGGTTCGCAAACTGCTCCTTCCTCTCTCCCGGCATCTTACCAAGCATCGTGGCTTTCCCGTGAACGACCTCATCATGAGAAAAGACAAGAATAAATTTTTCGCTGTACGCATAAATCATGCTGAAAGTCAGATTATTATGACAGCCGGAACGGAAATAAGGGTCTGTCTTAATATAGCTTAAATAGTCGTTCATAAAGCCCATATTCCATTTCAGGTCAAATCCAAGACCATCCTCTTTCACATCGCCGGTCACTTTCGGCCATGCGGTGGATTCTTCCGCAATCAGAAGTACGCCGTCATCTCTTTTTTTCACAATGGAATTTAGATGTTTCAAAAATTCCACCGCTTCCAGATTTTCGTTGCCTCCGTACATATTGGCTACCCATTCGCCGCTGTTCTTCCCGTAATCGAGATAAAGCATGGATGCGACCGCGTCCATACGGATGCCGTCCGCATGATACTGCTCAATCCAGTACAACGCATTTGCAATCAGATAATTGCTCACTTCCGGACGTCCGTAATTATAAATGAGCGTTCCCCAGTGCGGATGGCTTCCCTGCCGGGGGTCCGCATGTTCATAAAGGCATGTCCCGTCAAAATTGGACAATCCCTGCGTATCTCTCGGAAAATGTGCCGGAACCCAGTCTAAAATGACACCGATATCCGCCTTGTGCAGCTCGTTCATAAAATACATAAAGTCTTCCGCCGTACCATACCTTGCCGTCGGCGCATAATATCCGATAACCTGATATCCCCACGAACCGTCAAAAGGATGCTCCATTACCGGCATCAGTTCTACATGGGTATAGTTCATTTTTTTCACATATTCTATAATCTTCGGCGCAAGCTCCCGATAATTCAGATAGGGACTGTCGCCTTCCGCTCTTGCGAACGAACCAAGATATAATTCATAGATACTGATGGGGGAACTTATGCCGTGTGCCGTCTTACGGTTCTTCATCCATTTGGTATCTTCCCATTCAAAGCCGTCTATTGCTCTGACTAAAGATGCCGTCTCTGGACGCAGCTGCTGGCCGAAAGCGTAAGGGTCAGCTTTCAGATAAGTCATACCGCCTTTCGCTTTCAATTCAAATTTATAACATTCACCGACAGAAACGCCCGGAATAAAAATCTCAAAAATACCGGAATCCCAAAGCCGCCTCATCTGGTGAACCCTTCCGTCCCAGTCATTAAAATCTCCGACCGCACTGACACGCACCGCATTCGGCGCCCAGACTGCAAAATAAACGCCTTCCACACCGTCTATCTTCATCGGATGCGCGCCTAATTTCTCATAAATCGTATAATGAATGCCCGCATTAAATTTCTCCGTATCCTCTTTCGTCAGCTGCGGTTTGAAATTATAGGCATCATTTACTTTTTTCAGAGAACCGTCTTCATATTCCACAATATATTCATAAGAAAACAACGTTTTTCCGGAAATCAACGCCGCAAAATAACCGGCCTCATCAACGCATTCCATCTGATAACTCTTATCGCCTGTTTTCGGCTGAATGCGCACTTTTACCGCATTCGGGAAAAAAGCCTGGATAACAATATTATTGCCGGAAACGTGCGCTCCCAATATTTTATGCGGATTATCCGACTCCGAATAAATAATTCCCTCAATTTCAGCCCAGTTCATTAATTTGTACAGTTTCTTGTTCATCAATATGAAACTCCTTTCTGGTTTCCGTATGACCTCAGTCATCCTGCTCTGCATCATTTCAAATCACGCTAACTGAGCGGGTGAATAAAAATACCGCTGCGCAGTTTCGGTTCGAACCATGTTGATTTCGGCGGCATCAGCTTCCCGGCATCGGACACGGCAAACAGCTCATGAATGTCTGTCGGGTACATGGCAAAAGCGATTTTACAATCCGTTTTGACTCTTCTTTCCAACTCATGAAGCCCTCGTATTCCTCCGACAAAATCAATCCGCCCATCGTTTTTCGGGTCCAAAATCCCAAGCGCCGGCATAAGCAGCTCCCTTTGCAGAATCGATACATCCAAATCTTTCAACGGGTCTCCCGTCAGCATTTCGGGTTTGACCGAAAGCCGATACCATGTATCTTTCAGATACATGCCCATCTCACCCTTTTTGGTTGGGCGAAAAGGCATGACCGCCGCTTTTTCCGTCTCAAAGATTTCGCTTACTTTTGTTAAAAATTCTTCTTCCGTATATCCGTTCAGCGATTTGATGACTCTGTTATAGTCCATAATCAGAAGCTGGTCATCGGGAAAAATAACAGATAAAAAATAATTAAATTCCTCCTGTCCCGTATAACCCGGATTTTCTTCCCTGCGCATCTGGGAAACCCTGACTGCGGAGGCACAGCGATGATGTCCGTCCGCAATGTATACCGTATCCACTTTGGCAAATCCATTTCTGACCGTCTCAATCGATTCCATGTCATCAATACGCCATACCCTGTGCGTAATGCCGTCATCCGCCGTAAAATCATACAGCGGCGGTCCTGTCATGGCTTTCTCCACCTCTGCCTGGATATCCGCCCTTCTTCTGTAAGTCAGAAAAATCGGTCCGGTCTGTGCATTACAGATATCTACATGCCGGATTCTGTCGGCTTCTTTCTCGGCTCTTGTATTTTCATGCTTTTTAATGACTTCGTTTTCGTAATCATCCACGGAAGCACAGGCACAGATTCCGGTCTGTGAACGGCCGTTCATGACAAGCTCATATACATAATATGCCGGATTTTTTTCCAGTACAAATTCGCCCCGCTCCGTCATTTCCGCCAACATCTCCCGCGCCTTTTCATAAACCTCCGGCGCATACATATCGTAATCCTCCGGAAACTGTGTTTCCGGCCGGTCAATGCGCAGAAAGGAAAACGCATCATCCGCTGCCTTCTCCCGCGCTTCCTTTCTGTCATAAACATCGTATGGCAATGCCGCAATCCTTGCGGCCAAATCTACCCTGGGCCGTAAAGCCTTAAATGGAATAATGTCAGCCATTCTCTTACCCGCTTCCCTGTTGTTTTCCATTCTTCCGGCCAAAAGCAGAAGAACGTTCCATTTCATTTTATCAAAAATGCCTGTACAGCACAAGCTTTCAATGTTAAAATAAATATTACGTTGTTATTTTACTTTAGAAAGGAATGGTGAGCATGACTCCTGAAAATGCGGAAATTCTCCACAAAATCAATGCTTACGCGGAGAAAACGCTGGCCGACATCGACCCCCAGAAAACCCCTGTTTCATTTCAGCTTGAAACATTAAAGCCTGTCATGGAAGAGATTGCAAAAGAAAAAGGAATGTCCGTCGAAGACGTTTTCATTCTTTATATGGACCTTGCAAGCGAAGTGGCAGTCAAAGCCGAAGCGCAATTCCAGTCGGAACTGAATTTGTAAAAATCGAGCGCCGACACGCTCGATTCGGAGAATGCTTCGCATTCTCCTTCAATTTTTCACGCTGATGCAATTTCCCATTAAATGAAAGGCGGTATTCCGTACCAAACCGGATTACCGCCTTTTTTCATTCCCTCCACGCAATTCTATTTTATAACTCTTACACGGAATACACCCGGAATAGAGGATAACGTCTGAATCATTTCTTCGGAAGCAGGCGCCTCAATATCCAGCATCGTATAAGCCACTTCTCCTTTGGACTTATTGGTCATATCGGAAATATTAATGCCGTTATCACCGAAGCAGGCGGTAAACTTTGTAATCATGTTGGCAATGTTCTTATGGAAAATCGCAACACGTCCTGCCTGTGTACAGATGCCCATATCACATTTTGGATAATTGACACTGTTAATAATATTTCCGTTCTCCAGATAATCCATCAGCTCTTCTACCGCCATTTTGGCACAGTTATCTTCCGACTCTTCCGTAGACGCGCCAAGATGGGGAATCACGATGCAGCCTTCCTTGCCTGCAGTCACAGGATTCGGGAAATCCGATACATATTTACGGATTTTGCCGGCTTTGATTCCATCAAGAACAGCTTTTTCATCCACAAGCAAATCTCTCGCAAAATTTAACAGAATCACACCGTCTTTCATTTTCGCGATGGCGCCCTGGCTTATCATTCCCTTTGTCGCATCCATCAGCGGCACATGAATTGTAATAATATCACAGTTTTCATAAATTTCGTCAACGCTCAGCGCATGTTTTACATCACGGTTCAGATTCCATGCCGCATCGACGGAAACATAAGGGTCATATCCATACACTTCCATACCGAGATATTTTGCCACATTAGCCACTTTAACGCCAATTGCGCCCAATCCGATAATTCCAAGTTTTTTATCCCTGACTTCCGTTCCCGCAAAATTCTTTTTTGCCTTTTCCGCCGCTTTCGCAATATCTTCTTTATCCTGATTGGCAAGAACCCATTCGATTCCGCCCACAACATCTCTGGAAGCAAGCAGCATACCCGCAATAACAAGCTCTTTCACACCATTGGCATTCGCACCAGGCGTATTAAATACGACGATTCCTTTTTCCGCACACTTATCGAGCGGAATATTGTTGACACCGGCGCCCGCCCGCGCGACTGCCAGCAGATTTTCCGGCAGTTCCATATCGTGCATCGCTGCACTTCTGACCAGAATTCCATCCGCTTCCGCAATATTATCCGTCTGCTCATAAGTTTTGCTGAATTTTTCGGTTCCTACTGTGGAAATGGGGTTTAAACATAAGTATTTGAACATCTTTATCGTTATTCTCCTTTCAGATACACCGTCACGAACGGCACAACTCACGCTTCTCAAATTCTTTCATAAATGCAACGAGCTTCTCCACGCCTTCAACAGGCATTGCATTATAAATGCTCGCGCGCATGCCGCCGACGCTGCGATGGCCCTTCAGATTGACAAATCCAGCCGCTTCCGCCTCTTTAATAAATTTCGCATCCGTTTCATCATTTCCGGTCACAAACGGCACATTCATCAAAGAACGGTCTTCTTTTCTGACGGTTCCTTTGAACAGACTGCTTTCATCCAGAAAATCGTATAATATCTGCGCTTTTTTCTCGTTCAGCTCTTTCATTGTGCCGAGACCGCCGTTTTTCAACAGCCATTTAAACACTTTTCCACAAATATAAATACCGTAACTGGGCGGCGTATTGTACAGGGAGTCGTTATCCGCCTGCACTTTATAATTCATCATGGTAGGTGTTCCCGGAAGAACATCCTCCTGCAAAAGGTCTTCTCTGATAATGACAACCTGCGTTCCGGCGGGACCTACATTTTTCTGCACGCCCGCATAAACCATGCCGTATTTCGTCACGTCCATCGGCTCCGAAAGAAAACAGGATGAGACATCGGAGACAAGAATTTTTCCTTTTGTATCCGGCAAAGTGTGATATTTGGTTCCGTAAATGGTATTATTTTCACAGATATAAACATAATCCATGTCATCCGTTATCGGCAAATCGGAGCAATCGGGAATATAAGAAAAGGTCTTATCCGCAGAAGATGCCAGTTCCACGGCCTCGCCATACATTTTCGCTTCCGCAAAGGCTTTTTTCGCCCACTGTCCCGTCAATATGTAACCTGCCTTACGGTTCTTCATCAGATTCATCGGCACAGATGCAAAAATCAGGCTCGCACCGCCCTGTAAAAACAGTACCTTATAATTATCCGGAATATTCAACAGCGTTCGAAGGTCTGCCTCCGCTTCCTTAATAATCACATCGTAGGCTTTGGAACGATGGCTCATTTCCATTACGGACATACCGGTTCCTTTATAGTCTAACATTTCCTCCGCAGCTTCTTTCAACACTTCTTCCGGCAAAACTGCCGGGCCTGCCGAAAAGTTATATACTCTTGCCACTCTCTTCTCCTCCAGTCATTTTAAAATTATAAACTAAATGCTATTTTACATTTATTGTATACTTTAGTCAATTACCATATTAAAAAAATCTTAATAATACATCACCACCGGGGTTCCGACTTCCACCATTTCATATATCTGCACCATCGCATTATATGGTGTGTTGATGCAGCCGTGAGAACCGTTCGTCTGGTAGATGGTTCCGCCGTATTTGCTCCGCCAGGAAGCGTCATGAATTCCGATATTCCCTTTAACGGGCATCCAGAAATTGACGTGGGAAGCATAGCCCTCCCCGCGCAGAATGCGGTCGGTCTGCTTCAGATAAACATAATTGACGCCGGACGGCGTCCCCATGCGTCTTGACGTATTCCCGGTAACGACCGGCGTTTCTACCTGCAATTCTCCGTTCAGATAAAAATACATCATTTGTTCGCCCATATCAATTTCCACATAGGTATTTCCAATATCATCTTTTCCCTGCTGCATTGCGCTCTGCAGATATACAGGCGTATGTACTTCTTCCTTTTTGTTCAAAAAAGCTTCCGTCAGATATGCCGTCTCCGCTTCCTGGTCAAGCTTATTCCCATAGATGCCGCCCCCTATCGTTATCACACCCCGGGTTGTAGTACTGAACTGCCGCTCACATCCCACTGTATCATACTGTTCCGCCAGCTTCGCGATAAATTCCGTTATGGCGTCTTCCCTTAACTGCAACGCACCGGTATCATCCAATGCAAAACCACCGTCTTCCTTTAACAGAATCCAGTTACATACGACGGAAGCGTCTATGGGTATCAGGTCTTCTCCCATCTGATAAACGATATGGCAATCCTGCAATTCCTGAAGCTGCTCCCACTGTCGTTTTGTATCCTGCATTTCTTCCGTCAGTTCCATATCATAATAGCAGCCGGCTTCCACCAGCGATATCTCTGTATTGCCGTTCCAAACCGCTTCGGCAACAGTTTGTCTTGCTTTCTCCACGTCCAGCACATCACAGCGTTCATTTAACAGCTCATATCCCTGCTCTGTCCTGATGATTTCATATCTCCGCTCTTCTCTTTCCTGCTCCGTCAAAAACGGCATCGCCTCAAAACACTGTTCGAGAGCTTCCTCATCATAAGAAATGACCGGTCTGATTTCCGTCTCCCGAACCGTCCATAAACTGTCCATCCA
Organism: uncultured Lachnospiraceae bacterium; assembly: GCA_910578475.1. Lineage (GTDB taxonomy): Bacteria > Bacillota > Clostridia > Lachnospirales > Lachnospiraceae > UBA3282. The sequence goes on along the minus strand of CAJTRK010000026.1, from coordinate 37,636 downwards.
GAGCCAGGCGTTCTGCCCGTCCAGATAAGTTTTCAGCGATTCCTGAAAATCATACCGGTATTGGATATCGTCCGCTCCTATCCGATAAGCATTCTGTTCTTTGTCATAGATTGTAATGCCGTCATATACGTATTGCTCTATAAGCTCCTGATTGACTTCTTCGATATTCTTTCCGGTACAATAGATGTGGTTAATCCATGTACCGTACTCGAACGCGTTTCGATAATAAAATGCAAGGCCGATATATAAAACGGCCAACTGTGATATCAAAATAAAGAATATCACTATCAGATTTCTAAACAAATGTTTTTTCATAACATAAAACTTCTCCGGATTTTCAGTCTCTATTCAGCCGCCAAATCCTGTGCGTCAAAAGCATCACTGATTGGAGCTCCCGCAGGTACCATCGGGAATACTTTATCATCCTCCGGAATGATACAGTCTAAAAGCACCGGCGCTTTCAGTGCAAGCGCTTTTTCGATGGCAGGCGCGACTTCTTCTTTTTTCGTAACGCGAATCGCCGCACAGCCAAGCCCTTCCGCTACCTTGCAGAAATCTACTTTATCCTGCAAAATGGTCTGGGAATATCGTTTCTCATAAAAAAGCGTCTGCCACTGTCTTACCATGCCAAGCACATGATTATTTATGACAATCTGAATAATCGGAATATTATATCTGCTTGCCGTCGCAAGCTCATTCATATTCATTCTGAAACAACCGTCTCCCGCAATGTTCACACAGATTTTGTCAGGATTACCGACTTTTGCGCCAATACATGCGCCCAGGCCGTATCCCATCGTTCCGAGGCCACCGGAAGAAAGAAACGTGCGCGGTTTGGAATATTTATAGTACTGTGCGGCCCACATCTGATGCTGTCCGACATCGGTCGTGATAATTGCCTGTCCGTCAGTAATGCGGTCCAGCTCTTCCATAATGTAGGGACAGGACAGGACGGACGCATCGTAATTAAGCGGATATTTTTCCTTTAACTCCATAATATGCGCGAGCCAGTCGGCATGCTCCTGTTTTTCCAGTCTGGAATTAATTTTTTGAAGTACTTCTTTCAAATCTCCGGTGACGGAAACATGTGTCCGAATATTTTTATCGATTTCGGCCGCGTCGATATCAATATGCAGTACTTTGGCATGTTCCGCGAATTTCTTCGGATTCCCCACGACACGGTCGGAAAATCTTGCGCCAAGCGCGATTAACAGGTCACATTCGCTGACACCGAAATTCGACGTTTTCGTTCCGTGCATGCCAATCATTCCGGTATAACGTGCATCACGCCCGTCATATACGCCTTTACCCATCAGCGTATCGCATACCGGCGCACCCGCTTTTTCAGCGAACTCTCTCACTTCTTCATGCGCACCTGAAATAACCGCACCGCCGCCTACATAAATGAACGGCTTCTTTGCCGCTTTGATGAGTGCAACCGCTTTTTCAATATCCGCCTCATTATCGCTCTCTTTCACGATTTTCTCTGCCGCCGGCATCTTCGTATATTCACACTGATTTGCAGTCACATCCTTTGTGATATCCACGAGCACGGGACCCGGCCTGCCGCTTCCGGCTATTGCAAAAGCCTTTCGAATCGTATCTGCCAGAATATTGACATCTTTAACGATATAGCCATGTTTGGTAATCGGCATTGTCACGCCGGCGATATCGACTTCCTGGAAAGAATCTTTTCCAAGCAGCGGCAGATTCACGTTACAGGTAATCGCCACCATTGGCACAGAATCCATATAAGCGGTCGCAATACCGGTCACGAGATTCGTAGCCCCCGGACCGCTCGTTGCCATACAGACGCCGACCTTGCCCGTAGCTCTCGCATAACCGTCCGCTGCATGCGCTGCGCCCTGCTCATGCGAAGTAAGAATGTGGGTTATCTCATTGCTGTGCTTATACAAAGCATCATATACATTCAAAATCGTTCCGCCGGGATACCCGAAGACGGTATCAACTCCCTGCTCTTTCAAACATTCTACAACAATTTCCGCACCTGTCAGTAACATTTTTTATCCTCCTAAATCGTTTTATATCAAAGAGCTTTCTACTGCCGATAAGCATTATATGGCATCGTCAACTTCCATGCCTTTCAGGTCTTCTTCCAGCAAATTCATCTTATGCAGCATTTCTTTAATTTCTATCCGTGTCTGCGAAGAAGTGGATACCGCGCCTGTGGAGTTCTTTTCTGTCTCCATCAGGATGTCTTCCTGTTTTCTTGCATTTTTCTGCTGCTCGATTCGGGCCGCTTCCGTCTCTCTGCTCTCTGCCTGCTCCAGTTCGAACTGCTCCCGCATCAACTCTTTTTCCGTTCTCTGCGCTTCCAGCTTCTCTTCTTCTTTTCCTTTTTCTTCCGCTCTTTCTTTTGCCTCTTCCCGCTTCTCCTGGAGCGATTCACTGATACGGTCTTTCGCTTCGCCGGTCAGCATATTGATGACATCTTCACTCGTTCCCGCTTCTATCTTTTTCGCGGAAGCCTGTGCACTCGCCATTTCATGGAACTTTAGACGCTCCAGTTGAATCGCCGTAACTGCCGCTATCCCTGCTTCTTCGTCCAACAGCATATCTCTTATGCCGGTTTTTTATCTATCCAGATATCAAAGCTTGCCTGATTCATCTCCCGGACTCTGGCTTCATACTCATCAATCCCGGCAAGACGTTTCTGTTCTGCCTGCGTCAGAACGACCTCCGGATTCACAAGCGACTGCTCGCGTTTTGCAAGAAGCGCCTTCTGCTCTTCGCTGTTTTCATCTATTCCATATTCTTCTTTGAGCTCCGCTTTCTTCTCGTGGTAAGCCATGAGGTAACCGGCTTTTTGCGATATGTCGCTTCGCAGCTCCCGGAGATTTTCTTTCCGCGTTTCAATATCCGACTGAATCTTCCGGTCTCCCTCCCAGGCATCCTTAACCGCCTTCTTTGCTCTTTTCCTGGCAATCTCTTTGCGCATAAGCACTGCATCCGAATCGCTTCCGATGTTAAACGAACGTCCGCCCTGTGTAAAATCCGAACCGCCCCTGTCTTTCTTTATCACACTGTTTTTCATCGCATAATCACTCTGCGTTATCACAGTTTTATGGTTCTTCATTCCTGATAATTGTACTGCCATAGGATTCCCCCCTCCTATTTTGCATTTTCTCAGTTTCCGGACTTCCTTATGCTTTGCCGGGTATCTCCAAAATAGCGCCCCTGTTGCCGCTCGTTACAAGCTCACGGTATCTCGCAAGATACCCCGTCGTCACTTTCGGCTCTCTCGGCTGCCATTTCGCTTTTCTTCTCTCCATTTCTTCTTCTGACACCTTCACATCCAGTTTCGTTTCCGGTATATTGATGCTTATCATATCGCCTTCTTCTATCAGAGCAATCGGACCGCCTACCGCCGCTTCCGGAGAAACGTGTCCGATGGACGCGCCGCGGGATGCACCGGAAAAACGGCCATCCGTAATCAGCGCAACGCTGGAGCCGAGTCCCATTCCTGCAATTGCCGAGGTCGGATTCAGCATTTCCCGCATACCCGGTCCGCCTTTCGGCCCCTCATAGCGAATGACTACCACATCGCCCGCAACGATTTTTCCGCTCTTGATAGCGTCGATTGCATCTTCTTCACAGTCAAAAACTCTGGCCGGCCCTTCGTGTACCATCATTTCCGGTACGACTGCGGAACGCTTTACGACACTTCCGTCCGGCGCGAGGTTTCCTTTCAGAACGGCAAGACCGCCCGTCTCAGAATAAGGATTGTCAAGCGTTCGGATAACTTCCGGATTTTTGTTTACGGCATCGGCAATATTTTCTCCGATTGTCTTACCCGTCACGGTCATGCACTCTGTATGCAGCAGTCCCGCATCCGCAAGTTCTTTCATAACCGCGTAAACACCGCCTGCCTCGTTCAGGTCTTCCATATAAGTCGGGCCTGCCGGAGCCAGATGACACAGATTCGGCGTCTTCGCGCTGATTTCATTCGCAAAAGCAATATCAAAATCAAACCCTGTTTCATGCGCGATTGCCGGAAGATGCAGCATGGAGTTCGTAGAACAGCCAAGCGCCATATCTACCGTTAACGCATTCAAAATGGCGTCTTTCGTCATGATATCGCTCGGTCTGATATTCTGTCTGTACATTTCCATAACCGCCATACCCGCATGTTTTGCCAGTTTGATTCTTTCGGAATAAACTGCCGGAATCGTGCCGTTACCGCGAAGCCCCATACCGAGCGCCTCGGTCAGGCAGTTCATGGAATTGGCCGTATACATACCGGAACAGGAACCACAGGTCGGGCATACCTTTTCTTCATACTCCCTTACCTCTTCTTCCGTCATCGTTCCGGCCGCATGAGAACCTACCGCCTCAAACATGGAAGACAGGCTTCTCTTCTGTCCTCTGACATGCCCTGCCAGCATGGGTCCGCCGGAAACAAATACCGTAGGCACATTGATTCTCGCTGCCGCCATTAAAAGACCCGGCACATTTTTATCACAGTTCGGTACCATCACAAGCGCGTCAAACTGATGTGCAAGCGCCATACATTCTGTCGAATCTGCAATCAAATCTCTTGTTACAAGAGAATATTTCATCCCGATATGTCCCATCGCAATACCATCGCATACCGCAATTGCCGGGAAAACAACCGGCACGCCGCCCGCTTCTGCCACGCCCAGTTTGACCGCATTGACGATTTTATCCAGATTCACATGTCCCGGTACGATTTCATTATACGAACTGACGATGCCGACCATCGGCTTCTTCATTTCTTCTTCCGTGAAACCAAGTGCGTTGAACAGGCTTCTGTGCGGCGCCTGCTGGATACCGCTTTTTACATTATCGCTTCTCATTCGATTCGTTCCTCCGTTCTGTTTTCCTTATGTCGTTTTTCTGATTTATTTTTTTCGATAAAGGATAAATCTGCTATTTTCATAACAGATATCCATTTTTTCCTCCACATAATCCCATGGAATACTGTCATGGGAAACATAATATTTCCACGCGTCCGCCCCCGCTGCATCCCGCAGATTCATTTCTTCTTCTGACAAAAACAGCTCTCTGTCAAGCAACACATAATCCGCTTCTTCAATTACCGGCCGAACGTCTTCCCTGTCATATAAATATTTTAAAAGATATTCCTGGTCACAGTCGGTCGCACAGACCGTCTCGCCGTTTTGCAGCGCCATATGGGAGTAAGCATCTTCAATTGCCGCTTCCCGTCCGCCATACTGAGCCCTTCCGGCCGGAGAAAGCAGTAAGACCGCGCACATAACACCAGCCAGACCTTCCGCCGCATAGAGAAAAAACGGCTTTTTCAACCGTGACGCAAATTGTACAAACATCCAGACAAGCAGCAATGCCACCGGAACACCCAGAAATGAGAACACCCTGTAATATGGCAGGGACGCCTGAATCACAAGCATCAGCGGTGTCAGCAAAAATGTCAAGAACAGATACCACTCCAAAAATCCCTGTTCCGATTCTGACTTCTGTTTTTCCATTCTGTAAATCAGCCATATAAAAAGCATTACAACGCCGATTCCTGTCAAAGCCAGCAGCAAGATGGAGCCTTCCGCATAATACGAGGCAAAAAGGTTTTTCATCCATATGCCGAACCGTTCAAAGTAACCTTCCCTTCCAACGCTCTGGATATAGGGTGTATCCAACATATAATCAATCCCTGTTTTAAGCGCCTTAAAAGGAGCGTTCAGAATAATGGAAATATGTCCCTGCCCGTAACAGCCGCTGTCCGGCGTTTTGGAAAGCAGATTGGAACCGATTGCAAGCCAGATGAGCGCATACAGGCCAATCGTACATACCGCGGAGATAATCGCCGTTATCAAAAGGGAAAAAAATTCTTTCTTACGCCGTTCCAATAACAGCCATGTGCCTCCAATCAGACAAAGCGGCAGAACAAAGTAAACGCTGCTCGGCAGCGTATAAAGCGCCCAAACAAAAGAACATCCTGTTATCACATAGGTTCCCGGCCGGACATCCTCGTCCTTCACAATATGCAGCAGTTCATATACCGCCGTCAGATACAGGCAGGACGCGAGCGCATATCCTCTTCCCTGAACCGCAAGCTGATTGACCAGCCCCATCGGCGCGAATAAAAAAACCGGAAGCAGCGCAGCGCCTTTCGGCAAACACTTTCTGCCTGCCGCAAACAAGAGACAAAGGCTTATCAGACTGCTAATCCACGATATTCCCCGCAATCCTATCGCCGGATTTCCAAACAGATTCAAAATACCGGAAAGCACGGAATAGCCAACATGATTGTTGGGCAGCGGCCAGTGAATCGCCGCATAAACCGGGCCTCTGCTGATAAAATAATAATAAGTATATAGTTCGTCATACCAGGGCGTCAGCGCAAAGAGTCTGTATCCGTAATATACTGCCATTCCGGACAGAAAAAGGACAAAAACCTTCCATTCCATATCTCTTTGCTTCCACTGACCCCGCAACCGTTCTGTCATGTAACTATCAACGCCCTTCTCCGGACAGCAGACACAAGCCCTGAAACGCCTCACGCTATGTACTGTACCAGTAAATCCCCCATCTGTCTGCATCCGACTTTTGTACAGCCTTCGGACATAATGTCCGCCGTTCTGTACCCTTCTTTTAATACCTGCTTCACCGCTTCGTCGATTGCATCCGCTTCCTTATCCAGGTCGAAGCTGTACCGGAGCATCATGGATGCGGAAAGAATTGTCGCAATCGGATTTGCAATATCCCTGCCCGCAATATCGGGCGCTGAACCATGACTCGGTTCATATAATCCGAATTTGGTATCATTCAGGGATGCGGAAGCTAGCATACCGATGGAGCCTGTCACCATACTCGCCTCGTCGGATAAAATATCTCCGAACATATTCTCGGTCAGAATAACGTCAAACTGTGCCGGGTCTTTTACAAGCTGCATAGCGCAGTTATCCACAAGCATATGTTCTAATGTGACTTCCGGGTAGTCTTTTGCCACCTCTTCCACCACTTTACGCCACAACCTGGAAGAATCCAGCACATTCGCCTTATCCACGCTCGTTACCTTCTTCTTTCTCTTCATGGCAATTTCGAAGCCTTTAACGGCAATTCTGCGAATCTCATTTTCATCATACGTCAAAGTATCGATTGCTTTCAAGACGCCATTTTCTTCCACCGTCTTCCGCTCTCCGAAATAAAGCCCGCCGGTGAGTTCCCGCATAATCAGCATATCAAATCCGGCGGCGGAGATTTCCTCCTTCAAAGGACACGCTCCCGCCAGCTCTTCATAAAGCACCGCCGGCCTCAAATTGGCAAACAGATTAAGCGCCTTTCGAATCGCAAGCAGTCCGGCCTCCGGTCTCAAATGCGGCGGCAGTTTATACCAGGGAGATGTTGTCGTATCTCCGCCGATAGAACCCATCAGCACCGCATCCGCGCTCTTCGCCGTCTGAATCGCTTCATCCGTCAACGGCACACCGCACGCATCAATCGATGCACCGCCCATTAAAATATCCGTATAGTTCATCTTATGACCGTATTTTACGGCTATGGCGTCCAGCACTTTTTTGGCTTCCGCCACAATTTCGGGTCCGATTCCGTCCCCCGGAATACAAGTAATCTTCAATTCCATCTTTCTTCCCCTGCTCCTTTCTCATTCTGCAAACAAACGTCTGTATCATTACGAAAAAAACGCAGACTCTGCAGCCTGCGCTCTGTCATTCCATTACGCTGCGGCGCAATTCCATTATGCGAAAAAAGATGCACCGAAATGCATCTTATTCTGACTCCATCTTATTCAGCATCCGGTTTTTCTACCTGTGCAATCGCCGATTTCTGCATCGGAATACGGCAGTTCTTGTTATTTCCGAATTCTATGATAACAGTATCATCCGTAATATCGATAATCGTTCCATAAAAACCGCTGTTTGTCAAAACCGCATCTCCGACCGAAAGCTCCGAAAGCATGGCTGCCATCCTTTTCTGTTCTTTCTTCTGCGGGCGAACCATAATAAAATAGAATACCACAACCAGTACTACAATATAGCCGACCATGATAACGCTGCTTCCCGCCGCCGCTGCTGCATCCTCTGTTAACAAAATACCCATAATGAGATTGTTACTCCTTTCGTCTAACGATAATTTCCCCCTCGGAAAACTTCACTTCTTATTACTATACACAAAACCGGATAAGAAAACAAGTCTTTTATAATCCTTCCAGTTTCTTTTTCTTATAAGCCGCGAATTCCCCGGCATCCAACGCCGCCCTGATTTCCGTCATCATCGTATTATAGAAATAGAGATTATGCAGCACACAGAAACGCATGCCCAACATTTCTTTTGCCTTTAAAAGATGCCTGATATAAGCTCTCGAATATCCTTTTTTACAAACCGGACAGTTACATCCTTCCTCTATCGGCCGTTCATCCAGTTCATACTGCGCATTGAATAAATTAATTTTGCCATGATTCGTATAAAGATGCCCATGCCTTCCGTTTCTGGTAGGATAAACGCAGTCAAAAAAGTCCACGCCTCGTTCCACCGCTTCCAGTATATTCGCCGGTGTGCCGACACCCATCAGATAAACAGGTTTCTCGACAGGCAGATACGGCACGGTTTCTTCCAAAACATGATACATCTGTTCATGAGTCTCCCCAACGGCCAGACCGCCGACCGCATAACCATCCAGTTCAAGCTCGGAAATCCTCTTTGCGTGTTCTATCCTGATATCGTCAAAAACAGCGCCCTGATTGATTCCAAATAACAACTGATGCGGATTGATGGTATCCTCCAGCCCGTTCAGCCTTGACATTTCCTTTTTACACCGTTCCAGCCATCTTGCAGTACGGTCTACGGAAGCCTGTACATAGCTTCTGTCCGCCACGCTGGAAGGACATTCGTCAAAAGCCATCGCGATTGTCGAGCCAAGATTGGATTGTATCCGCATACTTTCCTCCGGCCCCATGAAAATTTTTCTTCCGTCTATATGAGAATGGAAGTAAACTCCCTCTTCCTTAATTTTACGAAGACTTGCCAGCGAAAAAACCTGAAAACCGCCCGAATCCGTCAAAATCGGCCGGTCCCACAGCATAAACTTATGTAAACCTCCAAGCTGCTTAATTACCTCATCGCCCGGTCTCACATGCAGATGATAAGTATTGGACAATTCCACCTGCGTACCCAGTTGCTCCAGGTCTTCCGTTGAGACAGCGCCTTTAATCGCGGCCACGGTTCCGACATTCATAAAAACCGGTGTCTGTATCACACCGTGCACAGTCGTAAACTCTGCCCGTTTCGCTCTTCCTTCCCGTTTTAATATTTTATACATAAATTTTTTCCATGCTCCTATAAGTATTTATCCCAAAATTCTTCCAGACACAAGTCTTCCCGGTGCATAACCGCCGCCGCGTCTCTTCCCACATACCGGAAATGCCAGGGTTCATATTCTATACTTGTAATATATTCTTTTCCTTCCGGATATCGCAACACAAATCCGTATTCATAACTGTGCGCGGCAAGCCACTTGCCCGCTTCCGTATCTTCAAACGCCTCGTCGAGCCGCTTATAGGTGTCCGAATAAATGTCAAAAGCAATCCCTATCTGATGTTCGCTGGAGCCGGGTATCGTTACGATTTGGGAAGCTGTCTTATAAGCCTCCATGTAGGAATACCCCTGTCCCATATAATTCTTGATTTTCTTATCAAAAAGCCACTCCTGTCTGCCATCGGTTCTGTACGGAGAGCAGACTTCCAGATTAATGCCGTCATCTTTGGCCGCCTGCATCATAGCCAGCAAATCGGCAATAATCCGCTCGTCGCATTGCATATTCCCCTTGATAATACCGAGATTAAAGCTATAATCGTCCGGTATCGGATGCTGCTTATTGACAAGAATCAATTTCCAGTCGCTGCTGTCAAATTTCATTTCATATACCGTCTTTACGGCAATTTCTTCCACAACGGGAGCCTCTTCTTCCGTCGCCTCATAATCCGTTTCTTCCAGAATATCATCCAGCGTATAGAAATCCGCATTCTCAATCGCTTCCATATCGTCATACTCGTTTATCACGTTTTTTGACGCGAGAAGCATATCCGCGCTCGGCGTCGCTTCTTTTTCTATGGCAAGCTCTATATCGGAATTTTCAATAATCGCGCTATACGGCTCCTGTGTATTGATAAAACTCGTCTGCCTTGTAAAGACTGCAAACGAAAAGCTGCAGCTTGACATAAAGAACATAAAGGCAAACGCAATGCCGACATACCGCCTGCCGTTTGACGCAATATGCCTCCATAAATAATAAAAACTTAATATCACCGTCATTTCAATCAGACAGGGATACTTCATCAGTTTATTTTTCCTTGCCCTGTTCAGACATCTGGAAATAACCTTTTCCCGAAAAGTTCTTTTCATGTTGCACCCATTCTATTATGTAAAGTCAGTCATCTCTATTTTGTATAATAACACATAATTTTGATTTGTACACCATTTTTATTATGTAAATCGAAAAAATTTTCTTCCTTTTTATGCAAAAATTGTATAATTTGTATATCCTTTATTTTTTCATCAATATATGGTATACTAGGCTGAAAAAAAATTTAAAATTTTACATAGGTAAGGATGGAGGATTCTTTATGGCTGGTTCATCTTATGGTAAACTGTTCCAAATTACAACATGGGGCGAATCCCACGGAGCGGCTCTCGGCGTTGTCGTCGATGGCTGTCCCGCCGGACTGCCCCTGTCGGCCGACGACATACAGCTTTTTTTAGACAGACGCAAACCGGGCCGGAATAAAATTTCCACGCCTCGGAAAGAGGATGACAAAGTCGAAATTTTATCCGGTGTCTTCGAAGGAAAAACGACCGGAACGCCCATTTCTCTTCTCGTGCGCAATACATCGCAGCGTTCTTCCGATTACGGCGAGATTGCAAACTATTACCGCCCCGGACATGCCGACTATACGTTTGATAAAAAATATGGATTCCGGGATTACCGCGGCGGCGGCCGTTCCTCCGGCAGAGAAACGATTGGACGCGTGGCTGCCGGTGCAATTGCCTCTAAATTACTACTCATGCTCGGTATCCGCCTGACGGCCTATACCCGTTCCATCGGCCCTGTAACAATAAACGATTCCCGATTCGACATACAGGCAATTCTCGAAACACCCACCTGTATGCCCGACCGTCTTGCTTCCGAAAAAGCGGAAGCTTATCTTGACGAATGTATGAAGGCGCATGATTCTGCCGGCGGTGTCATTGAATGTCGTATAGACGGCTGTCCTGCCGGTATCGGCGAACCCGTTTTTGATAAACTGGACGCAGAACTCTCCAAAGCCATCATGTCCGTCGGCGCCGTAAAAGCCGTTGAAATAGGTGACGGCATATCAGCCGCGCAGCACAAAGGCTCGGAAAACAACGATGCCTTTCGTATGCAGGATAAGGAAGTTATAAAGTCCACAAACCATGCGGGCGGCATTCTTGGCGGCATCAGCGACGGTTCCACCATTTTGCTCCGCGCACATGTCAAACCGACACCCTCTATTTTCAGCAGACAGCAGACCGTCAACAGACAGGGCGAAGATATTGAAATCGCCATCAAGGGACGCCACGACCCGGTTATCGTCCCCAGAGCAGTCGTTGTTGTGGAGTCCATGGCCGCCGTCACGCTCCTGGACGCCCTGTTGGTCAATATGAGCGCCAAAGTGGAAAATCTGCAGAAAATCTACCACAAATAACTTACGCTAAAACAGCCCGGATTAGCAGACGCCTGATACAAAAGCGTTCCGCTGCTCCGGGCTGATTCGATTCATCGTGGCTTTTAAAAATTGTCTAACAATTCCAGATAAAAATCATTATAGTCCTTCCTGCCTTCTTTCGTAAACTGAATCGCGGTTTTCGGATGCTGATTCAAAATGCCTGTCAGCAGATAAGGCACATCATACCCCCATACTATACCGGACTCTTTCATCGGCACAATGTGCTTTTCGATAAATCTTAAAAGCGGATTGATTCTGTATTTCGGGTTTTTCAGAAATCCCAATAACAATTCGCTCGGACAGTTGCCGCAGCCCCTTCCGAGACTGCTGACCGTAGCGTCCAGATAGCTGACGCCCCGCCGGAGCGCTTCTATCGTATTGGCAAATGCAAGCTGCTGGTTATTATGTGCATGGATTCCCACTTTCTTCCCATATTTATCCGCAAGTTCCAGATATTTATCCGAAAGCCGGCTCACCTGTTCCGGATAAAGGGAACCATAACTGTCAACCAGATAAATACAACCTACGCTGCTCTGACAGAGCAGTTCCAGCGCCGCATCGATATCCAGTTCATTGGATTTGGAAATCGCCATAATGTTGACTGTCGTTTCATATCCCTTTTTCGTACAGTCTTCTATCATCTCAACAGCAGCCGGAATCGTATTGATATAAGTCGCGACCCGGATTAAATCGATTGGGCTGTCTTTCTTACTGACAATGTCCTTCTTAAAATCACAGCGCCCCACATCCGCCATTACGGAAATCTTCATATCTGTTTTGTTGTCCCCAACAACAGCCCGGATATCCTTATCATCACAGAATTTCCATTTACCGAATTTCTTTACATCGAACAGTTCCTTAGACGCCTTATAGCCAAATTCCATATAATCCACGCCGGATTTTATATTCGCCTCATACAGTTCACTGACAAACTCATCCGGAAAAAAGAAATTATTTACCAGACCGCCGTCCCGAAGCGTACAATCCACGACTTTGATTTCCGGAGTATATGACATCAATGTTCTTTCTTTTCTGCCCATCGTTTACTTCTCCTCTCCACTGACCGCCGTTCGGATTTACCCGTTATCCGGCCCTGTCTTATTTTACCTCAATTTTCTTGAAACTCTTTTTCCCTTTTTTTACCATAAATTCTTCCGCTGCAATCTCATCTTTGCCAAAGGCCGTTTTTACATCGGTTACCTTCTCGCCTTTGACGGTCACACCGCCCTGTTCTACGGCACGCCGCGCTTCCGAGCGGGAAGCCGCCATACCGGCCGCCACTAAAATCGCGAGAATATCAATGCTTCCGTTCGTAAACTGCTCATCCTCCAGAACAACTGTCGGGATATTCTCGGAGTTTCCGCCTCCTGCAAAAAGCGCCTTCGCCGCTTCCTTCGCTTTTTCCGCTTCCGCTTCCCCATGCACCAGATTCGTCAGCTCATAAGCGAGAATCTCTTTGGCCTGATTTAACTGACTGCCTTCCCATTTATCCATTTCATCAATCTGCTCCAGCGGCAGGAATGTCAGCATTCTTAAACATTTCAGGACATCCGCGTCCGCCACGTTACGCCAATATTGATAAAACTCAAAAGGAGAGGTCTTGTTCGGGTCAAGCCATACAGCGCCTTTTTGAGTCTTTCCCATCTTCTTTCCTTCGGAATTGAGCAGCAGCGTAATTGTCATCGCATATGCGTCTTTGCCGAGTTTCCGGCGAATCAATTCCGTGCCGCCAAGCATATTACTCCACTGGTCGTCACCGCCAAACTGCATATTACAGCCGTAACGTTTGTACAATTCCAGAAAATCGTAGCTCTGCATAATCATATAGTTAAATTCCAGAAAGCTCAGACCTTTCTCCATTCTCTGCTTATAACACTCGGCCGTCAGCATTCTGTTCACACTGAAATGCACGCCGATGTCACGGATAAACTCGATATAATTCAAATCCGTAAGCCAGTCGGCATTGTTCACCATCAATGCCTTTCCCTCGGAAAAGTCAATAAAACGGCTCATCTGCTTTTTAAAACATTCACAGTTATGCTCAATGGTTTCTCTGGTCATCATCGTACGCAAATCACTTCTGCCGGAAGGGTCCCCAATCATTCCTGTACCGCCGCCAATCAGGGCAATCGGTTTATTGCCCGCTTCCTGAAGCCTTTTCATCAGACATAACGCCATAAAATGTCCTACATGAAGACTGTCGGCCGTCGGGTCGAAGCCGATATAAAAAGTTGCTTTTCCTTCATTTATCAATTCCCGGATTTCCTCCGCGTCCGTCAACTGCGCAAGAAGCCCTCTCGCCTGTAATTCTTCATAAATTTTCATTTTTCATGCTCCTTTCTTACGAAAACATTCTCATCTCTATGCTGTCTTTGCATAAAAAAACGCAGGCTCAGCAGCCTGCGTTCCAAGAATTTACGCAGTAAATTCTTGTCTGGCATCCACTAAGATTACAGCAATTTCCTATAGGATAAAAAAACCCCGTCCCTTGTTAGGACGAGGTTAAAACCCGTGTTACCACCTGACTTCATAAACAGCTCGCGCTGTCTACCTTGCTAAGTACGACTGCCGAAATTCCGCGCGCATTTATCCGGCAATATACTCTCCTGCTATAACGTGCATTCCTCCGTCATGACCTACTGCCCGCTCCGTCAGTTCGGCTATGGAACCGGATTCACCGTACAAATCCGATTTCCGGATGGGGTTCTGTCATAAAGCTCAAGGATGTATTCGTAAATGCCTTCCCGCGCGCCTCTCATCAACCGGCTGCTTTCTGTTCGTTTCACCATTTACTACTTGTTCCTGTCAACGCCTGTTTTATTTAACTATTTTGTATCGTATCTGAAAATTCTAATTTTGTCAAGACAGATTTTTCTGTTTATCCGGTTTTCAGAATTTTCTGTCTAACCCGTTCGCGGCAACAGTTCTTCTATTTATTCGTCATCAGCTTCCCCATTGCCTGGTTCAGGCCATTCACTGTCAGCTTATACATGGGGAACATTCCTTTGATAGCCGTCTCCGCCTCCCGCCAGGGCGCATGACCGGGCGCCATCTTCGGATTCAGCCAGACGATGCGTTTGTAATGCCGTTTCATCAGCTGTAACCACTCCATACCGGAAAGCCCGCCGTTCGGCCCTCTGTAGTTGCCGGTCGTGGAATACAGTTCTTCCGGCGCCATCGCCGCATCTCCCACGATAATGACCTTATAGTCACTGTCCAGATTCCGGAACATCCATTCCGTATCAATCCAATCGCCGTTCTCGCATTCCGGCGTCTTATAGAGCTTGGAATAAATGCAGTTATGAAAATAATAAGTCTTTACATCTTTATAATGATTGGATTTATGAACCGACTGAAACAGTTCGTTCAGCAAACTGCTGTAAGGAATCATCGTGCCGCCGGAATCCATCAAAAGCAATAACTTGACCGCATTTTTCCTGGGCCGTTCCATGACAATCTGAAGGCAGCCGCCGTTGTTGCAGGTCTTGTCAATCGTTCCGTCGATATCCAGCTCCGTTTTCGGAATATCCAACTTCGTCGAAAACTGGCGCAGTTTCCGCAAAGCCACCTGGAACTGCCTGTTGTCCAGAATCCTGTCATCCCGGAAGTCCCGGTATTTTCTTGCGCCGATGACCTGAAATGCCGACTGATATCCGGTAGAGCCTCCTACCCGGATGCCGCCCATATTACCGCCCGTATTGCCGAAAGAAGTCTTTCCCATCGTTCCAATCCAGAAACTGCCGCCGTTATGCTCGGAATCCTGGTCCCGCAGGCGGTCCTTGAATTTCTGCTCCACATCTTCCTTATCGACCTGAACCTGTTCTTCATTCATGACATGCCGCATTTCTTCGTGCTGTTCGTCTATCATATCCGACTTGTCCAGCCATCTTAACATATTTTTACTGATTTCGTTCTCCGACTGAATCCCTTTGAATACTTCGTCAAAGGCCATGTCGAACTTGTCAAATTCCGTCTCCGACTTCACCAGTATCATTCTCGCTACATAATAGAACTCCGTCAGGCTGCTGTTGCAAAGCCCCTGCGACAACGCTTCCTGCAATGTCAGCCATTCCGTCAGGGTAACATGAAGCCCTTTTGCTTTCAATGTATAAAAGAATTTTCCAAACATTCCCTATCCATGCCTTTCTCTCAGCAAGCATTTTCAATCCATTCTGTGTTTCAGTGTCTCCAGGTCCTCGTCTTTCTTCACCACAACACCGATGAACGGAAGTTCTTCCCGCAGCCTGTCTGTCGGAATCCCGCCAATCTGCAAAGCATTCACCCAGTCGATGAGTTCCGAAGTGCTCGGTTTTTTACGGATATCCTTAATGGAACGAATCCAGTAAAAAACTTCCATCGCATCTTTTAACAGTTTTCCTTCCACATCCGGATAATGGGTTCTGACGATTTCTTCCATCAGTTCCGCATTCGGGAAATCAATATAGTGGAAAATACATCTTCTCAAAAAAGCATCCGGCAGTTCCTTTTCCGCATTGGAAGTGATAATCACAATCGGTCTGTGTTTTGCCTTTACCGTGCGTTTCGTCTCGTGGATATAAAATTCCATCTGGTCCAGTTCCCACAATAAATCGTTGGGAAATTCCAAATCCGCCTTGTCAATTTCATCAATCAGCAAAACAACCTGCTCGTCCGAATCAAATGCTTCTCCAAGCTTGCCCAGTTTAATATATCTGGCTATATCGTCTACCCCTTCTTCCCCGAACTGGCCGTCATAAAGCCGCTGTATCGTATCATATACATACAGGCCTTCCTGTGCCTTCGTTGTTGATTTGATATTCCAGATGACCAGTTTTTTGCCAAGCGACTCCGCCACCGCCTGCGCAAGCATGGTCTTTCCCGTCCCCGGCTCGCCTTTAATCAATAATGGCTTCTGCAAAGCCACCGCCACATTGACGCTTGCCAGCAGTTCTTCAGACGCCACATATTGCGAAGTGCTCGTAAAAGTTGTTTTCATATCGCTCATTCTCTTTTTCCTTCCCGCCGTTTCATTTTGTTGCCATACGCCTAAATTTATGTTACGATATTTTAGTTACAAAAGCAAGAAATAAAAAATCGTCGCTCGGCAGCGACGATTCAGAGAATGCTCCGCATTCTCCCCTGAATATTTCAGGCTGTCGCAATTTCCTATAAAATAAAAAGATGGAAATCATCTATATCAAATACAGAAGGGAAGTAAAACCATGATAGAAAATTTATTGAACAGAAATAAGACATCGCTTTCTTTTGAGGTGTCTCCGCCGAAAACGGAAGAAGAATTTCAGGCTGTTTTTGAAAAGCTGAATGCGTTCGCGGCGCTGAACCCGGACTTTATCAGCTGTACTTACGGCGCCGGCGGCTCCAGAGCCGGAAAAACCGCGGAAATTGTGTCCTATATCCAGAACCGGTTACAGATTGACGCGATTGCCCATATGACCTGTGTCGGCTTCAAACAGGCAGACCTCCAGGAAAACTGCGAGCTTCTGCAAAAAGAGGGCATCCGCTATGTCATGGCGCTGCGGGGGGACAGACCGCGGACAATGACCGATGAACAGTATAACAACAGAGAATTTTTCTATGCGTCCGATATGATTCGCTATCTGAAAGCAAACACTTCTTTACAGATTGCAGGCGCATGTTATCCTGAAAAGCACTACGAGGCGGAAAATTTTGAAAGCGATTTGAAACATTTAAAGGAAAAAGTAAACGCCGGCGCAAGTTTCCTTGTCACGCAGCTTTTTTTCAGCAATGAACTCTTCTACCGTTTCAGAGAACGCGCCGCGGCGGCAGGCATTACCGTTCCCATCTGCGCAGGCATCATGCCGGTCACAAATGCAAAACAGATTGGAACAACCGTCACTTTGTCCGGTTCTTCCGTTCCGAAGGAACTTTCGGACCTCATTGCAACGTATGGAGAAAATAAAGACGATATGCGAAAAGCCGGCATTGACTATGCGGTCCGCCAGATACGCGACTTAAAAGAAAACGGCGTGGACGGCATTCATCTCTATACGATGAACGGCCCAAAAACGACGGCAAAAATTGTATCACAAATATAAGCAGTAAACCTGAAAAATCCTGCAGCCGCAAACGGCCGCAGGATTTTTTATTTTATAGGTCCGCTGAGTCTGCATTTTTATGCTTCCCACGGAATAATCGGATTTTCAATTTTTTTATCCCGCAGCATCAGACTTCCCACCGCCTCTGCCGCCGATTTCCCGTGGAACAGCACTTCATTCACCTGTTCGATAATCGGCAGCTGCACATGATACTTCTTTGCAAGTCCCATTGCCGCCTTTGCCGAATAAACGCCTTCCACGACCATTTTGACTTCCGCCATCGCTTCTTCCATCGTATGACCCTGTCCGATTAAAATGCCGGCACGTCTATTCCGGGAGTGCATCGAAGCGCAGGTAACAATCAAATCACCGATTCCGGTCAGTCCGCAGAAAGTCTCCCATTTTCCGCCCATTGCGGTTCCGAGTCTCGCGATTTCCGCGATGCCTCTCGTAATCAGAGCCGCCTTCGTGTTATCGCCATAACCGAGTCCGTCTGCGATACCGGCCGCCAGAGCTACCACGTTTTTAAGCGCCGCCCCAAGCTCGATGCCGAGCACATCGGGGCTGATATAGACACGGAAAGCTTCGTTCATAAAAATATTCTGCAAATATTCCGCCGTATCTTTTTTTCTTGCTCCGACAACAATTGTCGTCGGAATGCCTCTTCCCACTTCTTCCGCATGGGACGGGCCGGAAAGCACCGCCACTTCCGCTTTCGGAATCTCCTCTTCGATAATTTCCGACAACGTAAACAACGTCGCTTCTTCAATACCTTTCGCGACATTAACAATGACCTGTCCTTCCTTTACATAAAGCGCCATACTTTTGGAAGTGGCCCGCGTATAAGGAGACGGAACGGCTAATACCAATACGTCCTTTCCCTCCACCGCCGCTTTCAAATCCGTCGTAAACGCCATATCCTCCGGCAGTTTTACGCCCGGCAGTTTATCCTTATGTTCACGCTCTTTTTGCAGCATTGCAATTTCCTGTTCCATAATTGACCAGACCGTCACCTGATGTCCGTTCCGGTAAAGCAGCAATGCGAGCGCAGTTCCCCAACTTCCCGCTCCGATAATACTGATATTTGCCATATTCGAATCCCGCCTTTCCTTTTACCCGCTTTGCGAATCCATTCGCTTTTTATTTTACCGCCGCGTTCTCTTCCTCTTTCGCCTCATCACTTTTGTGCGTCAGATAAGTCTTTCGTTCTTTTCCTTTCAACAATCTTCCAATATTTTCTCTATGCTTATAATAAGCCATTATCGTCAGAAACGCTGCGATGATATACATCTCATTCAAATGCGCCTGACTCATGCCGAAAATCCCCATTTGTCCGAGCGCTACCATTTCTATGATGAATCCCGCATAGACGAGCAGAGAACCAAGCGATACATAATGTGTCAGAAAAAAAGCGCCAAAGAACAAAATCACGCCCATAGGAACAAAACAGGGATGGAAGGAAAGAATCAATCCCGCCGTAGCCGCAATCCCTTTTCCGCCTTTGAAATGGAGATAAAAAGGAAAATTATGTCCGAGTATCGCTCCCATCGCCGCATAGAGCTTTAACAGATAAATGGTTTCCGGATGATTTTTACCAAACAAAAGTCCCGTAACGACAATCGCCAGAATGCACTTTAAAATATCGACAAAAAGCACGATAAGCCCCGCTTTTGTGCCTAACACACGCAGCGTATTCGTCGTTCCCGCATTGCCGCTCCCATAATTTCTGATATCGATTCCATGCAGTTTTCCATAAATGTAGGCGGTCTGAAAAAGACCGAACACATATCCGATGACCAAGCAAATTATCCGTTCCACGTTACTTGTTTTCCTTCCTTTCCCTGATGATGAATTTCAACGGCGTGCCCTTGAATCCAAAGGCTTCCCGGATTTGATTCTCAATGTATCTCGTATAAGAAAAGTGCATCAGTTCTTTGTCATTTACAAAAATGACAAAAGTCGGCGGTTTGACTGCTGCCTGTGTAATGTAGTAAAGCCGAAGCCTTTTTCCCTTATCCGAAGGCGGCTGCTGCAACGCTACCGCTTCCGCCATGATTTCGTTCAAAACACCTGTCGCAACCCGCATCGCATGATTCTCATACACGATATCAATTGTCTCATATAATTTCGGCAGCCGCTGTCCCGTTTCCGCAGAGATGAAAAGAATTTCCGCATAGGGCATAAAAGAAAGAATCTGTCTGATTTTCTGGGTAAACTGATTGACGGTCTTATTGTCCTTTTCGATTAAGTCCCATTTATTGACCGCAATAATCGTCGCTTTCCCTCTGTCATGGGCAATACCCGCTATTTTGGCATCCTGTTCCGTTACGCCTTCCGTCGCATCGATAACGAGCACGACGATATCCGCCCGCTCTACCGCCGTCACGGTACGGATAATCATATAACGTTCCAGTTCTTCTTTGATTTTGTTTTTCCGCCGCAGTCCTGCCGTATCGATGAAAACATACTCTTTTCCCTGATAAACGACCTCCGTATCGACCGCATCCCGTGTCGTACCGGCAATATCCGATACAATCAGACGGTTTTCCCCGATGAGCCTGTTAATGATGGAAGACTTCCCTGCATTGGGCTTACCTACAATGGCGACTCTTGTCCGTTCATCCTCGTCTTCTTCCTCTTCCGATGCCACATCTTTATCAAAATAAGAAATGACCTCGTCAAGCAGTTCTCCGAATCCCAGTTTATTGGCCGAAGAAATAGCAAAAGGCTCCCCGATGCCAAGATTATAGAACTCATAGACATCCGCCATATATTTTTGAAAACTGTCCACTTTATTGACAACCAGTATAATCGGCTTTCCGGAACGGCGCAGCATGTCCGCCACTTTGGAGTCCGTATCCACAAGCCCCTGTTTAACATCCACCATAAAAAGAATCACATCCGCGGTATCAATCGCAATCTGCGCCTGCTCCCGCATCTGGCTCAATATGATATCTTTGCTTTCCGGCTCGATGCCTCCCGTATCAATCAGCGTAAAATTCTTGTCCAGCCAGGTGATATCGGTATAGATTCTGTCGCGGGTAATTCCCGGCGTATCTTTTACAATTGATATATTTTCTCCTGCCAGCGCATTAAACAGCGTGGATTTTCCCACATTGGGCCGTCCCACCACCGCAACCACCGGCTTGGATTTCTTCTTTCCCATATTTCCTCTCATTCCGCCGCGGAAGCGGCATTTTCATCAGCATGAATTCCGGGACGCGTTTATTCCTTCTCCAGTCCCAAAACTGCATTCACAAACTCATGTCCGCTTGATTTTACAATATCTACCTTCACTTGTAAAGCTTTTTCCATCTCCCCAACGGTGATATCGTCCAAAAAATAGTCTTCGCCGCTGCGCAGCACATTCTGCGGCAAAAGAATGCGTTCACCAAGCTGCTTCCCCTTTAACTGCTGTATAATATCCTGTCCCGTCAGAAGCCCCGATACGGTAATCCGCTCGCCAAAAAAAACATTCGAAACAGCATAAACATGAACGGAAAGTCCTGCAAACCGCCGCATCATGCACTCTGCCATCCGATTCAGATAGGGATAAGCCAGTTTTCCCGTAACAAGGGACAGCTCCGTCACGCCATCCCCGGACAACCGGTAGTCTGACGGGATTTCCGTCATGGCTTCTTCAAATTCATTCAATAGCAGACGCAGCATACCGACGCCGTTTTCCAGCTGCAGATATCCGTCATAGCGTTCTTCCTCCGGCAGTTCTTCTTCCGCCAGAATATACCATTCGTCGGAAGCATGGACAAAATGCAGGCCGTATGCCGGAAAAAGCTTTTGCTGCCACCGATGGATACAGGCAAGCACCTGTACCGCATCTTCTTTTTCAAAAGGTTCTAACGGATACAGACCGTCCCGGAATCTGGAAAGGCCAACGGGCACGACCGACACGCTTTCCAAATGCGGCAGATATGCCGTCAGGTCCCAAATACTACGCTCAAGCTCCGCTCCGTCATTGATATTTTTACACAGTACAATTTGTCCGTTCATGGTAATGCCCGCCTCATAAAGCTTCTTTACCTGCTCCAGCGCCTTTCCCGCAAACCGGTTGTTCAGCATCTTGCAGCGCAGTTCCGGATTCGTCGTCTGAAAAGAAATATTAATCGGCGACAAATGATATCGAATAATCCTTTCTATATCCGCATCGGACATATTTGTCAGCGTCACATAGTTCCCCTGCAAAAAAGAGAGTCTTGAATCATCGTCTTTGAAATACAACGTTTCCCGCATTCCTTTCGGCATCTGGTCGATAAAACAGAATATACATTTATTACGGCAGGAGCGATAATCGTCCATCAGTCCGTTCTCAAATTCCACGCCCAAATCTTCATCATATCCCTTGTCGATTTCCAAAAGCCACTCTTCGCCGCCTCTCTTTCGAACCAAAATTTCAACGTACTCATCCTGTATCAGATACTGATAGTCAAAAATATCCGTAATCTCCTGACCGTTAATCGATAAAAGCGCATCCCCCGCCTCGATTCCCATCTCTTCGGCGATGGAATTTTTGTATACTGACTTAATCATATGCGCTGCCTGTTTCATCCTCATTCTCCCATTCTTTTTAATATCACAGCTTCGCTGTGACTCAAATCCGTGCGGAGAATGCCCGTTTTCTGGGCATTCTCCGGTGTGAGACTTAGAACTTCTTCACGAAGCAGCCTTTGCTGCGAGTGTTAGAAGTTCTTCTCACACTATACTAGAATTTCCTTGACGTGTCACTAGCATAATGATATAAAGAAAGTGAGATATTTTTTATACAGATTGGAGAATATTATGCCCAACATTGAACAACTAAAGACAGCAATGCCTGTTGCTCCGATTATGATTCTGACTACCCAGGCCGCCCTTCCGCTGGCCCAGAAAATCAACAGTTATCTGGTAGAATTCAGACAGAATCTGGACAACAGCTTTAAAAATGACCCTGCTTTCTATGGCTACATGGAGGACAACTATCTGTTTGAAGCAGACTGTCCCCGTTTTGGCAGCGGTGAAGGCAAGGCGCTCCTCAATCATTCCGTCAGGGGTAAAGATATTTTTATCCTGACCGATGTCTGCAACCACAGCCTAACCTATTCCATGAACGGATTTATGAATCATATGTCGCCTGACGACCACTATCAGGATTTAAAAAGAATTATCAACGCGATTAACGGAAAGGCGCATCGCGTCAATGTTATCATGCCTTTTCTCTATGAAGGACGGCAGCATAAAAGAACCGGCAGAGAATCGTTAGACTGTGCCTACGCAATCGAAGAACTGATGGATATGGGCGTATCCAATTTTATCACGTTTGATGCTCACGACCCGAGAGTACAGAATTCCGTTCCAATCAAGGGGTTTGATAACTATACCCCCCATTATCAGTTCATGCGCGCGCTCCTTCAGACGACCAATGATTTGCTGATAGACAAAGAACACACCACCGTTATCAGCCCGGATGAAGGCGCTCTTGACAGAGCCGTCTATTTTGCAAATGTTCTTGGTGTGGATACGGGAATGTTCTATAAACGACGCGATTACTCCACCATCGTCAACGGCAAAAATCCTATCGTCGCACATGAATTTCTGGGGGACAATATTGACGGCAAAGACGTCATTATTATCGATGATATGATTTCTTCCGGCGGCAGTATGATTGATACCGCCAAGCAGCTGAAAAAAATGAACGCAAAACGTGTTTTCATCTGCTGTACGTTCGGACTTTTTACGGACGGGCTGGAAGCATTCGATAAGGCTTATGAGCAATGCTATTTCGACCGCATCATCACGACGAATTTATGTTATCAGCCACCGGAATTAAAAGAAAAGCCTTACTATCAGGAAGCGGATATGAGCAAGTTTATTGCCTCCATCATTAATTTTATGAACCACGATGCTTCCATGTCTAATATTTATACGCCGACGGAAAAAATCCATACGATTCTGGCAAAATACAATAACCGGGAAGAGGACGCTTTGGACGGTTAGCCAGCGAAAAAATGCCCTGTATCGTTTGCAAAGCATCTGATACAGGGCTTATTTATTATCTGACTTTCAGTTTTCTTCGCTACTGCTGTCTGTAAAGTTCCGCAATACGGATTGATTTCTCAGGGAAATTATTCTGCAGATACATCAGATATTGCAGCGCGCTTCCTTCATATGGCTGCACATCTCCAAGCAGACCGACTTCGTAACAGTTACGGACAACATTGATAATACATTCTTCCGTATGCTCCTCTTTACAGTCCTTGCACTCCTTCAGAATATGCGAAATCGCCATTTCCAGTTCCGCCTCGTCGAACAGCTTAAAATCCATCGTGGGAACATGTTCTACGCCTTCCGGCACTTCTTTTTTCGGTTCCTTTTTATAATTTCTGATACATTGCTTGGCATACCCAATCGTACAGTTCTCCTGCTGGCACTGGCCGCAGACTCCCTCGCTTCTGCAACAGTTCATCAGGTCGCTCCATACCAAATCGGCATCCAGGCCTTTCTTATGTTCTCCAGCCATACAGCTACCTCCTGATTGTATATTCTGTGAAACACTATAACATATCGGACACAAAACAGACAAGATACTTTTCTCAAGTTTTTTCTCAGGTTTTATGGGAACAAGACGCCTGCACCTGTTGCCAGTATAATACATTCTGAAAGCTGCTTACAGTCATTTTCCGCAGGCTTCTTCCTCAAAGTTTGCAATGTATACCGGTTTATGTTAGACTATTTACTATCTTTACTATGAAATTTGTGCCAAAAAACTATTTACGAAAAATCTGAAAATACGGAGGGATGCGTCTTGAAAATACAGGAATCAGCCGAAAACTATCTGGAAACGATACTAATGCTCGGGCAGAAAAAAGGCCGTGTCCGCTCCATCGACATCGCTCATGAACTGGAATTTAAAAAGCCGAGCGTCAGCGTTGCCATGAAAAATCTCCGGGAAAACGGCTACATTCAGGTTGACGAACACGGATTCATTACACTGACCGATTCCGGCCGCCGGATTGCGGAAACAATGTACGAACGTCATCTTCTGCTTTCCCATTGGCTGACAGAGCTTGGCGTCAATGAAAAAACTGCCGTTGAAGACGCCTGTAAAATGGAACATGTCATCAGTAAGGAAAGTTTTGAGGCAATCAAACGTCATCTGGGCCGGTAATGCGCTTTGTACGCCAGCCGCCGCCCAGATACCTGGCTAAGGAAACAAGCAGCGCAATCGTCCAGCCCGCGCAGAAAGCCCACCAAATAATCTCTACGCCGACAACATGCGCAAACCCTACCGTCAGAAACAGACGGATAAAAAAACTGAGCAGCGTCGTCATAATAAACCATCCCATATCACCGCTTCCCTTAAAAGTCGCTTTTACAAGCATAAACGTGGAAAATATGATAAGGAATGCGCCTACAACTCTGATATAAGCGGTTCCGACCGCAATAACCTGTTCCATATCCGCTTCCGTTTCCTCTATAAACAGCCGGATAATATGCTCCGGAAAAATCTCAAAAATAGCCGTAAGAATCAGCGATAATCCTCCACAGCTCACAATAGAATTCCACAGCCCCGGCCCGATACGCTCTTCCTTACAGGCGCCGATATTCTGCCCGACATAATTGGCATAAGCATTGCTGTAATTGATGGGAATGGCCGTCGCCAGATTAATTACTTTGGCCGCCGCCGCGCTTCCGGCAATGACTGCCGGACCGAAACTGTTTATCGTCGCCTGAACAACAACGGAGCCGACCGACACTATCGACTGCTGCAACGCGGAAGGCAGGGCAAACCGCAGCATCGTAAACAACAACGTTTTATCAAACAACGGCGCATTGGGTTCATGCTGAAACTCTTTCAGCAGTTTCGGAATGTCCTTCATTGCCAGAGCCGCCGCTGCAAACTGTGAAATTGCCGTCGCAAGAGCCGCTCCGCCGACGCCCCATTGCAGCAGCATGATAAAGAAAAGGTCCAGCATGACGTTGAGAACCGAAGAGATGATTAAAAACCTAAGCGGCGTTCTGGAATCTCCCAACGCCACATAAACTCCGTTCAGCGCATTATAAACAAATATCGGAATACAGCCCAGAAAATAAAGCCGCAGATAGCCGGCTCCCATCCCGACAATCTCTTTCGGCGTATTGACCAGCTTAAGAATCGGCTCCGCGCCGGCCAGGATGATAATTGTTGATACAAGCGCAACGCCGGCCGAAAAAAGAACCGATGTGGACATGCTCTGCCAGATTTTCTCCGTTTTTCCTGCGCCGAAATACTGCGCAATGACGATAGAGCCTCCGAGCGCAAGGCCTGTCGCAAGCTGTACGAATACCGCGGTAATGCTGCTTGCACTTCCGACCGCCGCAAGCGCGTGCGTCCCCAGTCTTTTGCCTACGATGACGGTGTCTATAACGTTATAAAACTGTTGAAAAAGATTCGACAGAATCATCGGTATAGCAAAAAGGAGAATCGTGCGAAGCGGATTCCCCTCTGTCATCTTATGTGTTTTCGTTCCCAAGCTCCTGTCTGACATTTGATACTGCCTTTCTGCACTTCAATAATATCTTTGCCTGCACGCGCTGCCTTCGGCCCTAATTCTTAAAGCTGTGAATTGGCGCCGGGATTCTGCCGCCGCGATTTACAAAAGCATCACAGGAAAACTGATTGACCGGCATAATCGGCGCATGGCCGAGCAGTCCGCCGAACTCTACTGTCTCTCCCACCCCTTTTCCGATAACGGGAATCAGACGGACAGCCGTCGTCTTCTGGTTGACCATACCGATAGCCATTTCATCTGCAATAATGCCGGAAATGGTAGTTTCCTTCGTATCGCCCGGAATCGCTATCATATCGAGGCCGACCGAACAAACGCAGGTCATCGCTTCCAGTTTTTCCAATGTCAGGGCTCCTGCCGTCACCGCGTCTATCATTCCCTGGTCTTCGCTGACCGGGATGAACGCGCCGCTGAGGCCACCTACATAGGAAGACGCCATCACACCGCCCTTTTTAACCTGGTCGTTCAGCAAAGCAAGCGCCGCCGTCGTACCGGGCGCTCCTGCATATTCCAGGCCGATTTCACACAAAATATCCGCCACGCTGTCTCCGATAGCCGGCGTCGGCGCAAGCGACAAATCAACGATGCCGAAGGGCACGTTCAGCCGTTTGGATGCCTCTTTCGCCACGAGCTGGCCAACCCGTGTCACTTTGAACGCCGTTTTCTTAATCGTCTCGCAAAGAACCTCAAAATTTTTCCCCCGCACTTTGCTGAGGGCTGTTTTCACGACGCCCGGGCCGCTGACGCCTACATTGATAACTTTATCCGCTTCCGTCACGCCATGAAAAGCGCCGGCCATAAATGGATTATCATCCGGTGCATTGCAGAAGATAACGAGTTTCGCACAGCCGAGTGAATCTTCTTCTTTCGTCGCCTGCGCCGTCTGTCTGATGATTTCACCCGCCAGCTTGACGGCGTCCATATTAATGCCTGTTTTTGTAGACGCAACATTGACGGAACTGCATACCCGCCCGGTCACGGAAAGAGCCTTCGGAATCGAACGAATCAGCAATTCATCCGCCCCTGTCATTCCTTTTGAAACCAGTGCCGAATAACCGCCGATAAAATTTACGCCAACTTCATGCGCAACCCTGTCGAGTGTCTGCGCAATCGTGACGAAATCTTCCTCCGTCTTACAGGCCGCTCCTCCTATGAGGGCAATCGGTGTCACGGCAATTCTTTTGTTGACGATAGGAATCCCATATTCTCTCGAAATCTGTTCTCCCGTTGCCACAAGTTCTTTTGCCGCTTCATATATTTTATGATAGATTTTCTCATTCAATCTGTCCAAATCCGAATCGATACAGTCGAGCAGGCTGATGCCAAGCGTAATTGTCCGTACGTCCAGATTCTCTTTCTCAATCATCTCGTTCGTTTCCGCTACTTCAAATATATTAATCAAGGCCGTTCTGTTCCTTTCCGTTCATATTTCACATAGTTTGCATATCTTCGAATACGTTTTCCCGTTCTTCGCATCCGATTGTTCTGATTCCGTAACGTCTTACGCCTCAGATTCTGTGCATTTGATTAAAGATTTCCTCTTTCTGGCACTTGATGATAACGCCGATGCGCTCTCCAAGCAAAGCCAGTTCTTCCGCAATCATACCAAATTCTTTCTCTGTATGATTCGTATCTACAATCATCATCATGTTAAAATAACCCTGCACGATTGTCTGTGAAATATCCAGAATATTGATTTGATTGTCCGCCAGATAAGTGCAAACCTTTGCAATGATTCCTACTGTGTCTTTTCCTACAACTGTAATAATTGTTTTTTTCATATTTCCTCTCATTCCGCCGCATCAGCGGCATTTTAATCAGTGGCAGCTCTGAAACGATGTCTTGTTTCAGATTTCTATCATCTGAGATACTTCGCTTCTTTTGGCAACATAAATCGGAAAATCATCCGCCCGGTATTCCGTATCTGACATCATAATTTCCACTTTAACAGTCTCATAAGCCAGCTCCGGGAGATTGTTCTCTTTGCTCAGATGCCCCAACATAATCGCCTGAATATGGTCATTCAGCAAACGGCACAGCAGTCTTCCCGACGCCTCATTGGACAAATGTCCTCTTTCGCTTAAGATACGCTGTTTCAGATAATAGGGATAAGGCCCTGTCTGGAGCATATTGACGTCATGGTTCGCCTCCAGATACAGGATATCCAAATCCTGAAGACAGGCCACCGTATAGTCATTATAACAGCCCAGGTCCGTGATAATCCCAATTTTCTTTTTGTCATGGCTGATACGGTAAGCCACGGGCTCCGCCGCATCATGGGAAGTCCGCATCGGATATAATGTCATATCTTTGACCACACATTTTTCATCGGCATCGATACAGTGAAAAAGAGAATCTTCTATTTTTCCGAGCGCCGTCGTCTGCCGGATTGCCTGAATCGTGCCAGGCGTTCCGTAAATGGGAATCGCATATTTTCTTGCAAGAACCCCCAGTCCGCTGATATGGTCCGTATGCTCATGGGTAATAAAAATACCGTCTATTTCCGATACTTTCAGGCCGAGCGCCGACACGCCTTCTTCGACCCGTTTGCCGCTGATGCCCACATCGATTAAAAGATGTGTCGCATCGGAACCGGCATAAATACAATTTCCGCTGCTTCCGCTCGCAATACTGCATAATCTCATAAGTATTTCAGTCTTTCCAATAAATTTTAATCACGTCGCCGCTTCGAATCGGCTCCATATACTGTGCGCTTCTTCCGTTCAGTTCCGTTGCGATGCCGCTCCCCTGAGGAACCGACAAATCGAAATTTATGTAATCAAACACATCTACAAAAATGTAGCCGCTCTTCCCTTCGAGCCGAACCGGCGCACCGTTTACCATGACCTGAATCGCCATAGGAATATTGCCGGCATCCGGCGTGTTGGCCTGTGCTGTTGCTTCTCCTGCACCGCCTCCGGCTGATTGCGCTTTCATCGGCTCCGATACCGCTCCGGCTGGCCGTGCATTCATCGGCTCTGATGCTGCTCCGGCTGGCTGTGCGTTCACGTTCGCCTGCACCGATACCGTTTCGACTTGCAAATCATTCACCGGTTCCGATGCCGTCCCGGCTGGCTGAATATCTGGCTGACCTACGCTTTTGTTCAATGTTTCTGTCTGCTGCGCGTCTCTTTCCGCCGTAAACGGATTCTCATCCTTCCCGGCTTCACGTTTCACATAGCTGCCGTCATCCTCCGGAAGGCTTTCATAAGTATCCGGCGCGCCGCTTCCATATATAGCGTGGTCGGACAGCTGCAATTCCTCCATTGTCCAGATAATGGCAAAGTTTTCATATACTTTGGTGTCCATATCCGCCAGTTTATTATTCACATAAATATTCATATCCTGATTGATGATGACGTCCATAAACTCGGCAATCTGTCTGACCGTATAGTAATTTAAAAATTCTATCGAGTCATTTTCCTGAATCCCATAATAGCCCGACTGGAGATGTCCGTTTACCATCGCAAATTTTGGCAGTTCTACTTTCTGTTCGTTGACTTCGACCGGCATCACCGCACCAAATTCCGGAAGCTGATTGATATCGAGCGCCGCCGGGTCTCCTGCCGTCGATTCGATAACCTTCACCTGGTCGTTCGCATGAATCGGCGTATAGATATCCGCCTCCTGCCCGTTTACCCGGATAACCGCCGCTTCACCGAGCATTCCCCTCGTAATACGCGGCTTTCCGTTGACAAAATAATTCAGTTCTTTTCCCCGTTTCGGAAACAGACCGGCATTGGGAAATTCCGCCTGCATGGCCGCGTCTACCACCGCCAGTTTGTTGTTATCATAGAGCTTGACTCTCTGCTCATTGAAATATACGAAAATAAAATTGTTGCTTTGCTCATAAAAACTCAGACAAATGCCAATCGGCGTTACCATCAGCGAATCTTTCCGCGCATCTTCCTCATAAAAAGCTATCTGCTGCATGACTTCTTCACCGCGCACCGCGACTCTTTCCTTCTGAATATCAAGTTCCTCGGCCAGACTTTCCGTATAACCCTGAAGCCTTCCGCCGCCCCCGACGACGAATACCGCGCTGACCGATTTATCTCCGTTCAGCTCTTTTATCTTATCGGCGACAAGCTTTGTCATATTCCGAATGACCGGCAGAGATACTTCCGCGATTTTTTCGCGGGAAATGGTCTGCGTCAGTCCCATAATATCCTTATACTCTATCGATTCTTTTTCGCCCGCTTCCCTTTTGATTTTCTCTGCGGTCTTAAAATCTACAAGGCAATGCTTTGCAATAACCTCCGTCAGCGCATCTCCCGCAATCGGAATCATGCCATATGCGACGATGCTGCCGTCTTTCGTAATGGAAATATCCGATGTACCCGCGCCAACATCCACGAGTGCAATATTTAACATCCGGTACATTTCCGGAATCGCAACCTGTATCGCCGCAATCGGTTCAAGCGTCAGATTGACAACTTCCAGTCCCGCAAGACCGACTGCCTTATACAGGCCGTCCACCACATCGTCCGGCAAAAAAGTGGCAATGATATCGGCTCCGATGGACTTTGCCTTGTGCCCTTCCAGATTGCCAATCGGATATTGATTCATATAATACCGCACGACAGAATACCCGACACAGTAAAATTTCATTTCCGTGTCATTCGTTTCCAGAAATTCTTCATATGCCTTTTCGACCCCCATCGAATCCAGCGCATAAATGTCTTCCCCGTCAATTTCCTTATCTCCGGAAAATTCATGCTCCACATGGGTCGTTACGGTCCGCAGCACACGTCCCGCCGCGGCAATACAGACATCTTTCAGTTTTCGCCCGATTTTTTCTTCCAAATGAATTTTTACTTCATTGATGGTCGTGCCCACCTTATGGATATCATGAATCTGACCGTCCAGCATGGCCCGCGTCTCATGCTCTCTGATACACTGAGCCGCCACATGGAACCGTTCTCCCGTCCGATACCCTACCGTTCCCACAATGCTTCTTGTTCCGATATCCAGACCAAACACCAGCTGGCCCGGAAATTTCATCATTTCTGCCACAGATATTCCTCCAATTTCTCATCAATCTGCCGACAGGCTCCCGCAAGGCTTCCACTGTTATCTATAACGACCCCGCAATGCTGTCTGAATGCTTCCTCGGATAACTGTTCCTTCAAAATTCTGTCTATCTTTTCATCGGAATAGGCTCTTCCCTCTTTCAACCGCCTGCGTCTTAATTCCGGCTGCGCATAAATATACCACAGTTCATCCAAAATGTCTCCATAGCCGCCTTCGATTAAAAGCGCTGCCTCCACAAAAAGAAAATCCACTTCTTCCGTTCTTCTTTCCCGCGCAATTTCCTGCAGGATATATTCTTTTACCGCCGGATGCACGATATCGTTGACCTGTTTCAGCACAACGCTGTCCGCAAAGATTTTTTCCGCCATCCGCCTTTTATCAATCGTACCGTCCGGATGCAGCATTTCGGTTCCAAGCAGCTTTACCAGTTCATCATAACATCTCTGTCCCGGTTTTTCCACCAGATGCGCCACTTCATCCGCCAAAATCACCCGGCATCTGTAATGCTCTTTCACATAGCCAAGAAGCGCCGTCTTTCCGGCCCCCACGCCTCCTGTGATTCCTATCACTCTCATGTTGTTTCCTGCTCCCCCGACAGTCCAGTCCCGCATTTTTTACAGTTTGGCATCATACCATGTCATTCCCGTATGCAAATCAATTTCCAATGCAACGGACAATTTTGCCGCCGCCTGCATTTCTTCAGAAAGGATGCGTCTGACCTGTTCTTCCTCCTGCGCACAGACTTCAATCAAAAGTTCGTCATGCACCTGTAAAATCAGGCGGGAACGGAGTTTCTCCCTGCGCAGCCGTGCCCATACATGAATCATGGCAAGTTTTATGATATCCGCAGCGGTTCCCTGTATCGGAGAATTCATTGCCACACGCTCCCCGAAAGAACGCTGCATAAAGTTGCTGGAAGACAGTTCCGGAATCGGTCTCCTTCTGCCGAACATGGTTTTGGCATAACCATATGTCTTCGCGTTTTCCACCAGTTTATCCAGAAAAGCTTTGATGCCCGGATAGGTTGCAAAATACTGCTCTATATATTCTGCCGCTTCTTTTCTGGAAATGCTTAAATCCTGGCTCAGTCCAAAAGAACTGATGCCATATACAATGCCGAAATTGACCGCTTTGGCATTTCTTCTCTGTAAATCAGTCACTTCCTCAAAAGGCGTGTGAAATACTTTGGAAGCCGTAATTCTGTGAATGTCCTGGTCCATCTGATAAGCTTCTATCAACTGCTTATCATCGGACATATGGGCGAGCACGCGGAGTTCAATCTGGGAATAATCCGCGTCCATGAACAAACAGCCATCCGCCGGAACAAATACCTTCCGGATTCTTCTGCCCAGTTCCATTCGAATAGGTATATTCTGTAAATTCGGTTCCGTGGAACTAATTCTTCCGGTCGCCGTAATCGTCTGATTGAATGTAGAATGAATCCGGCCGCCTTCATCAATACAAACCGCCAGCCCGTCCGCATAGGTGGATTTCAGCTTCGTAAGGCCTCTGTATTCCAAAATGTCTGCGATAATCGGATAGTCCGGCGCCAGCTTTTCCAGAATATCCGCCGCAGTTGAATAACCTGTCTTCGTCTTTTTTCCGCCCGGAATGCCCATCTTTTCGAAAAGAACTTCCCCGAGCTGTTTCGGTGAATTTATATTAAACTGCACGCCTGCCTGTTCGCAGACGGACTTCTCCAGCTCCGTAATCCGGCCTGTCAATGCTTCTCCATATGCTTTCAGCTCGTCCGGCTTCGCCATGATGCCAACATGTTCCATTTCACAGAGGACTTTGGTCAGCGGCATCTCCATTTCATACAATAATTCGAGCATTTCCTGCTCTTCCAGCTTCTTCCGGAGTTCCTTTGCCGCCATCAGACAGACATAGGCCTGGAAACAGGCGAACTCCTGAAACTCCTCCGGTTTTTCTTCCATCGTCTGACAATATGAATTTTTACCGCAGACCTGTTTTCTGTCCGGAATTACCAGGCCCAGATATTCTCCGGCAATAGAATCCGTATCATAATCGTTTTTCAGCGGATTCAACAGATAAGCCGCCAAAAGAATATCAAAATATTTTCTTTGCCGGTAAGCTGCCAGACCGTCCGCCCCGACAATCTCCTCCGGCTCCTCCTGTTCAATCATATCGTAAATCTGTTTGATATGACAGGCGTCAAGTTTACATAACTTATTTTTATTCAGACCGCTCAATTTCCCTGCAAGATACTGCTGAGTGACAAAACCCTGACAGGGAATGAAATAAATCTCTTTTTCCGAGAGCGCAATCGCGATGCCTGCACAATCTTCCTCCCCTTTTCCATCCCGCAGAACGGAAATGCCAAATTCACCGCACCGGTTCTGCGCCAGTCCGAACAACGATTCTATCTCCGTTAAATCTGTCAAAGTTTTAAAATATTCTGTCTGACTGTTTGTCACAACAGCGTCTTTTTCAAAACGGGACAACAGGTTCTTAAACTCAAGTTGTTTACATAATACATACGCTTCTTCCGTATAGAAATTACCGAGACGGGCCGCTTCAAAAGAAAAATCGATTTCGCAATCCACCTTAATCGTCGCAAGCACTTTACTTAAATCGGCAAGTTCCTTATGAGCCGCAAGAGACTCTCTGACAGATTTCTTCGAAACATTTTCAAGATTATCGTAAATATTTTCCAATGAACCGAATTGCAGCATCAGCTCCGTGGCCGTCTTTTCCCCGACCTTTGGCACGCCCGGAATATTATCCGCCGTATCTCCCATCAAAGCCTTCAAATCAATAAACTGCTTCGGCGTAACCTGATACCGCGCTTTCACATCCCCGGCATAGTAGTTCTCCACTTCTGTCCTGCCGCTTTTGGTCTTGGGAATCCGAATCTTAATATGCTCCGATGCAATCTGCAAAAGGTCCCTGTCCCCGGAAACAAGAGCCACTTCCATGCCTTCCCTTTCGGCCCGCGCCGCCAGCGTTCCGAGGATATCGTCGGCCTCCAGCCCGGCCTGCTCCACAATACGGATGCCCATCGCCTGAAGCATCTGTTTCATGACCGGAACCTGCTCCCGCAGCTCCTCCGGCATCGGTTTTCTTGTTCCTTTATATTCCTGATATATTTCATGCCGAAAGGTCGGCGCATGCACATCAAAAGCCACGGTCAGATAATCCGGTTTTTCCTCTTCCAGAATCTTGAACATAATGTTCAAAAAACCATGAATCGCATTCGTATGAAATCCCTGGCTGTTGGTCAAATCGGGCACACCGTAAAAAGCTCTGTTCAGGATGCTGTGTCCATCTATTAAAACAAGTTTCTGACTCATATCTGTCCTTCCTTTTTCAGAATTTAAATATTATAATCAGCGCAATCAAAATTTCCGCCGCTACCGCCGCTTCCAGACAAATCAATGTATGAAGCAGTACCCGGCGCACCTTTATCTGGTGTCTGGCATCCAAAAGTCTGTTTGTCAGCGCTTTCTGCAGATTAAAATTATTTCCGGCTTCCAGACGTTCCAAACCCTCCGCCACCAAAAACTGAATAGAAAGTTCTTCCATACATTCCGGGCAGCCATCGATATGTTCTATGAATTGATTCAACACTTTTATATCCAATTCATCCTGCAAAAATACCGGAATCATTTTCTCTTCGTCTTTGCAATCCATGTTTTCCCCTTGTTCCTGCTCAGTCTGCGATATCGTGAAAATCATACTTTTTTATTATATACCATAACTGCAGGCTTTGCAAAGGTTCCGGAAGAAAGATGGAAAGAAAAGATGATTTAAATTACTGTTTGACAAGAATTTCTATAAAATATGCAATAAAAGTGTTCAGCAGTCTAAATTGATACAGAGGAGAATTTATTGTGGCTAATTTAATGAAATTATGCAGTCAATGCGTAAAATGGACAAGTGAAGATGTTACAAAATGCCCTGTTTGTGGAAATCCATTGATAGAAGCACGTCTCAGCAGTATTTTCTGGAATAAAATTTCCGATGAAGAAAAATTAGAATATACTAAAAAATATTTAAAAAATACCGAGTATATTCCGGATGATTCCAATAAAGACCTGCATGAAGACGCTGCCTTTCGATTCCAGGGACATAATGGGCAGTTATATGTATATCCGGATAAATTAATTATTGAACGAAAAGGATTGTTCGGCATGGTCACGAACGGACTGGCGGGCAGTAAAACAATCCCCATGTCCAGTATTCAGAATATTCAGTTCAAAAAAGCCAGCGCCTTCTTCAGCGGATTTATTCAGTTCGGAGTATTGGGCGGGATTGAAAAACAGAGCGGTATTACCGGCGCTATAAGCGATGAAAATTCAATTATATTTTTAGAGGAATGCAATCAACAGGCAGAAGAAATCAAAGAATATATTGAAAATCTCATTTTATCAAGAGACCGTAATCCATCCACCCTTCAAAAATCAGACAACTTCTCTGTTGCTGATGAAATTCTGAAATTGAAACAGCTGGTTGATATGGGAATATTAACACAAGAAGAATTTGATGCCAAGAAAAAACAGCTTCTGGGAATTTGATGCGAGTTACCATCCAAAAATAAAGAGTCTGCGCTCTTGACATACAATCTTTTCACTGTTATATATAAAGCAAGGCGGAAAGAGTTTATTTATCTTTTAAAAATACTTTCATTTTCCTTTTGTATTGTTTATTATTAAAACATTTTCCATTATCATATATTTTTTTGAAAATTTCCCTATCATATCCGTAAACTGCAATTAAGCTTTTATAGATATATTTATTGTTCTCTATCAAAGCAAAGGCCGTTTCAATATATTCCGTTTTACCAATTGATATATATAATTCAATTGCCTTTGTTAAGTATACACCATTAGACAAAGAGTTACCAATAATTGCAAAATACTCACAATCATTATAATTACGTTTCGACAAATCCACTAATAATTTATATTTCTCTTTGTTATTTTCCATCTTTTCTATGCATTGTAGAATAAGGTATTTTGGTTTTTGGTTTATTATAAGTTCTAAGCACCATTTTCTAAGAGTTGCATCATTTCCTTTCGCAATTACATTTTCAATTTGTGAAGTATTGTACTGCGAAAAATTTCGTATATCAAACTCATCTGGATTATTATATATAATTTTATCTCTACCAACATAATCACCACTTGGAGAATTTTTGTCCCCAGAGATTTTGTCAGCAGAAATATTATTTTCATTACTTCCATTGAGTTGTATTTGAACTGACTTTTTTCCCGCCCTTTGAATTCGCCTATTTATGTAAAATCTATATCCAATTGCCCCAGACATTAAACCAAGTATAAATGACACTATTTCAGTTCCAATACCGTCAAATATCCATTCCATTTTTATCCTCCATTGAAATAATCCTTTTAACTATATCTCCAGCGTTCTAATACAATTTTCTTAAACAGTCCTTTAATGGTTGCAATTCATTTTTTAAATACCAATTATTTAGGGTTACATTAAATTCTTCTGCATTATCTTTTCCAATTGTCAAGATGCCCCCGCCATTTTCTATTAATATTTTACTGGCTACCATTGTAGAAGTTCTCTTGTTTCCATCCCAAAATAACTGTTGCTTACAAGCATATGCAAAATATTCTAACGCTTTATCAATAGGATTATTTATCCCCTTTATCCATTCAATTTCCTTTAGAACATTTTCTTTAATTGGAATACTCGGCATAAAATCACCAACTCCTATAGTTCCTTTTCTTAACACTCCCCATTCAAGGCTTTCATTTCTTGACACATACTCGTTTATCTTACAAATATATTCTAATGTTAAAGTCGCATCCACTGAATTTATGACAAATTTCCATCCATCACGCAAGTTTAAAACTGTTTGTATATCATCCACAGATATACCACTTACAACAGCTCCATCAATAATAGTCTGTGTTTGTGGAAAAGTTACATTGCAGCCTTCTATATATGCGGTATTAAATACAAGTTCTGTAAATGTTTTTTTCGCCAAAAAAATATTTTGCTGCCTTGTAAGCATAAAATCCCTCCCATTTTAAGATACATCTTTCTTATTATATTCAATTCGTGGCATAAATCTATTCCAATCAACCTTAGTTTTCCATTTCTCCTGATGGTTCCTACCATAAACCTTATGCCATTCCTCTAAACTCATCACATGTGCAGCATTTCCAATTCTGACAGCCACCATCTGTTTCCCGTGACAACAAAATTCAGAAATCACTTTAAAATCATCACTCATACTTATGTCCTCCATATTATATCATTTCTCCACTATAAAAACCACCAGATTTTATTA
>CAJTRK010000025.1 GCA_910578475.1 uncultured Lachnospiraceae bacterium | reverse complement strand
GGTCTATAACGGGCGGCAGATATGTGAACGCATGGATGTCCTGTTAGCACTTCAGCTCAGGCCGGTCGATCCCGATCAGATCAACCTGACACCTGAGCTGATAAAGTAACCTTTAAATCCAGGCAAAAATCTGTTGTCAGGAGACGCTGCTTTTAAATCTTCATAAAAACCAGACATCACTGGCAGAATTTAGTCCTGCACACGACGTTTTCTGCCGGTCTGTTTGCTATGCCCTGTTTTAGAAAATCTGCCCGGATTTATTATAATTCAATTTCCAACTTTATGGCTTCAAAAAATTGAAAAAGACAATAGATTTGAAAGGGCAGTAGAATTTACTCCTGCACTGGAATTTACTTTTGCAATTAAGCACTTTTTAAATCTTTTATAACAGTTCTCATATTCCCAAAAAATTTACATCTCAGAGCAAAAAAATAGAGCCAGGAACCTGTTTTTTAGATTCCTGGCTCTATATGCCTATGCGCTTCTATCAGCTTTCAGCTGTTTGACTTCCTCAAGAGAAAGTCCTGAAATATTAACGGTTTCCTCTAAAGCATATTTGCCAGCCGCCAACATACGGAACGCAACTTCTTTCATTCCCTCTTTCAATGTCTGATTCCTCATATCTTCCATAGCCCGGCACATAGTTTCGATTCCCTCCTTGCTCTCTTTGAAAAATCTCACCCGGTCCGCCAGCGTTCCATAATACATATCCGCTGCGTCTGTGCAGGAGGCAAGGAAGCCGGCAAACAAGAATAATTTTAGAATTATATAACAAATTGCCTGATATCGTTTATACGCCTGATATTAACAAGGCTATTCCTATACGAATAAGCGATGACAGGAAAGAGGCACACCCCTAAATCTTTTCGGTCATAATTCCCCAACGAATCCCAAATCTGTCTACAAAAACAACCCGGCAGGAACTGTAAGGCGTTGCTTCCAGCTGATATATTGTCTTACTTCCTTCTTTCATGATTTCATATGCTCTTTGCACTTCTTCTTTTGTATCATACATCATAGTGAGAAAATTGGAATAGCACGTTTGAAATTCAATATCCACATGGTCACTCATGATAATTCTCTGATTATCTAATATAAGCTCCGAATGATATATATAATCTTTTTGATTTTCCTTAAGCAGCGGAATATATGCAGGGTCATTCGCCTCTCCATATGTAATCATGCAACGAATCTTTCCATTAAATGCCTTTTCATACATTTGGATTGCTTCCCGGCAATTTCCCCCAAAATTTAAAGTAGGTACAATCTGCATTTTGCTCTCCTCCCATCAAATGCCAATTATTTTATCGAAATAAGGAAATGTTATATCTTTCTAATTCTTTAAGGCATTTTGCACATAATTTTCCAATAATCTTGTTGGAATACCCCGGCAACGGTTTTATATAACCATAAATATAAGATGTATGCCACATTCTGAGGATAGGGACTTTCTTCCGTTCTATGATAAAGTATCTCTTATCTTTTTCGCATCTGGCCCCAAGATATTTAATATGTAATTTCATGTCATAAGTTTTTATACCAAGCCATACGACTACATCCGGGTTAATAATCTCAATTTCTCTTTTGATAAAATCTTGATAACGCTTGCAATATTCTTCAATATGAGAAGCATTTTTTACTTCATGAGAAATCTGTTTCGTTCTCCTGCGTTCGTTCCCATTGCACAAATAACTGTTCCAGCTGTTCCGATTGAGAAGTCATATTATAATTCCTCATTTATCATATTTTTCGATGATTGTATATTCTCTCCCATTTTCCAGTACAGCCTCAGTTTTTCTTCCGCCGTTTCCTCTGACAGGGAAAATTTTTCCAAAATCCTGTTCTTTGCAGCCTCTTTTGTGCAGCCAAGTTCCAGTAACAGTTCCAACGCCGCCCGGATTCCATATTCTGTCCCCTGTTCTATTCCCTGTTCCATACCTTCACTTCTCAAAGTTCTCTCATATTTTTCGACATCAAATTCTTCCAATAGCATTCCTAACACCTCCGCCCGGTTTTTCTTCAAAAATGCTTTCAAAATCCCTTTTTCAATACAATCGTCTACCGCAGCTGCCAATGTCTCCCTGCTGTTTTTACCGATAGAAATATATTCTCTGGATATTTGTACAAAGGCAGCATATTCTTTCAACGCTCTGCATTTTTCCATTAATTCCCAATTATGGCCATAATTGATATTCAGTACCCGTACGGGCAGATTGGGGCAGTCTGTGCTTTGATGTTCATACATATTTAAAGTGCCTGCCACAACAAATGCCAGGTCATTTTTCATGACAACGTAGACTGCACTTTCTATCGTTACCACCTGCAGCTTGGTTACGTCCCGATATTCCGTTCCGTTCAAGGCATTATACAACTGCAAAAGCGCCTCCCTGTCATATTCAAATAAAAACCGAAAAAGCCTGTCTTTGACATTTCTCTGCATGTTCGCACCGCTGCCGCATTCTCCCTTTTTCCCGCCTTTTTTCTGTTTCATCTTTATACCTGTTCCTTTCTCTTATCCTGCAAGTCTGTGCCTTACGGCGGCACAAACATTCAATGAAGAATGCGTGCTTTTCGCATTTTCTTCACACTTATTCTTCTGATATCCTGACAGGACAAAAGCTGTTTCCCAAAAGGCCGCTTTGGGGAAATTCTTTCAATTCCTGCCATATTCTCTGTTATTTTTAGAAAAATCTGACAGAAACTGTCATGAACACGCGAAATGCGCATCTGTTAGAATTTCTCCGATGGTTTTAGAATATATGTTGTTTAAACTTTTGTCAAGCGTTTTTTAAAACATTTTAATAAGAAAATATCATTTGCCACATCTGGCTTGCAGCGTGACAAATCACAGACTTTTTTAACCCAACACAATTGGCTCATGGACAGAACTAATCAGGAATGCTATCATGAGACCAGCGAAAAATCAGAAAGCGGAGGAAATGACTATGGCCAAAAAAATACAAAATCCCCAAAAAAACCTGTCCATGATGGCGTCTCTCCCATCCATGTGCCGGAACAGGCCGGAGACGAAGCATTCCAATCACTTTGGGAATATCTTGTTCCACCAAATGGAAAGGCACAGACAGCGCAGGGTGAACTTATCAGGATTGCCGGCAGAGCGCAGCATGAGTTTTTGGATAATGGCTGCATGAACTGGGATGATGATTTCCGAAAAATGCTGGACGCCTTTTTACAATACCATCAATTGGGAAACCTGTTCTGTTGCTGCGCGGCGATGGCTCCTGCAAAGGAGAGCGTCTCCCGCCCCCCTTTTATCAGTTCTTCCATCGCTCTTAAAGACTCTTTTTTCCATATCATTATCTGCATATACCTGCCATCCGCTATCGGAATGGTATAAAAATGATATTCATATGCGTCAATCTCCCCCGACACATAATTTCCTTCCCGACATTCTTCCCGGTTCAGCTCCGAGAGCGCAGATGCGTACTCACAGCGAAACCAGGCGCTGACACTCTTTCCAGGTAAAAACACGCCGACAAAAGACAGCAGTGTGGAAAATACAACGGATTGGGGAATTTCATATGATACTCTCATCAGCCCACCCGATAAACCCTGACGCCATGCGCCGGAACGACGGCTTCCATTCTGTGGGATACCGTATGGCTTTCTTCCCCCGTCCAAAGCTCAAACAGAACTGTCTCCTTCTCGCTTCCCGGTGCAACTGTTCTCTGCAGTTCTTCAAGCGTCACCGAAAGAACCGCTTCTTCGTCGCTCAGATTAAACAGCGCAACGCACAATCTGCCGGACGTCCTATCTTCGTTTATCCAGACAGCCTGTTCCTCCGTCCGCCGTACCTGCGTCCCTTTGCAGTTTTCCCCAAGACAGGCAAGCAGTTCCCGATTCGTAAGAAGCGACAGGGTCCTCTCGTCCAACAACGTCAGTTCCGCGCCAATCATAAGCGGCGAACGGAACATGCACCAGAGCGTCATCATCGTTTTCTGTTCTTCTATGCTGAATTTCGTCATCCGTTCCTGACCGAATCCCTTACCCAATCTGCCTACGGGAAGCATATCGCAATCCGGAAAACATCCCGCGCGCACATGGTCCTGCCACATCTCACAGCGGACAAACATCGCCTTTAACAGACTCCAATCATCCCAGAAATCATCGGTAATACGCCACATATTCGCATATGTGCAGTATTCCCATGCCCGGTCAATATGCGCCGGCCCGGGCGACAGGCTGAGCACGATGGGTCTGCCGCATCTGGCAATGGCGCGGTGAAGCATTCTTGTCTCTTCCCATCCCGAAAAAGACTCCGTCCGATACAGTCTGCTGTCGCATATATCGTCACATTTGATGAAATCCACGCCCCATGCCGCATACATGGAAAGCAGCGAATCATAATAAGCCTGTCCGGCCTCTGAACCAATAACGCCATACATATCCGGATTCCAGAGACAAATAGAAGAAGGGTCCGCAATTTCCGCCGCCGTCTCTTTCGTTCCGAACACCGGGCAGTTCTCGTGGGCCGCTTTCCGTGGGATTCCCCTCATAATGTGAATGCCGAATTTTAATCCAAGATTATGTACATACTCCGCCAAAGGCGCAAACCCTTTTCCGCCGGCCGAAGACGGAAAACGCCCGGGACTCGGCTGCAGTCTGCCGTAAGCGTCCATCTCAATATCTCCAAACGGAATATACTGAAATCTTTCCCGCTTCGCGCCCGCGTCATTGGAATACCATTCGATATCCACCACCACATATTCCCATCCGAATTCTTTCAGATGCGCCGCCATATAATCCGCATTGGCTTTTACCTGCTCTTCATTGACAGTCGTGTCATAATAATCATAACTGTTCCATCCCATCGGCGGCGTGACCGCAAAACCGTTCTTGTTCACATTCATACCCTCCTGTTTTTCACGTTTCTGTTCTATTA
The DNA here is from genome assembly GCA_910578475.1 of uncultured Lachnospiraceae bacterium. Lineage (GTDB taxonomy): Bacteria > Bacillota > Clostridia > Lachnospirales > Lachnospiraceae > UBA3282. Next base: position 44,519 of record CAJTRK010000025.1, on the reverse strand, counting down.
ATGAGAAGAACGCCCCTCAAATTCCATGACCAATCCGGTCAAACAGGTATCTTCATAGAGACTCCCCGGATATACCTCTTCGATTTCAAACCGCACTTCCAGCATTCCCCCATTGGGCACGATAATATCCGGCATCGGCAGGGTGAAATACTGCGGAAAAATCGTATCTTCCAATTCCAGATATGCATACAGCCGCCCTTCCACATACATTGCAAACCGCTTAATGCGTCCGTTTTCTTCCCATGTTTTCTGATTTTTCGCATAACCGTTCACAATACAGATTTCCGAATAATGGTACAGGTTGTTCAAAACCGGCTCCGGATTATCCGGCGTGAACAATTCCCATTGCCTGTTCCCCGGATAAAGGCATCGCTGAAGATATGTAATACTCTCTCCGATGCCCGGCCCTTCCACACCTTCTGCCCAAGCTGCTTCCCGGCTCTGCCACAATACATTTTCCGCCTTATATCTTCCGTCTGAGGAAGAAAGCTCCGAAGATGCCTTCGCGATATTCTCAAAGTCGATACAGCCGCACCAGCTTGAACACCCCAACCACCATTGCCAGTCAGGGTAGCCGAAATTCGGAGCGTTTTCGTCCTCCTCCCAGGAGCACCACAAGTCTTCATCTTCCTCATCATCTCCATAGAAAAAATTCCGTATTTCCGGTTTTAAAATGAGCGGCTCGTCATGATATGTAACAAACGGCTCGTCAGTAGCAATGACCTCCACCGTATCATAACCGTGTTCCGCCGCATACCGCAGCAGCCGGACGCTCTTTTCGTCCTGTCCCGTTCCATAATAGATACAAAAATCCGGCGCACAGTCAAGAAAAACATTTTCTCCCATCTCCGTTTCCACATCCGGAATCAGCACGCTCAGAAGATTTTTGCTGCCGGCAAAAGCTCTTTCCTCGATGACAAGCGCCTTGTCGGGAAAAGCAATCCGCTCCAGATTACAATTTTCAAAAGCTCTTTCCCCGATATACTCCAGGTTCGCCGAAAACAAAACATCTTTTAACCCGGTATTCCGAAAAGCATCTTTACCGATTTCTTCCACCGAGTCGGGAAGCAGCACCCCGTACATCTGCCTGTCCGCAAAAGCGCCTTCCGCAATTTTCCCCACCGGAATGCCGTTGATATCGGCCGGAATCACCAAATACCATTTACCGTCATAGTCTTCACAGATTTCCTCCATATACTCCCATAAATGCTCTTCATATTCTTCCGCAATCCCGGTAATGCTCCACTGTTTGCTCGGATACAGTTCCTCTTCACAGGTAAAAAGCTGCTCAAGGAGCGGTGTTTCGGGTTCCGTCTTCTCCGGTTCGATAGTTTCCGGTTCCCCGCCCGTATTGCGCTCCATGTCTGCGCCGCTTTCCGGTTCGTCCGCTTCCGTCTTCACCTCTCCCGAACCGCTTTCCATAGCTTCCTTTTCCGGTTCCCCGCTGTGTATGTCGGTGTTCTTTTTCTCCGCCTCATACGTTACGAGCTCCAAATCCGCGCTCTCCACATGCTCCTCTGTGTCGGCCGTTTCCGCTTCCCTCGCCCTCGCTATTGCTTCGGCTGCCGCTGCGCCTTTGTTTTCCTCTTTTCCGCATCCTGCACAAAGGATGCAGGCCCCTGCGCACAATAACATATGCAGCGGAGAAAAAGGCATTTTCCGCACTGATATTTCATTGATTTTCCTACGCTCTTCCGGTTCCTCTTTTTCTGTTCTCATATTGCTTCCCCCACACTGTTCCATGCTGCAATACATGCGTTAAACAACACATGTTATTCCGTCAATATCTTATAAAAAGTATAGCATGGACACGAGGCGGCAGGCAAGAAAGATTTCGCTTTCCTGAACAGATTACCTGAACAGATTTCGCTCATCGGAACAGCCAGTAAATTACACCGAGGACCCAACTCGTAAAAATGCCATAAAGAATTACCGGTCCGGCAATCGTAAAAATCTTACAGCCGATGCCAAATACCTGTCCTTCCTTCTGATATTCGATGGCCGGCGCGGAAACGGAATTGGCAAACCCGGTAATCGGAACGAGCGCGCCCGCACCGCCCCATTCTACCAGCTTCGGATAAATATTAAAACCTGTCAGCACGACGCTCAACAGCACAAGCAGCATGGAACACCATGCGCCCGCCGTCTCCTTATCCAGTCCGGCTCTGTTCACCGCATAATTCAGAATAAACTGCCCGATACAGCAGATAACGCCTCCTACCAGAAACGCCTTTGCCATTTGCAGAAACATATTATGGGTAGGCGTTATTTTTTTCACCTGCTCCTGATATTGCTGTTTTTCTGCCTGCTTTATTTCCTGTTCCATATTGTTATTTCCCTGTTCCATATTCTGTTCTTCTCCCTTCTTTTTCTCATCTTCCTCCGCCGTCTTTACAGCGTCACCGGTCATTTTCCCACACGTTTAACCACCGTACTGACAGACCGCCTGCGTAAAATAAATCAGGCTTCCCACCAGTTTTCCGAGCGCCACGGCGAGAATCGCACATCCCAGTCCATGCCGGAAGCCGATTCTTCTTGCAAAAATCGGAATCGTATTCAGCATCTCCGCAATCGCAAGCGCCAGGCACCCTACGAAGATACCGGAAAAGGCGCCGAACAGAATCAGCAGTACATTTCCGGCCGCATGCCAGACGCCTTCCGTCGCCTGACCGCCGAATATCCGGTTGGAAAGCACCCATTCACCAAGCTTTCCGTAATCGCTGAAAACGCTGAGAAAGTCTCCCGCCAGCGTTCCGAACACAACCATCTCTTCCAGTATAAATATATGCTTTGCAATGTGCATCTTCCCCGCAAACCTCGGTATCAGACCGACTGAAATCAGAACCGTGAAAACACCGCCCGATACGATGAACCCAAAGCTTGCTCCAAGAACCGCCATAAATATCTGCCTAATGAACATCCAACATTTTCCCTTCTCTGTCCGCCGTTTCTATCAACGCTTTATTGACGTCCGATTCATAGACGCGCATCTCCACTTCGATGGGCGTAGGGTCTTTGGTAATGCGCCTGCCCCCAATATGATTGAAAAACAGTATAATTCCAAACGCAAGACCAATGGAATACGATAATTCCAGAATACTGTAACCTTCGCCTGGCTGCCCCATAACCATCTCATAGACTTTCGTAAAGACATCGTTGATGCCAATATCATTGTGAAATGCCATAATCGTAAACGCCGTCCCGAAAAAAGCAATCAACGAGACGAAAATGATTTTGACCGTCTGCACGGGACTCTTGTGTCTGTCCACATCTATCTGCTCCACCAATACGTCGATTTCGCCCAGATTTTCTACTGTTACGTTGGGAAAAGCCTTTTCAATCTCTTCGATTGCCTTCAGAATACTGATGACCTGTCTTTTCTGCTCTCCCGCCTTAAAATGATGTAGTTTAATGGTCTTTATTCTGGCCAGCGTCTGCTTATCGCTGCAAGTCATTTTTCCGATGTCTTTCAGATAAACATCTTCCGACTGCAATTCCACATTCTGCTCCGCTTTTAAATACAAAGTAACGTTACTTGTTGACATAACATTCCTCACTTCTGCTTTTGATTGACTATATTATGAAACTTATGATATGATTTTATGCGCCGAGTCCGGCATGACCAGCAAAAAGACGAATTTTTCAAAATGAGGTTTTTCAGATGATACAATACAGAACGCTCTCCGCAGAGGAACTCTGCCCCACACTGTTTCAGCATTTTATCCGCCATCAGGTCGTAACAAAATGCTGGCGGCGAGAAAACGGCGCATGGCTTATCAAAGATGACCCTTTTATTGATAACTGGGATGAAAAAGATTACCGGCTATTGGTTTCCTGTCTGAAAAATACCGTTCAGACAGGCGGCTTCGTATATGCCGCTTTTTTGGATAACAGACTGAAAGGATTCGTTTCCGTCGAACCCGGTATTTTCGGCGGTGAACACCGCTATATGGATTTGTCAAGCATTCACGTTTCGGAAGATATACGCGGCACGGGAATCGGCAAAACGCTTTTTCAGGCTGCCAAAGACTGGGCAAAAGAAAAGGGCGCGGGCAAACTCTATATTTCCGCGCATTCGGCCGTGGAAAGTCAGGCCTTTTACAGAAAAAGGGGCTGTATTGAGGCAAAATGCTATCAGCAGAAGCATGTGGAAGCGGAGCCCTATGACTGCCAGCTGGAATGTGTATTATGATGTGCGCCATTACATACTGAGCATCATCAGAAGTTCCTGATACCGCTCGGTACGCTGCTCGATATCCTCTTTCGATACACCATAATAGCGATAAATATCTTTTGCAATTACATTCATCTTTTTCAATTCGACGCCGACAGCGGAAATGGCAAGCACACCGTGCAGCAGTTCGACTTCCATCTCCAGTCTGCCCTGTCCTTCCATGTCCGCGACAAAAAGATGGTAATCCATCGGAAAAGCTTCCGGAGAAATCGCGTCAACTTCTTTGTCACGCATCTCGGTCCACTCCCGCAGCTGTTTTTCCCACGCCTGCCAGGCCGCCTTATCGCTGCAGTCCTGCGGCGGCAGAATCTGTTTTTCTTCCCGCAGCAGTTCCGGCTTTTTCCGGGAAATCAGTGCGCCCTTCATATTTCGCTTCCGTTCCGCATAATACCGGTAAGAAGCATCGGCCTCTGTTATTCCATACCGTTCCCGTGCGTACCGAATCGTTTCCTGCATGGTATGCGTCCCCGGCACAACCGAACGTTCCGCGATTTTTCTTTTTCTTCGATATTTTCTGTTATATACCGCATGCTGCATACGCCGAAAAAGATTCTTTTCTTTTTTTCCCAAAATAAAAACGGAAGTCGGTCCGTCGGCTCCCCCAATGACGGAAACCGCGGATGCCCTCTTTTTACTCATCTTTTTACTCATCTTTTCACCCCGAAAACAGCATCCTTCTGATAATATCTTGCCATAGATTTGTTCGTCCAGTCCTCAGCGCCTTCCTCTATATCGCTCCAGAACAAAAGATAAGGATGCACGGTCAGCCGCGGTATTTCAATTTCCGCTTCTCCGCTTTCCACCGCTTCCTGTAAAAGCGTTTCCCGCTCGTCCGTTTCCGCTCCGAAAGCCGCCGCTTCTCCCGTCACAAGGGAATGAACGGCCGAAACCGTCGTGAAATAATCGGGATTTACCTTCATATACATCGCTCCGATAAAAATGCCGAAACACAGCACGCCCGCCAGATACCACCGCACATCTTTCCGCTCAAAACAGCTTTCCGTTTCTTTCGCGGCCCCGGTCATGCAGCGGAATGCTTCGAACTTCCGGTAAAGCCAGCCCATACAATAGAAAAGATTGAGCATCACAAACAGCATGGAGTCCAGAAAAATAATGTTGAAAATTCTTCCGCCGCCCACATCGCCGGTCGCAAACAGACTCGGCGTAAACATGGCCGACAGCACACAATAGGAATAGCCGAGAACAACGAGCGGCGCACGATAAGAAAAGCGGCTGCCAAGCGCCCGGACCGCCTCCCACAAAAACGGGATGAGCGCCAGCACAAACAAAAGATATGCCCAGTTAAACCAGATATCGACTACATACTCCACACAATAATAAAAAGACAGCAAAATCGACTTCATGACGCCGGGCCGCACCACCATTTCTTCCTGTCTTACCGCATTTCCCGGCGCAAACGCATTCAGAAGAAACGCAGCCAGAAAGAACAAAAAGGGCAGCGCAAGAAGCCGGCTCTTATTTCCTTTTTTTACCAAAAACAAAAGTCCTGCCGCCGTCACGAACAGAACCGCCGCAATCAAAGCCGTAACATAATTGCTTCCGCCCACAAAAACAGCGAGCAGACAGGCCATGAAAAGGCGGTACGCCTTTTTCCGCTCCTCCGTCAGCAGCCGGATGCAAAGAGCGCACAAAAATAACGCCGCACTATGCGGAAGTATATAATGCGCCGCTCCGTTATACCAGAAAAAGCCCTGTGTCTTATCTACCATACATTGTACCGCAAAAAGAAGATAAAGCATGGACATACCGATAAATACCGCAGGACGCGCATGAATGACTCTGATTAGAATTGTATGAAGAAAATAGAGCGTGGACAGACTCACCGCTCCAATCATAATGAAAGGAACCAGTCCGTACATTCCCCATATCCCCGGTTGAAGGGCCATCAGAAAAATACTGGAAAAGGTTCCCTGCCAGCCATACCAACGCTCTACTACCGTAGCGCAGGCTCCTTTTACTGTCTGCCAGACAGAATGCGTATTCATCCATGCGATATGGCTGTACGCGCTGAAACCATAATCATCCGCCGAAGGATAACCATAGCTTCCCACCAGAAAAACAGGAATCAGGCTCACCACGAACAGGAAAACAAGACCCGCCGCAATTTTGGATTCCGTCTTGAACGCTTTCACTTTCATTTAAATACTCCATTCTTGTTCAGCTTCCGATGTTTTCATCCATTATCTGATACTGCATATATTCATACAAAAGGCGCGTTCCCTCGGTGATTTCCGGCGGCAGCAACGCCCTCGCCACCAGTTTCAGCTCGTCGCTTTCGATATCCGTCCGCTTCAGATTCGCATAATCACCGTCAATGCTTACTACCTGATACTGAAATGTATTCATAAAATTAACCACATCCTTCTTATGGCTTAGTGTCTTGTATCATTCATTTTCAGCGAAATGTGAAGGATACCGTATATCAGTCTTCCCCTTCATCATCCACGGCTGCCGCCACCCCGGACACCACCGCCGAGACAACAGATATCACGACCGGAATCAGAATCACCACAAGACCGCCTGCCAAAAGTAAAAAAGCTGTAGATGCCATCGCAAAAATTCCTCCTTATCAACCAATTAAAACTATTTTACATGAAACGAGTCTATATTTCAACCCTCTTCATTTCTCAGCCCAACTCCACAACCCGCGTCGCGATTTTTTCCTGGAAACGGATATCGTGCTCCACGAACAGCATCGTCGGCTGATAACGGAGTAATAACGCTTCTATCTGGATTCTGGAAAAGACGTCGATATAGTTGAGCGGCTCATCCCATATATACAGGTGTGCCTGCCGCAGCAAACTGGAAGCAATCAGCACTTTCTTCTTCTGTCCTTCCGAAAATTCCTCCATGCGGCCGTCAAGTCTCGTCCGCTCCAGGTCGAGCTGCCGCAGAATCGCTTTAAAAAGGCTTTCGTCCAGTCCTTCTTCCTTGCAGTAGCCGCTCAGACTTCCCTGCAAAAAAGAGGTGTCCTGGTCAATATAGGAAATGCGCAGACCGCTGGCCGTCCGCAGAACGCCGCTTTCCCAGAGCGTCGCCGTTTCCCGCCCGCGCAGGGATGCCCCGTTTTCCTTTAAATCCGTCCGCGGCATTTTTTCCGCCGGCCCATTGGCCCGCAGAATCGCTTTTATCAGGCTGGATTTGCCACAGCCGTTCGCGCCTCGTAAGAGCACCCGCTCGCCATGCTGTATCGTAAAATCAAAATCGCGCAAAAGGGCGCGTTCCCCGTATCCGAAGCCGTACTTTTCGGCTCTGACCAGAATATCCTTATGGTGTTTCAGCGGCATAACTTTCAAATCCGCCGGATTCTCGATGTCCTGAAGCAGCCCTTCTTTTTCTTCGATTTCTCTCTCGATTCGCTCTTCCATCTGCTTTGCCCGGCTCTGCATTTTCTTTGTCTTTGCGCCGATATAAGGTCTTGTTCCCATCCCTCTGTCATGATTTTTTATCGGGTCGTAGCCGATTTTGGTGCTTTCGTTCTGGTCGGCCCAGTCCCTTGCCCGTTCGGCTGCTTTTTTCAATTTACCGATTTCCTTCCGGTGTTTCTCATTCTCCGCTATCTGAAAGGCGTCCTTACGCTCTTTATTTTCCCACCAGGAAGAAAAATTACCCTTCTGTACCTCGAGGGTGACGCGGTTCAACACCAGAATATGGTCCACGCAGGCATCCAACAGGTCCCTGTCGTGGGAAACCAGCAGAAATCCTTTTTTCTGACGCAGGTATTCCTTGACAATTTCTCTGGAAGTCTGGTCCAGATGGTTTGTCGGCTCGTCGATGAGCAGGAAATAATTTTCTCTGGAAAAAAGAATCGCAAGCATGACTCTCGTGCGCTCCCCATGGCTGAGCGTTCCAAAGGGGCGGTAAAGCAGCTCCGCATCCATCTTCATTTTATCAAGCTCCATGATGACCCGCCATTCCTCGCAGTCCGGCGCAAATTCATACAGGAAATCCGACATACATTCCGTAAGCCGCTCTTTTTCAATCTGAAAGGGAAAATAATCAAACGCCACGGAAGCCTGAATACTCCCCTGATATTCATATTTTCCAAGCAGCAGATTCAGAAAAGTCGTCTTTCCCTTGCCGTTCCTTCCAATAAATCCCAGTTTCCAATCGGTATCTATGCAAAACGATACCTGTTCAAAAATATTTTCAAAACTGCCCTCATAGCAGAAGGTCAGATTCGACACACTTATTTTAGACATAAAAATCCCGCCTTTCCGTTTGGGGCCGGGCGCACGCTTCACGCGTTCCGTTTCGGCACACATTCCAATACAAAAGCGGGATTCTTCATTTTCAGGTAATCGGGCAGGACGATTCGCCCTGTCCCCACGAGGCCTGCACGCTAATCAACAGCAAACTTTCCCATGCAGGTCTGCGCATCAAAAAAGGAGGGTTACACAGAAAACGACCCACTTTTGATAACATGTACGAAAACGAAACGCCACAAAAACGCCTCCTTGTATTCAACATACAGACAGCGCCCTGCCACATTGTCTTTTTCATCATCTCCATGTTCCAAAAGCAGATTATTTCCGCATCTTTGCCTCCACTCTTAAACCGGAAGCACCGTTCTTTCAGTACAGCCGGCTCTTTATTTTCTTTTTGACTCCAATGTATCTTAGCACATTTGCCTGCGGGACGCAAGCAGATTTTCCGCAACGCCATTTATCCGCGCCACTTACCCGATAACAGTTCACTCTCCGCTTAACCATACAACTTAAACCACTGTACAAACTTCCGTCCGATTTTATAAATCGGCCCTTCCAGTTCTTTGCGGGCGTTTTTCAGTTCTTTCCGAATTTCCAGATGCTGTGGACAGTGCTGTTCGCATTTTCCGCATTCGATGCAGTTGGATGCGGCGGAGGAATCTTTGCGAATCGCCGTGCACATGATATATTCCATGAGCGCCGCCTTGAATCCTTCCGTATATTTTCTGTTATAAGCCGCAAAAGTTCCGGGTATATCCACATTTTGGGGACAGGGCATACAATACCGGCAGCCCGTGCAGCCGACTTTGATTTTGGCATTGATGGCGTTTACGACATTCCGCAAAAGTTCTTCGTCCGCCTGGGTCAGTTCGCCTGCCTGCACATTTGAGGCGGTTCTGACGTTTTCTTTTACCATTTCCAGAGAGTTCATGCCGGAAAGGACACAGGTGACTTCGGGCTGATTCCAAAGCCAGCGGAAAGCCCATTCCGCCGGACTGCGCTTCACCTCATAGTTTTCCATCAGCAGTTTTGCTTCATCGGGAAGCAGGCCGACCAGTTTTCCGCCCCGCAGCGGCTCCATGATGATAACGGGCAGATTTTGGGATGCGGCATAATGAAGTCCCTTCCGCCCCGCCTGAGAATGCTCATCCATATAGTTATACTGTATCTGGCAGAAATCCCAGTCATATACGTCCACCAGTTCGCAAAACATATCCGAATTTCCGTGATAGGAAAAACCGACCTGACGAATTGCGCCGCTTTTTTTCTTTTCTTCCAGCCATTCGATGATGCCGAGCGCCTTTAATCTGTCCCATGTCTTTACATCCGTCAGCATGTGCATCAGGTAATAATCCACATGGTCGGTACGCAGTCTGCGCAGCTCTTCCGTAAAATATTTTTCCATGCTGTCCGATTTTTTAATCAGATAATGGGGCAGTTTCGTCGCGACATTGACCTTATCCCGGATACCGTTTTTTTCCAGGATTCTGCCGAGCGCGTCCTCGCTTCCGCCGTATATATAAGCAGTGTCGAAATAATTGATGCCGGCGTTATAAGCCTCCATAATTTCCTTTTCGGCCTTATCCAAATCGATTTTCCCGCCGCTTTGTGTAAAACGCATACATCCATATCCAAGAATCGATAATTTATTTCCATATTTATCGATACGATAATTCATACTGACCATGCCTTTCTCTTTTCCGCATCATCTGCGGTTCGTTATGTGTCCCGCGACACGCAGAAATTCCCGCTCGGATATTTCCGTCCGCGAAAATCCCGCTTTCTCCAAAATTTCGATGCAGGACCGGAGTTCCTCCTCGTCCGCCTCCCAAAAACCATTCTCCGCAAGCCAGCATAATTGTTCTTCATAATTGACTCTATAAGTCAACCCCTGCTGTTTTCGCGCAATTCGCCTGATATACGTCTGATAGCGTATCACCAGTTTTTCATTTCTGTCTGCCCGCAGATAACGACATCTTTTCGACCATTTCCCGAAAGACCATCCTCCGGCCGCTCCAAGGAGAATCAAAACCGCCGCAATCCGCAGCGCGGTTCCCATCTTCTGCCCCGGCTGCCCTGCAAGACCTTCCGCTTCCTGTTCCTCTTCATCCGATACCGTTTCTTCGTCCTCGCCCTGATTCCCTGTCAGGAAATGAAGAAGACGCTGCCACAGGCTTTCTCCGCCCTCTTCCCCATCCGCCGCCGGCGTCACTTCAACCGCCACCCATCCGATACCGGCATCATAGATTTCCACCCAGGCATGCGCATTGGCATCCGTTACTTCAACGGACACGACCGCCTCCGTTCCGAGCAGCGAACGGCCGTCGTAATATTCTTCATACCGCGCTTCTTCCAGAAGTGTGCCGTTTTCGGAAATATCAACGGCATCGACAGCATACCCTTCGACATATCTTGCCGGAATCCCCAGATATCGGAATATCAGCGTTGCCGCGCTCGCAAAATGCGCACAATACCCTCTCCGGTTCTCCGAAAGAAAATAGTTGACAAAATCTTTTCTGTAAGGCGTCATGCCCGGCCGAAGCGTATATGGAATCGTTTCCTGATAATATGCGGCCAGTCTGTCCGCAATCTCGAACGCATCCATATTTTCCGACAAAAGCCCTGCCTCCTGGCAAAAGGCCGCAACCGTCTCCAGGTTCTGCTCCGGCACATACAGCCATCCGTCCCGCATGGGTTCCCCGGAATCTTCCAATACGTCCCCGGACAGCAGGGGATAATAAACATATTCTATCGTCTGCCCCGGATAGAGCAGCCTGTTCGTATCTTCCGCATAATAAGGCAGATATGCACCTGCCGGAGCCGCTACATTGGTAATCTTGATGACGCCTCTTGCGGATTCCGCCTCTTTTTCTTCATATCGTTTCGAAAGCCCGGAAAACGTATCGTTTTGTTCCAACACCGGAAGGCCGTTTTCATCCAAAAGACGGCTCCACTGATTCTGATAGGGTAAATACGTTCCACCCGTAAATGTCTTAAAATACAGTCTTTCATTACAATACGGCGCAAATTCCAGCCGAAGGTCCGTTTCAAAATCCAGCCGTACAGAGCTGACGCCTCCGAGCGTACCGCCCGTCATACCGCCGGTATTCGGGTAAAAATTGAACAGCCCCATCAAACCGAGCACAGAAAGATTCTCCACCGTGTCCATCGTTTCTGCTTTCAGCGCACTCATGGTATGCCGCCTTTGGAACCGTTCTTTTGCATAAAAAACCGGCATCAGCTGTGTCACCAAAAGACAGAGCACAAAAACGGACGCCATGATAACCGCCATCGCCCGTGCGCAGAGCACACAGGAAACTCTTTTTTTCTGCGGTAAGTACAGATACACGGCATTATTCTGCGTCAGCAGAACCTGATTTCTGCACAAAAGATTCACCGATAACAGGCCGGAAAAGAACATCGCCGTATAAATGCCGTCCGGCTCCCGTTCCAGATAAATCGGAATCAGTAAAAGCAGCGCGCTGAGCAGGACTGCAGGCAAATGCCTCATCTTCCTCGAAATCATGATGGAAAACAAAACGCTGCACACACAGCCGATAAAACATGTGGAGATTGTCACCGCGAGCTGTCTGTTCCCTATCTGCTCACCGTAATTTCTCATAGCATTCGTGTCAAAAAAATCGGAGGCCGCCTTCGTGACTTCATTCAGAACAGCATAAAATCCGCTGTTGATAAAACGGCTGAACACACCGCCCCCGAATATCATAAGCATCAGGCCCGATAAATACCCGATGTTCATCGTATATTTATTATAATACAGCACGGAACAGAATACCGCAATCAAAAAAACAACAAAATTAACGATAAACCGAGAATATTCTATGTCGAACGCGGAGAGAAAGCTGCCAATGCCGCCCATTACGAACAAATAGACCAGAACGCCTTTGAGTAAAAGAGTATAGATTCGATTTTCTTCCTGCTTCGCCGCTTCCGGCCGCAAAACAATGCCTGCCAGAGAAAAAACCTCCTGCGCGCCGCCTTTTCGGCGTTTTCCTGCTATCACCATCTTGTCGTTCCTCAACTGCTTTGTCATATTGTAACGATTTTCTTTCCCGAATCACATTTCTGTCATACTGCTTTTCTTTTCCCGGACTGCTTTCCCATCATACCGCTTTTCTTTTCCCGGACTGCTTTCCCATCATACCGCTTTTCTTTTCCCGGCTTTTCCCAAACTTTGCCCTTTTCAGTCGTTTTCCGTCCTCCACGCTTTGACCACACCGCCCTGTACGCCGACCGTCAGATATGATTTTAAGAACGGATAACAGTTCCGCATCTGTTCTTCCGCCTTTGTATTGACCCGTTCGGACAATCTCAAACCGAAAATTCCGCAAAATGCCCCGGCAAGCTCCTGACCCGTGCCGCACCGGTATTCTTCCCAGGTATATTCCGGCTGACTCCAGCACAAAAGGCAGACCGGAAACCGCTGCTCCATAAACCGCTGCGCAAGCCCCCAGGCAAGCTCCAAAATCCGCTCCGCCTGTACGGAATTGCCCGTCAGTTTCAAAAGCATTACCATCTCGCTGCCCGCCGTCGCCGCCCGCTCTTTTACCATGAGGTTCTCCTGTCTGGCCGACAGTTTCCAGTGAATGTCGCGAAACCGGTCGCCCGGCACATATTCCCGGACATCGTTTACCTGCGCAAAATCATTTCCTTTCTGCCTGCTCTCTTCTTTTTCCGCCGCGCCCGCCAAAAATCCCGTAATATCCATCTCCGCATCCGCTTCCGGCCGTGGGAGCACAAACAGCTCTTTTGACAGGGCTATCCTCTTTTGACACTCCAGGAATCCCATCGCATCCTGTACGCCAAGCATCTCGCAGGAAACCGTATACCGGCCGGTATCCGCCGCCAGAAAAGGAAGTTTCAGCACAGCCCTTCCATGAATCGTTACCGGCATCTGAACGGTAAGTTCCGAAGACTGTTCCAGAAATGTATTGGAAACGATAAACTGCATCTGACTGTGAAACGCCACCCACCATGCGGTATTTTCAAGATGCAGCTCCATCAACGCTTCTCCTGATTTTACGACAGTCGTGCGCTCAAGCTGCAATTCCGGCGTAAGCCTCCCGCATAAGTATACCGCTCCCGCAACGGACAATACGGGAAACATCGTTATCATAATTAGAAGCAGCCACAGAAAATAACTGCGCAGCACATCATAAACAAAAATCAGGCCAGCCCAGAAAAGCAGATAAAAAATCAGGCGGACCGGATGAAGCTTATATCTTATTTTCCGTTCCATGTAAACACCTCTTTGGTATGAATGCAGATTAGCAGCGGGGACTTTTCACCGCGTGAAACAGCTCCTGCATGCAGGCGCGCATGTTCTTACCTTCCGCCCGCGCTCTCGCCCCCGGCCTTACGCGGTGACGCAGAACGTCGAACAATACGGACTGTACATCCTGCGCGGTTACAAAATCCCTGCCGCCGAGCAGCGCCATCGCTCTTGCCATACGAAGCAGCGCAATACAGGCTCTGGGACTCGCCCCCATTGCAAACAACGGATTGTTCCGCGTAGCCTCCACAAGCGACACAATATATTCATAAATATCATCATGCACAAAAACCGTTTCGGCCGCCCGGCGCATCTCACACAACTCGTCGAGCGTTATTACGGGCTGAATCTTTTCCGCCTGCTTCCAGACCTCGCCGCGCAGTAAAGCCACCGCATCCCCATGCGCCGGATAGCCCATCGACAGACAGATGAGAAAACGGTCCAGCTGAGAATCCGGAAGCATCTGTGTTCCGGAAGACCCCACCGGGTTCTGTGTCGCAATGACGATGAAGGGTTCGGGCAGTTTTCTCGTCTCCCCCTCCACGCTTGCCTGATGTTCCTCCATTACCTCCAATAGAGCGGACTGCGTCTTGGGAGAAGTCCGGTTCAGCTCATCCGCCAGAAACAGATTGCAGAATACGGACCCTTCATGGAACTGAAATTCTTCCGTCCGGCGGTGGTACATGGAAAATCCGAGTATGTCGCTCGGCAGCACATCCGGCGTGAACTGCACGCGGTGATACTGTAACGACAACACTCTGGCAAACGCCGTGGCCAGCGTCGTCTTTCCTACGCCCGGAATGTCTTCCATCAAAATATGACCGCCGGCAATCATTGCCGCCAATACCCGGCAGACTACGTCTTCTTTGCCTTTTATCACATAATTCACTTCATCCTGAACCCGTTCCAGTTTCTCCTGATATGTCATTTGTATTTCCTGCCCTTTCCCCGGTCCGCCGCCTCCGTCCAAACGCCCGCAACACACGAACAAACCGGCTTTCGCCGCCTTACTTCATTGTACACTGTATCGGAGAAAATGGAAACAGGTATTCGGAAAAACATTTCGGAGCGAAGGGCGTCCCGCTGCCTGCCCGATGGCTTATCGTCTCTTTGGAGGTACGCTTGCGCTCCACGACAGATAATTTACGAAGTAAATTTTCTGTTAGGCAGCAGCGGTACTAAGTTCAAAGGACGCAAAGCGCCCTTTTCACTAAGTGCCGGCGCCTTTCCAGGACCTCCGCCAGAGAACGATAAGCCATCGGGCAGGCAGCGGGACGCCCTTCGTAAACCCTCTAACAGGTACAGACCTCTTCCCGCAGATGCAGCAAAATCCGTTTTTCCATTCTGCTTACCTGCACCTGGCTGATGCCCATTTTTTTGGCCACTTCCATCTGTGTTTTATCCTGAAAATAGCGCAGTTTTATTAATCGCCGCTCCGTCTCGTTCAACCCTTCCAAAAGCTGTTCGAGCAGCATATGATTCAACAGTTTTTCTTTTTCCGTGTCCTCGCAGACGCTTACGCCTCCTGCATGGTTTTCCAATATCGAATAACCGACGCCCCCGGCGTCTCCGACGACCTGGTCCACCAGATAGATTTCGTTGCCGTCGGACTGGTACACCGATTTGTAGATGGATTCCACCTCGATATTGGCATCCAGAGCCAGTACAATATCTTCGACGCTCAGTCCCGTTTCTTCCGACAGCTCCTGCAGAGTCGCTTCTCTGCCCAGTGCATGAGACAGCCTTTCCGAAGCCTGACGGATTTTCCAGCCATTCTCTTTTAAAGTTCTGCTTACCTTCACCATTCCGTCATCCCGCAGGAAACGTTTAATTTCTCCCTGTATCATCGGAACCGCGTAAGTAGAAAATTTCACCTCAAAGCTTAAATCAAATTTATCAATTGCCTTCATCAGCCCGATACAGCCGATTTGAAACAAATCTTCCGGGTCATATCCCCTTTCCAGAAAACGTTTAACGATGTGCCTTACCAATCCCAAATTTTCTTCTATCAGTCTTTCTCTCGCTTCTTTATCCCCTGCCTGTGAACGTTCTATCAATGCGGCAGTTTCTTCCATATCCGGGTTCTGCTCCTCTCTGATAATAAAAATTTTGGTTTATTCGGCATCCGCTATCCAGGGTGTAATGCCGAGCTTTTTCACCATATGTACCGTCGTTCCCTGCCCTGGTTCGGAATAAACTTCCAGGTCATCCATAAAGGCTTCCATGAAAGAAAATCCCATGCCGGAACGCTCCAGTTCCGGCTTCGTCGTGAAAAGCGGCTCCATCGCCTTATCTATGTCACCGATGCCCACACCGCTGTCCTTTATGTCCACTTCCAGCACATCTTCTTTGATAAAGCAATGAATCCACACCCTGTTTTCTTCGCAGTCCTCCCCTTCATATCCGTGGATGATGGAATTGGTCACCGCCTCCGAAACAGCCGTCTTAATATCCGAGATTTCTTCCAGTGTCGGATTCAGCTGCGCCACAAAAGCCGCAACCGCCGTCCGCGCGAAAGCTTCGTTATCCGAAATCGCCCGAAATTCCAGCTGCATTTCATTCTTCACTTCCATACCCCGTTTCCAGTTTACAATTTCAATCATTCTATTAACCTTGCCTTTCCATAGCCTGCGAATTTGGGCCGCAGGAACAAATTTGCGTGTGAAAAATTTATTTTTCACACTATTAACCTTGCCTTTCTCTTATTTCTCTCAGTCTGCAATATCTGCCGCCAGACGCTGACGGCGTTTTTAAAATACAGGACGGACGTTTTTACATAATTTCTACAACGTTATGTAACCCTGACAACATCAGGACACGGCGAATGCGGTTATCCGTATTAATCGCATACACCTTTCCGCCGAAACATGCAATCTTCTTATATCTTCCCACAATAATACCGATTCCGGAGCTATCCATAAAGGTCGTCCGCTCAAAATCAAATACCACGTTTCCCACTTTTTCATCCATAATGTACTTATCCGCGTTTTTACTTATGTAAACCGATTGATGATGGTCTATTTCATCCGGCATTCTTATCATCAGGTAGTTGTCGATTACTTTAAAATCTTCTTCCATTGTTCTTTTTCCCCTTTCCGCTTTCTGAGCATACAGGTAACGCAATCCCGCCGGCCTGCGTCCGCCCCGCTGCGTTTACAGCAATTTCCTGTCATATAAATAAAAAAGAGAACAAGACTTTTCTCTTGTTCTCTTTCGTATTTTATCAATTATCTTATAAGCGCCGCATCTTATTCCGATGCGTTTTCCAGTTCTTCCAGAAACGTTATGGACTTGGTCGCCTTTAAAGTTCCGGGAAACAGCTCGATGACCTGTCTGTACGCCTCTTTGGCATCCTCGTTCCGGCCGACGCTGCGGTAAGCATCCGCCAGGTAATACAGGGCATCTCCGTTGGATGCGTCATATTTGAATGCCTTTTCAAAATTCGGAATCGCATCCTGATGGTTCACATGCGTGTATTCCTCATACGCCATATCGTAATAGGAATCTCCCAGTGTCGGGCCTACCAGCGCAAACAGCGTATTATATAATTTCTCATACGACTCGGAAATCTCAATTTCTTCTTCCTGTCTTGTCGCATCGATTTCCTCCAGATATTCCCCAACCGTCATCACATCCGAAGAATCCGTCAGATAGGCATCCGCCGCCTTTATCAGAAGGTCGTAATATTCCAGACTGCCGTCTTTTCCCATATACGCCTGCAAATCCTGCCCAAGCGTCTCGTTTTCTTCACGGAGAGAAGATAGCTGCTGCTCCAGTTCATCTATCGTCGCGGATTTGGCATCCGACTGTTCGCTGACAATGCGCAACTCATCATTTATCCCGGCCTTTGCAGTCTGAATCCGCGCCGGCAGAATCAGGGTCATTGCAATCGCAATACCGATAATAAGACCGATGCCCAGATTTAACAGCGAACCTACGCCTTTTCCCTCCCGGATGTTCACGGGCTGAATAATCGTTTCGTTCCCGCTCTGATATTTCATAATTTCATTGGAACGGTTCTTTTTCTTACTGCCCGACTTCATGCCCTCTTCGGGCAGAAGCATTTCGTCCACTTCCTTTAAATAGCGGAGCGTCATCGTATTATTTGAATCAATCTGCACGCATCTTGTCAGTTCTCTCTTTGCTTTCTCCCACTCTTCGCCGTTGATATATAAAAGCGCAAGCAGCTGATGCGCACGGATAAATTTCGGATTAAGGGACAACACCTTTTTCAGCTGTATTACTGCCAAATCCAGGCTGTCCTGATGACAATAGGTCAATGCCTGATTATATTTTTTAATCGTCTGGTTTATCGTATCCAGCCGGGTGGGATTCGTCTGAATCATGCTGATATAATCATCCGCTATATTTTTCTTCGGCCGCAGGTTTTTGCTGATAACCCATTCGCTCAAAGCCGCCACCACTTCACCCGTCTCATAATAGACAAGTCCCAGTAAATTTCTCGCTTCCACATTATTTTTATTGAATTTCAAACTCTGACGCAGACTTGCAATCGCGCCGGTCAGGTCCCTGACGCCCGCCTTTTCCAGTCCATCATTATAAAATCGGTTAGAAATGTATATGATTTTCTTATAAAGGGATACATCGGCGCCGCATCCGGTACAAAATTCATGCCCGGACAATTCATATCCACAGTTGTAACAGTTCATTTAAGTTAACCTTGCCTTTCTCTCAGCCTGCGAGATTTGGCCTGTGCCAAATCCGCGGTTGAAAAATCTCTGATTTTTCAACCTGTTAACCTTGCCTTTCCGACAATCAGTTTTTTTACTCCATATTTTTGGGCGCCTTCGATTCTTTTACCACTTTCACGACCAAATCGGCCATATCCGTCAAATCCTGATTATAAATCGCTTCTTCGGCGTCTTCCACTTCAAGGCTTGGATGAAATTTTCTCAACTCTTCTTCAAAATTAATCATGCGAGGGCCTCCTTAAAAGGGCTTTCACTTCGCCCGCCAAATATAATGAACCGACAATATACACACGGTCCGCCGCGCCGCGCCGCGCGGTAAAGTCCCGCACCGCGTCTTCCAGTCTGTCAAATTCCCGTATCCGCAGCCCTGTATATTGTCTGAAAAAATCTGCCAGTTCCCGCAGCGGCAGAGCTCTCTTGTCCTGTATTTCCGCCACGCCAATTTCGTCGAACAGCTCCGATGCGGCAAGCATGTCCATAACCGCCCGGTACTGCTTTTCCCGAACCATGGAAAAAAGAAGAAATCTTTTACCCACGCAGCCGTCCTGTCCGACCGTCTGCAAAAAAGCCTGTATGCCATCCGTATTATGCGCGCCGTCAAGGTAAACCGACGGCATGATCTCTTCCATTCTGCCTTCCCAACGCATCTTTTTTATGCCTTCCGCAATCTGAGCGGCGCTGATATCCGCCCTGTCATCAAGCCGTTCTATCACAGAAACGGCAAGCGCGGCGTTTTCAATCTGATATAAGGCAATCGTAGGCATACTTAACCTAATATAACCATAATAATTTGAATGAAGAGAAAAATCAATAGTTTTATCATGACTATTTATTTCTTTTATCGCCTGAAAAGACACGGGAAATGTGGTAGTTTCTGCCAAAACCGCGCATTTTTCCAGTGTTTCTGTCACAGACGGATTCTTGTCAAAATATACGACGGGGACTTTTTTCCGAAAAATTCCCGCTTTTTCCCGTGCGATTTCCGGCAGCGTTTCCCCCAGATATTCCATATGGTCATAACCGATAGACGTAATCACGCACACTTTCTTTTCATCTATGGCATTCGTCGCGTCCAGCCTTCCGCCGAGTCCCGTCTCCAGAATGATATATTCGACTTTTTCCCTGTCAAAAAGCAGCATTGCCATAAAGAAAAGGTATTCGAAAAAGGTAGGGTGATAAGACACTTCCCGCAGCATTTCCGGAAGATTGTTCAGTTTCCCGGCAACGCTCCGATATGCCCACAGAAAATCTTCTTCCGCAACCATTTTTCCGTTGATAATAAACCGCTCCCGCATACTGACAAGATGCGGCGAAACGAACAGCCCCGTCGTATGGCCCGCTTCCTGTAATATGGAATGTAAATAAGCACAAACGGAACCTTTTCCGTTTGTGCCGGCTACATGAATCACTTTCTGATTTTCAGAACAGCCAAGATGCCGTAAAAAGCATCTGGTATTCTCCATGCTGTTTTTTTTCGTAAATTTCGGAATTTCCAGAAGATACCGTTCCGCCGCCTCACAGGTCATTCCGGCATCAGTCGTGTATGATAACACTTCCTTCTATCACTCCTTTTTCCACATTGTATTTCATATAACAGGTATTTCTCTCAATCATAATCTGTTCTGCATTGATGCAGATAACGACGCCTCTGTACAGATTTCCGTCTATCCTGATTTCCGCGCCCTTACTGCTTTCCACCATTTCTTCAAGCTGCGTCCGTTCTCCTTCAACCTTATCCAGCTCCACAAAATACTGGTCTTTCAGTTTATCCCAGTCCACAAGATTCTTTTCCGTTGACGGTAACGTCTGCGTGCCGCGCATCCGCTTTTCCCGAAGGGCTTCCTTCATCGTTTCGACAAGGTCCGCAATCTTCGTCTTAATTTCCGTCTCTTTTTTCCGAATCTCCAACATTTTCTCATGCGTCTGCGCTTCATATCCACAATGGATTATCGTCTTTATTTCCACGGCATTTCCGGCGCAGACCGCTTCCACGCCCTTGACGGCATCGACATAACCGCCGATGATAGAGCCTTTCTTGCCGGTCGCGATTACTTTTTCCTTCGAATAAATGTTGGAATTCATGAAAACATTCGCCTGCACCGTTCCGCCGGCCTCCACCGTCGTATGCTCGATAAATTCCGCAAACACGTTTCCTCTCGCCGTTACCTTCGAACGATTGCCGCCCTGAATGCCGCGGGAAAGTATGATATCGCCTCCGGCATACAGGTTCGCAAGGCTTGTGGAACCGTGAATCTCAATATTTCTTCCGGCACGGATGGTAACGCCTTCTTCCACGTTTCCATGTATGATTATATCCCCGAAAAATTCCACTTTACCGATAATCATATCCACATCGCCGGTAATTTCATGCACATTCTGGATATCTATCTTGCCGTCTTTGACTTCGATTTTCCCGTCCATCTGCGCATAATAAAATTCATCTTCCCGACGGATTCCCTTTCCGCGCATCGGCGGCAGGTCATGATACATTTTGCCCGGCAGCACATTTCCGAGCACCGTACAGCCGTCTACCGACTGAATTGCCTGATGGTAGACCGCTACCTTCTGCCCTGCCTTCACATTGGGCAGCGCATTGATATTGGTATAATCGACAGTGCCGTCTTCCCGGATTTTCGGCGCGCCGTACTCTTCCGGTTTGAACAGATATTCAAAATATCCGTTTTCTCCATCCTGTATTGCTCTTCCCTGTGCCACCAGAATTTCCCGCTCGTAGACCTGTTTCTTGATTATCGCGGAAAGATTGGACTGATGCAGTCCTTCTATAACGCCCTGTGATGCGAGGTAATCAATCAACGCCTGTTTGGAATATACCATGTCCGGTTCCGGGGGCATCAGATAAAGCCATGCCGCCATCTCGTCTTCATCCACTTTCAGATAAGTTCCTTTGGCAAGAAGCTGCTCTTCTTCCTCGACGGCAACGCTTTGAGGCGCAGAAACTTCCGGCTCAACCGTTTCTTTCAGCTTCGCCATCGCAAGTTTTAATCTATCCAATTGCTCAGATGAAAATTGTGTGCTCACGCGCCTCACCTCCTAATGCCTCTACAATACATTTTATACTAAAAAAACTTTTATTTCCAGTCCTTGCGGCATATTTTTATCATTATAAAATTTTACAGACGATTTCTAAAAATTGTCGCAACTTTCTGATATTATCCCATCAACTGCGCGAGACGGCTCTCCACCTGTGCCGCCATCTGTTCATATTTTTCCAGCTTTGCGCGTTCTTCGGCAATTTTGGCTTCCGGCGCTTTGGACAGGAACCGCTCATTGCCAAGCATGCCGTTTACACGCGCAAGCTCGCCCGCAAGCCGGTTCTTTTCTTTCGTCAGACGTTCGATTTCCTGTGCGATATCGACCAGCTCCGCAAACGGAATATACAGCGTCGCATTCGGAATGACAACGGATACCGCATCGTCCGCAATGCCGCTCCGGTCCTCCTTTATCATCACTTCGGACGCGCCCGCAAGGGATGTAAAAAACAGCCTTCCCTCTTCGAAAACATTCCGCACTTCTTCCTTTTCACTGACAACATAAACGGCTGCTTTTCTGGAAGGCGCAACATTCATCTGTGTCCGCACGTTTCGGATGCCGCGTACCGCTTCCTTCATCAGTTCGATTGCAGACTCTTCTCCGGCAAAATTCCACGCTTCCTGATATACCGGCCAGTCGGAAACCATAATGGACTCTTCTTCCGACTGTATCGTACAGAATATTTCCTCCGTCACAAAAGGCATATACGGATGCAGCAGTTTCAGCGCATTCGTCAACACGTTCTTCAATGTCCATAACGCCGCTGTTTTCCCCTGATTGTCCGCATCTTCCTTACTGTAAAGGCGCGGCTTTACCATCTCAATATACCAATCGCAGAATTCATCCCATATGAAATCATAGACTTTCTGCACCGCAATGCCGAGCTCATACTGCTCCATATTGTCGGTCACATCCCGTACAAGCGTATTCAGTCTGGATAAAATCCACTTATCCGCCGGTTCCAGCTTTTCCTTTACTTCATTATATGAAACTTCCCAATCCCTTGCGCCTGTTTTTTCCTCCGCCTGCTCCATGTTCATCATGATAAAACGGGAGGCATTCCAGACTTTATTGGCAAAATTCCGGCTCGCTTCCACTCTTTCGTTATAGAAACGCATATCGTTTCCCGGCGCATTGCCCGTAATCAATGTGAGACGCAGCGCATCCGCACCGTAAAGCTCGATGATTTCCAGCGGGTCGATACCGTTACCGAGGGACTTGCTCATCTTGCGCCCCTGGGAGTCCCGCACGAGGCCGTGGAACAACACCGTATGGAACGGTTTTTCCTTCATCTGTTCATAACCGGAGAAAATCATGCGGATAACCCAGAAAAAGATAATATCATATCCCGTTACGAGTACGTCCGTCGGATAAAAATAATCCAGTTCCGCTGTCTTTTCCGGCCAGCCTAATGTGGAAAAAGGCCAGAGCGCGGAAGAAAACCATGTATCCAGCGTGTCTTCGTCCTGTGTAATGTGCGTGCCGCCGCACTTGGGGCATACTTCGGGCATCGTTTTCCCCACAATAATTTCTCCGCAGGAATCACAGTAATAGGCCGGAATCCGATGTCCCCACCAAAGCTGGCGGCTGATACACCAATCCCTGATATTATCGGTCCAGTTAAAGTAAGTTTTCTCCATTCTCTCCGGAATCAGCCTGATTTCACCGTTTTTCACCGCCTCTGCCGCCGGTTTGATGAGCTCGTCCATCTTAACGAACCACTGTTTTTTAATTAACGGTTCAATGGTCGTTCCGCAGCGGTCATGCGTGCCGACATTATGAGAGTAGTCTTCGATTTTTACAAGAAGCCCTTCCTTTTCCAGTTCTTCTACGATTCTCTTTCTCGCCTCATAACGGTCCAGTCCCGCATATTTGCCGCCGTTCTGATTGATGGTCGCATCATCGTTCATGATGTTGACTTCCGGCAGGTTGTGCCGCCTGCCGACTTCGAAGTCGTTCGGGTCATGAGCCGGCGTAATTTTTACGACGCCCGTACCAAATTCCATATCCACATACTCGTCTTCAACGACCGGAATCGCCTTATTCACAATGGGAAGCCATACCATTCTGCCTTTCAGATAAGCATATCGTTTATCTTCCGGATGAACCGCCACGGCCGTATCGCCGAGCATTGTCTCCGGCCTCGTCGTCGCAAATTCCAGAAATTCCGTCTTGCTCGGCTGTCCGTTCTCATCCACAAGCGGGTATTTGATATGCCAGAAATGACCTGCCTGCTCCTCATATTCCACTTCCGCGTCAGAAATTGAAGTATTGCAGACCGGACACCAGTTGATAATACGGCTTCCTTTATAAATCCATCCTTTTTCGTGCATCTTACAGAATACTTCCGTTACCGCCTTATTGCAGCCATCGTCCATTGTAAAGCGCTCTCTGTCCCAGTCACAGGAAGAGCCGAGCTTCTTTAACTGACCGATGATGCGTCCGCCGTATTCTTCTTTCCATGCCCATGCCCGTTTCAGGAATCCGTCCCTGCCCAGGTCTTCTTTCGAAACGCCCTCTTCTTTCAATGTTTCGATAATTTTCACTTCCGTCGCAATGGAAGCATGGTCCGTTCCCGGCTGCCAGAGAGCGTTATAACCCTGCATCCTTTTGAAACGAATCAGAATGTCCTGCATCGTATTATCGAGCGCATGTCCCATATGAAGCTGCCCCGTAACATTCGGCGGCGGAATCACAATGGTGAACGGTTTCTTCGTCTTATCCACCTCCGCATGGAAATATTTCTTCTCCATCCACTTTTCATATAACCTGTCCTCTATGCTCTTCGGGTCATAGGTCTTTGCCAGTTCTTTGCTCATAAGCGTTTTCCTCCTGTTATTATATTTTTGCTTCTTATCGCCGCATTCCCATACAAAAACGCCCTCTGCCGTTTCCGGCAAAGGGCGTTCATTACGCGGTACCACCTTCATTTATCACTCTGCTTCCTCCTTTCTGCACGGTTTCTGTCCGGCAGAATTTCAGAAGTTTATCCGCTAACGGGGATAAAGCGGGAATGCTTACTGCTTCTCTTTTCGGCATTCCGGTTCCAAAGCTACCTTCTGCAATTCCTTTCCGAAACGGCCTCACAGCAAACGGCCATTCTCTCTGGCGGCGGGCATTGCATACTCCTCTTTTTCTTCACCTTTGACTTCTTTGACTGCATTCATTATCATACACTATATGAAATCGCCGTTCGTTTGTCAAGAGACAAAATAGGCTTTTGTCTATCTTCGCAGCGAAAAACTGCTGACAAGCTGCTGCAGCCGGGCCGCCTGTTCCGAAAGCTCCCTGCTGGAAACTGCGCTTTCTTCCGCCGCTGCGGTGTTTGACTGCACGACGTTGGAAATCTGGCTGAGCGCCTCGGACACCTGGCCGATGGCTCCTGTCTGGCGTTCTATCGCTTCCGATGCAATGTCCATCTGTCCGCCAATCTGAGCGGATTTGGACACGACGGTCGTCACCGATTCCGTCACTTTTTTTACCACTTCGCTGCCGCTGTTTACCGCCTCGTTTGCCCTTTTAATTAATTCCATCGTCGCCTTCGTCGCTTCATCGGATTTGGCCGCAAGTTCTCGTATTTCTCCGGCTACGACCGAAAATCCTTTGCCCGCCGTTCCCGCGCGGGTCGCTTCGACGGAAGCGTTCAATGCCAAAATATTCGTCTGTAACGCGATGTCCTCAATCGTATCTATAATGTGGCTGATTTCACTGGTGGACGCCATAATCTGGTCCATTGCCTGATTCAGGCTTTCAATATATCTGCCGCTTTCCTGTAACTCCACGCCGGTATAATCGACGGATTCTTTCGCTTCCATTACAAGTCCGTCAGTCTTTTCCGCATCCCGTTCCATATCCGACATCGTCACGGAGAGCTGTTCTACGGCGCTGGACTGCTCTACCGCGCCCTGCGACAGCATGGAACTGCTCGAAGCCATCTGACCCGCATTCGCAGACACACGCGACGTCGCTTCCACGATACCGCCAAGCGTACTGTTAAGTTTATCGTTGATAATCTGAAGGTAATTCTGCAAATCGCTGAAGTCTCCGGGATAAGCCGCCTTTATCGCTTCCTTCGTCAAATCTCCGTTCGCAATCGCACCGAGCACTGTTCCTACTTCGTCCACAATCGCCCGGAAATTTTGTATCAGACTGGCGATGGAATCAGCCAGAATATGTACCTCGTCCTTACTTCTGACTTCAGGAACGGGACTTTTCAAATCGCCTTCCGAAAGCGCGCGCAGACGGTCCGCACACCGTACAATCGGCCGTGCGATGGAGAGGCTGAGCACGACTGAAATCAGAATGACCACAATACAAAGCGCAACGGCAACGGCAATCTGTCTGTTGTTTGCAACATTAGCGTCGTGCATGAATTCATCTTCATCCATTGTCACCGCAACGCTCCACCCGTCCGTTCCTGGAATTGGTGTATAGCCCTGAATATTGTTGGAATTATCTTCCTCATAAGAATAGAACGCGATACCGCTTTCCCCGGCAATCATCTTTTTTTCGACCGCGGCAAGCGTCTGCAAATCCTGATTATCAGGGTTATCCTTCGCTTCCTGAATAATATTTTCCTGTTCCGTTACCGCCTGCACATCTCCACAGGCAATGGTTACACCGTTTTTATCCAGAATATAGGATTCGCCTTCCTCACCAATCTGGATTTCTTCCACGATGGACTGTAAAATATAGGTGTCACACTGAAAATAAAGCACTCCATGTATGATATCCCCTTCTTTAATCGGCGCGGAAACGACCAGAAACATATCATCTCCGACCACATAGGGAGAAGACATATAATTTTCGCCTTTCATCGCCTCCTGAAAAAAGGGTTCCCCGGAAATATCCACTTCATGAACTTTATCATAGCCTTCAGCGTCTGCCATACCGCCGAAACGCATATAATACTGTTCTACCTTCGACTGAATAAATTCCTGTTTCTGTACCAGTGAGGTTTTCGGGTCATACAACGTCGGATTCGATGCCATCTCCGCGATTGTCAGCGTATAAGTCGAAATCATGTTCTGTGCCGTAGACGCTGCAAGCTCCGTCGTTTCCGTTAAGGTCTTTTCTATCGCCGATATCGTAGAACTGCGGGTAGTCTTCACACTCTGCAGACTGTTAATGATGGAAACACCCAGTGTCGCCACCATGACCATAAGCATTATCTTCGTTTGTATTTTCTTCATTTTCAACCTTTTCAGTCCTTCCACGGACCGAACTTCCGCCCCCTTATCTTTATATTTTCTGTCGCTGTGCGCTTCTAAATATTTTACACATACCCGAAAATTTTTTCAAGTCCCGCCTGACGCGAATGCCAAAAATATACTGCAAAAATACACTCTGTTAAAAACTCTGTTAAAAAATTATCTGACTGCTTGTCAGATAACCGAGTTTTTTGTATACTAAATGTATATTATGAAGACTGGAGGGGGTTATTTTATGTACGAAATGCTCGAACTTATTATCGACGTGGCTTTTGTTGCAGTAGCTGTTGTCGCAATTGTAATGGCTATCCGCAAAAAGAAGAAAAAAGATGGTGAATAAACACCATCTTTTTTAAACTTTCTCTTTCCGAATCGTCGTAATCAATCCGTCGCAGACGCCTTCTATCCGGTAGTTTCCGCTCCCGGCCGGCAAAAAGAAACTGTCTCCTTTTTGAAATTCCAGCTTTTCCTCATAATTGCAAATCGTTCCGTGTCCGTCCAGAATCAGGATATTCATAAAAGAAGCGTCGGAAACACATCCACGCATTTCTCCCATAACACTTCCGTCCAGATTCAGCTTATCCACCGTAAAATAATCACAATCCGCCACATGCGGATAAAAATTGTTTCTGGCAACAGGTCCACGCTTTGCCACGTCAAGGGCTTTCTCGATATTAAGCTCTCTTTTCTTTCCGTCGGCGCCGACGCGTCCGTAATCATAGACGCGGTAAGTCAGATTTGAATTTTGCTGTACCTCCGCAATCAACATACCTTTCCCGATTGCATGAATCGTTCCCGCCTCAATGAAAAAGACATCGCCCTTTTTCACAGGCACTGACTGCAAAACTTCCGAAAGCGTATTCTCCTCGATTCGCTTTGCAAATTCTTCCCTGCTGATTTCCCTCTGAAAACCGAAATATAAAGAAGCGTTTTCGACGGCATCCACGACATACCACACCTCTGTTTTGCCATACTCTCCCTCATTTTTCAGCGCATAATCATTATCCGGGTGTACCTGCACGGCCAAATCTTCTTTGGCATCTATCAGTTTAACGAGAATCGGAAAATCTTCAAACCGGGCGCAATTTGTACCGAGCACATCTTTTCCCGCTTCTTTTATATACTGCCGCAGGGTTTTTCCGGCATGGACGCCGTTCACAATCGTGGAGGGGGTGTCGGGATAACAGGAAAGTTCCCATGATTCCGCCAGAATCTCTCCATCGTAGTCCTTTCCGAACTCCTCCACCAGCCGGTGTCCGCCCCACAGATAATCTTTAAACCCCGGCTTCAATTTTAATATGCTCATCTAAATCCTCCTGCGCCTTCCGGCGTTCTTTTCCGATTCTGTTTAGGGAATCGCAAATTTTATCGTATGCGTTCTTCCATGATGCAGTCCGCCAGGAAGAATTTCTCACAGCGGTATTTTACCACAGAAAAGTTATAGATGTCCAGAATCGGTTTTTCCCGGTAAATGCGCGAAAATGCGCCCCGAAATTGTTTCCGGAAAAATCAGTGTGTCATTTTACAAAAAGAAACACATCATTTCGCCGTCAGATGTATCAGCCGCGCGCGGAAGTCCCCCTGCTGCTCCGGAATCAGGAGACCGGCTTTCATCAGCGTATCTCCGCTGTAAACTTTCGGCTGAATTTTTGTTTCATTCACAAAGCAGACCTCATAACGTGTCTCTTCCGAAAGCCCTTTTAACAAAATGCGTCTGGACTTGAAATTTGCGCGGCACATTACCTGCACAAATGTCACGAGAGACTCTTTTTTATCCTCATCAACCACCTGCCAGCAATCGAATTTATGGTTCTGCGAATAAGAAGCGATGCGGTAATAATCGCCTTCCCGAATCAGGTCATTGTACTGATGATATAACGCTACCTGCTCCGGTATCATCTTTCGGTCTTCCTCCGGAATCCGCGTCACGTCAAGCTCATATCCGAAAGTTCCCGCCAGCGCAACGAGCCCTCTCGTTTCAAAAGGCGTTACCCGGCCAATCGCATGATTCGGGCAGTCGGATACGTGCGCCCCCATCGTGGAAAGGGGATATAACATCGCCGTTCCTTCCTGAATTTCCAGCCGCTCAATAGCGTCCGTATCATCCGAACACCAAATCTGCGGACTGTAATAGAGCATACCCGGGTCAAAACGGGCGCCGCCGCTGCTGCAGTTTTCCAGGAGCAGATACGGAAATTCCTTTATCAGCCTGTTCTGCATCTCATAGACCGCCAGCATGAATCTGTGGCAGATTTCCCCCTGCCTGTCCGCGGGCAGACCATAGCTTCCGATATCCGTCAGCGGACGGTTCATATCCCATTTCACATACTCGATATTTGCGCTGCGCAGCACGGAAGCCACCATTTCATAAATATAATCGGCAACTTCTTTTCTGGATAAATCGAGTACATACTGCTGTCTTGCCTGCGCCGCCGGTCTGCCGGGAATCGCCAGCGCCCAGTCAGGATGTGCCCTGTATAAATCGGAATCCGGCGATACCATTTCCGGCTCAAACCAGATACCGAATTTCAGGCCAAGCTTATTGACTTCATCGACCAGGTATTTCAGGCCGCCTTTCAGCTTTTCTTCGTTCACCTGCCAGTCGCCGAGCGCACACTCGTCGGTATTTCTTTTGCCGAACCATCCGTCGTCCATCACAAGCATTTCGATGCCGAGCCCGGAGGCTTCTTTCGCAATGGATAACAGCTTCTCCGTATCGAACGCAAAATAAGTCGCTTCCCAGTTGTTAATCAGAATCGGACGCTTTTTGTTCCGGTATTCTCCGCGAATCAAGTGTTTTCTGTACAGCTTATGGAACGCGTTCGTCATGGCGTCCAGCCCTTTGTCCGTATAAAGCATCACAACTTCCGGCGCCTGAAAACTCTCTCCGGCCTCCAGCTTCCAGCAGAAATTCTCCGGATGAATGCCCATGGACATCCGCACATAATCGAACTGAGTCACCTCCGCCTGCGCGCGGAAATTGCCCGAATAAACGAAATTCATCGCATAAACCTCTCCGTTTTCCTGCGTCGCGCTTTTCTCCACGAGCGCAAGAAAAGGATGGTCCTGATGACTGGACTCTCCTCTTAAAGAACTCACATTCTGAATGCCGTACCCGAGCGTCTTCCGCTGAATATGGCGTTCTCTTCCCCAACTGCCGTGCAGGGAAATCATGTCATAATCACGGTTGTCCATATCAAGACATGCCGAGCAGACTTTGGTCAGATAAAAGTGTTCCTTTCCGGTATTCGTTATCTTTACGCTTCTCGTCACAACATCCACATCCTGAAAAACCGTATACAGAAGTTCGACCTGCATTCCCACATGCCTGTCCTCGCAGAGGAGCTTTAACGTAATGCATTCTCCGGCAGTTCCGAATGTGGCGGGCAGCCCTGCAAGCTCCGGTTTTCCTTCCAGAATTTCATAAGACACATAAGAAAGCATCGCTCCCGCATGTCCGCCCGCGCTCCGGACGCTGAGACAGCTTTCTCTGCAGTCTCCCGTCCCGCCCGCCGGATATTCAAAAGGAAAGCAGTCGTAAAAAGCACATCGTTCCCTGTTGTTCCGACCCGGCACAAAAGGCGCTTCCTCCGTCCGCATCAAATAGGAAACATCGGCGTCTTTCAACCGCTTTCCATAATAAATATGTCCGATAAAATTCTCTTCATCTACTATACCAATCAGATAACTGGTATTCGGCGTATCTAATTTAAAAATCCTTTCCTGCTCATGATAAGTAATCATATCTCTGTTCTCCCTTCGATAAAATATAGATGACCTTTCCAGAATACCACACTTTATCCGGGTACTGAACAGTTTTTTTCACGAATTTATTCATTTATTCATTTTTTAGATTCAGTCAAACAACAGCTCATCCACCGTCACAAACTCGTACCCCTGTTTCTGCAGTTCGTCTATCACGCGGAGCGCTGCCGTCACGGTTGAGGAATAGCTGTCGTGCATGAGAATGATGCTGTTTTCTTTTGCCTTCGACAGGACTTTTCTCGTGATGCCGTCGGAATTGCTGGAACACCAGTCCATCGGGTCGATGGTCCAGAGCACAGGGAACATATTCAGTTCGGCTTCCAGCGATTTTTCCCATGTACCGTACGGCGGCCGCACGAAAAGCACTTCTTCCCCCGTAATCCCGCTGATAATCTCATTGGTTTTCACCAGTTCTTCTTTAAATGCCTCCAGGCAGCCGGATTTTAACTGCATATGGCTGTATGTATGGTTGCCGATTAAATGTCCTTCTTCTTTCATTCGTTCGATAATATCCGGATAAAGTTCCGCATGCTCCCCCGTCACAAAAAAAGTGGCGCATACGTTTCGCTCCTTTAATCCGTCCAAAAGCTGTTCCGTATAATAAGGATGAGGGCCGTCATCGAAGGTGAGTGCAATTTTGCGCGTCTCCGTTTCGTCCTGCCCCGTCAGTACTTTTTCCACCATAATGCTGTCTTCCGTCTGAGAGATATGCGCATCATACCGCATTCCCCGTTCTTCAGCCTGCCTTCTTCCCAGAAAATAAAAAAGCAGACTCACTATAATAATGACCGAAAAGAAAAAAATCCTCTTTTTCCCAAGTATCATGAATCTGCTCCCTGACTGTATTCAATTATATATATGCGATGGCCGCCGTTTTTAGCATCACCGCGGCAAAGATATTACGAAAGCCTTAGACATCCCGTCCCGGCATCCCCGTTCCAGGTTTAGCTCTCCCCCGTGCATCTGGATAATCTTTGCGGAAATACTGAGTCCCAGACCGCTGCCGCCCTTTGTGCTTCTCGTCTTGTCGCCTCTGGAAAAAGGCTCGAAAATATGCTCGGCCAGCTCGTCCGCAATCGGCATCCCGTTATCCGCAATACGAATCCGACAGGATTCATCCAGGCAGACATGAATCCTCGTTCCTTTTTTATTATATCTGACCGCATTGGTCAATATATTCGTAACCGCCCGGCCAAACTGCACTTTGTCCATTTCATACGGAAGCTCTCTCTCCGGTATATTGACCGTCAGCTCCATATCGTTTTCTTCAAAATCCGCATAAAGCAGGGCGATATTTTCCCGAAGAACTTCTCCCAAATCCACTTTTTCTCTGTGCAGCGCAAATCCGTCACTGTCTATCTTGACATACTCAAACAGCAGCGTAATCAACTCGTCCATCCGCAGCGATTTGGCATAAACCGCCTGCAGATATTCTTTCTTTTTGTCTTCCTCCTCCACCATGCCATCGACAAGCGCTCTCGCATATCCGCAGACCGTGGTGAGCGGTGTTTTGATATCATGGGCAATATCGGAAAGCATCAGATTCCGCTGCCGGTCAT
Organism: uncultured Lachnospiraceae bacterium; assembly: GCA_910578475.1. Classification (GTDB taxonomy): domain Bacteria; phylum Bacillota; class Clostridia; order Lachnospirales; family Lachnospiraceae; genus UBA3282. The sequence goes on along the minus strand of CAJTRK010000025.1, from coordinate 12,466 downwards.
AGGCCGCTTTCCGCGCTTTTTCCTCCGCAAGCAGCTCCTTCATCTTTCCGGAAACCGCCCGGTAATACCACCAGGCCGCAAGCAGATAAGGGAGCAGCGTAACCGCCAAAAGCGCCAGAAAAATGCAGATAACCGCAAACTGATACATTCCAATCAGCCGGGCGTTTGTCACCCCCTCGAGTATCGGGGATGTGATATCAACATACAGGCCGTTATCCATGTTTTCCCCGATGGTCCGCTGTACCCAGGCCGCAAAACTGTCCGGCAGAAACGCCGCCGCCGAATACACAACCATTTTCAGCATAAGCAGGAGGACGCTCCCGTCGCTTGCCGTTACGGAAAACCGGACGTTCATCGTTTCTACCAGAAAAGGCACAACCACGAACCGGTAACCCATACTCAACAGTTCTTCGCTGATATAAACAAATGCCATAATCAGCAAAAAACGCTGAATCAGAAACCATTTTAAAGATTTTGTTCCTGTCATAGCATTTTTCGTTTTCATATAGGAACCTCCAGCCCCGCCGGTGGCATAAACATGCTCAGGCGTTCTCTTTGTCCTTTGCCATGCGATATCCCAGGCCGCGTATTGTTTTGATATAAGCATTCCCGTCTTCGCTCAGTTTTGCGCGCAGCTTACTGATACACACCATGATATTATTATCGGAAACCAGATAATCATCGCCCCATCCCTGCTCGAACAGCTGCTGCTTGGTAAATACTTTGCCCGGATTTTCCATAAAAAGTTTCATCAGCCGGAACTCGATTGAAGTAAGCTCGATGGACCGCTCCCCCTGCCGCAAAAGGCAGGATTGTAAATCCAGTTTCAAATCCTGCACCGAAAGTTCTTCCACCTGTTTCTGTCTGCCGGCGCCGAGGGCATAAAATCGCCGGATATTGGAATTGACTCTCGCCACGGCTTCCAACGGCTGAAAAGGCTTGGTAATATAGTCGTCCGCCCCCAGGTCTAGCCCCAGAATTTTATCCTCATCCCCGCTTTTCGCAGATAACATGATGACCGGGATATTGCTGTTCTCCCGGATATTTCTTAAAACCCGGTAACCGTCGATGCCCGGCATCATGATATCCAGAATAACAAGGTCAATGCTTTCATTCCGTAAAGCCGCATCCTGCAAAGCAGACAGCGCCTGCGCGCCGTCTGCTGCCTCGATTACTTCATAACCGTCTTTTTCCAGATATAAATGGAGTAAATCTCTGATTTCCGCTTCGTCATCCGCAATCAAAATTTTATAACCCATTTCCAAATCCTCCGCCTCTTTTCGGCCTATCTGCCCGACTCTATTGCCGGCCTTGTTTCACTGTACGGCATACCGTCAGGCTTACCGGAAAGTTCACGAAAAAGCGCCGCACGCGTCAGGTTTACATAAGGTATTACATAGGCAATCTCTGAGATGCCGCAGGTAAAAAAGCTGAGCATGTGCCAGAAGAAAAAAGACAAATCCAGCACAAAGGTGTTCCATTTCTGGCCTTCCATCATATCTTTGCTGCGCTGTAAGGCTTCCCGCCAGGGCATATCCGGATTTTCCGCAAGAATAAATTCTACCATATAATACTGGTATTTTTTGTAAATTCCCGGAATGATAAAAAGCAGCGCCCACAGGAATATATACAGTTCACGCATGAAAGCCGTTTTTACGCCGTTTAAATAATTGTGGTCAAACGTATATCCAAGTTCCGAAATGGAGCCCCGGTCATCCACACTTTTCAGCATAAACCGCTGTGCGCCTATCCATAACGGATTGACCAGAAAAACATCGATTACCATAAAAACGATAAAAAGCACAACAAAAACGACCATGATAATTGTCATCATTACAGCGAAGGTAACAATGTCTGTCGTATCAAACCAATGCGACGCGCTTTCCGCGGTTTCCTTCACAGAGTCCACAATCTCCTCTGCCTCATCCATTTGGATGATGAAAATTTCCTCTGTCTTTTCCTTTCCGTTATTTACAATGGATGAGGCGGAAGGTGAACTCGCTCCGTTGCTCAGCAGAATAAAAATAAATGATACAAATACTGCTTTCCAGTAATTCCTCTTCAGTGCGGCTTTCGCCCTTTCCTTTACTTCTTTTCTCGTCCAATTCATACTTTCATCTCTCCTGTCTGTTTCAGTTTCCGACATCCTGTTTTGTTGTTACCTAAAGGATAACACCTCCACCTTAAACAAAAACCGGAGAAATCTTAAAATAACCTTAATCAAAAACTTTTTAATGTCATATACCGGATATACAACGCTTCAAATTCCGGCTGTTCGGCCAGATTGATGCTTTCGATTCCCTGCATCATTTCCGAAAGAGCCTCTTCTGTAAGCTTCCCGTTCCACAAATCCGCGCCCATTTCAAATGCGCCGGCCAACGAAGTGTTTCCGGCCGCTTTCGTGCAAGACTTCCATTCTCGGGGCAAAAGCCCTATGGCAATCGCGGCATCCACATCCAGATAATACCCGAAACCGCCGGCAAGCCAGACTCTCTCAACAAAAGGACAGCCCATTTTCTGATGCAGGATTTCCACACCGGCACGGACTGCCGCTTTCGCCATCTGCAGGGCCCGGATATCTTTCTGGGTTAAATGGATGGATGCTCCTGAATGGCCGGAAACCGTAATGCCTTCTTCAAAATAGGGGTCCGCCATCAATCCGGTCTCATCAATGATACCTTCCTTTAATAAAAGGGCCGTCATCGCGACCATATCGCTTCCGGCCGCCGTTTTGCCGGGTCCGCCTTCGAATGCCGGGCCCGCCGCAGTCGCGGTTACCACCATGCGCCTGCCGTCCGTAATCGCCATTTCCCCGTTGGTTCCCAGGTCGATGAGCAGGGATACGCCGCCGCTTTGGAAACCATCTTGTTGACCATCCGAGTCAGAACAGGTATCGCATCGAGGCCTTTCGTTATCCGTTCCGCATAAGGGCAGCATCTTCAGACGATAAAGCCCCGTAACAATGTCTCCGCCCACAAAAGCGCTTATCCCCGGCGCAACATAGACCGGAAGCTGCGCGGCGTCTCCGATGGGAACGACACATCTCTGCAGACCAAGCTCCACAGGAAGAAAAGGACTTTTCCCAAGCTCTTTCGTGGAAAGCCCCATCAGCAAATGCTCCATCGTCGTATTTCCGGCGATGCACATACAGCATAAAGCGGCTTCCGGATTCTTTTCATGACAGACCGCCCAAAATCTGTTCAGACCGTCCTCTATTACCTTCCATACGCTGTTCCGCATAATGTCCGCCGCTCCGGCCGTTCTTTCATTGACCGTTTCAGTATTGGCCGCTCGCTCCTGAACTGCGCGTTCATCAACAGGCCTCTCGTTAGCCGCCTGAATTCGCGAAAGCACGTCCGCGCCGTAACTTCTCTGTGGGTTCATGGCACAGTAAGTATCTGCCACCCGCCCTGATTCCATCTCCATAAGCTGCATGGCGATGGTCGTCGTCCCCAAATCGACGGCGGCCAGATAATGTATTCCTTCTTCTTTTTCCTGACTCAAACAGTCATTTTTTTCTGACACATTCATCACATCGCAAATTTCCGTTACGATTTCCAGTTCCCGGGGTTTTATAAAATCCATCCGAACGACACAGTCGTTCCCCGGCTTTGCCATACAGGCCAGTCGATAGCCAAGCCGCAGCTCATCCGGCGTAAACGCCTGCCTGTCCCGGCTTGTCGGCAGCGGCGCCGACTGTAAAAACTGCACCCGGCATCTTCCGCATGTCCCTCTTCCGCCGCAGAAATTACCGGTAATCAGTTCTTTTTGTAACAGAGTCGTCATCAATGTCATGCCTGAATCATGTGTCACATTGATTTTTTGCTGTTCTTCTTTATTTTCCCTGATAAGCGTTAATTGAATTGTTTCAGACAAACTGATTTCTCTCCTCATGATAATGATAATCTATGGAAGCCAGTTTTTGGACAATGTCCTCCTCGCAAACATCCAAGTCCTCACAAAGCGCGGACAGACTTCCGTAAAAATCCCGCAGTTTTAAATTTATATAACTAAGAAGCATAACCGGGTCTGACGGTAACATATGAATAACCATTCCTTTCCTTTTCATCTCATCCATATCAGGTAATTGCGAAACACTAAGTCATTTCAATTCCATCTTCACGGAATAGTGGTTTTCTTCCGCATGTACATGGGCAATGCTGCCGCAGATAAGCGGCATCATCGGCGGTATATGGCCGATGTCCAGGTCCATGAGCACGGGAACGTCATATTTTCGGATAACCTCACAGACTGCCTGATACTGATTAAGCCCCATCATTTCCTGCCCGTGGCAGAGCGGCCTTCCAATCAGAAAGCCCCTGCAATGCGAAAACCAGCCCGCATGTTCCATCTGCCACATGGCACGCCGAATATCCATCACATTCAAATCACATGCCTCCAGAAACCACACAACGCCCTCTTCTCGATAGCGTTCCGTAAACTCGCGCACTTTATCATATTTTGTGCCGAGAAGATTGACCAGACAATCCATACAGCCGCCGAGCAGTCTTCCGGAAAAATCAAGATGCCTGTCAGGAAATTTCCGAATGACAGAAGTCTCTGTCGCATGATAAGGCGCAAGCGGATTTTCCTCATTTTTCAATGATTCCTTCTCCCACTTGTCATATCCCTGCAATTCCAGATTTTTCCCGGTCAGAAGATTCATTGCATCATACAGGGCCGGATGCCAGGGTTCCATCCCAAATGCAGACGCACAGGGGCCGTAAACGGACGCAACGTCGCAGAGCGTCGCCAAAAGAAAGGTCATATTGGTATTGTCCGAATACCCCATATACCACTTGGGCTCAGCCTCTTTTATCTTCTCAAAATCCACATAGTCCAAGATTTCGCACATCAATTCCCCGCCGCCGCAGGAAATCAGGCAATCGTTCTCCTGCATGCAGTAAAAGTCCTGAAGCTCCTTCCCGCACGCGGAGGGCGTATTGCTGATGCCGATTCCGCTTTCCACATAACAGTTCGGCCCCGTCAAAATCCGGTATCCTTCTTTTTCCCATATCTTCTGCGCATTAAAAAAAGCACTTTTATACGGTTCCGTCGCACATCCGAAAGAAGGCGCAACAAAGCCAAGTGTTCCGTTTGGGGGCAAAAATGCAGGATATCTCATAAATTTCACCTGTTCCTTTCAACCGTGCCGCCGCATACGGCAGCTTTACTTTTTTCTCATTATATCGTTTCCGGCAGAGAATTTCCATGTTTAATTTTTTACCTGTATGTCCCATAACTCACTGGCTGGAAATCCTTGACTTTATTCTTTATAAAAAAACAAAGGGAAAGTACGCCTGGACCGTGACGGTCGGAGAAAAGGGACAGATTGTCATCCCTAAACAGGCCCGTGAAGTTTTCGATATTCATCCGGGCGATTCCTTGATTATTCCGGGCGACGAAAGCAAGGGACTCACAATGCCTCTCAAAAGCTTATTTGCCAGATTTGCTTCCGCCGTCTTTGAAACAGAAGCGGAAAACGAAGAAGACCTCCAGGCAGGAGACATGCCATGCGAAAATTTTATCTCGACTTATCAGATGGGCAACCGTCTTCCTCGCCATGATTTACCATGTTTGTTTTCTATATAACAACTCCGGTTTATTATACTTGCCATTCTCGGATGCGCCGGGAAATACTGCAATCGCGAGACAACCGTCACCCGCTGTTTTACAAAAGCCTGCTTCGGTCTTTAATCCTGCATTATTCCGTTTTGCTCAGCGTTTGCTGTTTTCTGCACTTTTACTGTCATTTCCCGGCGGTTTGGAATTATATTATCGTTCTTATCCTCGAGTTCGTTTTGACTTTCGCAGCATATGAACGCATCCGAAGAATATCCGTCATACGATACCTGGTTCCTGGAAAGCGTAAGGAGAATTTCTGAATCCGCCTGAACACAATTATCCGTTTATTTCTTCCTCGCGGCCAGTTTTCCATCCTCCACGACTATCAGAATCGTATCCCGCGCTGCTATCCGGTCTGCCAGAATCAGTTTCGCCGACAATGTTTCCACATACTTCTGAACATACCGCTTCAGCGGTCTCGCACCGTAAACCGGGTCATAAGCATTTTCGATGATAAACGCTTCCGCCTCCGGCGTCAGCTCTACCGTCAGTTCCCTGTCTGCCAGACACTTGTTTAATTCCCCGATAATCAAACGAATAATATCATGAGTGACTTCTTTGGTCAATGGTTTGAAAAGCACGATTTCGTCCAGACGGTTTAAAAACTCCGGCCGGAAATGATTCCGTAAATCGCCCATAACGAGCGCTTCCGTCTCCGGTTTGATATTTCCTTCCCCGTCAATGCCATCCAACAGATAATCAGCGCCGATATTGGATGTCATTATCAGAATCGTATTCTTGAAGTCTACCGTTCTGCCCTGAGAATCCGTAATCCGCCCATCGTCAAGCACCTGTAAAAGCACGTTGAACACGTCCGGATGCGCCTTTTCTATTTCATCGAACAGGACGACCGAATATGGTTTTCTTCTGACCGCCTCAGTCAACTGTCCGCCTTCCTCATATCCGACATATCCCGGAGGCGCTCCAATCAGTCTGGACACGGAATACTTCTCCATGTATTCGCTCATATCAATGCGCACCATGTTGTTCTCATCGTCAAAAAGCGACGCCGCGAGCGCTTTGGCAAGCTCTGTCTTACCGACGCCGGTTGGTCCCATAAACAGGAATGAACCGATGGGCTTTGTCGGGTCCTTAATACCCGCTTTGGAACGGATAATCGCCTCCGTTACCGTCGTAACACCTTCTTCCTGACCGATAACGCGCCTGTGCAGCTCTTCATCCAGGTGCAGCGTTTTATTCCGCTCACTTTCCGTCAGCTTCGAAACCGGAATCCCGGTCCAGCGGGAAATAATTTTGGCGATTTCCTCTTCCGATACACTCTCATGAACGAGCGAAAGCTCCTGCTTCCTGACTTTCTCTTCCTCGATTTCCAACTGCTGCTTCAAGGACGGCATTCTGCCGTAGCTGAGTTCCGCCGCTTTCTCGTAATCCCCTTCGCGCTGCGCAATCTGAATCTGGTTGTTCACATCATCGATTTCTTCCCGGATTTTGGACAGCTTCTCAACGGAAGTCTTTTCATTTTCCCATTGCGCCATCCGGTTGTCCAGCTCCGCTTTTAACTCCGCCAGTTCACGCTGTAAATTCTCCAAACGTTCTTGACTTAATCGGTCATCCTCTTTTTTCAATGCAGTCTCCTCAATTTCAAGCTGCATCACCTTACGCCGCAGTTCATCTAATTCCGTCGGCATGGAATCCAGTTCCGTCTTTATCAGCGCGCAGGCCTCGTCCACCAGGTCAATTGCCTTATCCGGCAGAAAACGGTCGGAAAGATACCGGTTGGAAAGAACCGCCGCACTGACCAGTGCGGTATCCATTATTTTAACGCCGTGATAAACCTCGTATCGCTCTTTCAGTCCCCGCAAAATGGATATGGTGTCTTCCACGGTCGGTTCTTCCACAAGAACCGGCTGGAAACGCCGCTCCAACGCCGCGTCTTTCTCGATATACTGCCGATACTCGTCAAGCGTGGTTGCTCCGATACAGTGCAGTTCCCCCCTCGCCAGCATGGGTTTCAACATATTGCCCGCATCCAGCGCGCCGTCCGTCTTTCCGGCGCCGACAATCGTATGCAGTTCGTCGATGAACAGAATAATCTGCCCGTCACTGTTTTTGACATCGTCCAGCACCGCTTTCAGACGCTCTTCGAACTCGCCCCGGTATTTGGCGCCCGCCACAAGCGCGCCCATATCCAATGCAAAAATCTTTTTATCCTTTAATCCTTCCGGCACATCTCCCCGGACTATCCGCTGCGCAAGCCCTTCTGCAACCGCGGTCTTGCCGACGCCCGGTTCCCCGATAAGCACCGGATTGTTCTTTGTTTTCCGGGAAAGAATCCGAATCACGTTACGAATTTCGTTATCCCGTCCGATAACGGGGTCAAGTTTCTGATTCCGCGCCCTTTCCACCAAATCCTGTCCGTACTTTTCCAGCGTATCGTAGGTCGCCTCCGGATTGTCGGAAGTCACACGCTGATTGCCCCGGACGGTGGAGAGCGCTTTCAAAAAACGCTCTCTCGTGATGCCAAACTCCCGGAAAATCTCTTTTATCTCCCGATTAGGATGCTTTAACATGGCAAGAAAAAGATGCTCCACGGAAACGTATTCATCTCCCAGATGCTTCGCTTCATCCTCAGCCGTCACAAGCGCCCTGTTCAGGTCCTGTCCGACATAAATCTGTCCGCCCTGTACCTTAACGCGCTTTTGCAGACTCTGCTCCACACGGTTCAGGAAATATTCCCGATTTATCTCCATTTTCTCTATCAGCTTCAGAATCAGACTGTCGTCTATCGTCAGAAGGCTGTACAGAAGATGCTCCTGCTCAATTTCCTGATTGCCGTATTCGTAAGCCAGTTTTTCGCATTGTTCTACCGCCTGCATTGATTTCTGCGTAAATTTGGTTAAATTCATAATCTCCTGCCTCCTCACTGTTTTACTTGCAATGCTCTAATTACTTTAGAACGCTTTGTTCTACTTGCGATATAACAATAACGCTTTTTGTTAGCACTGTCAAGAGGTGAGTGCTAAAATTGTGTGAAAATTTTATAAAGTGCTGATATAATGGGTATTTGTGAATATCTTCATTTTGTAAAAGCGGGATTTTGTACCTTTTATGAAAAAACTTTATGAAATTCAGCAGTTTTTCCTGCTCATTTATTGTCATGGCTATTCTTTCCTTTTTCGTTCCGCCAATGCCCTTTTTGCAATCTTTTGCCGGATTCTTACGGATAATGTCAGAATCTACCGCCAATTCTAAGGCCGGATTAATCAGATTGTGATACAGCTTTATTGTGTTCGCCGCCATTCCGCTTTTCACAAGCTCTGAATAGAATTTGCGAATATGAATCTGTTTTATCTGTGCAATTTTCATATTTCCCAAATCGCTATTTTCTATTGCATTTTTCCATACTACAAAATAATTATGTCGGGTGCTCTTTCTTACATCGGACTTTGTTTCCATGTAAATCTGAAAAAGTTGGTTCAATGTCATATTACCTTTACTGCTGTCTATGCCATCCTGCAAGTCACGTTCAATCTGCTTTTCCTTTTCCCTAAGTTCTGCCAACGTAACCGCGTATACTGTTCGCTTCTTACCTGTTAAATCGGTATAACGATATAAATATCGTCCATCCTCCGTTCTCTGCATTTCTCCGTTTCTTAGAATTCTGCCTTTATTATCCGTTCGCTTTTTTCCTGACACAGCATACACCGCCTTTCTATAATGCAGGGTAGGGCAGCAGGCATATAAGCCGCCGCCCACTCCCTTATTTCCTTACATGAAAATCAATACTGCTGCCTGAGTGATGTTCCCGGCCAGTGAGATAATAAGTGCAATCCTGCACCGCCATAACTTTCTTTTTGCCATGCTGATAATCTCCGTTGCAAGGCTCTTTCTCTCTTTTTTCTTTGCTCTTAATTTCATGATAACTGCCCCTCCCATTCCAGCTTTCCACTTCCCAACAGATAACCCATAAAGTAGATATATGCCTGATCTGTACTCCATTCTTTAAACTTGTAATGCCCTTTATCTGCTAAATGTGACATAGCTTTCAGCAGTTCATCACAATAAGGGATTGACGGTTTTTTCATGGTTTTTTCGATAACCGGGAAATACTCCTGCGCTATCCGTTCAGCGACTTTTTCACGCCCCTTTTTCAAGTATGCGCTGTGTACCTCATGAATCTCGTTATAAACCGCCCATCCATACTTTTTGTAAATGCTGTCCATAGTCCTGTTATTGATGAATTTCTTTTCACTTTCAATTAACGATATGAACCGCTCAACCTCTTTTTCTGGTAGATTGTTATAATAAAGCGTATCTTTGTTGCTCCATATTGCAAGCTGGTACTCTGCTACTGTAATCTTTTCACAATACAGAACGTGCATTTGCATAGCAGATGGCAGTTCGTCAAAGGTGCATTTTATTAAATCCATTTTCTTTCAAATCCTTTCTTTACTCCGAGTAGAGGGAATGATATAATCCCCTCATACCCTTAACTTTGCTTAGTTTCTGGGTTACTCGCTCCTATCAGTGTTCGCTGCACTGGCAGGAGCATTATTCTTGTATCGGCTCTGTATATCATCAGCCATTTTCATAATCTCGTTGTGCCGCCTGATAAATTCCGGGCTGTTCACTCCAAGACGCTTTTCCTCTGCGGCTGTCAATGCCGCCATATCTTCCAGTGATAACATATCTCACCTCCCTAAATTTTTCTGCTGTCAGTTAGCCATACATGAAACTGCATTATCACAAGAACAGTAATAGATATTCTTTACAAGTGTTTTTCATCACTTATTAGTGATATTTTATCTTATATTTTCTTGATTATCAACACTTATTTAGAATATATATCATTTTAATATTTTTTTTATTTCTTTACAGTGATATAATAGACATACCATACCAAGAAAGAGGGTGTTATTATGTCAATGTCTGAAAAAATACGAATCACATTAGTAAAACGGAAAATATCTATTACTGAACTAGCTTCCAGCCTTGGCACTTCTCAAAGCAATTTATCTAACAAATTGAAGCGTGACAATTTCAGCGAAAAGGAATTGAATCAAATTGCCGATATTCTAAACTGTGATTTCAAAGGAACTTTTGTAATGAAAGATACCGGAGAGGAAGTATAAAAAATGCTTGAATCCCATTATCAGATATGCTATATTATAGACAGAAAAAGGGAAAGCCATAGAAACGGCTACCCTCAACAATAACTAAACCAATGCTTTACAGCATCAGCCGTCACTACTGCGAATAGTGGCGGCTATTTGTTTCCCCTTAAAAACTGTGTAGCACAGTCCAATCAGGGCAACAATGAATATTCCAGTCTGAACCAAGTCAGAATATGTAATCATCATTGGCAACGCCCTCCTTTCTTTCGTCTGGAGGGTTAGCCCCTCCGAAATGGAGGGCAGCCGCCCGGCTCTATGGTTTCCCATATCCGAAGTATAGCACACATTTCTTTGTCAGGCAATTATAATATGCTGTTTTGGCAGCAGTGCCGCCTTGCGCCTATTTCCGCAAACGGTCAAGCTGCCGTATCGCCATTTCTGCAATATCCCTAGCATAGCAAATCTTGGAAAGCCCCACCCAAAATTCACGCTCATAATCCTTTTGAAGCTGCTGGAACTCCTTCATAATCCTTTCGTACTTTTCCCACCGCATATAAGGCGGCTTTGGGATATGCCACAAGTCTTGAATAGGCGTATCAGGATAATCTTTCCACCACCATGTATACCCTAGCTTCTTTTCAACAATACGCTCCATTTTCAGCCGCATTTCATCCATCCCGCTTTTCTGCTGGCTTGCATAATTTAGCTTTGCACAGCTCCGGCACAGATAGCGTTCCTGCCGTCTGTAAAGATATCTGACACGTTTTCCGCAATATGGACAATGAAAATATAGCCTTGTGGATTTTCCGTCAACCCCCGGCACTCTGGATAAAATCAGATTGGTGTAAGAATCACCTTCCCTGATCTCTGCCATTCCCTCCCCAACATAATAGAGAATATCTCCACTGATAAGCGGATATTTTACAGTTTCTTTGCAGAAAAGGTATTTATCCCCTTTGAGATAATCATAAAAGGAAAAGCTGTCAATCCTGCGGAAGTTTTCAAGCTGCCTGTGCGTCTTATTGTGTCCGCCGGAACCATAGCCGCCCATATTATCATCCCCCTATCTATATATGCGTTCTCTGTTACTATTTCCTATATGTGCGTGTTTTGCCTAAATCAACGGCGTATTTACACTTTTTTCAACTATATAAATCCCGAAACCCTGATAAAATCAGCATTTTCCAATACTGCACTTATCCAGTTATCAGGAAAAAGTACCATAAAATCTATGAATAATGTGTATAAATCATGGAAAAACCATCAAAAAACATCACAAATCATGCTTTAACTGGCTATTTTAATATCTCCATTGCGTAATACTGGAAAGTCGAAACTATGTAATAGCCGGCATATTCCGGGGAAATGAATTGTATGTTTGCGTCAAATCTGTGTTCAAACGTCTTTAAAGATGCCATATAGGCAGCAGGTGTGAACTCAGCTACCTCATCTTCAGCCGCTGCATCGCCACCATCAGCCACAGGAGTTGTCGTTTCCGCGTTACTGCCGCCACAGCCTGCCAATGTTATGGCAATCATAGTTACCGTCATCAAAGTCGTCAATACTTTCTTTTTCAAACTTTTTCCTCCTAAATTGAAAAGTATTTTAACATCCAATCAGATAAACCAAAACGCAAGTATGCAATTAGTCTAATTTATACAAATGTATAGATATAGCTTCCCAACGGCAGACAGCAATTCATCATTGACCGGGGAAACGGTGATAACCGGGCGTATGCTTGACTTAATGAGGGCTTGCCGGATAAA
>CAJTRK010000024.1 GCA_910578475.1 uncultured Lachnospiraceae bacterium | reverse complement strand
CTGCAGTTCTTTTAACTGTCCTTTTTCCGCATAGGTCAGCTTATCTTTCGCCAGCAGACTGTTGAGCGTTTCCTGATGTGTTTCCAGTTGGGAATTGATGTCCTCGAGGTTTGATTTGGCGGAGTCATATTTGGATACGGCATTTTCCATTGCTTCGTTGGCCTTGTCTACCCGGTGAATCCAGTTGTCGATGGCAGTAACGCCGGCTTGTATCACTTTAGATGCCAGAAATCCTACAACCATGTTGCCGGCTGTTGCGAAGGCCTGAAGCGCGGCCTGTCCTATTTTGGAAGTACGGGACATGCTGTTGAGGGACTCTTCGAATCCTTTGGTTGTCATTTCGCCGTTTTTGCAGGTTCTGGCGTAGTCGAGGATGGAAGCATCTACATTTTTCATTTGCTCAGCTATGTCATCTGCACTTAAAGATGAGTTATTAAACTTATTTTTAAAAGATTCAAAAGTGTTCAATAACTCTGGTGTTAGAGATGGCATTTTTTTTTTAGAAAAGAAGGTATCGATGATTCCAGACTCCCCTTTTACGCCGCCGCGCTCATACGCATCAAAAAATGCAATTAATTTTTCCTTCGTTTCGGATAAGCCGTTTCCGAATATGGCAAGTTCCTGGTTTTTGGTTGTGAACATCGTACTGGGCGGTATGTGTGGAGGCATACCATGCGCTTGTGGAGAGCGCGTTTTTTGTCATACAGAGTGGCGTTCTGACTGTATTTATGCTATACTTAAAAAATCTAAAGAAAGAAAGAAGGATTTAGTATGGCGTTAATTAATTGTCCGGAGTGCGGAAAAGAAATCAGCGATAAGAGTGAGACCTGCATTCATTGCGGATTTCCGATGATTCGTATCGCGAATACGAAGTGTGAAATCAATGGAACGGTCTATGATTTTGCAGAAGAGTTACCAATTGCTTTATTGCCAAGAATTGAAGATTTTATTCCTGCGATTGGAAAAATAAGAGTAAAAACTTCGCTTACACTTCCCGATGCAGACAGATTGGTTGAAATCATAAAAGAAATTAAGGCAGTTCCTGAGAGCTTTACACCAGAATTTCCACTGGAAGACCGTGAAAAAAAATATGGAGATGCTAAAAATAGCAGCAGTGTAACTGTTGTAAAATGTCCTTACTGCAACAGCGGAAATACGAAGAGAATCAGCATTACGTCAAAGGCGGTGAACACGGCATTGTTCGGGATGTTCAGCGTGAGCCGGAACAGCAAGAACTATCATTGCAACAGCTGCGGGGCGGATTTTTAGGCAGTTTCTTTTTTGTATTTTTATAAAATTTTCCACAATACATGAATCCATAATCTTTTCAGAGATTATCCTGTCATGCCAGGCAGTACCGAGCGCATATCCAGCATACACCCGCCGTCAAATTTATCGCTTCTGCGAGGGCTTCTCCCGAAAGGAGCCTCCCCTTCACAATCGCGTCTGCGGGGGGGCAATTCGGCTGTTTGCCTGCAATGCACAATCTGCTATAATGAGTAGGGTGTCAAAAGGAGCTTTATGGAAGTGGTTAGGGCAATCTGCCCTGTTTCATTCCGTGAAGCGCCTTTTGACACCCTAATCCTATAATGAATATAATATTGCGGTTAAAAACATATCAAATTTTACACAGGAGGGTTAAAAATGAGATACATATTTTATTGTCCACATTGTGGTTTTACCGGAAGTGATTTGCAGAGTCAGGCATACAAACCGCCGAAATGCCCCGAATGTCACAATACATTAAAATATACCGGCATACCGCAGCCCGAGTGGAAGGAAAAAACGGCGGAAGAAAAGGCATTATGGAAAAACAAGTGGAACGAGGATTTGGCGAAATCGAGTTCCGGCGTGGGTAAAGAAGAGGCCCTGAATTGCCGCATTAATCATATGCTGACATCAGGATATAATTTTGAGGGATATAAAATTACTTCCTATAACGGAATCGTTTCCGGCGAGGCGGTTATGGGTACGGGTTTTCTGTCTGAATTTTCCGCTTCCATAACGGATTTCTTCGGTCAGACATCGGAAGAGTTCAGCATAAAAATGATGCAGGCAAAGGAAGCAGCTATTTCGAGGATGACAGATGTTTCTGTTTCCAAAAACGGTAATGCGATTATAGGCGTCGCATTTAATTATGCCGTTTTTGGAAATAACATGATTGGGGTTTCTGCCAACGGAACGTCGGTAGTTGTTGAGAAGCTGCCGGAATAATATCCTGTTTATCCATGTTCCGTTATCAGTTTCGTTTCCACGGGAATCACGAATAAATGATTCATGCAGTATTCATATTTGGCGTCGCCGCTGTGATTTCCGCCCACGCCTTTATAGGCCTGGTGAAGGTTCGTAAATTCTTCTACTTCGTCTTCGGGAATGCCGTTCAGGGAAATATAGTATTTATATTTTTCATTGATTTTGTCGGCGAGGATTTCGCGCTGCGCAATCATCAGGTTGTTGATTTGAATGCTGTTTTCCGTATACCGTTCCTGTAAGGCGGTAAGGTTTTGTGAAGTCCGGACTAACAGTTCATGTTCTTCGCGGCGCTTTTTCATACCATTTGTCTCGATGCCGAGACGGTCGATAAGCCATTCGGTAAATGTGATGATTTCATTTAAGATTTTCATGGACACCCCTCATTTCCGGCGGGCGCGTCGAACAGTTCTTTTTCGGCGGCGCGTCTTCTGACGAGTCCTTTTAATACTTTGCCGCCGGCCTTGTTGTAGGCGGGAATTTTGGCGCTGATTTCTGAAACGGTGCGCTGTCCGTTGTTGAGCAGCGTTTGGAGATTGCGGCTTCCGCAGTTAAAAGTAAAGCTGACCAGCGCATCGAACTGGTTCTGGTTCCAGTGGTATCGGTCGTCATAGCGGCTGACGGCGTTTTCGGCGTTTGCGCAGTCTGCTTTTAAGAAAGCATCTGCCTGTGTTTGGGTGATGGTCTGTCCTTCAGATACGCCGGAAGTATGGCCATATCCGATGGTCCACAGGCCGATGCTGTCCTGATAGGCTTTCAGGCGGCATCCTTCGAACTTTTGAATGAGGGAAAGACCGCGGGGGCTTATGGATAATCGCATCGGGTTCACGTCCTTTCCTGCTGCCGGGCTATGCCGACGGATGATTCGATTTTGAGTTTCAGCCATTTGTCGAAGGAGCCGTATAACTGTTCGATGATTTTCTTTGTCTCATCGGAAATCAGGTTCAGGGCTTCTGTGTAAGCGAGGCGAAAGGCTTCTTTTTGCGCTGTTTCATCGAATCTGCCGCTTGCTTTCAGGGAGTCCACATATATCTGGTTGACATAAAGCACGGCGTCCATAACGTCGGAGAGTGCGTTTTCGATGGTTTGAGCCAACGCTTCGTTTTGGATGGTGTTGGCAATGAGATTGCTGTTTCGGATGCTGCTTTTAAGTAAATTGACCGTATAGCCGGCAATTATGGGTAAGAGCATGGTTAAAATGATATACAGAACATCGTTCATAAATTCCGTAAATTCCATAGCAAACCTCCATTCTTATTTGGGATGTAAAGTTCCTGTCCGTCCGGGCAGGTATTTTTATTCTGGCGTTTCCGAGTTTCTTAAAGAGGCAACGCATTGTTTCAGTTTTACACATACATAATCCAGTTCTTCCTGTGTTTCCCGCCCGGAAAAGGTCAGGCGTATACAGCTGTGCATATCCTGAGGGTTCATGCCGATTGCATGCAGGGCGGCGGAAGCGGCTGGACTTTTTTGACTGCAGGCGGAGCCGGTGGAGACCTGAATGCCGTACATATCGAGCAGAAGCATCAGAGATTCTCCCTCGACGCTCCGGAAACACAGGTACAGATGATGGGGGAGTCTGTGCCCGGAATCCGGCGGGGCGCCGACGAGGGTGCAGTCCGGTATGTGGCGGACGATGTACGCATATACATAATCTCTGTTATGGGGGGTAATGGAAGTATAGTCGTAGTCGGCGGCTGCTTTGCCAAGAGAGGCGATGCCGAGCGTATTTTCCGTGCCGCCGATAAGTCCCTGTTCCTGCGTACCGTAAATCAGGGGAGTCAGGCGGATGTTTTGGCGTTTCCACAGGATGCCTGTGCCTTTCAGGGCATGAAGCTTATGGCCGCTGAAAGTCAGCATGTCAACGAAAGAATGCCAGCGGCGCATGTCGATGGGACAGGATGGAAGATAGCCGGTGGCATCGACCAGCAGAAGGCCGTTATGTCTTTTGACAATGGAGCCGATTCCGGCTACATCCTGAATCGTGCCGGTTTCCGAACTGGCGGCTTCGATACAGACAAGCGGGCGCAGAGGGCGGTGTTTTTGCAGGATATCATGAAGATAAAAAGGGTTTATTTCGCCGATGGCATTTACTTTGAGCGGTGTATGGCGGCGGCAGGATTCGCATGCAGACAGCATGGATTTGTGCGCCGTTGGGGAATAGAAGACTTCATATCGGTCATCCGCCCGCTTTTCCGATACAAGTCCTTTGATGGCCAGTGCATTGCCGGCTGAGCCGCTGCAGGTAAAAAAGACGTCCTCCGGAGAGGCGTTCAGGAATCCTGCAACGGAGGCTCTTGCCTGTACAATAAGGCGGCCGGCCTGTCCGCCGACGGAGTGGAGGGAGGAAGGATTGCCATATACTGACAGCAGGGAGGTCAGATATTCTTTCATGGAATCGGAAAGAGGAGTTGTCGCCGCATTGTCCAGATAAATTGATTTCATACGCAGTCCTCCCCGCCGGCACGGTCATCCGCAGGCACGCTCCTGCCGTCGTCCCGAAAGATATCTGCCAGAACGCTTTTGGCGCTGTCTTTATAGGTTTCCCGGTCAGATAAGTCGAAAGCGGACAGCAGTTCTACGGCTTCTTTTCTGTCGATTCGTCTGTTGTTATAATCCTTCAATATCATAAAAATCTGGAAATGTTCAAGGGTATCTGTCAGTGTCCGCCAGGGGGTGAATGTTTTTTGGCTGTTGCACAGGTCACAGCTATGATATCCGGCTCCGCACAGGACGCACCAGTGGTTTATTTTTTTCCCGGTCTCCATGTTAATAACCATTCCTTTCTCACAATCCATGTTTCTTATCAGAGAGAGCGGCGCGGGGAGCGCCGCCCGTTGTCCTGAAATTATTCGGCTACGATAACACTGAACAGGTCTGACCCGTCAATAGAATCGTCGCAGTAGTCTTTCATGAAGTCGATGCTGAAGCTGTGCTTGCCGGTTCCGGTAAGCGCTGTCTCGATTGCGGAGGAATCGAGTTTGCCTCTCCTGGCAACGATTGTTCCGGCGTATTTCACATTCTCATTGCACATGTCTCTGAAAATGGCAAAGATTTTGACACCGACAGTTTCCGGGAATTTATCGGCGTTGTTTCTGACGCGGACTGCACTTGCGGATTCGTATTCGTATTCTACATAAACTTTGCCTGTCACATTGGAAGGAACCGTGATTTCCTGGTCGGAAACGGTAAATTCCGAATCGCTTGCGGAAGCGCCGAGCGTATACTTCGTTGCGAGCTGGCCGTTCTCCAGTTTATAGATGTGTTTGATTTCACCGGCCGGCACATGGGAAAGCGTTACTTTGCCGTTTTCCACGGTCAGAATCTCTTCAATCGGAACAATCATTTTGTCGGAGTCGCTTGCGAGCTCTTTGTCTGTGCCGTACTGCAATGCGAGCAGGTCTACGCTGAACAGGGAATTGTTTGCGGTAAACTTGCCGGTCTTTGCCCGGAACAGTTTGGTAATCAATGCGCCCTGCGCGTCCGTGATGTCTTCGCCTTCAGCAGCGGTCTGCAGACTGGGTTCTTCCAGTTTGGTGAGACGTCCGATGACGGAACCGTCAGCGAGGTCGGTAAAAATAAGGCTGCGCACCTTGTCGAGAATCAGTTCGTTTACATTCATGTTGTAATTCCTCCTTGATAATAAAATTAGGGGACCCGCATTTAGTCGAGTTCGCCCATATAATTTAAAACGTTTTTGTCGATTTTGGCCAAATTTACGCCAAAACCGGAATAGCCGCTCTGTAAGAGCAGTTCGGCATTTTTGATTTTGCTGATACGGGCAACGCTGTCCATAAAGGCGCGTATTTTCATTTGAAAAACGGTCGTATCATCCCGTTTGAAGCCTTCCGAGTTCACCATCGTGGATATCAGCGGCAAAAGGCATGACCTGACGGCCCTGTCTTTGTTCGCTTCGTATTCGTCCCGCGCGTCGTCGATTAGAATCTGGCGGGTCATTTCATTGCCCGGAAGTTCGTCATTGCGTTTCAGCCGGTGCATCTGCCGTAATACGCCGACAATGGAGGCGTACAGATATTTATCTATCTGTAAATCCGCGCCGTCTTCAAAGCGTTGTACCATGACATATTCCTGAAGCCCTTTATGATAAAGGAGTTCCATCCGGGAAAAGTCAAGCACATCGCCGAACAGGATTCGGGTATCGTCTACGGTATATTTTCCGGCCAGAATGGAATAGAAAAGCTCAAAATCGGAAATTGTTGTATAGTCGATTCCGATATCGTGCAGCTGCCATTTTAAATCCGCGCCGACGGCACACAGCGTATGTACCATATGGAAATATCTGTTTTCGCCGTACAATTTGATTTCATTCAGCGTCGGCTGGCGGATGGACAGTCTGTCATTGACCTGGTAGCTGTCGCCGCCGTAAATTTTTAAATCATCAAAATTTTCGCTGATTTTTATGATAGCTCACCTTCCTGTTCATACGTTTGTCTGTTTGGGTTTCTGTTGGTCAGCGGATGGTTTCCGCGGGCGGGCCTGTGCTTTCCCGTCCGTGAAGAAAAGGAGTGCAGATGACGACACCGCCGGCCGGCAGCGCCGCCACCTGCGTAAGAAATGCAGCGATTCTTTCCACTTCTGCTATATAACACCTCCAAAATGCGTTGGAAAGCCGTTTTTAAGCGGAAAAGAACGATTTTTCTAAAAAGTAACATCGCAGGAGAGGGCTTCTTTACCTGGTTTTCAGGTTGCGGTTTTGCTTCTGAATTTCTTCATGCGGCGGGCAGCATCTTTTTGATTGATTCGCCTGCAGCAGTCTTTGCAGTATTTTACGCGGTTGTTTGTTTTCTCTGTCAAAGCGCCGCATACGATACAGCGGGAATAGCGGTTGCCATGCCCGCGTCTGACGTTATAATAGGTTTTCTGGTAATTTCGGAAGTGGTTTTCCAACGTCCGGCACAGATAGCCGACATACAGATGGTCTTCCGTTAAAAAATCCAGGCGGGTTACAAAGCGCGAGGTATCTTCATATTCTTCGATGAGTTTACAGTTTTCGAAGCCTGCCCGCAGATATTTTTCGACGATTTTTTTGTAATCGTTCCAGGACAGAGTCATTTTTTCGGCCTGCAATCGGGTTTTTGCTTTTTCGGCCCTGTCCATTGCGTCGTCAATTAAGGCGGTAACGGTTCCGGCTTCCATGTCGGTTCCGGAAGTCCATTCATAATATAATCGTTTTGGCGTCTTTAACAGGTTCAGATATTCCCGGTCCAGAATCACTTCCTTATCAAAATATCTGGTGTAGAGGTTGTTGATTTTCTGTCTGAGAATGGCGCGCCAGTCATCCTCTTTGGTTATGGATTTATCATGTTTGTATTCAACTTTTGACCAGGCGGCGAATATCTGTCCGAGTTCCGTGGAAAGCAGATTTTTCGGAACGTGGAAACGGATGGTTTTCCGGTAGATTCTCCGTTTGTTGGCAGAAGACCAGACGGAAGCGCAGAAGGAGGCGAATATCCGCTCCTTTTCTTCCGGTGTTTCCGCGTCTTTGTAGTCTTCCAAAATTTCATATAAGAAGGTTGTTTCATTCATGTCGATAGGTATCACTCCCTTTGAACAGATAATATTTTCCGAGATATTCGTAAGCGCCTTCGGTATTGGCGGGAACCTCTTTTATGGAGACGTTTTCATCCGGATTTGTATGTTTTTGCAGGTTTTCGATGATATATGCGCCATAGGCCGACCATGCGAAGGATTTACTGATGGAAACGGAAGCGTAGGAAGCGCTGATAACATAGTTGGCGATGAGACGTTCATCTATCTGATTCGCTTTGTGCAGAAGTCCTGCGTCCGGACGTCCGGCGCTGCGGGATGCTTCGTTTTGCAGTTCTTCGAGCAGCTTTTTCCTGTAACAGGCGGTTGTTTCTTCCCGATACCGTTTTTCATCCGCCGCATTGAACTTTTCTCCGCGGAGCGCGATGTGCTGTTTTAAGCCGGCGGCGTATTGGTTGATATATTTCCTGCATATTCTGTTGATTTTCCGGTCCGATAAGTCCAATGTGGAATTGACGACCAGATTTCTGATGCCGGCAAGGCTTCCGATATCGTGATTCCAGAGGATATGCTTTTTTTCCCATGTACAGATATAATCGCAAAGTTCATTCATGGGTGAAGGAGAGTGGTAGGCGTTGAGAGGCGCCTTTTCTTCTTCGTTTTCCGTCCGCTTGTTTTTTTCCGCTATCGACCGATAGACTTTCATTTTGGAAGGATATTGATAAAGAAGAAAGTAGGGCAGCCTGTCCAAATGCTTCCGCAGTCCGTTGTTCATATGCCAGCGGAATCCGGTCTTCAAAAAGTCGATTTCTTTTCCCTGAAAAATTCTGAGCAGAGAAGCATAATCGGCATACCGCCTTTGTATCTCTTCGTCTGTGGTGTATCTGTTTTCGATGCTTGTCGCTACGTTCGTAATCTCGCCAATTCGGGAATCCCTTGTCAGGACTTCGTATTCGATGAGGTTTTCGGTCGTATAGGGGCTTGATTTTACGGTCATTTTGTCTTCGATATCGAGAATGACCGGTTTGTCAATTTTGGCGTTTATCACGACCGGTTCGTCACACAGGAAGAAGATGTCTCCGTCAAAATCCGCGCCGCCCTGCTGTGGGGCAGAGATATCGTGCATGTTGAACATGACGACATCCTGGTCTTTGAAATGACCGAACCATTTCTGAATCAGGTCGTTCCGGACGATTTTTATCCGATTGACTTCGGAAGGGTCGATTAAGGGAGAACGAAACGACGCGATGTCACCATATGCAAAATTGGCGCTGTATAATTCTCCTTCGTTCAGGCAGCCGGTGGGTTCCATGCCCGCCGCATACTGTAAATAGCCAATCATGTCACCGACGCCTGTGTGGTAGAAGCCGGAACAGTAAATTTTTCCGATTTTGGCTTCTTCAATGGATTTTTGCAGTTTCCGGTATAAAAACTGTTTTACTGCCGGGTCTTTCAGCATTGCGTCATTTAGGAGCGCGGCTTCCAGATATCTGCTTTCGGGTTCGCTGCCATCGGTGTCCGTGATGCCGAGAAATTTAAAAGTATAGAATTTATCGCCCTGAATGATTTTTTCAAATAAGGAAGTGGTATATTTCGCGAGGCCGATGATTTTTCCGTCGTTGCCGCCGTCCAGTATATCATAGCTGTCCGCTCCCTTTTTTTCATAATGGGCAATGTATTTGGGGTTCCATAAATTCAGACATTGCAGGTATTGAAAATTCATGCGGGTATACTTTGGTATGTGCCTGACGTGGTGGCTGTATTTGCTGATGCCCAGTTTGAACGCGTATTTATGGAACGTTTTCAGGTATTCTGTCCATGCGTTGCGGCCATATTTTTTTACAAATATCGAGTGCCCTTTGAACATGGAGGTATTCCAGATACAGTCGATGGTATCGACCGGATGTGTGCTGCCGTAAATGTCCGTGATATATTCACATCCCCATTCTTTGAGTATCCGGCGGAAAGGGACATAAACGGAATATCCTTTGAGGAAGGGCAGACGGACCTGTGCGCCGACGGCGTTATAGTCGAGGCCGAGCTGTGCGCTGATATTTTCCGTAAACGCGCGCTCATGACAGCCGCATCCGTCAAAAGGGGATATTTTCAGGTCTTTGTATCCTTCTTCGATTTCTTTGGCGGTGTAGTTTTTTATTTCGCCTGTCTCCTTGTCCGTATATTCCCTTTCCCGTTCCACCACATATTTGATGAGCCGTTTCTGCAGGGTCTTTTCATATTCGCCGATGATGACGATATTCGGCATATAATTATGGATGAGCGTACAGGTGCTGAATAATAAGCATCTTTGCGACTCATATTTGGATATGACGCATTCGCTTACCGGGATGTCCATCTGCGAGATGCGGTACAGTTCGTCAAAAATATCGTCGCATATGAAAGCGGTGATGCCTTCCTTGCCCTGTGAAGCGGATTTTCCGAACCGGGAATAGTGAATGCCGTTATATCGGAATCCGTTTTTTAACAGATGCCGTAACGCCTTTTCCTGTCGGGGATTTTTCCCGGCAGAAACGAGGACCATTTCTTTGATATGAAAAGACGGTTCCCCGCGCAGGCGTTCTATCTGGTCGATGAGAAGGGAATTGCCCTGCGCAGCCAGGTAGCCTTTGCTGATTTCCGTTTCTCTGTCAAGCCGTACGTCATAGTTTTGGTCCATCAGTTCCCGGAACGGGAGTTTGACCAGTGTATATTGTGTCTCGTTCATATGCCGTCATGCCTCCTTTTCATTTTATAGAAAATTGCCGTAATCTCAGTGGATGCCGAAATGCAGGCTGTCCGGCCTGCGTTTTTTATCCTATAGGAAATTGCTGTAATCTTAGTGGACGCCTTCCAAGAATTTACGCAGTAAATTCTTGGAAGGCAGGTTGCTGAGCCTGCGTTTTTTTATTCATTGACTGCGTGTTCTCTGCGCTGCCTTTCCGTCAGATTTTTACCGCACAGTTCGTTAAATCTCCGGTCGGCCATAATTCTTTCGGCCATTTCTGCCATCGTTATTTTGCGGTTGAAATCGCTGTAACAGATTTTTCCTCCAAAATCCGAATGGTCCACCCGGTAAAAGCCTTTTTGATGAAGTTTCGTGTAATCATATGTTCCGTTCATATGTCTGAAAATACCTCCTTTTGATTCCCGCGAGCAGCGAACCAAGTGGCTGCCGGCAGACATTTGGCGACCGCCGCGAGGGTAACATACCACGCAGCTTTGCAGCGGTGGTGTTGACTTTCCCACCGGCCGGATGAGCCGGTAATTATTATTTCTCTTTTGGGTGGGTGAAAAGTTCCGGAATTAATAAGAACGCATGTTCGAAAATGGTATTGACAAAAGCAAACGTACGTTCTATACTAATCTACATAAGAACAGCAAGGGAGAAGGTAAGAGAATGGAACAGATTTTGAGCAGATATTATGCGGATAATGCGGGAAAGCTTCGCGGAATGGTCGATAAGATACTGGCACGGTTCGGCGGGCTGGCGGATAAGGACAGAGATGATTTTTATTCGCTCGCCAACGAGGTTTTCGTGGATGTCATGAAGAAATACGATAATGCACAGTCTTTCGAATGCTTTTTATATTCCTGCTTATCCAATCGGATGAAAACCGAGATGACGAGAAGGAACCGGGAAAAGCGGCGGGCGGAGCGCATGACCGTATCGCTCGATATGCCCGTCGGGGAGAATGAGGAAACGACCGTCGGCGATATGCTCGTCGGAAATTTTGATATGGAGAGAGAAGTTCTTGAAAAGGACGAAGAAATGTACAGCAGGCGCATGCTGCTGTATCTCGGAAGGCTTTCCGGCCTGCAGAAAGAAGTGCTGCGTTTAAAGACGGAAGGCTATTCACCGGATGAAATCAGGAACATGCTGCGTATCAGCAGAAAACAGTACGCGGATTGTAAGGCGGCGATTCATGCTTATCGGAATATCTCCATATTACTTTAGCGTGGAAAGCCTGACGCACGGATTTGGAAGGGAGCAGGGTTAAGAAATGGCAAGACCTCGTAAGCAGACATATACACTGGATATGTACCTGAAAAAGAATAAAAAAGGCGATATCGATAATAATGCGGATGTCCAGCGGAATTTTGCGTGGAACAACGAACAGATAAACGAACTGATAGTTACCGTATTGACGGACGACTACATTCCGCCGATTATACTCGGAGAAGAGGCGGATTCCAAATTACATATTGTAGATGGCGGGTGCAGAACAGCCGCTTTGAGAAAATTCCGGGAAGGGAATTATAAAATTACGTCCTCCATAGAGAATTCTTTCATTCCTTACAAAAAGAAGGTCAGAGGGAAAAACGGTAAGACTTGCTATGAAGATGGTCTGTTCGATATCAGGAATAAGACTTATGCGAAACTGCCGGAAGAATTAAAAGAAAAGTTTGACGAATATCAGATTGAAACGGTCATTCATGAATGCTGTGACGGCAGCAGGATTTCAGGATATATTAAACGATACAATAATCATGTTGCCATGAATACGGACCAGAGGGCGTTTACCTACCTTGATAAGTATGCGGGCCGCATCAGGCAGCTGGCAGAAAGCCGGTTTTTTCTGGAATGCAGCAGTTATTCGGAAAAGGATAAGACCAAAGGCGGTATCGAAAGAATTATTGTGGAAACACTGATGTGTATGAATCATTTTGAAGATTGGAAGAAACAGCCGAAAGCGCTCTGCCGGTACTTAAATGAAAATGCGTCGGAAGAGGAATTTGCGGTTTTTGCAAAACGCCTGCGGCGGTTGGAGAAGATAATTGCGGCGGATATCAAAGATATTTTTAACAAAAAGGATTCCTTTCTGTTCCTGACTTTATTCGATAAGTTTTGCAGACTTGGAATGGAAGATATCCGGTTCGCGGAATTTCTCAGAAAGTTTAAGAAAAGTCTGCGTGCTGCAGTCAGAAATAAAAAGGGGCAGCTGTTCGATGAAATCGGTAAAGGGCTGAGCACGAAGGATAAGCCGGTCATTGCGGATAAACTGGAAATGCTCGAAGGACTTATGGCGGAATTTCTGCATATCGGCGGAGAAAAAGACTGCATACTCACGGAAGAGCCGGTTACGCCCAAAGATATCCTTGCGGAATATGTAGACAAGGGGGTAACGGATGAGGATGTGGAACTGTATGAAATAATAGCCAATGATATATCGGAAGTAATCGAAGACATTGATTCGGGTCTTTTGTCGGATGAAAACAGACCGTCGTTCGTGGCGCTTGTGGGTTATGCGGTCAGGGAAGATACGGAAGGACTGCTGAAAAAATGGCTGCCCGGATTTGAAAAGAACCGGCCGGTTTTTTGCAGCCAGAAACAGAACTACCTGTATATGAAAGAGGCTTTTGAGAAGTTCGCACGGTATCGGCAGCGCGGCATCGTGACGGGATAATTCCGTAGACTTGGGATTTGGGGCATGATATACTGGAAATGGCAGTTCTGGCTGAAAGCTGTTTTAAGGTAATTACAATGCCGTTTGCACGGCGGAATGAGAGGAAACATGCAGATAAAATATTATGACATAGGTTTGAACTTATTTTGCAAACAGTTTCGGGACCCGGAGAAAATTATCCGGGAAGCGGGCGAGAACGGAGTATGCTGTATCCTGACGGGAACGGACCCGAAAGAAAATCAGCAGATTGATTCTTTTGTCGGGAATCACGATGCTTTCGGTACGGCCGGAATCCATCCGCATAACGCGGACCGGGCAAAACAGGAGGATTTTCAGCAGATTGAGCGGCTTCTGTCCGAAAATCCGAAAATCGTCGCGGTAGGAGAGTGCGGACTGGACTATGACAGGATGTTTTCTACAAAGGAAAACCAGATAAGATGTCTGGAAAAGCATATTGTCATCGCAGAAAAACTGAACAAACCGCTTTTTCTGCATGAACGCAGCGCATCCGGCGATTTTATCAGACGGTTTAAGAAACACCCGGATATCTGTGCGAAATCGGTCGTGCATTGCTTTACCGGAGATAAAGCTACGCTGGAGCAATATCTCGCGATGGGATTCTCCATCGGCATTACCGGCTGGATTTGCGATGAGAAACGCTCCAAAGAACTGCGGGAGGCGGTTCGCCTGATTCCTCTTGACAGAATCCTTGTGGAAACGGACGCTCCTTATCTTGCGCCGAAGAATGTGAGCGGCCTTGACAGAGTCAACGTTCCGCAGAATATCGTATATGTCGTGCGGGAACTCGCAAAGCATATGAAAGTGGCGGAAGATGAACTGGTGGAGCATGCGAGGAAGAATACGGAGAGAATCTTTGGAATCAGAAGAGAGGAATAAGCATATGGATTACGAAAAAGTGTATGCGATGAAATTTGAGAAAATTTATCCGTTACTGACAGCGAAGGCGGAAAAGAAGGGAAGGACGCGGGAAGAGGTTCAGCGGGTTATTTGCTGGCTGACCGGTTATACAATCGAAGAAATAGAGAATGCGGCAAAAAACTCTACCACATATGGAGACTTTTTTCGAAATGCGCCTGCATTGAACCCGGACAGAAAACTGATAAAAGGCGTCGTCTGCGGGGTGCGCGTGGAAGACATCGAAGAGCCGCTCATGCAGGAAATCCGGTATCTGGACAAGCTGGTCGATGAGTTGGCCAAAGGAAAGCCGATGGAGAAGATTTTGCGGGGAACTTTATGGAAGTGTCCGAAGTGCGGCCGCGCCTTTGCGCATACAAATCAGGAGCATTATTGCGGAGAAGCTCCCAAAACGATTGAAGCGTATATCGAAGGACAGGCGGAAGCCGTCAGACCGTATCTGCGGCAGGTAAACGATACCGTTAAGTCCGCCTTGCCGGATGCGGCGGAAAAAATATCATGGAGTATGCCGACTTACTGGAAAAAGCATAATCTGATACAGTTTGCATCCTTTAAAAAGCATATCGGTCTGTATCCCGGTCCGGAAGCCGTAGAAGCATTTGCGGACAGATTATCGGAATATAAAACGAGCAAAGGGGCGATTCAGTTTCCTTATGATAAACCGCTGCCGCTCGCATTGATTGCGGAAATTGCGAAGTGGTGTGAAAAGGAGTATGGTGAAACATGAATGCGGTCATCAGCTTATGCCTGACCTGCTTCGGTCTCGGATACGCCATCGGAAGCAAGGATAATAACAAGACACAAAAATAGCCGCCCTTAGTCTGGAAAACTTTGCGGCTATTTTTGCAAATTATAAAACGGACTAGCCGTCTATCGGCAGTACCTTTATGTAAATATATTTTTGCAGATTCCCCTGCGTCTGTCAAACACTACGGAGCGTTCCGCTGAAACCATTCTATACTGTTTTGTCCAGTTTTTTCCGGATTCGTTTTTGAATCCTGAACAGCAAACGGGAAGCATACTGCTCATTTTTTACAAGTAATTCATAGGACTCCATGATTCCAAGCGCGTAAACGAAGCCGAACAAACCGAGTGAAAATCCAAGAAAAACAAGGGAATGATACGCCGACCACGGAAGTTTCCCGCTTGCGGTAAAGGAAATCGTCAGTATGCCGCAGAGGAACAGCATCATGCTCGGAATGGCTATAATTTTGCATTTTTTCTCAATTTCCCTGTACTCGGCAGACAGTTCTTTCAGAACGTCATAATCAAATAACAGCGGTTCCTGCCGTAAAATCTTATATTTTTCCTGTTCCGTGAACATGGCAAATGTCCATGCCAGGATTCCCAGGATGATACAGACGGCGATTCCTAATATCTGCCATATCGTATGATTGGGAAAGAGGGTATAAGGAATGCCGGTAAATGCCAGGAACAGAAAAAACAGCCCCATATATTTGTTTATCTTTCTGGCATTTGCAAGATATTCTCTCGCCAGTTCTCTGCTCACATAGTAGCCTTTTTCTTCGCTTCCGGTTTCCTGTTTTTCGTCTTTCAGCAAAAAATCAACGGATACTTCAAACAGATTTGATAATTGCAGCAGTTTTTCTGTTTCCGGGAATCCCTGATTGTTTTCCCATTTGCTGACAGCCTGCCGCGTCGTACCCAGTTGTTCTGCAAGCGCTTCCTGTGAAAGTCCTTTTTCTTTTCTCAGTTTAAAAATTTTTTCTCCTAAATTCATTTGACACCTCCTGTTTTGTGATGCGTCAATGATATCCAATTATAATGTCATTTGCATATCTTACAAGCGGCATTTTGCCAATTTGGGGTTGCGGGCATGTGTCTTCATTTTTCCGGTTCTATATGCTATAATTTCTCTATCCGGTCAAATATTTGTATTTCAACCTCCCAATCTACCCGGACTCAACCAACGGTTTGTATATTTTTCCGGTGTCCCGATGTAAAATTTCCTTGAAAGATTCATGAAACAGGTAACTTCGAACGATGAATCAGTCATAACAAAGAAGAGAACAGGAGAGCGGAACGATGAATCAGACAGAAACAGGAAAATTTATTGCCAGATGCCGCAAGGAGCAGAATCTGACGCAGGCACAGCTGGCGGAAAAGCTGAACATCACGGACAGAGCGGTTTCCAAATGGGAAACGGGAAAATGTATGCCGGACTCCTCCATTATGCTGGAACTTTGCGGGATTTTGGGGATTACGGTCAATGAACTTTTAAGCGGGGAGGAAATGGAAATGGGAAAGAATGACGGGACGTATGAGAAAAAAGCGGATGAAAATCTGCTGATACTGAAAAGAAGGGATGAAAATAATATCAACAGAAATGTGGTCATTTCGATTATTTTTTCCTGTACATTGTTGATAGGCGCATTTGTGTGCGTCATATGCGATTTGGCAATAACGGGACGCCTGACATGGTCGCTTATTCCGGTCAGCTCCATCCTGTTTGCGTGGGTCATTTTGTTTCCGGTCATGATGTTTGGGAAAAAAGGAATTTTGGGCGGCTGTATTTCGGTGAGTATTTTTATTTTTCCATATTTATATATTCTGAGCAGTCTGCTGCATGTGCGTGCGGTTCTTGCAATCGGGGCAGCAGCGGCGGCGATTTCCGTTGTCTATCTCTGGCTGTCCGTCGGTATTTTCAGAAAATTTTCCGGAAGAAAGCTTACGGCGGCGGGAATTGTTTTTCTGGCGGCAGTCCCGTTTCTGTTTGTCATGAACGGAGCGTTATCGTTTTTGATTTCGGAACCGATGCTCGACGGATGGGATGTTCTGACGGTGTTTTTGTTGCTGATTGCGGCGTTTACATTTTTTGCATGCGATTATGCCCGGCATAAATCCTTCAAATGATAAAGAAAAGGAATGGAGTCTGGAAGGCAAATGATAAAAAAGGAATGGAGCCTGGAAGATGATACACATAGCAATCTGCGATGATGAAAAGGAATTTATTGCGCATCTTACGGAATTGTTGGAGCGGTATTCGAAGGAAACCGGCGAGGAAATTAAAATAAGCGCCTATTATGACGGCCTGGAACTGACAGAAAAATATGATACGACGATTGACCTGATTTTCCTCGATATTCAGATGAAACTGGTGGACGGTCTGAAAACGGCCGCCCGCATCCGGCAGATGGACGAAAAGGCAGGGCTTATCTTTTTGACGACGCTGACACAGTACGGGCTGGAAGGATACCGGTATCAGGCGGATAACTATATCATCAAACCGATGAAATATGTCCGCCTGAAGGCGGAAATGGACCGATGGCTGAAAAAACACAGAAAGGACGACAGTCCTTATATTGTTATCACAAATGATACTGGTAAATACAAGGTCTTTTTCAAAAGTCTCCGCTATGTGGAGACTTTTGGCCGTAATCTGCTTTTCCATGTGGAAGAGGAAAATATCATCTGTTACAAGAGCATGAAGGAAATGGAACGGGTTACGGGGGAAGCGCTGCCAATCAGCCAGCCGAAACGGAAAGAAGTGATGGAAAGGCTTGCTCTGGATTATCAGGACGATTCTTCCTTTGCGAAAGCGGCGGCCTGTCAGGATAGCAGCTTATCGTGTATTCCATTTTATTGCGAATGCCATTATTTATTCCAATGATTTGGAATGCCTGGCGCTGACGTTTCTGGCTTTTTTCTTATATCTTCTCGTATTTCACAAAGGCGTTTTTATTGAAAAAATATCGGTGTTCCTTGTATTCTATCCGGCTTTGATTTCGGTTAATTATCTGATGATGGATAAGAAAGAGTGCACGGCAATTCTGTATGGCGTTGACGGACTGATTCTTGATACTTTTTCAAAAGAGTATCGTATATTGGAAGGCGATTTTGACCGGGAAGCGTTTCAGACAGGCAATTATGTCCTTGTACAGGCAGCGAGCGGCGCGGAAGAGCCGGGAAAAGAGACGCAGCCGACCTATTCCGTTGGCGACTGCGTGGAGATTCAGGGGAAAACCTATGAAGTCATGGGAATTGTCATGGATATATACGATATCACGGAAGGCGTAAACGGCGACGAGACAGTTTTTCTGTCTTTTTATCTGCCGGCAGAACGTTTTCAGGAATTATATCCGGACAACACGCCGCGTAAGTTTTTCTTTCATATAAACGATGAAGGCGTGCCACAGGCAGAGCAGATGCTGCTCGATTACCGGAAAGAACATGATAAAAGCATGACTTATGTTTCCAAAGCCACATTGACGGAACACTACAAAGAACAGACGAGGGCGAATACGATTACGGGATTTGCAATCAGCATTATCATTGCAATCGTCGGGGTTCTGAATTTCATCAATTCCATGGTGACGGCAATCGTGTCCAGACAGAAGGAGTTTGCCATGATACAGAGCGTCGGCATGACCAAACGGCAGCTGCGGGCTGTGGACTGACGTGCACGAAGACGATGGCCGGAATCACCCGCCCGTGTAAATATGGGCGACGGGTCCGGTGAGCGTATGGCCGAGACCGTAGACAATATGGCTGATAACGTATTCGCCTTCGTTTACAAAAATCTCTATCAGGTTCGGCTCCACGAAAATATCCAGCGCGTGGCGGCTTAATTTTTCCGGCGTGGAAGCCGTCAGGGCGGGGCCGCTGATATTCTGAAAAACAAGGCTCCGGTCGGTTTTCAGACAGCCCTGTTCGACCCATATCCGGTAACCGCCGATGTCCAGACTTTCTCCTTCGGAAAGCGACGTCCGCAGCCGGAGCGGGATGCCGGAAGCGGCAGCAGGGGGATATTCTTCCCTTGTCATTTCTTTGGAAAAATATCGTTCCACTTCGGGATGCACCCGGAAAAAAATATGGCCGGGTTCCCTTTCAATCACCCTGGGAAGGCACATCATGCCGTTCCAGGGTTTTTGTCCGGGCGCATCGACGGCCTTCGGCATCCGCATCCAGGCGATAAGAATGCGCCGCCCGTCTTTATCGAGGGTCGTCTGTGGCGCATAGAGGTCCATGCCGTAATCGATATATTGAAATCCGTCGGTAAGTTCCATAGAACAGGTGTTTGCGTCGAAAGAGGCCGCCGCGCAAAGCGCGTGATGCTCATATCCTTCTCCGGGCTTTCCGATACACATCGGCGAACCGATGAAAACATAAGAATCTCCGAGCGGGAAAAGGTCGGGACATTCCACGACCCGGCCGAAGCCTTCGTGGCTGTACTGGGACGCGTATTCCCACCGTTGTCCGTCCTCGCTGCGGAAGAAAAGGACACGTCCCGCCTGCCCGCCGCAGGTGCTGCCGAGAATCATATAACAGCATCCGTTTTCCTGAAAGACCTTCGGGTCTCTTGTATTGAC
Organism: uncultured Lachnospiraceae bacterium; assembly: GCA_910578475.1. Lineage (GTDB taxonomy): Bacteria > Bacillota > Clostridia > Lachnospirales > Lachnospiraceae > UBA3282. The sequence continues at coordinate 35,826 of CAJTRK010000024.1, read as the reverse complement.
CGGGTCGCCGATATTTTCATCCCGGAGAACCGGGATGATTTGTTTCTTGGCGTTCCAGTTGTCGAATAAAAAGCCGTCTTTTGAAACGAGCATCGCCTGACTTGTCTCGAACTGCTCCGGAAGGGACACATGAATATTTTCCGGTTCACTTTCCAGGTAGCGGACTGCGGAGTAATAGAGAAGCAGCTCCCCGCCCTTTTCCAGTGCGCTGCCGGAGAAAACGCCGTTGCGGTCATAATATTTAGTCGGGAACAGAGCGATATCCAGATGTTCCCAGTGCACAAGGTCTTCGCTGACCGCGTGTCCCCAGTGCATCGTCCCCCATACTGGCGCATAGGGGAAATGCTGATAAAAAAGATGATATCTGCCCTGATAGTATATAAATCCGTTCGGGTCGTTCATCCAGTTACCCGGAGCTTTTAAATGCAGCGTGTCTGTTCTCATGTGGAATCTGCCTTTCTTGATTTTGAAAATTTTTCGGTATGTTTTTCTTTAGTATCGTTTTCTTCGCGCTACTTGACGGCGCCCGCCACAACCCCGTTGATAATCTGTTTCTGCAATGCCATATACAGAACGAGAATCGGGATGACGCATAAGAGCAGGCCGGCCATAATCGTGCCGTAGTCCGCGGAGTAAGTTCCGTAGAAGCTGTAAGTGGACAGGGGAAGCGTCAGCAGTTTTTTGTCGGTCAGAACGAGGGAGGGCAGCAGGAAGTCGTTCCAGAATGCCAGCGCGTTCAGTATGACCATTGTGGAAATAATCGGTTTTAACAGCGGAAATACGATTTTAAAGAAAGTCTGGGAGTGGGTACAGCCGTCGATGTAGGCAGCCTCTTCCAACGCAATCGGAATATTTCCGTTCAAAAAGCCGTGGAACATGAAGACTGACATCGCCATGGAAAATCCGGTGTGCATAAAAATCAGCGTCAGTCTGTGGTTCAATATGTTCAGCGTGCCGCCATAGATGCTGACGAGCGGAATCATGATTGCCTGAAAAGGGATAATCATGGAGGCCACCATCAGGGCAAAGGTCATATGGGAAATCCAGTTTTTATGGCGCACGATATAGTAGGCCAGCATTGCGGCGAGCAGCGTTACGAGAGCCGTTGCCGAAATGGTGACAAGTAAGGAGTTCTTAAAGGCATTCAAAAAGTCCATCTGGGTGAACGCCTTGACAAAGTTGTCAAAAGATAATCCCTTGATGGTAAAAAGCCATGAAAAGGGGCTTTTGATGATATCGCGTTTCTGTTTCAGAGAGTTGATAACGACCATGACAAAAGGAAACATATAGGCGATAAAAATTACGATTAATCCGGTCATCATCAGGGCGTTGATAATTTTCTTGCGGCTGCCGCCGACGGTAGTCTGTTTCATTATGCTTCAACCTCCTTTTTCTTCGTCAGATATACCTGTAAACCGCTGATGCACGCGGTGATAATGAAAAGTACGAGCGCTTCCGCCTGCCCGACGCCAAACTGTCTGGAGGTGAAGGCTTTTTCATAAACGTGCATTGCCGCCATTTCCGTTGTGCCGTAAGGTGCGCCTGCCGTCAGGGACAGGTTTACGTCGTATACCATGAAGGCACGGGAGAGCGTTAAGAACAGGCAGATGGTCACGGAAGACATCATCAGCGGCATAATGATATTTTTCAGTTTGATGAAGCCGGAGGCTCCGTCAATGCTTGCCGCTTCCAGAACGTCTTCGCTCAGGCCCATGAAGCCCGCTACATAGATGAGAATCATATAGCCGGATAACTGCCATACGGAGACGATAACGAGTGCGGCAAAGGCTTTTCCGGGGTCAGACAGCCAGGAGGCTTCAAAAGCGCTCCATCCCGTGGAATCACCGATGCTGACGAATACTCTGGAAAAAACGAACTGCCAGATATACCCTAAAACGATACCGCCAATCAGGTTCGGCGTAAAGAAACCGGCCCGGAAAAAATTCTGTCCTTTGATACCTCTTGTCAGGAGCCAGGCAATTGCAAAGGCGATGACGTTTACGATGATTACGACAAAAATAACGTAGCGGAAGGTCAGCAAAAGAGACGACCAGAACTGGGTATCTTTTATGACGCCCGCAAAATTTTTCAGTCCCACGAAGTGCTTCACGTTTGATACGCCGTTCCAGTCCGTCAGCGTCAGATAAACGCCGTAAAGGAACGGAACGATGACAACTGCGAGAAAGCAGAACAGGCCGGGTAATGCAAAAGTGCAGAAATCTTTGCCATTGCTTTTGGATTTCATAGTGTTCGAACCTCCTTATATTATAATTTTATTCCTGCTCATTCCAGTATGACTGGATGGCGTTGATGAGTTCCTGCCGGTCGCTTCTGTCCGCCAGATATTTCTGCATTGCCGCGCCCAGAACCGCCCAGTGGTCGTTCGGCACGATTGCGGAAGAGTTGAATGCTTCGCCTTCATGAACTTTCGCATAAATATCCCGGCTCAGCGGGTCGCTTGGTTCGTAAGGATTGTTCTGAAAGGGCGGAATGATATTACAGGTTTTCACGAGCATCTGCTGTCCGATTTCACTGTATACAATCCAGTTCAGAAATTCCCTTGCCGCGGCCTGCTCTTTGTCCGAAGCCATCTGACCGTCCAGCATGACCTGTTTGGAAGGAGAAGCCTGTATTTTCTGATTGACAAAATCATTCGGGTCATCGTTCATGAAATAGGGAAGAAAACCGTAAGCGTCTTCATTTTCCGCACCCGCTTCCGACAGGTTCGGCCAGGCCCAGTTGCCGTTGAACCAGAATGCGGTCTTGCCGTCCGCCAGGTCGATTGCCATTTCATCATAGTCGGCGCCGAGCGGGTCTTTGGCGGACACATTGTATTTTTTCAGAACATCGAAAGCATCCAGAAATTCGTTCATTCTTGGATAGGCGGTCAAATCAAACTGTCCGCTTTTGATTAATCCGATGACTTCCTGTGCGCCCTCGGAAGTGCCGTTGTAAGTCTCGTATATATACTGCAGATGGTGCGCGCCGAGCGACCAGTCTTCTTTGGCAAGCGACAGCGGCCGTTCCATGCCGGCGGCGGTCAGACGGTCAAGCAGCGCGGTGAAGTCCGCAAGTGTGGTAATGGAGGCCGGGTCAAAGGGTTCTCCCAGAGTTTCCTCGATAGCCGCCCGGTTATAGATAATGCCGCGGCCTTCGATACAAAGCGGAAAACTGTAAATTTTGCCGTTTACTTCGGTCAGATAACCGGCCGCTTCCGCGGTCCAGGGTTCATTTGTCAGGTCCGCGGCTTTTTCTTCCGCGAGGGCGATGACATCCGTCGTATCGAGGATTGACATCGTGGGCGGATTGCCGGAATTGTACAGGCTTACGACTTTCGTATAAGGGGAGTCGCCGTCGGTGACGGGCATGACTTCCACATGGACGCCGGAGCGGCTTTCGTATTCGGCGCTCATTTTTTCAAGCGCAACCTGGATTTCCGCTTTGGAATTTAAAAGGGTAATGTTTGTTCCGCTCAGGGACGGGTCGTACTGGAAGGTGTCTGTCGAAGTATCGATGGGTTCTTCCCGAACCTCTTCGTTTGGGTCATCCGGGTCGCTGGCGAAGCCGAAGGTACAGCCTGTGAGCATGGCGGGCAGTAATGCCAGTGACAGGCTAAGACAGATGCGCGTTAACGCTTTTCTTTTCATCGTGAATCCTCCTGTTCGATTTTATGATGTTTCATTTTGCTTTGTAATCAGCAGATTACTATGTAATGATTGGAAAGTAATCGGTTAAGTAACCGGTAATTTTATGGATTTATCGTAACATGTGAAAAGAGAAGAGTCAATAAGGAAAGAAAAGTTTGTGATATGTGTCAATTTTGAAAAAGAGAAATTATGCAGAAGTTACAAAACCGGTTACTTTACCAGTCACATAACCGATTATATCTTGTCAGAAAGGAGGGTTTTTGGTATACTTGGCAAAGTAGAGACTCTTCAGATAACAGGAGCGGACAATACCTGTTTCTGATATGGAAGGAGGCGCTGCTGCATGGCACGAAAAAAGAATGTCACGTTTGACGACATTGCAAAATATACGAATTTTTCCAAAACAACGATTTCCCGTTATTTTAACGACATCGATTCTCTGACGCTTGAGAATCAGCAGATTATTTCGGATGCGCTCGTCGCGCTGAATTATCAGGAAAATAAAGTTGCCCGTATTCTTGCCAACGGCAAAACAGAGTTTGTGGGGATTATCATTCCGGATTTGTATTATCACTTTTATTCGGAAATGTTGGACCGCATCCTGGCCACTTATAAAGATTTCGGATACAAGTTTCTCGTTTTTACCGGTAACGAAAAGGAAGAAACGGAGCGGAGTTATATACAGGAGCTTCTTGCCTATAAGATAGAAGGCCTGATTATTATGAGTCATACGATTCCGTCCAGAGAGCTGGCGGAGCTGCCTGTTCCCATTGTGGCAATCGAGCGGGAGGACAAATATGTATGCAGCGTCAACACGGATAATTATATGGGAGGTTATCAGGCGGCGGGACTTTTGGCGAAATGCGACTGTGATATTCTGCTGCACATCAACAGTCCCTGTAACGATGCAATTCCGGCGAGCGGGCGTATTCGAGGATTTCAGGGTTTCTGCGCGGAGCACGGACTGCCGAACGAACTGATTCTGCGGAAATTCGGACATACCCATGAAGCGTCCAAAGAGCAGCTCACTCAGGTATTGGAACAGCTGGAGACATCTTTTGCCGGGCGCAGGAAAGGAATTTTTGTATCAAGCGATACGCTCGCCAATATTCTGTTGAATCTGTTGTTTCGGAAATACGGTAAACTGCCGGAGGATTATCTGATAGTCGGATTTGACAACTCACTTATATCGCGGGAAGCCGTGATTCCTATCAGTACCGTGGGGCAGCAGATAGACAGACTGGCATACGAGGCGGTGAGCCTGCTCGTAGAGCAGATGGAAGAACGGAAGAAAAGAAAACCGGTTTTATTAAAAGAACCGATTCATAAAATGATAACGCCGGTGCTGTACCGGCGGGAGACTACGGGATAAAGAACAGCTTTTCAATGTTTGAATTGAAGTGTCTGCCGAAGCGGACGGAAGGGAGTAAGAATGAAAACATATGATGTTACAGCGTTGGGCGAACTGTTGATTGATTTCACGGAGAACGGCGTGAGCGCTCAGGGAAATCCGTTGATGGAAGCGAATCCTGGGGGCGCGCCGTGTAATGTTCTTGCAATGTTGAAGCGGCTGTCAAAAAAGACGGCTTTTATCGGCAAAATCGGCGAGGATATTTTCGGAAAGCAGCTGAAAACGGCATTGCGGGACGTGGGTATCGACACCCGCGGACTGAAAGAGAGCAAAGAGGTACGGACGACGTTAGCTTTTGTACATACGATGGAAGGCGGAGACAGGGAGTTTTCTTTTTACCGGAATCCGGGGGCCGATATGGCGCTGGAAGAAGAAGACCTGGATGAAGCGCTGATTCGGGAAAGCCGGATTTTCCATTATGGTTCTCTCTCCATGACCCATGAGAGCTGCCGGCTGGCAACGCGCCGCGCAATCGAGGTGGCGGAGGAAAGCGGCGCGGTATTGTCTTTTGACCCGAACTTGCGGGAATCTCTGTGGGCGAGTCTTGAAGATGCGAGAGAGCAGATTTTATACGGCATGTCGCACTGTCAGATTTTGAAAATATCGGATAATGAAATACAATGGCTGACCGGGGAAGAAGATTTCGATAAGGGAATCGACTGGATTCGGGCGCGTTTTTCGATTCCGCTGATTCTGCTTTCCATGGGAAAAGACGGAAGCCGCGCTTATGCGGAAGGAAAACGGGTGGAAGTCCCGGCTTTTGTACAGGATAAGACAGTGGAAACGACGGGAGCCGGCGATACATTCTGCGCCTGCGTCCTGAATTATGTGCTGGAAAACCTGCTGGCGGGCGAATGGCCGGAAGAGGCGGAAGGAAGCCGGAATCGTTTCGCGGAACGTTGTAAGGCGTGCGCGGAAGAGCGGTTAGGGGAGATGTTACGCTTTGCCAATGCCGCCGCATCTATCGTTACGACCAAAAAAGGCGCGCTGCGCGTGATGCCGGAGCGTGAAGAAGTGGAAGCGTTTCTGACGGAAAGGCATGGTAATTAATATGGGAAAGAAAACGGAAGAGCTTTATACAAAAAGATTCGAGAAACATTTTGACGAGCTGCGGTGGCTCTATATGGAACTGTACGATAACGGTTCCATGTTTGCGGAACTTTGCGACAGGATGAAAGCATTTTATGAGGAACGCATCGAGGCGCTGAAAAAACTGGACTGCGAGCGGGAGAAACGCCCGGACTGGTATAAAAAGAACGATATGCTCGGCATGATGTTCTATATTGATAATTTTGCCGGCAATATGAAAGGCGTGGCGTCGAAACTCGACTATCTGGAAAAATGTCATGTCAATTACGTTCATCTCATGCCTTTTCTGGATACGCCGAAAGGGCGTTCCGACGGCGGTTACGCGGTGTCCGATTTCCGGAAGGTGCAGGAAAAACTCGGCACGATGGAAGACCTGGAAGCCCTGACGGCGGCCTGCCATCGGAAAAACATCAACGTCTGCATGGACTTTGTCATGAATCACACTTCGGAAGACCACGAATGGGCAAAGAAAGCGCGCCGGGGAGACGGCGAGTACATGAGCCGTTATTTCTTTTACAATAACAGGGAAATCCCGGATGCGTACGAAAAGACCGTACCACAGGTATTTCCGACGACGGCGCCGGGCAATTTCACCTGGCTGCCGGAAATTGGCCATTATGTGATGACATCTTTTTACCCGTACCAGTGGGATTTAAACTATCAGAATCCCCGCGTGTTTAACGAGATGATGTACAATTTCCTTTATCTGGCCAACCGGGGAATCGATATCATCCGCATCGACGCCGTGCCCTATATCTGGAAAGAACTGGGAACCCAGTGCCGGAATCTGAAACAGGTACATACCATCGTGCGCATGATGCGCATGATTGCGGAAATCGTCTGTCCGGGCATTCTGTTGCTTGGCGAGGTCGTTATGGAGCCGGAAAAGGTCGTTCCATATTTCGGAACGGTCGATAAACCGGAATGCCATATGCTCTATAACGTCACAACGATGGCAACTACCTGGCACACGGTGGCGACGCGGGATACCCGCCTGCTGAAAAGGCAGCTGGATATCGTGAACAATCTTCCGAAAGAATATGTATTCCTGAATTATCTGCGCTGTCACGATGATATCGGATGGGGGCTGGATTATGCAACCCTGATGACGGAAGGTTTTGGAGAAAGGTCTCATAAACAATATCTGAACGATTATTTTCAGGGATATGCAGGGGAAAGCGTCAGCCGCGGCGAATTATACAATGCGGACCCGATAACGGGTGATGCCAGATTCTGCGGAACGACGGCATCTATGTGCGGTATTGAGAAAGCCGGATTCGAACAGGATGAACAGGCGATGGAACGGGCGATTCAGATGGACGTGATGCTCCATGCCTATATGTTCATGCAGTCGGGCATTCCGGTGCTTTACAGCGGCGATGAAATCGGTCAGGTCAACGACTATACCTATAAAGAAGACCCCGATAAAGTGCAGGACTCCCGTTATCTTCACCGCGGTGCGATGAACTGGAAACTGGCGGAAAACATTACGGATGATAAAACGGTGGAAGGCCGGATGTTCAAACGGCTTGGCCGGTTGGAGGAGATTCGGAAATCGGAAAAAGTCTTCATGACGGACGCGGACACATGGACGATGGAAACGGGAGATAACTCCGTGCTCGGCATCGGAAGGGCATACGGCAAAGAAACGCTGCTTGGTCTGTTCAATTTCAGCGAATACAATAAAACAGCGCGGATTTCGGACGAAGAGGCGGCGTATACCGACCTGCTTTCCGGAAAAATGCTAAAGGCCGGGGCTGTGGAGCTGCCTCCCTATGGATTCTTATATCTGAAAAAAGCGTAAGAGAAAGGTTAAACATTAAAATGCCGCTTACGCGGCGGAATGAGAGGAAACATGAAAAGACTATACCGAAAACTGATGAATCTGATACTTACGGCTGCGGTTTTGGCCGGAGCCTGCCTGTCCGTTCCCATCCAATCGTCTGCGGCGGGCCCGGATAAAATGGAAGTGCATTTTCTGGATGTGGGGCAGGGCGATTCCACACTGATTGTCTGCGGCGGGCATGCCATGCTGATTGATGCGGGCGATGACTCCAAAGGCACACAGATTCAGAACTATTTGCAAAAGCAGAAAATCGAAGAACTGGACTATCTCGTGCTGACGCATCCCGATGCCGACCATATCGGCGGCGCGCCGGTCATCATCAGCAAGTTCGAAATAGACAAAGTATTTGTCTCCAACTATGAAAAAGATAATAAGACATACCGAAAGCTGATTCAGGCGCTCGACGATAAAAGGCTGAGCTATACGACGCCGAAAGTCGGGGCACAGTATTCTCTCGGAACTGCGACCATCACCATTCTGGCGCCCGGCCGGGAATATGATAATCCCAACGACGCCTCGATTGCCCTGCTTGTGCAGAATGGAAACCATAAATTCCTTTTTACGGGCGATGCGGGCGAAGAAGCCGAACAGGAGATGCTTGACAGCGGCATGACGCTTTCAGCCGATGTATATCAGGCAGGCCATCACGGCAGTAAGACTTCCTCGTCGGAAGATTTTCTGGAAGCCGTGAACCCGACGTATGCCGTTATCAGCTGCGCCGAGGGAAACGAGTACGGACATCCCCACGCCCAGACGTTGAATACGTTCAGAGCAAACGGCGTTAAAGTTTACAGAACCGATGAAGCGGGCACGATTATTGCTTCTTCCGACGGAAAGAAGCTTACCTTCAACGTTCCGGCGTCCGAAACATGGAAGGCGGGCGAACCGACGAAGTCTTCCGAAACGACACCGAAGACCGGAACGTCGGCAAAGCCTTCCGAAGCGACACCGCAGACCGGAGCGTCAGCGAAGCCTTCCGAAACGACGCCGCAGGCCGAAACGTCGGCGCCGCCAGCCGCGTCGCAGCAGGAGACGAAGCAGGAACAGCCTTCCGTTCAGGATTCGACGCCGGCGATACAGGAGGCGGAACCGGCTCCCGCGGCACAGGATTCGACAGAGCTGACCTATGTGCTGAATACGAAAACAAAGAAATTCCATAACCCTTCCTGTAGTTTTCTGCCAACGGCCAACCGGAAGGATACGTCGGAAAGCAGGGAAAGCGTTATCGCGCAGGGGTATGAGCCTTGTAAAAAGTGTAATCCATGACGATTTGGCCGTTGGGTCATATCGCCGCACAGAGTAGAATAGGAACGTCATCTCTTTTATGCCATTCTTCTTTTCGTTATCAGGAAGAATGGCATTTTTTATGCACGGGCGGATGGAAACTTATAATATACTCGATAAAATCGGAAATTAAATTCAGAAACGGAATAAAAAATTCCGATTTTAAATTTAACTTGACAAAAAGAAGGGAGAATAGTATAACATAGGTAGTATGATAGCAGGAGGTCAGACGATATGAATTGTAAAAAGCCTTTTCGATGCAGAATACAGAAGATAACCATTGAAAATCTGAAAAATGTTGCGCATGGTGATATCCGTTTCGTATGCAACACGCATGACGATATCTTTCATAAAGAAGCTGATATTTTGGGGATGTACGGGCAAAATGGCTCAGGAAAAACCACGTTGATATTTGCTGTCCATGTCTTGAAACAGTTACTCAGCGGCAGACGTTTGTGGAAGGATATGGACAGATTCATACGGGTGGGAGCCCCTTTTGCGAAAATTGATTATGACATGAGTCTGGAAAGCGATATATACGGCAAGTACCTGATTCATTATTCCGTAGTTTTGAAAATGAAAGAAATGGACAAAGAAGCGGACGATATGGAACTGCCTGATGAGGAACAGCATTTTGCGGATTCTCTTGTATATCTGGCGGAAGAAAAACTGCAATACAAAAGAATTAATGATGAAAAGGGCAACCGGTATCACGGAATCATAGAGTATTGTTATGAGAATGGGAACGAGACGATTTTCGGGCCTGACATAAGATATAAGGAATTTGTCGGGAAAGAGAAAGAACTTGCTGATGAACTGCGTTATCTGAAAAATACAATATACAAATCGGGTTCTTCTTTTATCTTTTCACTTGCAAGAATAAAAGATATCAGAAAAAGAAACGGATTTAAAGAAGAGCTTGTATATATCATAGATTCGATTCAGATGTTTGGAATGACAAAACTATTTGTATTGGGGAATGTATATGCAAGTTTTGTGAACGCAAATATTATGTTACCGATGTCATTTTGCTGGCTGGAGGATGATAAGGAAACATTAAAGTCAATAAATATCAGTATAAAGCTCACCGGTGAGACAGTCGTTCCGAATGACGCATACGAATTAATCGAGCATCGTTTTGCGGTGATTGATAAGGTAATAACAAAGATTGTCCCCAATATGTCAGTAAAGGTCGTAAATCGGGGAACCCGCATCAATGATAAAGGAGAACCCTCCGTTATCGTTGAACTGGCTTCTGGAAAAAACGGAAATGAGATTCCGTTAAGATATGAATCGGACGGAATCAAAAAGCTGATTTTTATTTTGTACAGTCTCGTTGAAATGTATCATGATGATTCCGTTACGATTGCAATTGACGAACTGGATTCGGGTGTATTTGAATATCTGCTTGGGGAGATTCTGACCGTATTACAGGAAAATGCAAAGGGACAGTTGATTTTCACGTCTCATAATCTGCGCGCATTGGAAGTGTTGGATAAAAAGAGCATTATGTTTTCAACGACGAATGAAAAGAACAGATACATCCGGTTTAAAAATGTAAAAGGTTCCAACAATCTCAGAGATGTTTATTATCAGGATATTTTACTTGGCGGTCAGGATGAATGCGTGTATGAACCTACGAGTCCGGGTTCTATCCGGCGGGCATTTAAAAGTGCGGGTGGTGACTTGAATGGCTAGAAAGAAAATTATTTTATTTATTGTAGAGGGAATAAATGATAAAACCTGTCTGGAAGGCGTACTGGAAAAAATTCTGGACTCCGAAGAGGTTCGTTTTCAGATTACCGAAGGGGACATTACGACGCGTTTGGGCATTGACGAGTACAAAATACGGAATGAGATTGGTAAAACAGTCAAGGCATTCAAGGATAAGTATCATTTAAAACCGGAACATTTCCTGGAAGTAGTACACATTATCGATACGGACGGTCTTTTCTTACAGGAAGATTCGGTTCATTATGCCGACGTGGAAGACCCGTTATATATGGATGACGGCATTTATACAGGAAAAGTAGAAGAAATGGTTGAAAGAAATAAAAGGAAATCGGCCGTGGTCGAACGGATGTTAGAGCTTCCTGCGGTATTAAAGACGATATCATACAGTGTGTATTATTTTTCATCCAATATGGACCATGTATTACATAATCAGGCGAATCTGTCGAAAGCGGAAAAACATGATTTGGCAGATTCTTTTGATGAAGAATATGCGGATAAACCGGAGGAGTTTATCCGGCTTATGCGTGAAAGCGTCTTTACAGTAAAGGGAACTTATGAAGAAACATGGAATTTTATCAGGCTCGATAAAAATTCTGTAAGGCGTTACAGTAATTTTGGCGTTTATCTGGCTCCCTATGAAAAATGCCAGAAGTAACCAGCAGGAAAAAATTGTATTGTCAATTTTTTGACAATGTGGTATGATTACACCGTATTGTATCTCGTTTAAGAGAATAATAACAGGAGGAAACGTACCATGAAAAATGAAAAAACCTATGAACTGGTGCTGACAGCACTGTTCACCGCCATTATTGTCATAATGGCATTCACACCCCTGGGATATATCCCGCTGATTGTTATCAACGCGACGATAATTCATATCCCTGTCATCCTGGGAGCGCTATTTCTCGGACCGAAGAAAGGTGCATTTTTAGGATTCGTATTTGGTTTCACAAGCTTTATCAACAACACATTTAAGGCGGTTACCCCGTCGGCTTTTGTTTTTTCTCCGGTGCTTGCGGCGAATATCGTAGGCGTTTCCGGTGTTTTCAAGAGCCTTTATATCTGCTTTGTGCCGAGAATACTGGTCGGCGTCGTGCCATACTACGTCTATCTGCTGATACACCGGCTGTTAAAAGGCGGGCAGAAAGGATGGCGCATTGCAATTAATCTTGCGGCGTCTCTGACGCTGCTGTTTTCGCTGTATGCGCTGCTGAACCGTATGTTACAGGGCAGAGTAAGCGACGGCCTCTGCACGACGGTTAGTATGATAGCGGGGATTGTTGCCGGCGTTCTTCTTTTTGCCGCACTGACGTTTGCGGGAAATAAAAAAGGCTCCACCAATATTGCGCTCGCCTATGCGGGACTGTCGGGAGCTTTTACCAATACGCTGCTTGTGATGAGCGGTATTTTCATTCTGTATAAAGATGCCTATGCGCAGGCTCTCGGCATCGCGGGAGAAGCGGTGTTCGACACGATTATGGGCATTATCAGCTTTAACGGCGTTGTGGAAGCCGTGGTTGCCGCGATTATTGCGGGAGGCGTCGGGGTGGCGCTGATGAAAGTAAAGCCGGTAAAAGGGCAGTAAAAATATAACATAACCTGAAATTATCACAGCTATCAGCGGAAAGGAACACAAAGAAATGATACTGGCAGTAGATATCGGAAATACGAATATTGTAATCGGCTGCATCGAGCAGGAGAAGATTTATTTTGTGGAAAGGACATCGACGGATATCGCCAAAACGGAACTGGAATATGTCGTGGAATTTAAAATTCTTCTGGAACTGTACCGAATCGATATGAAGGAAATCACGGGCTGTATCATTTCTTCCGTTGTGCCGCCGTTAAATAATATCGTCAGGTCCGCCATCGAGAAACTTTTGCACATTGCGCCGCTTTTTGTCGGCCCGGGGGTTAAGACGGGGCTGAACATTCTGATGGACAATCCGGCGCAGGTTGGTTCCGATTTGATTGTCAATGCGGTGGCGGGGCTGCAATATTACGGCGCGCCGATTATTCTGATTGATATGGGAACCGCGACGACAATCAGCGTGGTGGATGAAAAGAAAAATTATGTGGGCGGCATGATTCTGCCTGGGGTCAAAGTATCGCTGGATTCTCTCGTGAACCGGACTTCACAGCTTCCTAAAATCAGTCTGGAAGCGCCGAAGAAAGTAGTCGGAAAGAATACCATCGACTGTATGAAAAGCGGTATTGTGATGGGGCAGGCGTCCTGTCTGGACGGCATGATAGAACGGATTTTTGAAGAACTGGGATATGAGGCGGCGGTGGTTGCCACAGGCGGACTTGCCGGCTGTATCGTTCCGCACTGTAAGAAAAAGATTATTCATGACAACGAACTGACGTTAAAAGGACTTGGTCTGATATATCGGAAAAACGCAGAGCAGGCTGAAAAACAGATTTTTTAAGACCGGAAGACCGGCATTGGAGTGGAAAGGAAAAGAACATGTTAGAGGGAAAACATATCGTACTCGGCGTAACGGGCAGCATTGCAGCTTTTAAAATCGCTTCGCTTGCCAGCATGCTGAAAAAACAGGGCGCGGATGTTACGGTTATTATGACGCAGAACGCCACAAATTTCATCAATCCGATTACGTTTGAAAGTCTGACGGGCAATAAATGCCTGGTCGATACGTTTGACAGAAATTTTCAACACAGCGTGGAGCATGTCTCTTTGGCGAAACAGACGGATGTGGTGATGGTTGCGCCGGCGTCCGCCAATGTGATTGCCAAAGCGGCGCACGGCATCGCGGACGATATGCTGACGACGACGCTGCTTGCCTGCCGGTGCCCGAAGATTTTTGCGGCGGCAATGAACACACGGATGTATCAGAATCCTGTCGTTCAGGATAATATGGAACTGCTGCGGCATTACGGCATGGAAGTTGTCAATCCGGCGACAGGTTATCTGGCCTGCGGAGACACCGGGGAAGGGAAGATGCCGGAACCGGAGCTTTTGCTGGAATACATTACGAAGGCTTTATATCCGAAAGACATGGAAGGCGTCAGAGTTCTGGTCACGGCCGGCGCTACGAGGGAAAAAATAGACCCGGTTCGTTATATTACGAACCATTCCACCGGGAAAATGGGTTATGCGATAGCGAGGGCGGCGATGATGCGCGGCGCGCAGGTTACGTTGGTGAGCGGAAAAACGCAGCTGCAGCCGCCGATGGGCGTATGCGTCATCAATATCGAATCGGCGGCGGAAATGGCCGAGGCGGTCAAAGGCTGCGCCGGGGTACAGGATATCGTTATCAAGGCGGCGGCGGTAGCGGACTATCGTCCAAAATACGCGGCGGACGAAAAAGTAAAGAAAAAAGACGATGAGATGTCGCTGGAGCTGGAGCTGGAGCGCACCGAAGACATCCTCGGATATCTTGGAAACCATAAAAAGGAAGGCCAGTTCTTGTGCGGTTTTTCGATGGAAACGGAAAATATGCTGGAAAATTCCAGAAAGAAACTGGAAAAAAAGAATCTGGATTTGATTGTGGCAAACAATTTGAAGCAGGCCGGAGCAGGCTTTGGAACGGATACGAATATCGTTACGCTGATATCCGCATCCGATACCGTACAGCTTCCGATGATGCGTAAGGAAGAAGTGGCAGATAAGCTTCTTTCCTATATTATAAGTAAGATGAGAGGAACGGAAAAAACATTATGATGCAGGATTTAACGGTGGGTGATTCCCGAAAGGTTCTGTTACAATATACCATACCGATGTTCGTCAGTGTGGCCTTTCAACAGATTTATAATATAGCGGACAGTATGATAGCCGGAAAATTTGCCGGAAAAGAGGCGCTCGCTGCGGTGGGCGCTTCTTATCCGATTACGATGATTTTCATGGCGGTGGCGGTTGGATGCAACATCGGCTGTTCCGTCGTCATTTCCCAGTTGTTCGGGGCAAAAGCGTACCGGAAGATGAAAACGGCGGTCTTTACAACATTGTCAGCCGGTTTGCTGTTATCGGCGGTTCTGACGGCAGTCGGCCTGTTCACGACACCGGCCATGATGCGGATGATTCAGACGCCGGATAATATTTTTATGGATGGGGCATTATATCTGCGAATCTACATCGGCGGTTTCATTTTCCTTTTTCTCTATAATGTCACGACGGGAATGTTTAATTCTATGGGAGACTCCCGGACGCCGTTATATTTTCTGATAGGTTCGTCCATCGGCAATATTCTGCTCGATTTATTGTTTGTGGCAGTCTTCCACTGGGGCGTGGCCGGGGTGGCATGGGCCACGTTTCTTGCGCAGGGAGCGGCCTGTGTGCTTGCGCTTCTGGCATTTTGGCGTCGTCTGGCACAGATAAAGACGGAAGAAAAGACGCAGTTTTTCTCTCTCGAAGTTTTGAAAAAAATTGCGCTCGTAGCGATTCCGAGCGTTTTGCAGCAAAGTTTCATTTCCATCGGGAATATTTTTATTCAGGGGCTCGTAAACTCTTATGGTTCCGATGTGATTGCCGGTTATTCCGCCGCGGTGAAACTGAATACTTTTCTCATTACGGGAATGACCACGCTCGGCAACGGGATATCCGGATTCACCGCGCAGAATCTCGGAGCGGGACTGCCCGGCCGTATCCGGGAAGGATACCGGGCCGGCATCAAAATGGCGCTTGGCGTAACCGTTCCGTTTTTTATCGGCTTTTTCTTTTTCGGAAAGGCGATGATGCTGCTGTTCATGGAAAACGCGGGCGGCCGGGCAATGGAAACAGGCATTCTGTTTTTGCGCATCGTGTCGCCTTTTTATTTTGTGATTTCCGTAAAACTGATAGCGGACGGCATTCTGCGGGGAACGGAATCCATGCGGTATTTTATGATAGCGACCTTTACGGATTTGATTCTCCGCGTCATTCTTGCATATCTCTTTTCCGCATGGCTTGAGGAAGCCGGAATCTGGATGTCGTGGCCGGCCGGCTGGTGCGTCGGAACGCTTCTGTCGATTATCTTTTATGGAAAAGTGATGAACAGGCTGGTGGAAAAGAAGCGATGAGAAAAAAGTTATGTAAACTAGAAAGAAAGGGGCGACAAGATGAGAATTGGTATGGGGTATGACGTGCATCGTCTGACAACTGACAGGAAATTAATTCTCGGCGGGGTGGAAATACCTTATGAAAGGGGGCTGCTCGGCCATTCGGACGCAGATGTGCTTCTGCACGCCATTATGGACGCGCTGCTCGGTGCGGCGGCGCTCGGCGATATCGGCAGACATTTTCCGGATTCGGACCCGGCCTATAAAGGGATTTCGTCCATGAAGCTTCTGGAGCATGTGGGCGGGCTGCTGGAAGAACATCTTTTCCTGATTGAAAATATTGACGCGACGATTATCGCGCAGGCACCGAAGATGCGCCCGCATATCGACGCGATGCGGCAGAATATCGCCGACGCGCTTCATATCGAAGTGACGCAGATAAACGTCAAGGCGACGACAGAGGAAGGACTCGGTTTTACCGGGAGCGGCGAAGGTATTTCGGCACAGGCCGTCTGCATGCTTTCGTCTCCTGCGGAACTGTATGACCGCGATGTGACAGGACAGAGAGACTGCGCGGGCTGCAGCGGGTGTAAGGAGAGGCGGTAGGAAGAATCGGCGGGCTGTCATCTTTCCGGCTCAGCCCCGCACCGGGGCACGGCAGCCGAACCCCTGTATGGATTCAGTTGCCGAACAGCCGGCACGAACAGCCGCAAACCTGACAGATTCCTTGCCAAAACCGGTTTAATATGCTACTATCTTTGAATAGAAGAGTGAGGATTGGGAGGACGTATCATGAAGTATAAAACCTTGATTACAGGAAAAAATACGACGCTGATTGATGATTTTTTTATTCAGATGGACGATTCTTTTGAACTTATTTCAACATCCCAACGATTTAACGATGTGACCCGGCATGTAAAATATTTCAGGCCGGAACTTTTTGTGTATTGTATTGGTAATGAAACGAGAGAAAACATGAACCAGATGGTTCATGTTAAAAATATCCTGCGAAAAAACGGTGTGCCGTTTGTGGTGGTCGGGGCAAAAGACGAGTGTGACGAGTTTGAGAGAACGGCCGTAAATGTGGCGAATCTGGCGGTGGTGAAGCCCTATACGGTGTATTCCATTCAGGAGGATATAACGAAGTTCATGGAGGAGTGGCAGCTGTATCACAGCTCAAATGATTCGAAGCCGAAGGAAGCGGAGCTGCCCATTTCCGAAGAGGACGTTGAGGCCCAACTGGCGGAGCTGCGGGCGGCATTAGCGGCAGATATACCGGTTCCGGTAAAAAGCCGGATGGAAAAACCCGTCGAATCAAAGGAAATCAATGAAAGTCCGGAGGCTTCCACATCGCAGCGCACGCATATTCTTGTGGTGGACGATGACCCGCTGATGTTGAAAATGTTAAAAGAACAGCTGCGGGATGATTACGATGTTGCAACCGCCGTCAGCGGAAAAATTGCAATGAAGTTTCTGGAACGTAAGAAAACGAATCTGATTTTACTGGATTATGAAATGCCCGGAGAAACCGGGCCTGAAATATTGGAAAAACTGCGTGCCAACGACGTGACAAAAGACATTCCGGTTATTTTTCTGACAGGAGTGTCGGAACGTGAAAAGATTCAGGAAGCGCTTGTTTTGAAGCCGCAGAGCTACTTATTAAAACCTGTTGACCATGAAAAGTTAAGGAGCGCAATTGCGAAGGTCGTCGGTTGAATCTGACGGGAAAAAGCAATGAAACAGGTAATGCCAGAAAGAGGACTGTTTTATGGAAATGAAATATGATTTATATCTGACCGACCTTATCAGCAGAGATATTCTGCAGAAAATGCAGGACGCTTTTTCGAGGCTGACCGGTATGTCCGTTATTACAACGGATACGAACGGCATCGCGGTAACGGAGGGTTCCTATTTTTCCGATTTCTGCAAGAATTATACGAGAAATTCCCCCGTCGGCTGTATGCTTTGCGCAAAGAGCAATAAGGCCGGAGCGGAGCTTGCGCTGCAGGAGGGAAAATCTATCATATATCCCTGTTATGCGGGACTGATGAACTTCGGGGCTCCGATTATGGTCGAAGGAAAACTGGTCGGCTGCGTAATCGGCGGTCAGGTGATTACGGAAATGCCGGACCCCGTAAAGATGAAAATTATTGCGGCGGAAATCGGAGCGGACCTGAATGAATACCTGGAGGCTTTCCAGAAGGTGAAGGTAGTGGATATCGAGGAAATCGACAATGCGGCGAAATTTCTGTCGGCAATGGTAGAAGTCATGTCCGATATGGCGAGCAATCAGTATCTTGTCCATCAGGCAAAAGCGGATATGGAAAGAACGTCGAATATGAAATCCGATTTTCTTGCGAATATGAGCCATGAAATCCGGACGCCCATGAATGCGGTCATCGGCATGGCGGAAATGGCGCTGCGGGAAGATTTGCCCGGGCCTGCCAGAAATTATATCAATCAGATTAAGGAAGCCGGGAAATCGCTTTTGACGATTATCAATGATATTCTCGATTTTTCCAAGATAGAGTCCGGGAAAATGGATATCAATGTGGTTGAATACGAACCGATGGCGGTTATTAACGATGTTACGAATATCGTCATGACAAGGCTGAAAGGGAAAGATGTGGAGCTGCTTCTCGATATCTCTCCGAATCTGCCCAATAAACTGTTAGGGGATAATGTCCGCATCAAGCAGGTGCTGCTCAATATTGCCAATAATGCGGCGAAGTTTACGAATACCGGAAAGATAATGCTGAAAATGTATTATCTGCAGATAGATGACGGAAATATAGAACTGCATATTTCTGTGGAAGATACCGGAATCGGCATCAGGAAAGAGGACCGCTATAAGCTGTTCCGTTCTTTCCAACAGCTGGACAGCAAGCGTAACCGTAATATCGAAGGAACCGGACTCGGTCTGGCTATTTCCAAGCAGCTCCTTCATTTGATGAAGGGCGATATATGGGTGGAGAGCGAATATGAAAAGGGAAGTATATTTTCTTTTTTCATACCGCAGAAAGTGGTGGATAAAACGCCCTGTATCAGTGTCAGGGAACCGGGTTCCCGGATAGCCGTGAGTCTGATTTCCAATGAGCATGTCAGACAGAATTTCCGACAGGATGTGAAAAAGCTCGGCGTAGAATACAAGGAACTGCATTCCGCAGAGGAACTTGCGGAGTTAAAAACGGAAAAGAAGCTGTTTCTTTTTATTGAGAAAGTAATGTTTTCATCGGACGTGGAAACTTTTGTCAAAGAAAATCCGCAGATTACGGCCGTTCTTCTCATTGAGTTTCTGGATTCGGTCCAGTATGAGATGGAAAATCTGCATATTGTGAAAAAGCCGCTTTTTGCGCTGACGGCCGCCATGATATTGAATGAAGAAAATCCCCAGTTCGACGATAATAACGGGGAAGGAAGCGAATACGATTTCATTGCCCCCGATGCGGAGATTCTGATTGTGGACGATAACGCGGTCAATCTGACCGTGGCGGAAGGACTGCTGAGGCCGCTGAAAATGCACATTGATACGGCGGCAAGCGGAAAAGAAGCCATCGATAAAATCGGAAAATTTCACTACGATATTGTTTTTATGGACCATATGATGCCGGAGCTGGACGGAGTGGAAACGACCCGCATCATCCGGCGGTTTCATCAGGAATACAATGATGTGCCGATTATCGCGCTTACGGCGAATGCGGTGGAAGGAACGAAAGAAAGATTCTGCCAGGAAGGCATGAATGATTTTGTAGCAAAGCCGATTGAGCTGCGTATACTGATATCCAAAGTGCGACAGTGGCTTCCCATCGAAAAAATTCAGAAATCGTCAGGCACGGCACAGCAGGATATGAGGAACGCGCACATTGTCGTGGGCGACCTGGATGTCGATTATGCGCTGAAATTTTTGGGAACCGAGGATTTATTCTGGTCGGTGTTGAAAGTTTATTATAAGGCAATCGAAAAAAAGGCGAAACTCATTAAGGTATTGGAAGAAGAGGAAAACTGGACTGATTTTACAATAGAAGTCCATGCACTGAAAAGTTCCTCCAAACAAATCGGGGCCATTGCCCTGTCCGAGCGGGCAGCAGCGTTGGAAAAGGCCGGAAATGCGAGGGACTCTGAATTTATACATAAGAATACGGACAGACTGTTGGACAAATACCTGGGGTATCGGTTCGTATTTAAGCCATTCTTTCCGGATGAAAAGACGGAAGCCGGCAGTCAGGATTCGATGTCAGCCGCTGCGCTGCAGCAGCATTTTACCGATATGCGGATGGCGCTGGAAGATTTGGAGATGGACCGGATGGAGGAAGTCATCCACAGGATGAAACGTTATCATTATGAGGAATGGCAGAAAGAAATGTTTACACGTCTGAAAGACGCGGTGGAAGAACTCGATGTGGACAGATGTGAGATGATTCTGCAGGAATGGGAAAAACGATTATCGGCAATACAGCAGGAAAAATAAGGACATAAAGGGATTGACAGAATCAGCCTATACTGCATATATAGGAGTAAGAACAAATAATCAGGCTGAAGGAAAGGTGTGGTAACGGTTATGGGATTTCTCAGCCACATACGGGAAGAAATAAGAGTCATAAGAGAAAGGGACCCGGCGATTCATTCCAATATGGAAGTATTTCTCTATCCCAGTTTTAAAGTAATGTTGTATTACCGGGCGGCTCACCGCCTTTATGAGAAAAAACATTTTTTTCTGGCAAGATGGGTTTCGCAGAAAGGCGCGCGTAAAACAGGGATAGAGATACATCCCGGAGCACAGATTGGAAAAGGGTTCTTTATCGACCACGGAAACGGCGTCATTATCGGAGAAACGACAATTATCGGAGACAACGTTACCCTGTACCAGGGCGTTACGCTTGGCGGAACAGGCAAGGAACAGGGGAAAAGACATCCGACCGTCGGCGATAATGTCATGATTAGCACGGGGGCGAAAGTTCTCGGTTCTTTTACCATCGGCAATAACAGCAAAATCGGCGCGGGAAGCGTCGTATTAAAGGAAGTGCCGCCCGATTCCACCGTCGTCGGCGTGCCGGGAAGAGTGGTGAAGCGTCATAACGTTGCGCTGCCGCAGGAAGAACTGGACCAAGTGCACCTTCCGGACCCGGTTATGGAAGACCTGGCGCAGTTACAGCAGGAAAATGAAAAACTTGCCAACCGCCTTATCGATTTGGAGCAGGAAGTGCGCAAACTTCGGAGAACGCAGCGGAAGGCAGGGCAGGGAACGGAAAAGGAACAGTGAGCCGGAAAAGAAACAGCGAACCGGAAAACAGGAAGAAACAGAGAAGTCTGAAAGCAGAACAGCGCCTGCGGCCCCAATGCGCAGGCTATGGAAAGGCATGGTATTGTTATGAAAATCTATAACACATTATCGAAGAAAAAAGAGGAGTTCGTGCCCCATGAACAGGGTAAGGTCAGCATATATGTATGCGGACCGACGGTCTATAACCTGATTCATATCGGAAATGCAAGACCGATGATTATATTCGATACGGTCAGAAGATATATGGAACACAAGGGCTGGCAGGTCAATTATGTGTCCAATTTCACGGATGTGGATGATAAAATCATCAAAAAAGCGCAGGAAGAGGGTGTGGAGTCTTCCGTTATTTCCGAGCGTTATATTGAAGAGTGTAAAAAGGATATGAAAGCCCTGAATGTAAAAACGGCGACGGTTCATCCGAAGGCAACCGAGGAAATCGACGGGATGCAGCAGATGATAAAAACGCTTCTGGAAAACGGAAACGCTTATGTGGCGAAAGACGGAACCGTCTATTTTAAGACAAGAAGTTTCCGCGATTACGGCAAACTGTCGCATAAAAACCTGGATGACTTACGGGGCGGAAACCGCTCCCTGCTCGTATCCGGTGAAGACCAGAAAGAAGACCCGCTGGATTTCGTGCTCTGGAAGCCGAAGAAAGAGGGAGAGCCTTTTTGGGAATCGCCCTGGTGTGAAGGGCGCCCGGGCTGGCATATCGAGTGTTCCGTCATGAGCAAGAAATATCTTGGAGATGAAATCGATATCCATGCCGGCGGAGAAGATTTGATTTTCCCTCATCATGAAAATGAAATCGCTCAGTCCGAAGCGGCGAACGGAAAGCCTTTTGCAAGATACTGGATGCACAACGGTTTTCTGAATATTGACAATAAGAAAATGTCCAAATCCGCAGGCAACTTTTTTACGGTAAGAGATATCGGTGAAAAATATGATTTGCAGGTGCTGCGCTTTTTTATGTTGTCCGCCCATTACAGAAGCCCGCTCAATTTCAGTGCGGAACTGATGGAAGCCGCGAAGAACGGCTATGAGCGGATTGTGACGAGTGTTTCCAATCTGAATTATCTGTTGGAAAAGGCGCAGGGCGATACGATGCGCGGTGAAGAAGAAAAACTGGCGGAAGAAGCAAAAGGGTTTGCGGACAAATTTGATGCGGCGATGGAAGATGATTTCAATACGGCGGATGCCATTTCTGCGATTTTTGAACTGGTCAAATTTGCGAATACCAATGCGTCGGAGGAAAGCAGCGCGGCTTTTATCAAAGCGTTAAAAGAAGAAATCGTGACGCTTTCCGATATCTGCGGTCTGCTTGTGGAAAAAGCGGAAGAAATGCTGGATGAAGAAATCGAGCAGTTAATAGAAGAACGTCAGGCGGCAAGAAAGGCAAAGAACTTCGCTAGAGCGGATGAAATCCGCAACATGCTTTCCGAGAGAGGCATTCTTTTGGAAGATACACGAGAAGGGGTAAAATGGAAGAGAGCTTAACCTTGTTAGAGACGATTAAACGACAGTTTGGATGCGGGGAGGTGGATATCAGAACATATTCACCTCTTACCCTTGCCTATATTGGTGACGCCATCTATGACCTGGTCATCCGCACGGTAGTGGTGGAGCGGGCAAACCGTTCTGCCAACAAGCTGCATAAGACAGTTATTCGTTATGTCAATGCGGGAACACAGGCCAGAATGATAACGGCGCTCGAGGAAGAGCTGACAGAAGAAGAAACGGCAGTCTATCACAGAGGAAGAAATGCCAAGTCCTATACGTCCGCCAAGAATGCGTCGATTGCCGATTACCGGAAGGCGACCGGGATGGAAGCCTTACTCGGATATCTGTATCTGCGGGGGGAGACGGACAGGCTCCTGATGTTGGTGCACAGGGCTTTTGATAAACTGGAGATGGAAATATAGAAAGAGGTATGGCGATGGGATATACGGAAATGATGATAGAGGGAAGAAATGCGGTCATTGAGGCATTTCGTTCCGGAAAAACGGTGGATAAGCTTTATGTGCTGGACGGATGCCAGGACGGGCCGGTGCTGACGATTAAGCGGGAAGCGAGAAAACAGGACTGCCTGATAAAATATGTGGCGAAGGAACGGCTCGACCAGCTTTCGGAGACAGGAAAGCATCAGGGCGTTATCGCCTGTACTTCTGCGTATCAGTATGCGGAAGTGGAGGACATGCTGAAAGCGGCAGCAGAAAAAGGAGAACCGCCGTTTTTATTTCTGCTGGATAACATTGAGGACCCCCATAACCTCGGAGCCATCATCCGGACGGCGAATCTGGCAGGGGCGCACGGCGTTATCATTCCCAAAAACCGGGCGGTCGGACTGACGGCGACGGTTGCAAGAGCGTCTGCAGGCGCACTGAATTATACGCCGGTCGCAAAAGTGACGAATCTGGGACAGACAATTGATGCGCTGAAAAAAGACGGACTCTGGTTCGTCTGCGCCGATATGGATGGCCAGACGATGTATGAACTGGATTTGAAAGGCCCAATCGGACTTGTAATAGGAAGCGAAGGAGACGGCGTCGGAAGACTGGTAAAGGAAAAATGTGATTTTACCGCTTCTATTCCGATGAAAGGAAATATTGATTCCCTGAACGCTTCTGTGGCGGCGGGAATCCTTGCTTATGAAATTGTAAGGCAGCGGTTGAAATGATGAAAAAAATACAGGATTATTCGTTAATAGCAGTATTTGTAATGACTGCCATTCTGGCGGCAGTTGCCGGATTGAAAGCCTATTCCGGCTATATGAAGAACAGAGCGGAAGAAGAAGCTTTATTTCAGCAGCGTAAAGAAGAAATTCTGGCGCGGAATGCGGAAGCCCAGAACCGCGTGCAGGAAATGCAGGTCGAGATTATTGAACTGCAGAGCGATGTAGAAGCTTTGCAGACATTTATTGACGATGCGGTTAATGCCGCGAACGAAGTACAGAGCCGAAAAGCCGTGGGAAATATTTCCGGAAACGGTGACGCTTCGTCCGCGGACGCTGCTTCGGGAAACAGCGTTCCGGCGCAGTCCGATTCCGTATCCGGAAGCGATGTATCGGGGCAGCCCGGTTCCGTCTCCGGAAACGATATGTCAGGCCGGCCGGATTCCGTATCAGGGAATGAAGGCTCCGTATCGGAAAATGACGGTTCTGGTTTCGGGGAGTCTGTTTCCGGTAATGAGGGAGACTTCGAGGGTTCCGTATCGGGAAATGACGAATGGTCTGTTTCCGGGAACAGCGTTTCCGGCAACGGCGATATGACGATATCCGGCAATATGTCGGGGAGCGTCTCCGAAAACGACGCGGATGAAGATAATGCTGCAGACCATATGACATTGGAAGAACGGAGGCAATGGAGAACCTCTTATCAGGAAACAATGGAAGTGAACCAGACGGACAGGGAATGGATTGCGGAAAACCAATATGACTTTTCCCAGATGAAAATCGCCTGCCTCGGCGACAGCATCACCAAAGCGGCTAATCTGGAAGGCGAAGAAAATTACGAACAATATGCTTATCCGGCGCGACTGCAGGAATTGCTCGGCGCGGAAGAAGTCTATAATCTGGGCATTGGCGGCTCCTCCATTGGCAGATATTGGGCCGATGCTTTTGTGGACCGTTATACGGAGATTCCGCAGGACAGTGATATCATCATCGTCATGGGCGGAACAAACGACGGATTTTGCGTGTCCGATGAAGAATTTGGAAGTCTGGACGAGAGGGAATATCATACCTTCTGCGGCGATTTGGATGAGCTGATGGGCGGACTGCGGGAAAACTATCCGGATGCACAGATTTTCTTTGCAACGCCGCTGCCCAATGTCCTTCAGGACTACCTGATGAGCGAAAGAGAATATCTTCTGCCGCAGAAAGACTTCGTAGAGGTCATTCAGGTTTTGGCGGATGAATATGATTTTGAATTAATTGATTTATATAACTCGAATGTTCTTGATTCTCATGACGCCAATATCATCACGGAATACATGCCCGACGGCGTGCACGGAAACCCGGCGGGATATCAGATTCTGGCGGAACACTTTGCGGGAGAACTCGTCAGGTACTACAATGAAGACGATACCGAATCAGAGGAAGAAAATACCGCGTCCGACGGAAACGCCACCGGAAACGGCGGTGTGGGCATCGGAACAAATACCGGAGCAGGAGTCGGCGGAAATGCCGGAGCGGGCGCCGGGGTGATAACGATTGTCGGCGGGAATGGAGAAGCAGAAGCCGAAGAAAACGAAACAGACGGCGAGAATCAGGAAGACCTTAACGATACGGAAGACGACAATACGGAAACCGATGAGGAAGAGGAAGACGGGATTTCGGATGCCGGAACCGATACGGGAGAAGACGACGGCGCAGATGCCGGAACCGATACGGGAGAAGACGACGGCGCGGATGATGGAACCGGCGAAGACGGCGATGGGGAAAGCGGCAACAGTGCGGAAAGCGGAATAGGTGATACGGATGCCGGCAGAAATGCCGGCTCCGATACCGGAACCGATGAAAAAGACAGCGACGGTTCGGAAAGAAAGAAACGCCGATACGAATACTGACGAATCCGGGAACTGTAAATGTGCGGAATCCGGTCATTTGCCAAAACGGGGAAGATTGATGAAAGAAGAATATCAGCAGTACAGCGACGAAGAATTGATGATACATCTGCGGGACGGGGAAGACGGTATCATGGATTTCATTATGGATAAGTATAAAAACCTTGTCAAAAATAAGGCCAAATCCATGTATATTCTCGGCGCAGACAGCGATGACCTGATTCAGGAAGGCATGATAGGGCTGTTTAAGGCCGTACGGGATTTTGACAGCGGCAGGGACGCAAGTTTTTTCACCTTTGCCGATTTGTGCATATCCAGGCAGATGTATACGGCGGTACAGGCTTCCAGACGCCAGAAACATATTCCGTTAAATACCTACATTTCTCTGTATGCAACAGCCCGGGAGAATGCGGGGGAAAATGAAGAGGATGCCGTGCTCGTAAATATCCTTGCCCGCCAATCGGAGCAGAGCCCGGAAGAAATGGTTATCGACAGGGAAAATCTGGAACAGCTCGAAAAAATAATCGAGAAAGAGCTGAGCGGTTTTGAAAAACAGGTGTTGGACTTGTATCTGACAGGGATGCGTTATACACAAATCGCGAAAGTCCTCGGCAGAGACGAAAAGTCCACGGACAATGCGTTACAGCGTATCAAGAACAAATTGAAGAAAGCAATTCGTCTATGACGGACTGTATATTGCAAAAGGGAAGGCGGAGTTCCAGGAATGAAACGAAAGTTGGCGACATTACTCATTTTTGTCGGAAATCTGGTGATTTTTATCATATCGGTGAATCTATTTTATCAAATGGGAATTTATGTGGATGAGCATAATACGTCGGCCAGCGTCGTGTGTGGCGGGGATTTCTGGCTGATGGCCGACTGGCTGCGGCTCGTTTTGTCCGGATTTATGACAATCCTGTCGGGCGGTATGCTTCTTCGTTCGGGGAAAAAGTAAAGAAGCTTATCGTCGGGAAAGCTGGTTAGGACCGTTAGGAAAGTTATCATCGGGAAATGCGAAAGTGTATTGACAAAGTAAAATGCCCTGTGATACAATACAATTCGGCAAACAGATAAAACTGTCTGCCGGAAACAGGCTGCTGTAGCACAGTCGGTAGTGCGTCGCATTGGTAGTGCGGAGGTCACGGGTCCGATTCCCGTCAGCAGCTCTAAGAAAGCCTTGATTATTCAAGGTTTTTTTGTTGTCTAAAAGCAAAAGGTAATCAAAAAAGTAATCTAACATATGTTCGATTCAAAATCGTAGGAGAAAGGAGAAAAATTCTGTACATTGTGACAAGTAAATATGTTGCCAGGACATTTAAATAAGTCCTCTATCAGTTGTAGAAATATGATTGCTAGAGGGCTTATTTATGTGGCTTAGCAAATTATTTCACAAGCAATCTTAAAACGTCTATATGAGCCCCACAGAACGTCAGGAGGGCATTCTATGATGACAATCCCACGCAACTTAAAACGGCAATCCTTGATTTATAAGGGATTAATCCAGACCACATATAATTAAAGGAGTGTACCATATGAAGTTCAAAGATTTAGAGTGGAAAGATATCATGTCAGACAATGTGGTTGTATGCAGCCATTGTGAAATCAATTTATGCGGATGGATTAAAATAGAATTCCGCATTAATCATGAAGCAGAAGAAAATAAGCATTATCTGTATGCTTTCGGTAAAGGCGGTATCAGGAGATTACAGCCTGAAAAGTATGATTCTGTAGAATCGGCTAAGAATGCGGCATACAGGATATACAGTAATGAAATGGCAAGGATAAAGAAAGCGGTTGATTTCCAGCTCGCTACTTAGAAAAGAGTAATGAAAATGACCAGGAGCCAAATGGTGCCGAGTAATTTTGACTGAATAGATTTCGTGTTGAGTAGATTTAACAACCACAATTTGGTTGTGGTTAAAAATTGGAAAGGAGCAGTATGAAAAAATTAGGTTTTGGTTTGATGAGACTTCCGCTGTTAAATCCGTCGGATGATACCAGGCGTCTCTTATTTCGACTATTATCTGTTACACGGGATTACGGCGGCGCAATATCCGAAATTTGAAAATGTGGGTTGTTTTGACTGGCTTTTGCAAAAGAAGGAGCAGGGGCTTGTGAAACATGTCGGTTTTTCTTTTCATGACAGCGCCGAACTTCTTGACCGGATTCTGACGGAACAGCCGGAGATGGAGTTCGTACAGCTTCAGTTAAATTATCTGGACTGGAACAGCGAATGGATTCAGTCGCGCAAGTGTTACGAAACGGCGGTAAAACACGGGGTATCGGTTATCGTGATGGAACCGGTGAAGGGCGGCACGCTGGCGAATGTGCCGGAAGAGGTGGAAGCGCTTTTTCAGGAGTACGATGTGGAAAAGTCCGTTTCTTCCTGGGCAATCCGATTTGCGGCTTCGCTCGATAACGTAATGATGGTTTTGTCCGGTATGAGCAATATGGAGCAGATAGTCGATAATACGGGATATATGGAGAACTTTCAGCCTTTCTGTCTGGAAGAAGAAGCGCTGGTGTACAAAGCGGCGGATATCATTAACGCGAAAATCGCGGTTCCCTGCACGGGCTGTTCTTATTGTACGTCGGGATGCCCGAAACATATCGCGATTCCACAGTATTTTTCACTGTATAATGAAGAAATGCGCGAAACTGCGGAAAAACAGTGGACGGCGAATAAAGACAGTTACGGAAGGCTGAGCAGAACTTTCGGAAAGGCGGGAGACTGTATTGCGTGCCGCCGCTGTGAGGGAATCTGTCCGCAGCATCTGCCGATTGTGGAGCATTTGAAGGCGGTTGCGGGACATTTTGAGGCATAAGTGTTTTGTAACGTTAAGGGAAGGGCGGTCAGGCCGCCCTTCTGATTGCGATAAGACGGAATACGTCGTTATAGAGGGCATCTTCGTCCTGTAAATCAATCATCAGCCACTTTTGCCCGTTTCCTTCCTGCGTTTCCCGATAAATATCCTGCAATGTGTCCGTGCAGTCGGACAGTACGGCTTCGACGGATTCTTTTTCCTTTTTACCGACAACGAGCAACACGGTAAAGAAAGATTCTCTCGGGTAAATGGTGCAAAGGTTCTTGCCTGCTTTTCTGAATTTGATATTCCATCCGGGTTCCCAACTGCAGGAACTGTATTCTATTTTTTCCTTGCACTGAAATGTTTCCATGAGTTTTGAACAAAATTTGGTAAATACCGGATTTCCGATATAATCTCCGAGTTCTTTTAAGGTCGGACAAACGCCGCGGTCCTTTATATCAATCATGCGCAAAGCCTCCAGTCAGTATTGATACCGTTTCCGATGTTTTACGAACATCGCAGCCGACAGGATAAGAGCCATCAATTCCGCCGCCGGCGTAGCGAGCCAGATACCGTTTACGCCGAGAATGGCGGGAAGGATAAGCATGGTAATCAGCATGAATACGAAGGAGCGGGAAAAAGCAAGGACTGCCGACACGATGCCGTTTGACAGGGCCGTAAACATACCGCTCGCAAAGATATTAAAGCCGATAAAAAGCAGCGCCAGGGTGCAGATGCGGTTTCCGGTCACGGCAAGGTCATGCACCGGGTTGTCCGGGCGGGCAAAGACAGATACCAGAGGTTTTGTCGCTGCAAAAGAAGCCGCTGCCGTAACGAGGGAAATAACAGCAATTATTTTCAGACTGACCGCGACGAGCTTTTTCAGTTTTTCATGGTTCTTTTCTCCGTAACAGTAGCTGAGCATGGGAGCCACGCCATAGGAATAGCCGGTATAGAGAGAGCTTGCGAACATCAGGACATACATGATAATGGTCACGGCGGCGATGCCGTTTTCACCGACATAGTGCAGCATTGTCCAGTTGAACATCATCGTAACAATGCCTGTAACCAACGCCGTTGCCATTTCGGAGCAGCCGTTTGCCGCAGCATTTACAAGCACTTTGAACCGGAAGGACGGTTTCGTAAAATGAAGCAGGTTCTTCT
This sequence comes from uncultured Lachnospiraceae bacterium, assembly GCA_910578475.1. GTDB lineage: Bacteria > Bacillota > Clostridia > Lachnospirales > Lachnospiraceae > UBA3282. The sequence goes on along the minus strand of CAJTRK010000024.1, from coordinate 6,005 downwards.
TTTGGCTGAATACGAACAGGCCTGCAACGGCCGTTACGGAGTAGCCAAGACCTGTGGCAATGGCTGCGCCTTCGATTCCCATATGAAAGAGCGCGATGAAAAGATAATCGAGAATCATATTCAGGACGCCGCCCGAAACGGAGCATAGGAGAGAAAGGCTCGCTTTTTCCGAAGCAATCATATAGAGCGTGAAATTGTTCATAAGCAGAATGGGGATGGTAAACAGCAGATAACGGCTGAGATACCGGGTACAGTAACCGGCAACTTCCCCGGAAAGCCCCATATTTCCAAAAATATTTTCCATGACCAGATAGCCGAGCAGGCTCATAATAAGGCCGACCGCCACATTGACGATTATCAGGAAAGTGAAATCTTCTCTGGCTTCTTTCGGTTTCTGTTCTCCCATTTTTTTCATAATGACCGCGCTGCCGCCGGTAGCGAGCATGGTAGAAATTGCGGTTACCAGCTGGATTACCGGAGCGGTCAGGTTGATGGCCGAAAGCGCGTCCGTACCAATCAGGTTTGACACGAACAGGCCGTCAACCATTGTATAAAAAGACATAAAGACCGACATTGCAATGGTCGGAATGGCAAATTTGAGAATGTTTTTTAAAGTTACGGGTTTCTTGTATGCGTTTTGATTTTCCATTGTATGATTCCTTTCTGTCTGCAGCTTGTTTTTCCCGGGTATGTGCTTTATAATAGACCGTACAGTAACTGTACAGTCAAGAGAGGATTTGAAAAGATGGAGAAAAAAAGAAAAATGCTCACAATCGGCCAGTTTGCGGCCCTGCACGGCATCAATAAGAAAACACTGATGTGGTATGACGAAATCGGACTGTTTCGACCTGCGATGATTCATCCGGAAAACGGATACCGGTATTACAGCTATTATCAGAGTTCCATATTGGAGACGATTTTGCTGCTGCGGGAGCTGAACGTCTCGATTGACGAAATCCAGGTTTTTATGAAGGACCGTTCCGCAGAAAGTCTGGAACAGCTTTTGCGGGAAAAAATAGAAGATTTGGACCGGGATATGGCATATTTAAAGGCGGTCCGAAAAAAGTTGTCTTACCACTGTCAGAACATGGCGACATTGTTGACGATGGATTTATCGGAAATCAGCATCGTTCCCAAAAAAGAAAGCTGCCTGGTTACCGTGGCAATCGATAAGGACACGTCTTTTGACAAGCAGGTGGAAATGATTACCGCGGAAACGAAAAAGTACCAGCTGCGCCGCCTGCACGATGCTTCTTATGGGACGATGATAGCGGTCGAAAGCCTTTATAAAGGGAATTTTACAGATTATTCCAGACTGTTCATCGAAATCCCTTTTCCCATTCAGAAAAAGGGGCTGCACATACAGCCTGCGGGAGACTATATCCGGGCTTTTTACAGAGAATCTCCGGAGAATGCGGCGCTTTGTTACCGGAAGATATTTGCGTATGCCGAAGAACATGGCCTGACATTATCGGGATTTTCGTATGAAATTATCCTTAACGAGAATGTAATTGACCGAATGGAGGATGCCGTCGTTCAGATAGAAATACCTTGCAAAATATATCACACTGATATATAATATAAAAAATACAATATATCAGTGTGATATATATACGCGAAAGGAATGGTTACTTCTATGAAAAAAGCACGGTTTATTTTGATGACGAAACGGCAGCGGCTGCGAAAGATGCTCTTAATAATTTCCCTTTTATGTTTTCCGGTCACCCTGTATTATTTTAGCCCGGCGCTGATTATTAACGCGGGCCTTGCCGGCATTATCAACGGAAGTTTTCTCGTGTTTGTTATGATGTTTCTTTTTTCCATCCCATTTGGCCGTTTGTTCTGCGCCTGTCTGTGTCCGGCAGGGGGATTACAGGAATGTGCATTCGCAGTAAATGAGAGAAGCCCGAAGCAGGGATGGCGTCTGCGTATGAAATATGTCATATGGGCAGTCTGGCTGACGGCGGTCATTTGCTGCTATCTGGCAGGCGGCGGCATCATGACGGTGGATTTTTTCTTCGCGACGGAGCATGGCATTTCGGTCTCGTCGATACAGAGTTATCTCATCTATTACGGCATCGTCTTCCTGATTCTGATTCCGGCTCTCTTGTGCGGAAAAAGAGCTTTCTGCCATTATTTTTGCTGGATGGCTCCGTTTATGACGCTTGGCATAAAGCTGCGGCGATTTCTCCACCTTCCGGGATTACATATTCGGGCAAAAAGACCGGAACAGTGCGTTTCCTGCGGAAAATGCGAGAAAGTCTGCCCCATGAGCATTGCCATTTTGGAGGAAGTTCGAAACGGCCAAATCGGAAGCAGCGAGTGCATTCAGTGCGGCGTCTGTATTGACAACTGCCCTTGTGGCGTATTATCGTATGAGATAAGAGGCGAACAAGGGGGTAATCATGGCATCGGAAAAAAAACTGGACTGTGTGATTCTGGGGCTGCTAAGCCACGAAGAACTGACGGGTTACGAGATTAAGAAGCGGATGGATACGACGCTGAAATATTTCTGGGGAGCGAGCTATGGCAGCATATATCCTACCCTGAGCGGTCTCGTGGAGCGCGGATTTGCCGTTAAAAGAGACGCCGGGGAAAACAAACGGAATAAGTTTATCTATACGATAACGGAAGAGGGGCGGCATTATCTGAAAGCGTGGTTAAAGAATCCGGTCGAAAAAGATGAACTGCGCTATGAAACGCTGTTAAAACTTTTTTTTGGAAAAGAGCAGGGGGCGGAACAGGCGCTGATACATATCGGAGCTTTCCGGGAAAATGTTTTGCAGGAACTGCCCTATCTTCTCGGCGCAAGAAAGGTGCTGCAGGAACACCTTGACGAGGATGAGGCACACAAATATTATCTGCTTACTGTGGAATTTGGCATCAGGACTTACCAGACTTATCTGGAATGGTGTGAAATGGCGGAAGAAATGCTGCGCGGCTGAGGGCGAAAAACGCCCGGATAAAGCAGCGGCCGGAACCGGCCGCGGAAAGGTACGGGACAAAGATGGAAGATTACGAATGGATGAAACAGAAGGTAATGCGTGCAAGCTTCCGGGCAGTATTGCGCAAAGACAGCGGAGAAGAACAGGCCGGCGCCGCGTTTTGCCTGTGCCGGAAAGCGTTTGTACAGGCAAAAGAGGAACACAGGCTGCTGACCGCATCCCTCTACCGCTACGGAAGATTCCTTTTTCTCTATACGGAGGGGGTCGGGGAAGAGGTCGTTCCGGACAAACTCTGCGCTTTTCTGGAACCTTTTCTCCAAAGCCATGCGGAGACGGTGGAAGCGCCGGACCGTGACAGGCGTTGGATTCGGATGCAGCCTTATTATTACCATGCCGTTCCCGAAAGTGCGGAAACATGGATGCAGGGCCGGAAGCCGACGCTGCGCCGGGGGCGGATTGCGCTGCTTGCCCCCGAAAAATGGGAAAGCTATATGGGACATCATCTGGCATTGATGCGGGAAGGACTTATTGAAGGAGACCGGTATCATTTTATCTGCCTGCATGAGAATATCCTGTTTTCCTATTTTGAGGAACCGAAGACCATGACAAATCTGCAAAAGGCGGAAGCGGCGGACAGCGCCGCACTAAAGGCATGGCTTCTGACGGACCCGGAGAGTCATTTTATGCGGTTTGCACCCGGACAGGGGCCGGGACCGGATGAGAATTTCGTCTTCCTGCCCTGTGTGGCGGATAGTCAGTTTGTCAAAGATGAAAGCGTGGATGAGAAGGCCGCTGATGCGGCGGAGTGAGAGGAAAATATGAAACTGATACGAAAGATAAAGGAAGTCGGCCTTAAAAATGTGTTCGTCGGCGGATGGAAACGGATAAAATACGGAAAACTGATTAAAAAATATCATTTTGACTCATGGCATTTAAGCCCTTACGAGTGGAAGGAATATGCACAGGCGTGTGTGAACTATATCAATGCGGATAACGGCAGAACCGTCGTCGATATCGGCTGCGGCCTGGGCGGAATCTTACAGCATGTGAAGGCGGAGAAAAGAATTGGCCTGGACCTGCATGAAGAAGTGATACTGGCGGCGCGCGAACTGAACGATAAAACGATTACCTGGCGGACCGGCAGCTTTGACGCGCTTGTCGAAAAGCCGGTGGATTATCTTGTTACGTTGAATTTTATGCACGGCGGAACGGAAGAGACCTGGAGAGAACCCTACCATACGGCGGCGAAAAGAAACGACGTCCGCCGCTTTATCGTCGATACCGTTCCGGAAGGCGGCGGAAGCCATTTTCTCCACTGGGACAAAATTCTGCCGGATAATTACCGGAGAGTCGAACGGCTTGGCCCGTTCCTCAGCGGAAGATATGTGGAGATTTGGGAGAAGACGGAGCGATGAAAAAGGAGTGCCGTGATTAAAATGACTGAAATACGATATGTAAAAAAAGAAGACGAACCATTCTGGTATCGGCTGGACAAACATTTACCGAAGGCTGAATTTGAAGAAAAAGTCCGGACCAGAAGAGGATATGTCATACTGCTTGACGGCACGCCGGCAGGCTTGCTCCGATACAGCCTGTTTTGGGATAACACACCGTTTTGCAATATGCTTTTCATAGATGAAAAATACCAGAGAAAAGGCTGCGGCAGACAGTTGATGGAATATTGGGAAAACGATATGAAAGAACAGGGGTATGCGATGCTGTTGACTTCTACGCAGGCAGATGAAACGGCGCAGCATTTTTACCGTAAGCAGGGCTATAAAGACTGCGGCGGTTTCATCATTGACATTCCCGGATTTGCACAGCCTATGGAACTGTTCTTTATCAAGGAAATCTGATTTCAGGGAAACTGGCATAAGGAAACTGACATAAAACTGACATAAGGAAATCTGACGGCTTGACATATTTATCCCCATGTGCTATTCTTAGAAAAATTTAAAAGCTCAGAACAGAGAAAGGTTTTTTTATGCAGAATCCGCAGAACACAGGAAATTACATGTACATGTATTACGGACGTACTTATCTGTAACTTGAAGCCGCAAGGTGCACAGTTACGGAAGGCAGGTCTGATGTGTCTGTGCATGAAAACGGTAATGCGGATGGAGAGTTCTGTTTGTTATATGTAAGAAAATAAAACTGCCATTTATACTGAAATGCACCGGACACATCTCATGTCCGGTGTTTTTTGCGGTGCGCCCGGCGGCGCACGTTTCTAACCGGTGCAAGTCCGGAATCCGCCCGGTAGTGGGAAGGATATAGTCGAAGGCAAGGGTGTCCATCGTGAGGTGGAATCTGAAGGAAGCCGGATATGGGGAACATACTAACCCATGGGCAAATCTCTGGTCTGACGAACAGAAATCACATCAGGCTATGCATGAGGGTAAGACTGCCTCACAAGTTGAAGCCCAATAACTACACGGAATCATGTATGGTAAATGTGGCAGATAGATGGAGAGAAAGAAACGTGTGGTACCCGGGGAGGTCTGTACGATACGTCCTGAAAGGGATAACCATTATCGTGAGATAATATTGAACGTACAGAAGTCAGCCGAGGTCATAGTAGCCGAGAGGCAAAGGACCGAATCAACAGGAGTCATTAGTACAACCGGGAAAGGAGGAAAGAACATTGGGAGTAGAAAACAAAGACAGCTGCTCACAAAGAGATAGCGCGGAACGCGAAGGGTATGTGAGAGCGCACCGTTCTTTCCGCCGGATATGGAAGGAACGTGACAGTGTACAGCCGGAACTTTTGGAGGAGATACTGAAAAAGGACAACCTTAACAGAGCTTTTAAGAGAGTAAAGGCAAACAAGGGAGCGCCGGGAATTGACGGGATTACCGTGGAAGAAACAGGCGCATACCTGAGGGAGAACCAGAAAGGGCTTATCGAGAGAATCAGAAGGGGAAAATACACCCCCGACCCGGTGAGACGAGTGGAGATTCCCAAGCCAGACGGTGGAATACGGAAGCTTGGTATTCCAACCGTAATGTTATCCAGCACCCTAGGTGCTCCAAGTCTTTCTTATATTCGTCAAATTAAATG
>CAJTRK010000023.1 GCA_910578475.1 uncultured Lachnospiraceae bacterium | reverse complement strand
CGGACACGGTACAAAAGAGGTCAGAGGTCATGCAAGGGTTTCTTTTGCCACTATCCCCTTCGCCACAAGACTCTGCAGGGCTTTTAAAATGCCAAGCTTGGCGTGGGGCCAGGTAAGGCCTCCCTGAAAATAAACCGCGTAAGGCGGCGCAATCGGTCCGTCCGCGCTCAATTCAATGGAAGAACCGGAAACAAAAGCGCCTGCCGCCATAATGACCTGTGAATCATATCCCGGCATATCCCACGGTTCCGGCGTCACGAAACTGTCTACGGAAGCGGCGGCCTGAATGCCCTGGCAAAAAGCGATGACGCCCTCCGGACTTCCGAAAGTGACTGCCTGAATAATATCATGTCTGCTTTCCGTACCATTCGGAACAACGGGAAAACCAAGTCTTTCAAATAAATTAGCGGCAAAGACAGCCCCTTTTAAGGCGTTTGCCGTAACGGTCGGTGACAGAAACAAGCCCTGATAAAAAGAAGAAAGCACGCCGAGCGAAGCGCCGACTTCCTTTCCAAGCCCCGGAGAAGTCAGTCTGTATGCGGCGTTTTCTACGCACTCCCTTTTTCCGGCAATATAACCGCCGATTGGCGCAAGGCCTCCTCCTGGATTCTTTATCAGAGAACCCACCGTCATATCCGCGCCGACGTCTCCGGGTTCGATTGTTTCTACAAATTCCCCATAGCAATTATCCACCATACAAATAATGTCCGGCCGGATTCCCTTAATAAAACGAATCAGCTCGCCAATCTGTTTTACCGACAGGGTAGGTCTCGTCTGATACCCTTTGGAACGTTGAATCGTTACCAATCTGGTCTTATCGCAGACCGCATTCCGGATTGCCTCATAATGAAAGCTTCCGTCCGGAAGCAGGTCAACCTGTTTATATGAAATACCATATTCTTTCAGAGAACCTTTGGATTCCCGGATGCCGATGACTTCCTCCAGCGTATCATAGGGCTTCCCGACCGGAGAAAGCAATTCATCGCCGGGTCGCAAATTGCTCATAAGCGCCAACGCCAGCGCGTGTGTCCCACAAGTAATCTGAGGACGCACCAACGCGTCTTCCGCGTGAAATATTTTGGCATAAACCATTTCCAGCGTATCCCGTCCGAGGTCGTTGTAACCATAGCCTGTCGTGCCAAGCAGACAGGCTTCGCTTACTTTGCAATCCTGCATGGCATGAATCACTTTCAGCTGATTATATTCCGCGATTTCGTCTATTTGGCGGAATCGTCCTTCCAGAGATGCGAGTATTTTATTTCCGAAGCTTAAAACGGCTTCCGAAATTCCCAGTTTCAAATATTGTTCTTCCAATGCTTTTTTCATAAATGCTTTTTAACCTTTCCTTCGTTCCGTGACAATCCCTTTTTCCCTCAATCTGCACAGCATATAATCCAGTATCGCCGCATCTTCATCGATATCAGGCGCTTTCCGGAAATCCTGCCTGGAAATCCATGTTACATCCTTTTCCCTGCGAAACCATGTAAGCTGCCTTTTGGCAAAATGCCTTGTATCCCGTTTTATCCGATATACGGCCTCCTCCAATGTACAGGTTCCCGCAAGATACTCCAGGATTTCCTTATACCCGAGTCCCTGCATGGACACATGCGTGCCGGTGCAGCCCATATCCTTCAGCTTTTTTACTTCCTCCACCAGCCCCGCTTCCAACATGGAGTCCACTCTTTTTTCGATTTTCTCATATAACAGGGGCCGTTCATCATTCAATACGAAATAAAGGAACTGATAAGGCGATTCTTTTTCATGCTGCTCCTCGTTGTGTTCTGAAATCGGTTTTCCCGTCTTTTCATAAAATTCAATCGCCCGTATGACGCGTTTTATGTTATTTGCATGCAGTATTTCACAGGATTTCGGGTCGATACGGCGCAGTCTTTCAAACAACGCACCATTTCCCTGCTCTTTTGCGAACTGCTCCAGTCCGCTTCGAAAAGCATCGTCCTCTTCCGTTTCCGTAAAATCAATATCATAAAGCACCGACTGGATATAAAAGCCGGTTCCGCCCGCCAGAATCGGAATTTTACCTTTGGCATAAATCGTCCGAAGCGCTTCTTTCGCCAGAGACTGAAACCTGACCACATGAAATTCCTCCACCGGTTCCAGAATATCAATCAGGTAATGCGGCACGCCTTCCATTTCCGCCTGCGTAATCTTGGCGGAACCGATATCCATGTGGCGGTACACCTGCATGGAATCTGCGGAAATGACTTCACCGCCGATAGATTTTGCCAACAAAACAGACAGGGCCGATTTCCCGACTGCCGTTGGTCCCGTCAGGATAACCAGCGGCTTCTTTTGCATTGTGTTCTGCATATATTCGCCCATTATGTAATTATCCTTTTAAATTTCTTTTCCAGTTCATATTTGCTCATCGTAATCATTGTCGGTCTTCCATGCGGACATTGATAGGGATTTTGAAGTGACAGCAGTTCTTCAATCAGCGCATCCGCTTCCTGCACGCTCATGCGGGCGTTTCCCTTAACCGCGGCTTTACAGGCCATAGAGGCTATTTTCATACGAATACTCTCCGGCGTTCCCGAAAAAGTTTCTTCCGTCATTTCATCGAGCAGCTCGTAAAACAGCCCCGCTTCCTGATAACCATACAAATCAACCGGAACACCGCTCAACGCATAATCGTTTCCCCCAAATTCCTCCAAAACGAATCCAAGCGCTTCAAAATGTTCCATATGTTGTAACAGACATCCTTTTTCCCGGCCGCTCAGCGTAACGACGACAGGCGGATTCAGGCTCTGGGAAACAATTCTGCGTTCCCGAAACTGTTTCATAAACCGCTCATATTTTACTTTCTCATGCGCGGCATGCTGGTCGATAATCATGAGCTTATCCTGATAAGAAATAAGCCAGTAAGTATCAAACAATTGTCCGATAAGCTTATAATGTTCTCTCGCGCTTGCGGACAAAAGTCTGTTATCGAATAAATCCATTTGCGCGTTGTCCTGATAGTGCGGCGTTTCCCGCACGACAAAATTGTTTTGGGCGGCTTTCTCCTGCGCAAGCCGTTTTGTCTCGAACGGTTCCGGGGCGGCAGGAAACCGGGACGCTTTCGGAACTTTCGACGCTTCTGGCGTTTCCGGCAGGGCCGCCACCGGCTTCCTTTCTTTTAAACCGAAGGACTCCCGGGGTTGCGCCGGCTCATGAAATTGTGTTGGCTCCTGCCTTTGCTTTGTATCCTGATTTCGTACCGGCTCCGGGCTTTGCTTTGGCTCCTGCCTTTGTACCGGCTCCCGATTTTGCATTTTCTCCGTTCGGGAAGGCTGTTCGAGCGATATTTCCGGTATCATCTCCTGTTCGTGCAGCCGCTTATAAACCATTTCCTTCACCTGTTCATAGAATTCCTGCCCGCCTGCAATTCGGACTTCCATTTTGGTCGGATGCACGTTCACGTCGATGCGTTTCGTATCAATTGTAAAATGCAGTACGCAGAACGGAAATTTACGCTGCATCAGGTATTCTTTATATCCGTCTTCAACGGCCTTTCCAATCAGGCTGCTTTTGATGAATCTCCCGTTAATATAAAAAAGTTCATAGTTTCGATTGGAACGGTTGATAACCGGCTTCCCGAGAAATCCCTCGACAGAAAAGCCGTCTCCCTGCGCCCGGAACTCCTGTAATTCCCTTACAATATCTTTCCCATAAATGCGGTAGATAATCTCCTTTAAGTCATTGTTTCCCGAAGTATGAAAACGATTTTGCCCATTGATGATAAAGCCAAACGCTATCTGCGGATGAGACAGCGCAAGATGCTCCATCAGCTCTGCTACATAAGAGCCTTCCGTCTGCGGCTGTTTCAGAAATTTTTTGCGCGGCAGCGTATTGTAAAAAAGATTTCTTACCAGAATCGTCGTTCCATTCGGTGCGCCGACTTCTTCCAGCTCCTTTTCCACGCCGCCCTCTATTACATAACGAATACCTGTCAAATCTTCTTCCACTTTGGAAACTGCCTCCACCATTGCAACGGCCGCGATACTCGCCAAAGCTTCTCCGCGAAATCCAAGACTGACTAAGTCGGTCAAGTCCTCTGCCGTTGAAATTTTACTGGTGGCATGTCGAAGAAACGCATTCCGTATCTGAGATTTTTCAATGCCGCCCCCGTTATCCGTTACCCGTATCAGCGAGATGCCGCCGTCTTTGATTTCGACGGTAATGGCATCCGCACCGGAATCGATGGCGTTCTCAACCAGTTCTTTCACGACGCTGGCCGGCCGCTCCACCACTTCTCCCGCCGCAATTTTATCAATTGTCTGATGGTCCAATACGTTGATTTTCATCTTTACAACCATGCCTTTCTCTCAGCCTTGCAGCCATGCTCTTTTCCATGCCCGCCAATGGCGGCACAAACAAGTATGCAGAATGGCCGCATGGACATTCTGCCGTGTGAAGAATTTCACACTTCATACTTGCCACCGATTTTTCAGCTTATTCTGCAGCCTGTAAAGCACATTCAGCGCATCTACCGGCGTCAGCGTCGTTATATCGATTTCTTCAAGCTCCCGGACAACATCTTCGTCTTTTACCGTGTCGAACAGCGATATCTGCTCCAAATCGACTTCGTCGTATTTAACGGACTTCTTTTTCTCATTCTTAATATTGATTTCGATATTCTGTATTTTTTCCGTAATATCGTTATCGCTTAACTGCTCGACGATTTCTTTTGCTCTGTCGATGACCATATCCGGCACGCCTGCCAGCCTGGCAACCTGGATGCCATAGCTTTTATCCGCGCCGCCCTTGATTATCTTGCGCAAAAATACGATATCGTCGCCCTTTTCCTTGACGGCAATGCAGTAATTGTTCACGTTATCCATCTTGCCTTCCAGTTCTGTCAGCTCATGGTAATGCGTCGCAAACAAAGTCTTGGCGCCGAGCAGTTTCCGGTTGCTGATATGCTCGATGACCGCCCAGGCAATGCTGAGGCCGTCAAACGTGGATGTGCCGCGCCCGATTTCATCCAGTACAAGCAGGCTGTTGGCAGTCGCATTCCGCAAAATATTGGCGACTTCGTTCATTTCCACCATAAAGGTGGACTGGCCGCTGGCCAGGTCATCGGACGCGCCGACTCTCGTAAAGATGCGGTCCACAATGCCGATGTCGGCCTTCTTCGCCGGAACGAAAGAACCGAGCTGCGCCATCAGTACAATCAGAGCCGTCTGCCGCATATAGGTAGACTTTCCGGCCATATTAGGCCCCGTAATCACGGCTATGCAATGCTTTTTATTATCCAGATAAGTGTCGTTCGAGATGAACATATCATTCTGAATCATCCGTTCCACCACCGGATGCCGGCCTTCTTTGATATCGATGATTCCCTTTTCATTCAAAGAAGGACGCACATAATGATTCCGTTCCGCCACATAGGAAAGCGCCGTACAGACATCCAGACGCGCAATGGCCCGTGCCGTCTTCTGGATTCGTTCAATCTGGCCGGCGATTGTTTCCCGGATTTTGCAAAATTCCTCATATTCCAGAGAATACAGCTTGTCCGCCGCGTTCAGAATCGTGTCTTCCAGCTCTTTCAGCCGGGGCGTCGTATATCGTTCCGCATTGGCAAGCGTCTGCTTCCGGATATAATCTTCGGGAACCAGGTCTTTGTAGGAATTGGTCACCTCAAAATAATAACCGAATACTTTATTATATTTGATACGCAGATTTTTAATCCCGGTGCGCTCTTTATCTTCATTTTCCAATGCGGCGAGCCAGTTTTTCCCCTCCGTCTTGGCTCTGCGCAGTTCATCGATTGCCTCATGAAATCCTTCTTTAATCAGGCCGCCCTCTTTTACCGCAATCGGCGGGTCATCAATAATCGCATCGTCTATCAGGTGAAAAAGGTCGGAAAGGTCGTCCATTTCCGTCTGAATCGCCGTCAGATAACCGGAAGACGCATCCTGTAACACCGTTTTGATGGATGGCAGCATTTCCAGAGAGCTGCGAAATGCAATCAAGTCCCGTGGATTGGCCGTCCGATAGCTGACCCGTCCGAGCAGTCTTTCCAGGTCATACACAGGATTCATGTATTCCCGCAGCTCATCCCGCATCATGCTCTTTTCGCAAAGCTCTTCTATTCCATCCAGCCTTTTTTCGATTTCTTCCTTGTTTATCAAAGGCTGTTCGATATATTTACGCATCAGACGGCCGCCCATCGCCGTTTTGGTCTTATCGAGCACGCCGAGAAGAGAACCTTTTTTCTGCTTTTCCCGCAATGTTTCGAGAAGCTCCAGATTTCGCCTTGTCGCCCCGTCGAGCAGCATATACTTATTGGTCAGATAAGGATACAAATGCGTAAAATGCTCTAAAGACGTCATCTGTGTTTCATACAGATACTGTAACAACGCGCCGGCCGCAATCAGACCGCTCGGAAAATCTTCTATGCCTAGCCCGAGCAGGGAAGACACATGAAAATGTTTTAACAGACTTTTCCGGCAGACTTCTTCATCAAAATAGTGACTTGCAAGGGAGTAAAAAGTCACATTCAGGCGGTTCTTCATCTCTTCAATCGGAAAACCGCTGACATAAAACGCTTCGTTACAGATTATTTCGGAAGGCGCATACTTATTGATTTCATCCTGCAGTTTCCGAATATCTTCCACTTCCGTCAAATAATAATCCCCGGTCGTGACATCGGCCGCAGAAATCCCGATTTTTCCAGGAAAATAAGAGATACACAGCAGATAATTATTACGGGAATCATCCATCGGAAGATTTGTATTGGTCCCGGGCGTAACGATTCTTGTCACTTCCCGCTTTACAAGGCCTTTTGCTTCCTTCGGGTCCTCAACCTGCTCACAGATGGCAACTTTATAGCCTTTTGATACGAGTCTCGTCAGATACCCGTCTACCGCATGGTAGGGAACGCCGCACATCGGCGCCCGTTCTTCCAGTCCGCAGCTTTTGCCGGTGAGCGTAATTTCCAGTTCCCGGGACGCCGTCTCCGCATCCTCAAAGAACATCTCATAAAAATCGCCCAACCGATAAAAAAGAATACAATCGGGGTATTCTTTTTTGGTCTCCATATATTTTTGCATCATGGGAGTCATCTCAGCCATGTTCCTAACCGTGCCTTTCTGCTAAATTATTTTTCTCTTTTGTGTCCCGTATAGTAAAAACCATGACATTCGTCCAATGAAACCATCATCAATTTGCCGATATCGGATTTATCCCCCGGAAAATGCACAAGCATATTGTTGGAAAGCCGACCGGTCACAAGAGAAGCATCCTGTTCGTTCTGTTCTTCCACAAGGGCCTCCATCACTTTTCCCTGCAGCAAAAGCGCCCGTTCTTTCGCAGTTTCCTGTACAACTTTCAATAACTTATCGAAAGCGGGACGAACTACATCTTCCGCCACCTGGTCTTCCATCGCCGCAGCCGGCGTTCCCGTCCTTTTGGAATACACAAAAGTAAACGCGTTATCATATGCCGCCTGTTTCACAACGTCTATCGTTTCTTCCACGTCTTCCATCGTCTCGCCCGGAAAACCGACGATGATATCCGTCGTGATTGCGATATCCGGTATGGCCGCTTTGATTTTTCGGACAAGTTTCAGATATTGCTCTTTTGTATAACGCCTGTTCATCTTCTGCAGAATGCGGTCGGAACCGGATTGCAGCGGAAGATGCAGGTGATGACAGATTTTAGAAGACTCCTTCATGACCTGTATCAGTTCGTCCGATAAATCTTTCGGATGGGAGGTCATAAAACGTATTCTCCTGATACCGTCTATCTGTTCCACTTCTCTTAAAAGCTGTGCAAAGGTAATCGGATGCGCCAGATTTTTGCCATAGGAATTAACATTTTGTCCGAGCAGCATGATTTCCACAACTCCGTCCGCAGCGAGCCGTTCGATTTCCCGCAGTATTTCTTTTGGCTCTCTGCTTCGTTCCCGTCCTCTCACATAAGGAACAATGCAGTAACTGCAAAAATTATTGCAGCCAAACATAATATTGATGCCGGACTTATAGGCGTATTTTCTGCTGACCGGCAAATCTTCTACGATGCGGTCCGTTTCTTTCCAGATATCGATAATCATCGCGCCTTTTCCGGATTTTTTCGCATCTTTTCCTGATGTATTTTCCACAGACGCACTCTCGAACATCGTCACAAGAAGCTGCGCAAATTTATAAAGATTATGCGTCCCGAAAATCAAATCGACAAAACCGTAACTCTTTCTGATTTTATCAATCACACTTTCTTCCTGCATCATACATCCGCACAGCGCAATTTTCAAATGCGTTTTCTTCTTTTTCAGACTGTTCAGATAACCGAGTCTTCCGTAAACGCGTTGATTTGCGTTATCCCTTACCGTACAGGTATTATAGATGACGAAATCCGCGTCTTCTTCCGAATCGGTCAGGCGATAGCCGGTCTGTACCAGGATTCCCGCAAGCTTCTCAGAATCTCTGGCATTCATCTGACACCCGAAGGTTATTACAGCGGCAAAGAGTGGACGGCCAAGCCGTTCACTCTCCGCTTTTACATATTGTTTTGCTTTTTCTATGTAATCATATTGAAGTTGCGTTTCATCAGTTATAGGCAAATCCTTCTTTTTATTATCCATTCTGACTTCCATCCATCTGCTTTTTATATCTGAAAATGGTCCATAATTCCTACAAGCGTTTCCACCTGCGCCTTCTGCTCTTCGCTGACAGCCGCGGTTTCTTCGGAAGTTGCAGAATTATTATTGACAACGGAAGATACTTCGGAAATATTTGTATTCAGACTCTGCATATTGACTACATCCTGCTCAAGCATATTTGTAATCTGACCGATTTTCTCCGTTGCGATTTTGGCGTCTGCCATAACCTGCTGCATGTTCTCCGCCGTTTCATCCGCGATGAAAATACTTTTATCCATAACTGTAACCGTCGTTTCTATCAGCTCCGTTGTCCTTCTCGCCGCTTTGGCGGATTCGTCCGCCAGATTTTTAACCTGGTCGGCTACGACAGCAAATCCTTTTCCTGCCTCACCCGCTCTTGCCGCTTCAATCGCCGCATTCAGGGACAGGAGATTCGTCTGAGAAGCGATGCTTTCTATCGTTCCGATAATTGTGCCGATTTCCTGTGAGCATTTGCTGATTTCCTGAATAGACGCCTTTAATTCATCCATCTTCCGGTTTCCTGTCTGAAGCGTCATGCCGGCCGTCGAAGCAAGTTTGGCAGATTCCTCTGCAGCTTTACTGTTTTCTTCCATGCTTTTGGTTAATCTGTCCAGCATAGTTGCAAGTTCGCTTACCTGCACGGCCTGCTCCGTACAGCTTTCGGCCAAATCCTCCGCCGCACAGGCCAGCTGGTCGGAACCGGTATCAATCTGTATGGAAACGGTGCGGATTGTCGTAAGTGTTTCTCTCATTTTTTCCGCAATCTGTAAAAAAGACTCTTTAATCTGTACAAATTCTCCCACATACTCCTGACACATCTCTATATTATAATTGCCATTTCCCATCTGGGCAAGAATTTCCGTAATCTCTCTAATCATCGCAAGCAGGTTTTGTTTCATAAATGCGATGGCGGAAACCATTTTTCCAACCTCGCTTTCATTCTCTTCCAAATCCAGCTCCGTATGAAAATTTCCCTCCGCCAGCACCGCCATCTGGTCGGATACCTTAATGATTGGCAAAAGAAGCTCCCTGTTTGCAAATTTAATGGTTCGAACCAACTGTATCACAACATAAACGAAAGACGCGGCAAATAAAAACTCAAAAATAAGCTGCATGATTTTAAGCGCGTTCTGTTTTTGGTCCTTCCGCTCCAGAATGCGGGAAATCGTATCGTCGGTCTGTCTGTTGATTTTGGTAACAGCTTCTTCGTATTCCGGGCTGAACACATATGCCTGCGCCGCTTCCAGGTCACCGTTCTTCACACACTCCATCGCTGCCTCTTCCAACGGAACAAGGTTCTGTGACATGGAGGCAATTTCGTTCAGACTCGCCCACTCTTCCTCTGTAATCTCACATGTTTTCAGTGTTTCAACGGCTTTCTCCCGATTCTTGTCCTCATTCAATTCCCTTCTGTAAGCGTCCGCGTATTCTTCATTCCCCGTAACCGCATAAGATTGTACGTCGTAAGTCAGCGTCTTGGAACCAATTCGATACTGGTTCAACGCTACCGTTGCATTTATCTGGGCAGTATATACTCTGGACATTCCGACATTGAATGCAATAAATCCCAACAGAAGCAAGACGCCCACACCTACTGCAATATACGCCTGCCGCACAAGCTGTTTCAGTCTTGCAGACTGACTGTTTTTCCCCGATACACCGCCTTTTTCTTTCCTCATAATTATCCGCCTTTCTTAGAACCACCCAGACACTTCTGGCTTTTTTGCCGCAAAAAATCCCCACCTTATTATACGAAAAATGAGGTCTAAACGCAATACTAAATTAAGGCAGCCTCTTAAAGAGGCTGCCCGTCTAAAATCACCTTTCGTAACAAAAGACCGTTTTTCTCTAAAAGTACTACATCGGCTTTTTTTCCTGGAGAAATACTGCCATGTTCATCATAAATGCCAACACTCTTTGCGGAATTGACCGCGGCACATTTTACGGCAGATTCCAGAGAAATCCCCATATTAAGAACCGCCGTCCGCATGCAGTCCAAAAGGTTCGTAACGGAACCAGCAATCGTTCCGTCTTTTAATGCCGCCAGATTACCGGTGACTTTCACATACTGTCCGCCAAGCGTATAATCTCCGTCGTCCAGCCCGGTTGCTCTCATACTGTCGCTGATGAAAATAATCCTGTTATCTCCAAATATTTTAAATGTCGTTCTGACCGATGCCGGATGTATATGCACGCCGTCACAAATCAGCTCCACTTCTGCTTTTGCCGTATCCGCAGCCGCGCCGATTACGCCGGGCGCCCTGTGCGTATAAGGAGGCATCGCATTGTAAAGATGGGTCACATGGCTTGCTCCCTTTTCGAATGCCCGGACAGCCGTGTCATAATCCGCACAGGTATGTGCAAGCGACATTACCGTTTGTCCGGACCTTTGTTCAATTAATTCCATAGCGCCTTCTTCTTCCGGCGCAATTGCAAGGAGCTTTACACAATTTCCGGATGCCTCGTTCAGTCTGTCAAACATAGCCAAATCAGGTTGATGGATATATTCGCCGTTCTGCGCGCCTTTTTTCGCCATAGACACGAACGGCCCTTCCATGTTGATGCCATGAAAACGGGCTTTCCTCTCATGGTTCCCCTCTTCTTTATATGCTTTCGCAGTCTGGCAGATTTGACAAAGCGTCTCTTCTGAAAGCGTCATCGTTGCGGGCACAATATTCGTCACGCCAACCGATGCTTCGTAAGCGGCCATCGCTTCGACCGCTTCCCGCGTTCCGTCGCAAAAATCATACCCCATACAGCCGTGGAAATGGATATCCGTCAAACCTGGTATCGCATAACAGTCCGACGCATCGAGTACCTGCGTATCCCGTACTTTTTCCTTGCAGTCTACAAACCGGTTATCATTGATATAAATATCTTTTGTCAGAAAAATGCCGTCTTCCGTATAGACACTGGCGTTTTTAATAATCATAAAAACCGCGCTCCTTTTCGCCGACCAATCTTTATTTGATTTCAGATAACGCAGCCTCATCGGCTACAATGGTAACATCCGGATGCAGCTGCAGTACGGATGCAGGAACTTCCGGCGTAATCTCTCCGAAAAATGCTTTCTTTACAATTGCCGCCTTATCTGCACCGCTGACTACGACAAGAATCTTTCTTGCCAGCATAATTGTTTTGATGCCCATCGTATAAGCCTGACGGGGAACGTCATCAATCGAAGCAAAAAATCTCTTGTTCGCCTGAATCGTGGATTCCGTCAAATCGACACAGTGCGTCTCCGCTTCAAAAACTGCAGCCGGTTCGTTAAAACCGATATGTCCGTTATGTCCAAGACCTAAAAGCTGCAAATCAACGCCGCCCACATCCGCTATCACCTGATTATAATCCCGGCAGGCTTTATCACTGTCCGGTTCCGTTCCGTCCGGCAAAAATGTCCGGTTCTTATCAATATTGACCTTACTGAACAGATTATCATTCATGAAGTAATAATAACTCTGGTCATTCTCTTTCGTCAGTCCTTTGTATTCGTCCAGATTAACGCTCGTCACGCCCGAAAAATCCAAATCGCCTTTTTTATATTTCTTAACCAGTCTCGCATAAGTTCCAATTGGCGTAGAACCCGTAGCGAGTCCGAGCACGCAGTCCGGCTTCATAATAACCTGCGCCGCAATGATATCAGCAGCTTTCCGGCTCATATCTTCATAGTCTCTGGTTCTGATTATTCTCATAATTCATTCTCCTTATACTTGCACATACCCCTTATGAAGTTCAAATGCAGAATGGCTCCGAAGAGCCATTCTGAACACTCTCTTATAACATTTTTTTCATCTCATCCGCTACAAACTGTACCTTTGTTCCTACAATAACCTGAACGGTGCTCTTACTGGGTCTCATAACGCCCGCTACACCTGCGGATTTGATTTTCTTCTCGTCAACTTTCGTGTAATCTTTGATTTCAAGACGAAGTCTTGTAATACAGTTATCCAGAGAAGTTACGTTTCCTTTTCCGCCGAGGCCTTCCAGAATAACCGATGCTACCTGTGTAAAATTATCATTGGAAAGAACTACTTTTTTCTCAGCTTCCACATCGTCATCTTCTCTACCGGGTGTCTTTAAATCGAATTTAACGATAACAAACCGGAATACGAGATAGAATACAACAAATGCAGCCAGACCAAGAGGAAGAATCAGCCATGTGCTCTGTGCTGCCGGCAGCGATGCCGAGAATACAAGGTCAGTCGCGCCTGCCGAGAAACTGAATCCTGCACGGAAGCCCAACAATACCGTAACAACTGTGAACAGACCGTATAACAGTGCATATACAACATACAGGCCGGGAGCCAGGAACATGAATGCGAATTCAAAAGGCTCTGTAACACCGCAGACAAATGCACAAAGAGCTGCGGAAGCTACCAGACCGATTGCAACTTTCTGTTTGCCGGTTTTTGCAGTATGTACCATTGCAAGCGCCGCACCGGGAATACCGAACATCATACAAGGGAAGAATCCTGACATATACATACCGAGGCTCCAGGAAACATCCGCGCTCGTCTGTCCTGCCCAGAAATGAGTCAGGTCACCGAGACCTACCGTATCAAACCAGAATACATTGTTCAAAGCGTGATGTAAACCGGTCGGAATTAACAATCTGTTTAAGAATGCGTAGATACCTGCGCCTACCGGACCAAGTCCTACAATACCGTTGCCGAGTGCAAGCAGCAGACCGTAAATAACCGGCCATACAAACAGCAGAATCGCAGAAGCAACGATAGCTACCACACCGGAGATAATCGCAACACAGCGTTTGCCGCTGAAGAAAGACATCCATTCCGGAAGTTTTGTGTTTTTAAACTTATTATAGCAGCTTGCACCGATGATACCGGAAAGAATCGCGATAAACGGGTTTGCAATTGCTGAAAAAGCAAGTGTCTTCTCTGCATTTTCCGCAATGGAGGGCATAATTGTCGTAACCGTTCCTACGGAAAGCAGATTGGTAATCATCAGCCAGGATGCCATAGCCGCAAGCGCCGACGTACCGTCATGGTCATCGGACATACCAACGCCGACACCGATAACGAAAAGAATCGCCATATTGTCGATTAATGCCCCCCCGGCTTTCACCAGGAAGAATCCGAGTTTAGGCAGAAAACCGGCAATATCGCCGCCCTGCATGGTAGCCGGACAAAGCGCATATCCGATTCCCATCAGGATACCACAGATTGGCAGACACGCGACAGGGAGCATCAGGGATTTACCCAGTTTTTGTAAATATTTCATCATAATAACTTACCTCCTTGTTTTGGTTTACAGGTTCTCGGTAAAAAATTTCTGAATTGCCTCAAAAGCAGCCTCTTCATCTTCTCCCTCAATCTGACAGGTCACTTCCGTTCCCTGCGTGATTCCGAGGCTCATAAGCATAATCAGCTTCTTGGCATCGCAGCTTTTACCATTGCCGCTTACGGTAATTTTACTTTGAAAACCTGCCGCCTGCTTTACAAGAAGGCCTGCCGGTCTTGCGTGTAATCCTACCGGATCCTGAATAACATATTGAAACTCTTTCATTTTGTAACCAACTCCTTTCATGGCTATGCAGCTCAGCTCTATTTTTTCAGATTCAAAATAGCATCGCCCTGCGCTACGTCACCGGATTCCGCCATCTGAATCTCGGAAAAATCATCCGGATTACAGACGATAACCGGCGTAATGACGTCATAGCCCGCTTCCTTAATCTTCTCGATATCCGCTTCCATCAGAAGATCTCCCTTTTTGACATCCTGACCGTCAGCAGCATGAATGGTGAAATATTCCCCCTTCAGATTCACCGTATCAAGACCGACATGTATCAGGACCGCAGCACCGTTATCGCCTGTGACTGCCGCCGCATGACCGGTAGGAAACATCGTTGTGACCTTCCCGTCTATCGGCGAACAGATTCGGTTATCGGAAGGAATGACCGCCGCTCCTTTTCCAAGAATTTCTTCGCTGAAAGTCGGGTCGTTCACTTCTTTGATGCTGACGAGGCGGCCCGCTACCGGTGAACCGATTTCGATGCCGTTATCCTTGCCCAAAAGATTTTGAAAAAGCTTCATCTGCTCTCCTCCTTTCCTCTAAGTCTCCGAATCCCCTTAATTTTGTATAAAAAAAAACCGAATTTTATAAATTCCTGATAACTCATTCATAAAATCCGGTTCTTTCTGCTCCTTTACAGCAACCGCCAAAATTTCAACTGTTTTCATTTGTAATTATAGCAATATGTACAAAAGAAGTCAATAGAATATTTTTTTATTCGCTAATATATCCATTTTCTCTATTTTCAACCCATCTCTTTTGTGCACATAGCACAATATTCGCGGACGAGTCCATTTTTGCTCATTTTATTCTATCTTTATAATTTTATGGTAAAAAACAAAATGTATGACTGCTTTTATCATTACCCGTTTTATCAGCCGGTATACGCATAAAAATTTTGTTTATATCCTTTTACAGCAAGTGACAGCCAGCGCTCCGGGACCAATATGACAGGAAACGCTTAATGATAACGGGTCCATATAGATATCAAAGCCCGGAAAAGCTTCCCGGACTTCTTCCCGGAACTGCTCCGCCGCCTTCAGGTCATGTGTATACGCCATCGCCAGACAGATATTATCCGGCGTCGCGCCGCCGAACCGGTTGTTCATGTCGTTTCGAATGGCATTAATCATTATCGTCTTTCCCTGAGAAACCGTGCGTGCTTTGGCAAAAGCGTCCAGCTTGTCGCCCTGAATCTGTAAAACAGGCTTCAATTTTAAAATCGTGCCGAGGGCCGCCGCCGCAGGCGTAATCCGGCCGCCTTTTTTTAAATAATAAAGTGTGTCCAGCATAATATAGATGCTGGAATTAAATTTGTCTTTTTCCAGAAAATCTTTGATTTCCGCCGCATTTTTTCCCTGTTTTATCAGTTCGAGCGCATCCAGTACGGACTGACGCTGCGTTACGGAAATACGCTGATTATTCACGACATGCACTTTTCCGTCATAGTCTTCCGCAAGCATCACCGCGCTCTGGCAGGAACCGCTCAAACCGCTGGACATGGGAATGTGAACGATTTCATCATTTTCTTTCAACAGTTCATCCCATAGATTCATAACGGATTCGGGCGTCGGCTGGCTTGTGACCACCGCCGAGCCGGCCATTAATTTTTCGTAAAATTCCGGCTGCGACAGAGTAATATCCTCATAGTAAGTTTCTTCATCAATCATAAAGGGCATCGGCAGGACGGAAACGCCCATCTCCTTTGCCTGTGCCTGTGTAATTCCGCTGTTACTGTCCGTAACGATTGCAATCTTTGACATTACTGCTCCTCCTGATAATGATAATATTTTTATATGCTCCGAACATCAACAGCTTTTACGGCGGCTTTCTCCAGAACACCTAAAAGCGCATCCGGGTCTTCTCTGAGAAGTCTGTCCGCCTCTTCACTCGCCTGCTGTAAAACCGGCGCATCCGCAAAGACATCCCCAAGTTCGAATTTCATGATACCGCTCTGCCTGATGCCAAACAGCTCTCCGGGCCCGCGCAGTTTTAAATCCTGACTGGAAATATAAAAACCGTCATTGGATTCATTCAGAATCTTTAACCGTTCCATCGTCGCTTTATTCTCCGATGTACTGACGAAAATACAATAGGACTGGAATTCTCCGCGCCCCACACGGCCACGAAGCTGATGCAGCTGCGCAAGACCAAACCGTTCCGCATTTTCCACCATCATAACCGTTGCGTTCGGCACATTGATGCCGACTTCTATTACAGTCGTGGAAACGAGCACGTCGATATGATGCAGCGCAAATTCTTCCATAATCCTATTTTTTTCCGCCGGACGCATTTTACCGTGCAGCGCTGCAACCTGAATGGAAGGCGCAAGAACTGTTTTCAGCTTTTCCGTATAAGAAAGCACATCTTCCAGTTCTTCCATTTCTCCCGCTTCCACCATCGGGCAAATGACATATACCTGCCGTCCCGAGGCGACTTCCTTTTCCATAAAGCGATAAGCAGTATTCCGGTAAGACGTCCCCACCACACAGTTCTTGATGGGAAGCCTGTCCGCCGGCAGTTCATCCAGTACGGAAATATGAAGGTCTCCGTATAAAATAATCGCGAGTGTCCGCGGAATCGGCGTCGCGCTCATGACGAGCACATGAACGGCATTGCCCTTT
The DNA here is from genome assembly GCA_910578475.1 of uncultured Lachnospiraceae bacterium. Taxonomy (GTDB): domain Bacteria; phylum Bacillota; class Clostridia; order Lachnospirales; family Lachnospiraceae; genus UBA3282. The sequence continues at coordinate 39,139 of CAJTRK010000023.1, read as the reverse complement.
TCCGCCAGAATTTCCCGCTGTCTGACGCCAAACCGATGTTGTTCATCGGTAATGACAAGCGCCAGTTTATGGTAAAGTACCTTTTCCTGAATCAACGCATGGGTTCCGATGACGATATCCGCCTCGCCGTCCGCAATCTGCGCATAAATAAGCTTCCTGTCTTTCGCCGTTGTGGAACCGGTCAGAAGAACAGGATGAATCCGCAGTCCATATTGTTCTTTTAATTTTATAAGCGACTCATAATGCTGCCGCGCAAGCACCTCTGTCGGCGCCATCATTGCGCCCTGACAGCCATTGGCCGCACACATAATCAGAGAAAGAAATGCCAGAATCGTTTTCCCCGAACCGACATCCCCCTGAATCAGTCTGCTCATAACCGCATTGCCCGCAAGGTCACTCTTTATTTCTTCCCATACCCGGCGCTGTGCATTCGTCAGCCGATAAGGAAGCGCTTCGAGCAGCCGCACCGTATCCGCCGTTTCTATCATTTGACAGGTATTTGGCAATGCGTGATTGTCCTCTTTCATCCGGCGAAGCATCAGGATAAACAAAAAAAATTCCTCAAAAACAAGCCGTTTCCTCGCCCGGACAAGTGCGTCTTTATCTGTCGGAAAGTGCATCTCGTGCATGGCGTCCCAGTGCGGCATAAACCGGAAATCCGCCACAATGGACGCAGGCAGAAACTCCTCTGCGGGTGCGCAGCGTGCAAAAGCCTGGTTGACCGCTTTGGTCACCGCCTGATTACTCAGTCCTTTTGTCAGTACATATCGGGGAAGCAGTCGTCCTGCCATTTCCCCATATGCCTCGGGCTTATAAACAGCAGGCTGTTCCATGACAAGCCGGTTTCCCTGTTTCTGAAGCAGCCCTCTGAAAATATGAAAAATCCCTTTTTTTAAGGTGTTTTTCAAATAAGGCATATTAAAATAGGTAATCTGCACAGTGCCGGTGGCATCCTGCACCGTAAAATTCAGAATCTGCAGATTACGCACATGTTTTACCGTCATATTTCCGGTGATAACGCCGCGGATGGCTGTTTTTTCTCCGACTGCCGCCTCCGCTATGGGCACAGGCGGCTGAAACTGTTCATAATCCCGCGGATAGTAGCGGAGCAAATCTTCCGCTTCCGTGATGCCGAGTCTGTAAAACAGCTTTGCCGTCTTTTCCCCAATACCCTTTAATGCCGTAATCTCCATGCGATGCCTATGCCTTCCTTACTCCACAGATACCGTATAATAATAGATGGGCTGGCCGCCATACTGTAATTCAATATCACAGCCCTCATACTTCTTTTCAACCTCACATTTAAGAGCTTCCGCATCTTCCTCCGAAATATCCGAACCATAATAAATGCTGATAAGCTCCATTTCATCGGACATCATTTCATCAATCATGTGAAGCGTTACATCCTGCATTTCATTGCCGACAGACAGGATGCCCTTATCACCGATGCCCATAAAATCGCCCTGTTTGATTTCCTTATCGTCAATGGTCGTATCTCTTACCGCATAAGTAACCTGACCGGTATGAACATTTTTGATTTCTTCCGTCATCGTCTCCGTATTTTCCTCGATGGACAAATCAGGCACATAGTTGATGACCGCAGTAATGCCCTGGGGCACGGTCTTTGTCGGAATTACGACAATATTCTTGTCCTCTACAAGCGTCTTTGCCTGATTCGCGGCAAGGATAATATTTTTATTGTTCGGCAGGATAAAAATATTGTCCGCGTTTACCTTCTCGATGGCATTGAGCATATCTTCCGTACTCGGGTTCATCGTCTGACCGCCTTCGATAATGTAATCCACACCGAGCGCTTTCAGAATCTCGTTAATGCCGTCCCCGACAGAAACGACGATAAATCCCACATCTTTCCGGGGCGCATTCTCTACGGGTTCCACGGCCTGTTCCGGCATCTCCTGCCCCCTGGACATTTTAAAGAGCTTTTCCTGATGTTCCAGCCGCATATTATCTATTTTCAAATTGGAAAGCGCGCCATACTTCAATGCCTTCTGGATGGCAAGTCCCGGGTCATTGGTATGTACATGCACCTTTACCACATCATCATCCGCAACGACTACAATAGAATCTCCGATAGATTCCAGGTATTCTTTAAAATCCATTTCCATCTTAATATTAAAAGTTCTGCTCAGCATGATAATAAATTCCGTACAGTAACCGAATTTAATCTCCGCATTTGCCTGTGCTTCCAGGCTGCCGGATACTTTGGGGGCTGCCGCATGCTGGTCTACGGTAATCGTGAGGTCGATTTCTTTGCCAAGATACGCATCATATGCGCCTTTTAACACCTGCATCAGCCCTTGACCACCAGAGTCAACAACGCCTGCCTGCTTCAATACCGGAAGAAGCTCCGGCGTACGGCTGAGCACTTCGTCCGCATGACGGATAACCTGTTCCAGAAAATCCGCAATATCTTCCATGCCTGCATCAGCCAGTTCTCTTGCCTTCTCCGCACCGCCCCTGGCAACGGTCAGAATCGTTCCTTCCTTTGGCTTCATAACTGCCTTATAGGCGGTCTCAACGGCTTTGTCAAAAGCATCTGCAAGTACCGGGATAGTAATCTCCTGACAGTTCTTCACACTTTTGGTAAACCCTCTGAAAAGCTGTGACAAAATAACGCCGGAATTTCCTCGTGCGCCTCGCAGGGAACCGGACGAAATGGCTTTACACAAAGACGGCATATCAAGCGCGCCCGTATCGAGCAGCCCCGCTACTTCTTTGGCTGCGGACATAATCGTCAGCGTCATATTCGTTCCGGTATCGCCGTCCGGAACCGGAAATACATTTAATTCGTTAATCCATTCTTTTTTGCTTTCAAGATTTTTTGCGCCCGCCAGAAACATCTGTGCGCACATCTTCGCATCAATCGTTTTCGAAGCCACCTCAAATCCTCCCTCTAGTCAATCACTTTCACACCTTCAACGAAGATGTTAATCTTTTCAATTTCTATTCCGGTAAACTCGCCGACCTTATATTTTACGCTGTCAATCAGATTGTCCGAAACGGCAAGGATACTGACTCCGTAAGAAACAATAACATGAAAATCCAGTGTCAGTTTGTTATTATTTAACGATACCTGTATCCCCCGGGTCATGCTTTCTTTTTTCAGAAGCTTAACAAGTCCGTCCTTTACGCTCATACCCGCCATACCGACAATGCCGAAACATTCCATAGCTACCGTGCCGGCATACTGCGCTACGACTTCATGGTCGATTGAAATATTTCCCATATGTGTATCCATCGAAGAAGCTCTCATAGAATACCTCCTTATTCATTTTAGACATATATTTTTATTATAACCCGTTATGCCCAAAAAAGAAACTAATATTTCCGGGAGCCCCACAGATTATTTCTTTTCATATCCCTGTATTCATTGTACGCCTTCTCCAAAATCTGCCTTTCGTTGGCAAATTTCAACAGATGATACGCTTCATGATACTTATAATAACCGGCATCCACAAAAAATTCTTCTTTCTGCGGTTTGCTGTAATAACTGTCCGCCATCATCAGATACCAGTGGACTTCCTTTTCGACGGTATCTTCCGGAACGGCAAACGTATATCCGCTCGTTCCCACATATTTGATAATGCTCGCCCGGGCTCCCGACTCTTCAAACACTTCCCGGACAGCCGTTTCGCTGTGTTCCTCTCCTGCTTCCACGGTCCCTTTCGGGAGCACCCAACCTTCATATTTGTTATGAAAATTTTTATATAAAAGAAGTATTTTGCCTCGAAAAATAACGACGCCTCCGCAGCTTACTGCCTCAATCATTCCTGTTCTTCCGCTCCTTTCACAGGTTGATTTTCAACCTTCGCTTTCTGTATCCAGATATGCGTTAAAAATTCTTTTGGCAATCGGCACGGCAAAATCACCGCCGGAACCGGCGCCTTCAATGATGACCGTCACGCAAATCTGCGGATTTTCCACCGGCGCAAAACCGGTGAACCAGGCATGAGAATCTGTTTTTACATTGTTATATTCCGCGGAACCGGTCTTCCCGGCAGCCGTATAGCCGAGACCTTTCAATTTCGTGGCCGTACCGCTTTCCACAACCTCCGCCATCAGCTGTGTCAGGTTTTCCGCTTCCTGTTCCGTTATCAGTTTCCCGTAAGCGCCGGACGTAAACTGTTTCATTACGCTGCCGTTCTCGTTCTCCACCCGGTCAATCAGATAGGGCTTCATTAAAATGCCGTCGTTGGCGATGGCACAGGTTATCATATTCATATGAAGCGGCGTGATGGAATCCGTTCCCTGTCCGATAGAAGCCTGCATGACATCGGAATCTGAAGTATTCTCATTGACAATTACGCTGCTTTTGTTATAGGCAAAGGAAACGGGAAGTTCGCTGTTGAAAAGCAGTTCTTCCAGCGTATCTCCATAACTGTTTTTATCGAGCTGCACACTGATATTGGCAAAAGAGGCGTTACAGGACTTTGCAAAAGACTTTGTAAAACTCTCTCCGCCGTGGGCTGTTCCATGAAAACAGTTTATGACGTCCTCTCCCTGTTTAAATCTGCCGTTGCACTGATAAGTATAATTTTGATAGGTGTCCGGATTTTCTCTCATATATTCCAGCGCCGTAATAATTTTAAAAGTGGAGCCGGGCGGATATAGTCCCTGCGTCGCCCGGTTCAGCAATACGCTGCTGTCCTTATCCTGCAGCAGGTCATCCCAGATAGCCTCGATTTCATTGGGGTCGAAATCGGGTTTGGAAACCATCGCCAGAATCCGTCCCGTAGAAGGTTCCGTTACGATAATCGCTCCTTTATAGGCTCCGAGCGACTGATAAGCAATTTCCTGCAAATCCACATCCAGCGTCGTATAAACGCTGTCACCGGGATATTTTTCACCGGAAACTTCGCTCGCAACCTTATCCGAAAGTTTTGCATTGGACTGAATCAGATAATAATTCGCCTGTGCCTCTACGCCAAATCTTCCGTTCGCGGCATAGCCGACCACATGGGAAAACTTATTGGCAAAAGGATATTCCCGCCGTTCCTCACCGTCCTCATCCACAACGGTCTGCGCCAGCACCTGTCCGTCATTCGCGTATATGGTTCCTCTCGTATTCTGGTTTATCAGCATTTCCTGTCTGCTGTTATAGCTGTTATTAATCATTTCCTGTTTGTTTGTCATCGCATAATAACAGGTATAACCCATCATACAAAAGAACGCCGCCGTAAAAAGTCCGGTAACAAGATAAATCTGCTTAGTCGTCTTCTTCCTCATCTTCTTCATCCGTATATTCCGGCTTTTTTCTGCTCCTGACGGAACCGCTCTTTCCACGCGTGGTTCTCTTCTTCTTTCTGACAATTTTATCTCCCTCGCTCTGTCTGATGATATAAATGCCCTCTATTACAAAAAACATAATCAATGTCGTTAAAATGGAGCTGCCGCCATAACTGATGAACGGCAGCGTAATGCCCGTCATCGGAATAAATTTCGTTCCTCCACCGATTGTCAGAAAGACCTGAAAAATATAGGTAATCCCGAGCCCGAAAGCAATCAGCTGATAAAACCGGTCTTTCAGTTTGACGGAAATCAGCATCACCATAATAAAAGTACCAACGCATATCAGAATCATACACATGGCAAAGGCAATTCCGAGTTCTTCGGCAACCGCTGAAAATACAAAATCCGCCTCCACAAAAGGGATTGCCGTCGGATTCCCCCGAAAAAGCCCGAGTCCGAACCAGCCGCCGCTGCTGATGGCAAACAAAGACTGTGCAATCTGGAAACCGGCGTCATCAATACAGCTCCAGGGGTCTTTCCATGCCTGCACCCGCACCTGCACATGGGTAAAAAACTGATAGGCCAGAATTGCAGCCCCGCAGCCGCCCGCCGTGCCCAGAAACAGATACAGAATATTTCTCGTTGCAATAAATACCATAAAAATATAGACAATAAAGAAAATCAGCGCGCTTCCCAGGTCTTTGGACGCTACAAGAATCAGCACATGCGCTCCCGCCAGAACTGCCGTCAGCGCAACGCGTAAAATATCGTTCGTCTCATATAAGGCCCCCGCCAGAAAAAAAACGAAAATAATCTTCACAAACTCGGAAGGCTGGAAGGTAATGCCGCCAATGGAATAAGAAATTCTGGAGCCGCGCGTCACGGAACCGAGCAAAAGCACGACGCCGAGCGCACAGATACCGACCGCCGCATAGACCCATGTGAGTTTTTTCAAAAAAGACAGTTGATTTACAAAGTACGGCGTCAGCATGCCGACTGCGATTGATACCGTAACGATAAAAAACTGCTTGATTGCCTTTTCATAAGAAATTCTCGTGAGAATTATAAAACCAATGCTGAGCAGCATACAGACATTGTTGATAATCAACCGGTTCCCCTTCGGGTAAATCATACGGAATAACATAATCGTTGCAAACAGCAAAATCTGCTGGAATATATAAAAAAACAGATATTCGATTTTGCCCGTTTCAAAGCAAATAACCATAAAGCAGGAAAAGTGTACGCCGAACATCAGAAGATTCTGTCTGATATATATGCCGCTTCTTCTCTCTTCCTCCTGAAACCGGAAGGCCATAAAACATTCTATTGTATATAATGCGAGCAGTATTGTAATTAAATACTTGGAAATCTCTGTAATATAAAGCTCCATAAAGTGACCCGAATCATGCCTTTCTTTTATTCTACACCACGCATATAATGTCCTGCCGTATACTCTGCAACCGGAAATTTATCCTTTTTATCAAAACTGCAGTTCTTCTGAAAATAAAAATCCATTATCCGCTCTGCCTGACTTTCCGTTTCCCATACAAAATCAAGCCGTCCTGCAAAAAGAGGGATTTGGGATAATTCCTCCCGTTTCTGATGCAGCGAATAAGGGACGGAATTATAAAGAATATTATAACAGTGCCTGCACCGGCACTGAACCGGAAACCGCACATGATACCGGTCCGAAAGCTCATATTTATCCTGTCTTTTACAGGGAGTCTCCTGCCCCTGACAGGAACCGGCCGTCTTTCTGATGCAGTTTGCGGATAACATCATCGGAATTGTCCCATAGAAAACCATTGACATTCGCGGCGGCTCCATGCCCGCCGTTTCAGCATCCTTCTGGCCGGTCAGATGATTCCGTATCAGCTGCCGGCATTCCTTTCCGTTCAGTTCATACGGCAGATAACTTTCCTGACAATATCTTTGTAAAAACCGGACAGCCTCCACATTGAAGCAATACAGATTCGTATCCGCTATCAGCTTACAGGAAGGCGCGAGAGAACGCATCATGGCAAGGGATTCCAGATTCCGGACGAGGAATCCTTCCACCTTTCTTTTTCCCTCCAGACAGAAAAGCAGCTCCCGGAAGTAAGAAACATCCTTCTCCCGCACGATATAAGGGAGTGCAAGAAAAATTGCAGGCGCCGTTTCTCCTTCAAAACACTGACCAATCTGGTCGAATTCCTCCAGATACCAGTCGCTGTCGAGATAGATTCTCTCAAACGGATAGCGCAGCGCCGCCCGTAATTGTCCAAGATTCTGCACCGCAACGTGCAGTTGCGTTCTTTTTGGGTTATTCTGCGGCTTTTCCGGTTCTTTTTGCAAGGTATCCTGCACGCTTCTTCTGCATGGCAACAGCCCGTTTCTTTCAATCAGCCCGTCCTCAAAAGCGGCGAGCGCGCTTCTGCGCAGCTCATTTATCCGGCTGACCGGCATAAACGCACCGTCTCCGACTTCCGCCCGCTCCTCCGTTATCTCCACGCAGGAATTTCCGGTTTTACGCAGATGTTTCAGAAAATCTTCCGGCAGCATCGACCGTTTCTGAGCCTGTTCCACCACAGGTCCGTTCACTTTCAGGGAAAGCCCCTCCCCTTCAAGCCGTATGCAGGCCGGTTCGCCCGTGTGAAAAGAAGCATAAAGCGCCGCCCGGCATTTCCGTTCTTTGGACAGGTATTTCTCCCGAATTTCAGATAACAGCGCCTCGTTCTGTCCAACATACCCCGGCTTTTTCATGGTAATCATTTCCCGGCCGTTTCGCCGCTCATAATACCCGGTCTGTACCTCGTCGCGGATATACAGCTTCCGCAGCCTGTCCATATCGGCCAGCTCCACCCGGTATGCCTGACTGCCTTTTTCATAATAGATATCCAAATATTTTCGGTAAACGGCGGTAACGCCCGCGGCATACTCCGGCCGCTTCATCCGGCCTTCTATTTTAAAGGAATCGATGCCTGCCTCAATCAGCCGGGGAAGAAACGCGAGTGTGCACATATCTTTCAGGCTCAGAACATGTCCCCCATCGCATGTCAGCTTTCCCTCCCGGTCATAGACCTGATAGGGAAGTCTGCACGGCTGCGCACAACGCCCTCTGTTACCGCTCCTGCCGCCCAGAATACTGCTGAACAGGCACTGACCGGAATAGCTGTAACACATTGCGCCATGAATAAAACATTCCAGTTCCAATCCCGTCTTCTCTTTCATGGAACGTATTTCTGCCAGAGAAAGCTCTCTGGCCGGAACGATTCTCGACGCTCCAATTTCCTTTAAAAACGAAGTCCCATAACTTCCCGTAATCGTCATTTGTGTGCTCGCATGAAGAGCCATTCCCGGAAAGGTCTCCCGTATATACTTCCACACACCCAAATCCTGAATAATCACGCCGTCCAGTCCCGCCTCATACAAGGGACTGAGATACTCATACAGAAAGGAAAACTCCCGCTCCTTAACCAGTGTGTTCACCGTCAGATAGATTTTTTTGCCGAAAATATGCGCATAACGAATGGCCCTGCAGATTTCTTCTTCCGAAAAATTGTCCGCATAGGCTCGTGCCCCAAATTTTGCGCCGCCCAGATAGACCGCGTCCGCGCCCGCGTTCAAAGCGCCGGTAAACGCCTCATAATTTCCCGCCGGAGCAAGTAACTCAACTCTTTTTGTCATGCCAGCAACCTTTTGTCCTTATCAGAAAAGGCTGTCCTTTCCAGACAGCCTTACTTACTTTTTCAATTCTGCCAATTCCGTTTCCAATCGAACCATTTTTTTTGCATTCTCATTCGCGTCCAACTGAAGATTCTTAACATTTTTTTCTGTATTCTCCAGCTTTATCTGTGATGCAATCAGTTCGTGCTTTAAATCATACATTTCTTTCTCTTTATTTTTCAGTTCTTCTTCCAGCAGCGTAATCTGCTGCTTTGCTTTAAAATAATCATCTGCTATGTTCAACTGCAGCAATACGTTCTGCGTGTCCAGAGGCAGCCTTCTGAACGCATCGGCTTTTCCGTATTCGTTTACTTTATTGTTAATATAAGAGGCTACCTTCTGCAAATACTCTTCACTCTCATAACCGCTTAGCGTAAAGACCTTTCCTCCGATAATAACTTCCGTATCTGTTTTCGATGACATGACTTCTCCCATCCGCCCATCCGGGTACTTTATACAAAATATGCCTGTCCGACAAAATCCCTATACTATATCTATTATATATAGCTTACAAAGGAATTTCAAGCCCTAAATGATGATATGCGGAATCTGTTACGATTCTTCCTCTGGGCGTTCTGTTCAAAAGGCCGCTTTTGAGCAGATACGGTTCATAAACATCTTCCAATGTTCCCGCGTCCTCGCCGATAGCTGCCGCCAGCGTATCGAGTCCGACCGGGCCGCCTTTAAATTTCTCTATCATCGTAAGCAGGATATTCCTGTCTATATGGTCCAAACCCATTTTATCCACTTCCAGCAAATCCAATGCGGTAGCCGCCACCTTTTCGGTAATGACGCCATCGTATTTGACCTGCGCGAAATCACGGACGCGCTTCAAAATGCGGTTCGCAAGCCTCGGCGTTCCCCGGCTCCTTCTTGCCAGTTCCAGCGCGCCTTTTTCTTCAATCGCAACCTGCAGTATCTGGGCGGAATGCAGGATAATCAGCTTTAACTCTTCCACCGAATAAAATTCCAAATGATGCACCACGCCGAACCGGTCGCGCAAAGGAGCGCTCAAAAGACCTGCCCTGGTCGTCGCGCCGACCAGTGTAAAATGAGGCAAATCCAGACGGATAGAACGGGCAGACGCGCCTTTTCCAATCATAATATCAATGGCATAATCTTCCATCGCCGGATACAGCACTTCCTCCACCTGTCTGTTCAGCCTGTGAATCTCATCTACAAAAAGAATATCTCCCTCCTGCAGATTATTCAAAATAGCCGCCATTTCTCCCGGTTTCTCGATGGCAGGCCCGCTGGTGACCTTCATATGGACGCCCATTTCATTCGCGATAATGCCCGCCAGAGAAGTCTTCCCCAACCCGGGAGGACCATAGAACAGCACATGGTCAAGCGCATCGCTGCGCCGTTTCGCCGCTTCGATATAGATGCGCAGATTCTCTTTAATCTTGGATTGACCAATATAGTCATTCAATGTCTGCGGACGCAGCGAGCCTTCTATTTTGATATCTTCTTCTATCAGATTCGTTTCAATTACTCTGTTCGCCATCGTTACATCCCTTTCCCGCTCAATCTGTAATCTTCAAAAGTCTGCATATCTTTTTTGCCATTGATTAATCCCCCGGCGCATTCCCGGTATCAATACAAATATTTCAAAGCGGCCTTCAAAATGTCTTCCACGCTGTCATCTTCGGATGTAACAACCTGTCTGACCGCACGCAGGGCATCCGTTGCCGAATAGCCAAGCGCGGTCAGCGCTTCCACCGCCTCGTTCTTCTCCGCGCCGGCATCGCTTCCGATGTGCATGTCGGCAGGAACTGCCGCATTCTTTGTCAGCGTATCCTCCAGAGAAATTTTCCCCTTTAAATCCAGAATCACGCGTTCTGCAGTTCTTGCGCCGACTCCCGGCGCTTTGGAAATCGCTTTGGCGTCTCCCGCGGCTATCGCAAAAATAAGCTCGTCCGCGCTCATCACAGACAAAATGGCAAGGCCTCCTTTGGGACCGATGCCGTTAACGGTAATCAATTTCTTAAATATCTCCAAATCATCTCTCGTCAAAAAACCATATAAGCCAAAGGTGTCTTCCCGCACAAGCGTATAAGTATAGATTTTAACGGAAGCGCCGATTCCTTCCAGCGCATTCGCCGTTCTTGCGGAAATTTTAATATTATAACCAATCTGTCCCGCTTCCAGCACAAGATTGTCTTCCGTAATTTCCATTATCGTTCCTTTGATATATGCGTACATTTTTACAGCCACTCCTTTTCCTCACAGCCTGCATATCTGCGTGTCAAAACACTGTCCGTACCGACCGCCGGCCGGCCTTGCGTAACCCGATTATTTCATCCCAAGGTCTCCGTTGTCAGACATCCGGCCTGTCAGAGGCGTCATCCGGCTGCCGATAAGCCCGATAAAAAATCCCGTGCCTGCACCCGCAATCAGTAAAAACGGCAGATAAAATACCGGCGCAAAAGACTCCACGACAAACATTGCCGTGACAATCTGGCCGATATTATGAAATACCCCGCCGCCGATGCTTGTGCCGGTTATCGAAAAACGTCCGCTCTTTTGCAGCAGACACATAACGATAAAACTGCATGCCGCACCGGAAAGCGCATACAAAACCGCGAACAGGTTCCCGAACAGAAATCCAGAAAGCACAATCCGCAGCAAATTAACGGTAAGCGCCTCCTTGCCGCCATAAGAATATAATAAAAGAACCACCACCAGATTGGGCAGACCGAGTTTGACGCCGGGAATGCCGACTGCAAGCGGAACAATGGACTCAATATAAGACAAAATCAGGGATAATGCCAGTAAAAACCCCATGATAACAGTTTTTCGCCGCATCAGTATACCACTCCGTCCAATTCCTTCTCCTGCGCATCAGAAATCTCGATTATCAGTTTATGCGGCAGACAGATAATACTTTCTCCCGTTCCGGAAACAGCCTGATGCTTCACGCAAATCAAATCCGGACAGCTGCTCCGTATCATCCGCACTTCGCCGTTCTCACAGGCAAAAAGATTATATTCTTTCTTCCCGGATTCCGCGAGCAGCGCTTCCGCTTCTTCCTCCCAGGAATCGGGTGATAACTGCAAAAGCACAGCTTCGCTCCCACCGTTCTCCGCAGTCCGCGTTTCCGCAATATGCGGCTTTTCCCACATCACCAGATAATATGCCGCCTCTTCCTGCAAAAGCTGAACTTGCAGTATGGCCCGTCCGTCGCGGGACACAACCGCCTGACTGCCCGGCTGCCGGAATCCTTTCCGTAACAACAGCAATAGAAACGCCGCCATCAGAATGCCGGCCAATAACAAAACATCGGATTTTGTCAGAAAAATCTTTTTTGTCGATTCCATATTACCACATCCGAACATACGTTTCAATGTTATCCTTCTAAAAATTGCATTTTTCGCAGCGTTTCATCTTTGATGTTCTCCGTTACCACTTGCAGATGATTCTGCAAAAAATTATCTTCCAGATTTGACAGCCCCTGTGTATGCAGCTCCTGGACAATTATATTGCAAATGGCTTCGATAATCAGCAGCCTGTCTTCCGCTTTCTCCACCTGATAAAAAAGAGAAATCATATCTCCGATTTCCGCGCAGGTGGACAGGTTCTTCATTCCTTTGTGCAGCCATTTGTCAAAAGGTGCATAACGCCGGTTCAACAGATAAACGAGCAGCATGCTCTCCCGGATAAATTCATGCAGAAACAGCTCCGCAGCCACTCGCTCGCCCCTGCGCATGGCCCTCATGTAATTATATTGTCCCGCCCTCGACATTTTCGCCATCCGCGCCACAATTTTCTTAATCCGGACATCCTCCGGATAGTAAGAAAGCAGCCCGTCCCTTATGCGTGAAAACGCGCCGGAACAATCCTCGAACACTTCTCCGTTTGTCGCGGTGGACAGATGCTCGTCCTGTAACTGCATCCACTCCCTGTTTGTCACCGGAACATGTTCCGTGCCGAGCAGTCCATAATAAAAATCTTCCAGACAAAGCACGCCCACCCGGCCCCGGCCCGTCTCTTCCATGACCCGGCCGGGCACATTCAGAAATTCCGCAGGCATTTCTTCATAAGCTTCCTGCACTTTCCTTCCATACTGCTCATACAGTTCTCTTCTCAGCCAGATACAGAAAGACGGGCCGTAATCGTGGTCCCTTGAAATTTCATCATCGAAACCGAAACATTCCGAACCTCTGCCCACAAGGCCTGCCGCATATTCTTTTTCCAGAGCCGGGAACCGTGCAAGCATTTCTTTTCCGTATGCCTCATAATAGCGTCTCGATAACTCCAGTCCCTTCATGCCAATAACCATGCCTTTCTCTCAGCCTGCGGCATTGATGCCGTCCGCCGCTGTTCCCGCGCAAAGTAAATCTCTGATATCGGCGGCAGTCTGCAGATACGCCTGCCGCTTCTCTTCTTTTTGCAGCGCTTCGCAGACCGCCGCACAATTCTCGCACAATACCGCATAGCTTAAGTTTCTTCCGAAATGTTTTTCCACTTCTTCCAGGGCCTTTTCATAAGCTGTCAATGCTTTCTCATAATCTTTCATATGAAAATATGCTTCTCCGACTCCCGCAAGCGCCCCACTGTAATGGGCGTCCGTTTTATCCCCGCCCTGCTCGAAGAGCCTCAATGCCCTTTCCAGCAACTCCTGCGCCTTCGGATAATCGGAAACTTTAAAATGGAGCAATGCCAGATTGGTCAGCGTGGTAGCTGTTTCCATCTCTCCGCCCTCCAGCGTTTCGATAATGGCGAGCGCGTTCTGCGCACACTGAATCGCTTCATCGTTCTGTTCCATCTTCTCCAGTAAAATGCTCATATTGTTATAAAGTCCAGCGTACCGGTAATCGCCCGGCGGAATCAGCCCTTCATAAATCTGAAGCGCCTGCTTATAATAAGTATAAGCCTGTTTATAATGACCGGCGGCCCGATAGGCCGTCGCCGTATTTAACAGTGTCGTCGCAAAGTGCTCCGAACGGTCTAACTGTAATTCTTCCATCAGAAGCAGCACGTCCTCCGCCGCATCGAATGCCTTCCGAAATTCCGAAACGCTCCTGAAAAACCCAATCATTTCATTGCATATGGAAATATAGGCCCCGTAGTCCTTCTCTTCTTTCGCCTGTTCCAAAGAACCGTACAGAAAAGGCTCCACCTTCTCTATCTGATTTTCCGCAAACAGAGCATCCAGCTGTTCAAAATATTTATTCATGTCCATCCCGCGTATCCCCCTGCTTTGTCCGGCCCGTCATTCACGCACCGCCGGTATTTTCATAAAATGCACAGCCATCAGTAGTTCCCGTTAAAAATCTGGGCGATTGGAGAATCATCCGAAAGAATGACCGTCTTATTATCTCCTTCCATGCTCGCCTTTAACGCATCAAGCGCCCGGACAAAAGAATAAAAATCCGTTTTTTCCGGGTCGGAATATGCTTCGGAAAGAATCCGCATGTACTCCGCCTCTCCTTCCGCGATAATCGCTTCCGCTTTCGCCTCCGCGTCGGAAAGCATAATTGCCACTTCCTTATCCGTCGTATTTTCTATCATCTTTGCCTGAGAAGCGCCTTCCGCCGTATACTGCGCCGCAATATTTTCCCGTTCGGAAATCATGCGGGTATACACAGCCTGTTTATTATCATCGGGCAAATCCAATTTTTTCACTTCCACGGTCACGATTTCAATGCCGTATTGTTCTTCCGTGCGGGCAATCTGCGCCATAATTTCTTCCGTCAGGGAAGTGATTTCAACGACTTCTTTTTTTTCTTCCACAAGTTCCAGGTCATTTCCTGACAACTCGGTATCGTTCTGGTTTACCGTAATCGTCATCTTGCCGTCACGGCTGACGATAACCTCGTCCTGCTTCATATTGGAAATGGTATTCTTTGTCGCGTTATAAACAATCGTATCGATACGCCTTTCCGCATTGGAAACCGAGCCGCTCAGCGTCTGCGCAAATTTCAGCGGGTCGTTTACCTGCCATAAGACATAGCTGTCCACAATCATCGTTTTTTTATCGGATGTGATGACGTCCGAAGCAGGCAGGTCGTACAAAAGCAGCTGATTCGGAATGACATCCACGGATTCGACAAAAGGCATTTTGAAACTGAGCCCGGAAGTCGCAATAACCCGCTCCACCCGGCCGAACCGGCGGATAAGCTTATACTGGTTCTCTTTTGTGATAACCAGACTGTTCGCGCCGACAACCGCGAGCACGAGCAGAAAAAGGACTGCCAGCATGCCTTTTCCTTTTTTCTTCTCTTTTCCTGCTTTTCTTTTCGTACCGTTGTTATTAAAATGCTCGTATTCTACATTGGATTGATTTTGATTCTGTTGAAATTCCATCTTTATATTCCCGCTCCTTTCCAAAGCCGCTTATCGTTTATTCCTCACTCTGTACGGCATTTTCCTGACGCTCTGTCCTGCCGTTATCCGCCTCGCCGTTGTCCGCTCCGTCGTTCATTTCACCGGCATCGGAGGCCGCATCGCCCGACACAAAACTGTCCAGCGGCAGAACGGTGTTGGTCTTTCCGTCCGAACTCTCAATAACGACTTTGACATCCGGAAGTACATCTTCCATCGCTTCATAAAACATTCGCTTTTTCGTGACTTCAGGATATTTGATATACTCCTGGTACATGGAATTGAATCTTGCCACCTGACCGTTGGCCTCGTTGATGCGTTCCTGCTTGGCCGCTTCCGCATTCTGTAAAATCGCATCGGAATTTGCCTCCGCCTTCGGAATCTGTTCGTTGCGGTACTTGTTGGCATTATTCAGCGCCGTTTCTTTCCCCTGTTTTGCCGTTTCCACTTCCTTGAACGCGTTACTTACTTCTTCCGTCGGCGGTTCCGCATCCTGAATCGTAATATTAATCAGCTGAATGCCGATATCATAGGCTTCCAGTTTTTCCAGAATCATCTGTGTAATATTGGCCTGAATCTCATTTTTACCGGTAGTCAGCACACTATCTACCGTATAGGAGCCGATTGTGGTTCTGATGCAGTTCTGTGCAATATTTTTCAGAATTTCCACCGGGTCTTCCGAAGCATACAGAGCCTTAACCGGGTCGGTCACCCTATATGCGGCATAAAAATCTACGTTAATGAAATTATAGTCCGAGGTTATCATCATGGCATCGTCTGCGGACGTCATATTTTCCGCTTCCATCGAATAACCGATTGTAAAACCTTTAATCGTCGTATTGACCTTCGTCACCGTCTGAATAAAAGGAATTTTGAAATGCAGCCCCGGCGTCGTTACGGCCTTCGGAGAACCGAAGGTACAGACCACCGCCTGTTCCTCTTCCTGAATGGTATAATAAGAGTTTCCCGCCAATAACAGAAGGATTACAGCTGCGATGACGATTTTCACAATTGTCGAAGTCTTTCTTCTGTTAAAGGGTTTTCTCCCGTTTCCGGTCTGGTTCATTTGTCTGTTATCGAACATAATCATCCTCCATTCGTTCGTTATACAAAGCTTTCAGTCAAAAATGCCCTGCTTCAAGGCATTCTGCAATCGTAAAGTTCTCAGGCCGCGTTCTTTCAAAACCTCAGAACTTCTCTTCACCTTATTATATACCAAACAAAATGAGAACACTAATTAAAAATTGGTAAACTTTGTACTGTTATAAGGCGATAGAATATGTTACGATAGCGTGGAAATCAAATGAAAGGACAGGTATTACTTTATGAGAATCATTTTTATCAGACACGGAGACCCCGATTATAAAAAAGACGGGCTGACGGAAAAGGGAATCCGGGAAGCACGGTTATTATCGGACAGAACCGCAGAATGGAAAGACATCACGGCCATCTACTGTTCTCCCTACGGACGTGCACAGAAAACCGCCGCTTATTCCCTGAAACGAATGAAAAAAGAAGCCGTTACGCTTCCGTGGCTGCATGAATTTGACTTTTGTATTGACGACCCGGTCACCGGAAGGCATGGAGTCCCCTGGGACCTGATGCCCGAATACTGGACGGAAATTCCGGAAATGTACGGAAGACAAAGCTGGCGGGAAACGGAAATTTATCGTTCCAATCCGGCACTTCTTCCCGCCTATGACGATATCTGTCAAAACCTCGATGAACTGCTCGCTTCTTACGGCTTCAAAAGATATCACAATTACTATCGGACAGGCCGCACAGAAACGCCGGACGCACAGGATACCACCATCGTATGCTTCTGCCATCTTGGCATCATCCTTGTCATGCTCAGTCATCTGCTCGGCATCTCGCCGGCCGTACTGCTGCATTCCTTCTATATCGCTCCTACATCCGTAACGGTACTCGCTACGGAAGAACGCATCCCGGGCAGCGCATCTTTCCGGGTACAGGTCATGGGTGATACAAGCCATCTGCGCTTCGGAAACGAACCCGTTTCCGCCTCCGGCTACTTTACGGACACTTTTTCATTATAATCAATAAGGTGACGTTATTTCCGTCACCTTATTTTCTCCGGAAATCCCACCTTTTTCTGCACCTTACGCAGCGTTTTATTCGCATAATAGCCGGCCTTTTCGGCATTCGCTTTAATAATGCCGTCGATATAGGTTTTATCTTTGCCAAGTTCTTCATAGCGGGTCTGCAGCGGACGCAGCAAATCCACTACTGACTCGCCAACCGCCATTTTGAACTCCCCGTAGCCTTTTCCGTCAAACTCACGCTCCGTTTCCTGCGGTGTTTTCCCCGTACAGGAACAATAGATATCGATGAGGTTGCGAATACCCGGCTGTTCTTCGCTGTAACGGACACAACCTTCCGAATCGGTCACGGCGCGCTTGAATTTACGGATAACCGTATCCGCATCGTCCACGAGATAAATACTCGCGTTCGGATTTTCATCGGATTTGGACATCTTCTTTTCCGGATTCTGCAGGGATTTGATATGCGCTCCGGTCTTTCCGAGATACGGCTCCGGTATCGTAAAGACATCTCCGTAAATGGCATTGAAGCGCTGTGCGATATCTCTTGTAATCTCCAAATGCTGCATCTGGTCCCTTCCAACCGGAACGACATCCGCCTGATACAGCAGAATATCCGCCGCCATCAGAACCGGATATGTAAAAAGACCGGCATTAATGTTATCCGCATGTTTCGCAGCTTTATCCTTATACTGCGTCATACGGTTCAGTTCCCCCATATAGGTAAAGCAATTCAGAATCCAGGAAAGTTCGGCGTGTCCGGAAACGTGGGACTGGTAATAAATACAATTTTTCTCCGGGTCGAGTCCCGCCGCAATATATAAAGTGAGCAGATTTCTGGCGCGCTTGCGCAGTTCGGCCGGGTCCTGCCGGATTGTGATAGAGTGCAAATCCACTACCGAATAAAAACACTGATACTCATCGCTGAGCGTCAGCCAGTTCTTTAATGCCCCCAGATAATTTCCAAGCGTTAAAGTTCCCGTCGCCTGCATTCCGCTGAATAAAACTTTCTGTCCGTCTATCATCGTTACCGCCTCCAGATTTGTAAATTTTGGATGTATCAAAAACTTCTGAAAATAAGTTTATCATTGGCATTCTCATTCGTCAACCTTCCAAAAAAGAAAAGGGAACGTTAAGCAAACGTTCCCCTTTGTGCAAAAGAATGTGTATCGCAATTTACCCTTACGCATCACAGCCGCAATTATCTCTGCCGCCGAACGGTCTTGCGTCAAATCTTGGCTCAAATCTGGAATCATTCCCGTCACAGTCGCGGTCACGCCCGCAGTCACAGTCTCTGTCTCGGTCATTCCCACGGTCACAGTCACGGTCTCTTCCGTTTCCGCAGTCACAGTCTCTGTCTCTTCCGTTTCCGCGGTCACAGTCTCTGTCTCTTCCGTTTCCACAGTCACAGTCTCTGTCCCTGTTATTCCCGCAGGAATCATTCCGCTGGCAGCCACAGCCGTCACAACAGCAAAGTAATAACAATAAAATAATCCAAGTGTTCATAAATAGATAGCTTCCTCTCCTTTTCTCATAAATTATTTTATGCAAAAGGAAGCCATCTGCTACAAAAACGCTTACCGCTTTACAATTCGCCTGCGAATATACCGACAGGTGTAATCTTCTCCCTTTTCTGCCAGCATATGCAGTAAAAATTCCAGTTTTTTCCGTGTTATCCGATGAAGCGGCGCATTTTCCTTGCCGGATTCATAATAAAGCAGCGGGTCTTCCGGTTTATAATTTTTCCCATGATAAACCTTGCATGCCGCAATTCTGTCCATCAGCATTTCTACAATATACCGATTCGGCATCGGCGCCGGCGCCATTCCGCCCGGAATCTCTTTCGCGCTGTAATCAATCCAGTATTCATAATGGTGCTTATTCCTGCCTTTATGGTGCAGCCAGGATGAAGAATACCCGATTACTTCACGCTCCGCATTGTTCGGGCTCCTGTCCCCCTGATAATATTTCGCCCCGACAAGAAATTCCGTCGGAGAATATTTGGACAGGTCATGTAAAAGTCCCTGCCTGTACAGCCCGACTTTAAAGCATCCCTGCATCACCAGATATTTGTGGTATGTGATTGTTTTAAAATGCGCCCAGGCTTTTCCCATCATTATCCCCTGTTCCATTACTGCTGTCCGGACCGTGCCCCCGGACTCCGGCTGTTTTTCTTTTCCGTCTGTATATCTTTCGTTCCGTAAACGACAATTGTGCGCGGCGGCACAAGAATATTGCAGGGAGCGTCTTCCCCGTATTCTTCCACGATTTGTTCATCGGTCGTAAACAGCCGCACCCACGCCTTCTCTTTCGGCATCTGCGGAAGTCCGAATGTATAAAAGTCCCAATACATATTAATGCCGATATAAAAGAAATGATTCTCCTCTTCTTCTAAAGCCCCATACCGGCAGCAATATAAAATACCGAGGCTCCGGCTGTTTGAACCGGTCTCAGGCCTCCACGCATCCTTCCCGTGGAAAGAAATATCCGGATATCCGAAAGAGCGATAATCCATGCCGCGAAGCGGCATTTCACTGTGCAGTATCGGATTTTTTGCCCGAAAATGAATCAGTTCTTTGGTATACGCAAGCAATTCCTCCCCCTGCCTGGACAGATTCCATTTAATCCAGCAGACCGGATTATCCTGACAGTAAGGATTATTATTCCCCTCCTGTGAGTTTCCGAATTCATCCCCACTGTAAATCAATGGCGTTCCCTGAGAAAGCAGCACAAACGCCATCGCATTTTTCATCTGCTTCGTGCGCAGAGCAAGAATGTTCTTCTTCCTCGTTCTTCCTTCAACGCCACAATTCCAGCTGTAATTATAATCGTTTCCGTCCTGATTAAATTCCCCGTTGGCTTCGTTGTGTTTATTATCATAAGAAACCAAATCGGCAAGCCGGAACCCGTCCTGCCTGGCAATCGAATTTACGATTCCTCTGCCCTCCTCATTTTCCTTACACAAAGAAATCAGTCTGCCTATCATATCGGTATCGCCTTTTAACAGCTTTCTCATATCATACAAAAAAGCATCGTTCAGCACGCCATGATTGCGAAACGTCCGCGTCCGCTTATCTCCTCCGATATGCTTCTCCACGGAAAAAGACTGGCCTCTGTCGCAAAGCAGCTTGGTTTCCGCCAACAAGGGTTCCTCGCAAAGCATCCGCATCGGAAGCCCGACGCCCATCAGCCAAAACCCGTCCACATGATATTCCGAAACCCAGTATTTCAGGATTTCCATGATTCTGACCGAACTGATATGCGGCGGAAAGTAAAACTGCATCATGACTTCAATTCCGTTTTGATGCAGCGCTTTTACCATATCCTTAAACTCATTTACGGCATCTTTGGATGCGGCATAAGTATACTTGGGCAAAAAATACAGCCCTTCCTGATAGCCCCAGTAGTTGACTCTTTGGGTCAATTCTTTTTCCCCCAAGACTACGGGGGAAAATACGGCAGACGTCTCCTGTCCGGGCAGTCTGTCGGAATGGAATACTTCATCAAATTCATAAGAAGGCATCAAGAGTACTGCTGTAATGCCCAATTCTTTCAGATAAGGAATCTTTTCCACGATTCCGGCATAAGTTCCTTTGGCATGTACGCCGGAAGACCTGTGTTTCGTAAATCCCCTTACATGAAGAAGATAAAAAATGCTTTCTTCAAAAGGAATCGACAATGTCCTGTCGTTTTCCCAGTTAAAATCATGCGCCGGAACTTTACAGCGTACCGGCGTTTCCTTGCTTTCACCATACTTTCGCTCGTTTACAAGCGCGCGCGCATAAGAATCCTGAAACAGTTCTTCACCCTGATAAAACAGATAAGAACAGTTCCGGTCATAATATCCTTTTAACAGCATCGAATGAACTTTTCCCGTTCTTCCTTCTTCCGGAAAAGGAATTTTCACGCCCTCTTTATGCTTTTTATCATATAAAAGAATGCCGCAGTCCGTTTTTTCCTCACAAACTGCCGATACATGTAAACCCTCCGGTACAAAACATACGCCTGGCGGATAAATGGATGAAGTCGTCACGTTAAAAGTTTTCTGCATGAAATCCCTCCGGGGTCATTACGTTTTCCTGATAATTTAATATTTGCTTCGTGTCGCTTGGTTTTCCTTTGCGGGAGATTATACTCGCAAACACGCGCTGACGCGCTCCTTGTCCGACTTCCTCGGACGTTTGCTCGTTTTCGCCGCAGGAAAACCAAATGCCGCTTCGCGTCGCTTGGTTTTCCTTTGCGGCTATTATATCATAAGCACTGTTATTTTTCCATAGTTTAGGAAAACTTTCAGATAACTATTGAATATCGTGCATATTTTCTGTAAAATACAGGTATCGGATATCTTACAATACAACATGGAAGATGAAGTATGAGCATGGGAATCGGCAAGCTGAGAAAGGAGCTTATCATAATGAAAAAAGAAAAGGACAGCAATACAAACACAGAACCTCTTGACGCCGCGGAAGAAGAAATGACCGTTGACCTCGACCTGGATGACGGCAGGCATGTTACCTGTTCGATTGTTACCATTCTGACCGTATCAAACCGGGATTATATCGTGCTGCTTCCGTTAAATGAAGAGGGCCAAAACGACAGCGGTGAAGTATGGTTTTACCGCTATGTGGAGGATGAACAAAATCCAAACGAAGAGCCGACACTTGAATATATCGAGGACGATGAGGAATATGAGGCCGTCGGAGAGGCATTCGACGAATATCTTGACAGCGTTGAATTTGATGAAATGGTCGATGACACGGAGGAAGAACCGCAGTAAATGCGGTTCTTTTTATTTTTCTGCGCTTCTCTTCTTTACGGCAGGAGCGGTTCCAAAAACCTTGACGGCTTTTCTTTTCCGTTTCCTTTGCCGCAATATAAAAGATGCAGCTCCTTCTGCGCTCTTGTCATCGCAACATAGAACATACGGCGTTCTTCTTCCAGCCCTTCCGGTGTAACGGCCTGTCTTGACGGAAGTTTTCCCTCATTCAGGTCCGGCAGATAGACCGTATGAAATTCCAGTCCCTTTGCCGCGTGCATCGTCATCAGGCGGATGCCTCCCGGTTTTTTATCCTGCATACGCGCTTCTGCTTCCTTCTGCTTTTCGTTTACGAGCGCTCTGCATTGACTGATATATTCATCCAATTCTGAAAAGGAATCGAATCTTTTTATTTCCTTCTGGAAATCGTCCGCAATCTGCAGCAGCTTCCCGCCCTCTTCAATATGATAGTTCTCTTTCAGATATTCGTCATAGCCAATGACCTGACGGATATAGTTTACGGCAAGATACGGCCGCATTGCACCAATCTGTTCCAGGTCGTGAAAAAGCGTGCGGGACACTTCCTGCATATGGATGTCATTCCGATAATATGTAAGCAGTTCTTTCAGAAAAATCGTGCTGTTCCGCGCACAGTCTTTCCGCAGGTAACGTAACGGCCTGTTCATAAAAAGATGAAAAATCTCCCGTTTTCTGTTCCCGTTTGCAAATTCCAGATAGGCGAGCAGGTCTTTTATGACAAAATGGTCATATCTGCTTTTCAACGTTTCTTTCATATAAAAAGGAATTTCCCGCAAAAGCAGTTTCTCCGCCAGCATGCTGCATTCATAATTCGTACGGTAGATAACCGCAGTCTTTGACAGAACTTCCGGCTTCTCCCGCAGAGCCGTTTCCTGCAGCATGGAAAGCAGTTCTTCATACTCTTCTTCCTGATTGGAAAATGCCTGTATGATAACCCCCTCTCCCTTTGTATGCTCTGCATGAATTGTCTTAGGGAAGCGGTTTCGATTGGCTTCGATAACTTGCAGCGATTTTTGGACAATCTGCCCGTGACAGCGATAGTTGACATCCAAAAGCACCTGTCCCGCCGCCGGATAGTCTTCTAAAAACTGCCGCATGATATCCGGTCTTGCCCCCCGGAACCCGTAAATAGACTGGTCGTCATCGCCCACAACAAAAAGATTATCCTCCGGCTGCGCCAAAAGACGCACGATTTGGTATTGCAGCGGATTGATATCCTGAAATTCATCGACCAGAATATGGGAGTACCGCCCCTGCCATGTTTCCAGAACCTTCGGATTTTCACGAAACAGTTTCAGACACAAAAGCCCCATATCATCAAAATCCATTTTATGGAATTCCATCAGATATTCGTTATAATCACGATAAATATCCCGTATTTCGCTTTGGGAAAACAGGTCCTCCGGAAGTCCGTCAAACCGTTCTCCGTCATTTTTTATCCGGCTGATATAATGAATCAGGCTGTCCAATTTTTCATTTTCCGCAAGCAGAGGCGTCATGGGCAGCTGCAAAATCTGCGCCAGAAGATTTCTTTTCTGTGTTTCTGTAATCAGGGTAAACTGACGATATTGTCCGGTCTGTTTCAAGATAGAATAAAAGATAGCGTGAAAAGTGCCGAAAACGACAAAAGAACCGATGCCCGAGCCTTTTATCAGTTTATGGAACCGCTGCTGCATTTCTCCCGCCGCCGCTCTTGTAAAGGTGATAACCAGAATACGGGACGGGTCCACGCCGCAATTCGTAATCAGATAACGAATGCGTTGTGTAATCGTAAAGGTTTTGCCACTTCCGGGCCCTGCAAGCACCTGCATCGGACCGGAAGTGGACGTAATGGCTTCCTGTTGTTTGGAACTTATTTTAATTTCAGGCATTCTGTAATTTTTCAATTCCTTTTCTGATTCTCTTAAGTGACTCTTCTTTTCCAAGTATTTCCATGATTTCCGTTGCGCCGGCAGGCGTCATCTGCTTACCGGACACGGCGGTTCTGACGGGCCACATAACATATCCGTTCTTGCACTCTTTGCGGGCCACATAATCCGTCAGCGTCTGATACAGGGCGTCATTGCCGTAATCTTCCTGCGCTTCGAGCAGCGGAAGCAGTTCTTTCAATACTTCCAGAGAAGATTCTTCACTGGTCTTCATCTTCTTATGGGCATACATTACCGTATCGTATTCCGGAAGTTCCTCAAAGAAATCAACCATTTCTCTGATATCCGGAAAAACCTCGATTCTTGTTTTGACCATCGCCGCAATCTTACGCAAATCAAACTCTTTCGTCAGGACTTCTTTCAAATAAGGTTCCGCCATTTCATAAAACCTGTCGAAGTCCATCGCCTTCATATATTCACCATTCATCCATTTTAGTTTCGTATAATCGAATACCGCCGGAGACTTGGAAATATGGAGATAATCGAACTTTTCCACAAGCTGCTCCAGTGAAAAAATCTCTTCCGTTCCTTCCGGGCTCCAACCGAGCAGCGCTACAAAATTAACGACCGCTTCCGATAAGAATCCCTGCTCGATTAAATCCTCATAAGAAGAATGCCCGCAGCGTTTTGAA
This sequence comes from uncultured Lachnospiraceae bacterium, assembly GCA_910578475.1. GTDB lineage: Bacteria > Bacillota > Clostridia > Lachnospirales > Lachnospiraceae > UBA3282. Next base: position 14,442 of record CAJTRK010000023.1, on the reverse strand, counting down.
AGCTTATGATGTTCTTCATCCGTAATCAGCGGACAGTGCACATATTTGGGCACATCCCATCCGAAAGCTTCATAAAGACGATTGTATTTCGGAGAGGAAGAAAGGTACTCATTGCCCCGCACAACATGTGTAATTCCCATCAGATGGTCGTCCACCACGTTGGCAAAATTATAGGTGGGAAATCCGTCGGATTTGATTAATATCATATCGTCAAGCTCTGCATTGTCCACGGAAATTTCCCCGTAAATATCATCCTGAAATACCGTCGTTCCTTCCGTCGGATTGTTCTGTCTGATAACATATGGCTTTCCGGCTTTTAAATTCGCTTCGACTTCTTCTTTGGACAAATGCAGACAGTGCTTATCATAAATATTGATTTCCTTGCCCGCAACTTCCCTTGTCAGGGTTGCAAGCCGTTCTTTGTCACAGAAACAATAATAAGCTTCGCCTTTCTCTATGAGCTCCTCGGCATATTTTAAATAAATTCCCTGCGCCTGCCGCTCGCTCTGTACATAGGGGCCCACGCCCTTATCCTTATCAGGCCCTTCGTCATGGAGCAGCCCTGTCTTTTCCAGCGTGCGGTAGATAATCTCCACAGCGCCTTCCACATATCGCTCCTGGTCGGTGTCCTCGATTCTCAAAATAAAATCGCCGCCCTCATGCTTTGCTATCAAATAGGCATAAAGCGCCGTTCTCAAATTGCCGACGTGCATCCGCCCTGTCGGACTCGGTGCATATCTGGTCCTGATTTTCTGCATAGTGTATTGTACTCCTTTTTTCTGTTAAACTTCCATCATTCCGTCAATTTCTGTCCGGAATCTTCTGCTTCGCGGCGGCTTGGAAACTGCCAACTGCCTTTGCTGCCTGCGGAATTGCAATATTTGTTCCGGCCCCGGCAATACAGCCGCCCGGACAGGCCATTCCCTCAATCAGACAGCCATTCTTCTTACCTGCTTTGGCAAGCATCAACATTTTCCGGCATTCGGACAAACTTTCCGCATGTTCGATATGAACTTCCACATCCGGATAGTATTCCCGGACACATTCTTCAATTGCATTCGCAACGCCACCGGCGACGCCATAACCGCGCCCCGCTCCCGTAGCGCCTTTTAACTCGTCTAACGCCTGTATCTCCTTCAATAAAATACCTTTCGCCTCAAATACGCCGGCGAGTTCTTCAAAGGTGACTACAAAATCCACATCCGAACGAATCGTTCTTCTGGACGCCTCCAGTTTTTTGGAAGCACAGGGCCCGATAAAGACCACTTTGGCATCCGGATGTTCCTTTTTGATAACACGCGCCGTCGCTACCATGGGTGTCAGGGCGTTGGATATTTTATCAATCGTCTCCGGGAAAAATTTTTTGGCAAGCATCGACCAGGAAGGACAGCAGGACGTCAGGCTGAAAGGCAAATTACCTGTTGCGACCTCCTTCGCGTAATGCTCCGCTTCCGCCAGCGCCCCCATATCCGCCCCGACGGCTGTCTCATATACATCGGCAAATCCCAGTTCTTTTAATGCCGTTTTCAGCATATCCGGCGTCACATCCGGCCCAAACTGCCCCGCAAATGCAGGCGCCACCTGTGCATAAACTTTCTGCCCGGACTGAAGCGCACGAATCAACTGGAAAATCTGTGATTTATCCGCAATCGCGCCAAACGGACAGTTCACCATGCACTGACCGCAGGAAACGCACAGCTCATTATCGATAACCGCCCTGCCCTTTTCATCATTCTTAATCGCATTGACGCCACATGCTGCGGCACAGGGCCGTACCTGGTGGGAAATCGCATCATAAGGACAGATAGCTTTACACTTTCCGCATCTGATACACTTTTCTTGGTCTATTACGGACTTTCCGTTTTTCATGGAAATAGCGCCGCGCGGACAAACCTCACGACAAGGATGCGCCACACAGCCCATACACTTATCCGTTACTTCATAACAGTTTTCCGGGCAGGCATTGCATGCCGACGGAATGACCTGCATTAACGGCGGCTCATAATATTTTTCGGATATATTGCTTTCTTCCAGTCCCTGTGTCAGATGAACGGGCTGATTCTCCGGGCGCAGAGACAATCCCATCGCAAGCCGGATGCGCTCCCGCACGATGGCCCGTTCCCTGTATATGCTCTCATACTCTGACTCATCATAATCTACGATTCGGTAAGGCAGAGCTTCCACATCATCTTTTAAGTTTTCCGAAGTATACGCCAGATTGGCAACTTCTTTAAAAATTCGACGCCGGTTCTTTCGAACCTGGGTATCTATTCCTCTCATACGCATGACCTCACTTGTATCTCTATTTTTGCACAAACCGAAGCGGAAGTCAACTGCTACGCTTTTCGACGCCGGAACCAGATAACAAACCCAACCGCCAGAAGGCATACCGGACCGACAACGATGGAAAGAAGTCCGACAATGGCCGCGCTTCTCGTCGAAAAAGTCATCAGCGCAGAATAGGATTTCATCGGAATCAGAATCGTAGATTCCTGTTCCACAAGGCCCCCCACAATATTGCCAAAAGTTTTTACATTATTGCCCGGCACGATGCTGTCCGCGTCTTCCGTAAAAAACAGTTCCGCGGCCAGAATAACGCCTTTGGAAACCAGATTATCCCCGGCCGCCTTTTCTGCCCGGAGCGCAATCACGAAAGGACCTTCCCTGTCTCCTTCTTTTTGCTTAAAATCGGTCTCTACCTCCAGCCTTTCCTGGTCATACGCTTTATTGTATGCCGTTTCGCTTGTTTCCAAAAGCGGTATATAAGAAATCCCCTGGACGCTTTCATCATAAAGCAGCCCCTGCGCATACGGAGCAAATACCATGGATTCGGTAATATTTTCCGTCATTTCATCATAATCCACTTTCGGGAATAACAAGTAAGGAATCTGCCCGTAATAATAGTCAGAATCTCCTTCCATAATCACACCGTTTAATACAGAAACACCGTAATAATCGAGAATCCGCTCAAAATTAGGCAATTCCACATCCGTCCATGCCGGAACGATGACGGCATTTCCCCCTTTTTCCAGATACCTGATTATCTTTTCCACATCATCATCCGAATAGTCGCTGAGCGGCGCGTTCAAAATCAACGCCTGTGCGTCTTCCGGCACTTGTTCTTCCGATAACAGCAGCAAAGACTCGCAGGCAATATTTTTCTTCTCAATCGCCTGCCGGAACTGCGTTTCCAACTCCAGCTCGTTATGTCCGCTTACCATATACAGTTTTGGCATCGTATCCGTCGTAACATACTCCAATGCGGAAACAATCTGTCCTTCCCCGTCATATCCGGTAATCTGATATTCATAGTAGGAATAATATTCATACCCGTAAATATCATAATAATTCACTATCTTGCTTCGAGCCGGTCCCACCACAATCAGGCTGTTTGCTTCCGGCTCATCTTCCGAATAATTGGAATAGAACTGCGGATTTACCAGCGGGTCTACATAGGTGACCGAAATATGTTCCGACAAAGCCGTCATCCGGCGAAGCGTCTTGTCCAGATTTCCGTCTTTATACTCTTCATTCACCATAACATAGATACGGATGTCTTCCGAAAGCCCCGATAGAAATGTTTTCGTTTCTTCCGTCAGCGTATATAATTTATTCGAAGTAACATCGAGAGAACGCACCGATTCCGGCATTTTCTCCGCTACAACATTGACTAATACGGTCAGTACTGTTGTCAAAACCAAAATTCCGATATTATAGGCGCCGATTTTTATGCCTTTACTCGACACACTGTATCTTCGCTTCTGAATGGATTGTATCGTACAAAATAAAAACAGCATCGCAAACGACACATAATAAATGACGGACGGTACATACAGACTTCCCTCCAACATCGCGTCGAACCGGCCTGCCATATCGAAAACAGAAAGAATATCCGTCACAAGGTTTCCGGTCTGTGAAATCATGCTTCGAATCCCCGTCATCAGATATCCGAGAAACAACACGATAAACGTAAGAATTGCCGCGATTACCGGGCTTTCCGTCAAAGAAGAAAAAAATAACCCTGCCGCCAGCGCAAATGCGCCATATAAAAAGAATCCAAACAACGCCGTATAGGATACGCCCATCTGAAAATCGCCATAAAAAGACAACATAAAGGGTATGATTCCAATGACCAGAACCGGAATTGCACAGACCGTCAGCAACGCCAGATACTTTCCAAATACGATTTTCGAAACAGAAACAGGCGCGGTCAGAATCAGCTGGTCTGTCTTCTGTTTCCTGTCCTCCGCCAGACTCCGCATCGTCAGAATCGGAACCGCGAACTGGAATAAGAAAGTAACGCCCTGCAATACATAGGCGATGCTCGGTTCCCCATAAAGCATAACAAAATATGTAAAATAAATTCCTGTCAGAGACAATGTTGCCGCCAGATAGAGCCAGCCGATAAAAGAATGGAAAAACGCCCGTACTTCCCTTTTATAAATCGCAGTCATCTTTCTCCGCCTCCTCTTCTCTCTCCTCTTCCCGTTCCGATGTTTCCGTCAGCTGTAAAAAGATATCTTCCAGAGATTTTTCCACTCTGCGCATGGAAAGCACCGGCATGCCGTGATTCGTAAAAGCAACGGACAGCTCGCCCCGGATATCCGCGCTTTCTTCGGTAAGAATCCGAATTTTTATGCCGTTTTCTTCCGAGGCTTTTTCAAATGTGCAGGACCGGATATGTTCGATTTCATGAAGCAGCTCCTCCGCTTTTTCCCGGCTTCCGAGCACCGTCATTTCAATTTCCGCGGATTTTGCCATCAGCTTTTTCAGCCCTTCCGGAGAATCGCTTGCAACCAGTCTGCCGTTTGCAATAATCATAATTTGGTCGCATATCGTATCTACCTCGGACAAGATATGGGAGCTTAGCAGAATCGTATGGTTTCCCGCAAGTTTGCCGAGCAATGTCCTGATTTCCAGAATCTGCCGCGGGTCCAGTCCGACCATCGGTTCATCCAGAATAATCACTTCCGGATATCCCGTAATGGCCTGTGCCAGTCCCACTCTCTGCCGGTAACCTTTGGAAAGATTCTTAATCAGCCGGTTTTCTACATCCGAAATTCCGACCATCTGCATAATTTCCCGAACCTGTTCTTTCCGTTCCTGTTTCGGTACTTTTTTCAGTTCCGCTACAAACAGCAGATATTCAAGCACCGTCATATCCGGATATAAAGGCGGCACTTCCGGCAGATAACCGATATGGCTTTTGGCCTCCTCCGGCTGTGCCAGTATATCACATCCACATATTTCAACCGTACCTTCCGTAGCCGCAAGATATCCCGTCATAATGTTCATTGTCGTAGTCTTCCCTGCTCCATTCGGTCCGAGAAAACCGTAAATCTGCCCCTTTTGCACGGTAAATGACAACTGCTCCACCGCCACATGATTTCCATATTTTTTAACCAGATTTTCTACTTTTATCAAGTCTTGTCCTCCTTTGCAGCGCACAGAAGTTTTTCTCAGGAATCTGCCATGCCGCCGTCCTGCGGCATTTCAAATCCAAATATATATAAAATGCGAAAAAACTGCATCACAAATCTCATTGGCGTAATTTCTGGAACTTCTTTCCACACTAAGAACGCGACACCAATTATATCATATTATACTATTAAAATCATTATGAATCTTTTATGAAATTTATTCCGATAAATTTTCATAAAAAGGAAGGAAATCCATGGACGTAAGAGACTATAACTTTAGAAAAGATTTTGACAGATTTCCCGTTGTCATGGCTTATGTGCCCTGGCAGCGTCTGACCAATATCTATGAAGACCTGAATGAGGCGCTGGAGAACGGAACCATCTTTCCGGAACTGAACAAACCATTTACAGGAAGGAGATGCTGTTAATGCCTAAAAATTTTAAAAATGAACAGGAGAAACTGCTTCACAGTATCAGGCTGATGGATTTTGTCATCGTTGAAATGAACGAATATCTGGATACCCATCCCGATGACACGGAGGCAATTGATTACTTGAAACATTATGTCCGCATGAAAAATCAGGCAATGCGCGAATACGCGTCCAAATACAGCCCGCTCAGCATGGCGACCGCCGATGCTTCTTCCTGTAAAGAATGGAGTTGGGCAACAACACCGATGCCCTGGGAAGGAGGCTGCAATTAATGTGGAATTATGAAAAAAGATTACAATTTCCGGTAAATATTACAAATCCGAATGCAATGCTGGCACAGGCCATCATCAGCCAGTATGGCGGCCCGGACGGAGAAATGGGCGCATCCATGCGCTATCTGTCACAGCGTTATGCCGCGCCTTACAGAGAAGTTGCCAGTGTGCTGACGGATATCGGTACTGAGGAACTCGCCCACCTGGAAATGGTCGCGACAATCGTTCATCAGCTGACCAAAAATCTGTCAATGGAAGAAATCGAGAAATCAGGCTTTGCCAATTACTATGTAGACCATACCGTCGGCGTCTGGCCGCAGGCGGCGGGCGGCGTTCCGTTCAATGCCTGTGAATTTCAGTCAAAAGGCGATATTATTACGGATTTGATGGAGGATATGGCTGCCGAACAAAAAGCACGCACAACTTACGATAACATCCTCCGCCTTGTTCGTGATGAACCGGAAGTCTGTGAACCGATTAAATTCCTCCGTGCAAGAGAAATTGTGCATTTTCAGAGGTTCGGTGAAGCGCTCCGCATCGTTCAGGACCGCTTGAATGAAAAGAACTTTTACGCATTTAATCCGGGATTCGACTGCACTAAATAAAGGTCATTGAATTTAAAAGAGGGAAGACATCAGCCATTATTGGCCGATGCTTCCCTTTATTCGGTTATCTCTTCCTTCTCCAAATGAGATATGCAATTTACCATATGCAATACGCTTCCACTAACGGAATAGCTTCACTAATTTTTCTTCCTAATCTATCTCCGGAAAATATTTCAGTTTTAACATACTCTTTATCAAAACTTCCTATTACATCTTTATGACGTTTATACTAATTTCTATTTTTTTCTGTTATAACCTATCATGCTTATTATCATTGAAATTATAAAGAGGACAATTACTGCAAACCCTGCCACCACAACATAAGAAAATATGGAACTCGTCATGGCAGAAACCCCATCCCCATCTTCAAAATATTTGACAAAATAGAACATGGGAATTACTGCAATAAGCCCCATTGTCTGCGCAGAACGGAAACCAAACCAATAGGTTAATGGCAGACAGATTCCAGTCCATAATAACGGAACAATAAGAGATACAGCAGTTGAAACACCCCAGACAATAACATTAAATTCATGAAAAGCAATACCGGATAAGAGATTGAATAAAACGCTTCCAACAAGGCTGACTGCCAATGTATAAATAACAGAAATATATTTACTTGTTACTACTAAAACAGCATTCACGGGCATTGCCAACTGATATTTTTTCCAACTTGCCTTTTCATCGCATGCAAAACTCATTATATTCTGCATACCAATTGTCATGGCAAGCATTACAGAAGCAAATAGCCCCGCATAAACGCCAGTATTGACCATGAGCAATATAATTGCGCCAACCGCTATCAGCATCAGCTTTTTGTCGATACTCTTAAAAAAGATTGTAATATCTTTGTAAATCAATCCTTTCATGCTGCGCCTCCTTTGATGTAAAATAGCATAATATCTTCCAGTGTTGCATTATCAACTACAACATCTTTGTACTTGCGCTTTATCGCTTCTTTGTCACGAACCAGACATTCCACGCTAACGTTTGTAATCCTGTGGATAATATAATCATCCGGGGAAATGGAAGCGAACTTTTCTTTCCCACATTTCACTATTCCAAAATGATAAACAAGGTCGTCTTTTTGTTCCTCAAAAATAATTTTGCCCTGATGAATCAAAATGACATAATCCGCAATCTTTTGTATGTCTGACGTGATGTGAGAGGAAAAGAAAATGGAACACTCCTCATCTTGTATAAATTCTAAAAATAAATCTAATATTTCATCACGCACAACCGGGTCAAGCCCCGTAGTCGCTTCATCTAAAATCAACAGCTTCGGTTTATGTGCCATAGCGCAGATAATGGACAGCTTCATCTTCATGCCCTTTGAAAAAGAGCCTATTTGTTTTCTTTCAGGAATTTTGAATTTCTTTAGATACTGTCTGTAAAGGCTGCTATCCCATGACTTATATATGCCGGACAATATTTTTTCAATGTCTGACACATTAAATACGTCATGAAAATTACACTCATCAAAGACAACTCCAATTTCTTCCCTGACAGAGGAAACTGTATTTTCCATACCAAAAATCTGTATTTGACCATTGTCCTTTTTTAATTCATCCAGTATCAGGTTGATGGTCGTACTCTTACCGGCCCCGTTTTCGCCAATGAAGCCGACAATTCTGCCTTTCGGAACCTGAAAGGAAACATGGTCTAACAAAAAATCGTCAAACTGTTTGCATAAATCTCGTACGAAAATGCTGTTTTTTTCCATCTTCTCTCCTCCTGTCTATTCTTCGTAAAACAACTTTAGAATATTAGTCATTTGTTCATAACTGATTCCATGTGCTCTGCCGATTTCCGCAACCTTTTGCAATAACTCTTCTGCTATACGCAACTGTTCTTCTTGGATAAACTCCTTGTTTTGGGCTGCAACAAAGCTCCCTTTTCCAGATACAGTTTCTATGAATCCGTCACGAGTCAAATCTTCATAAGCTCTTTGGACAGTAATAACACTGATGTGCAAGTCTTTGGCTAATGCCCGCATGGATGGTAAAGCTTCACCAGCAGATAAAGTTCCGTTCATAATCAGATTTTTGACCTGCATACATATCTGCTCATAAATAGGCTTATCACTGCTATTGCTTATGATTATTTCCATTTATGCACTCCTCTCTATGTGTATCATCTGTAATATCTGTACATATTCGATAAGTACAGTATATACACTTTTAATGTTGCTGTCAATATCTTTTTTATACTTTTAAATATTGGAGCATGAGGAAATATCAAAAAAGGCAGACGCTTTGACGGAGCGTCTGCCTTTGGGGGAATTGGTGCAAGTAAAAGTTAAAAATACCAGGCATCGTATATTTTATTGAATCTGTATCCAATCTAATGCTGTAAGAGCAATTTCGTAGCCTTGAATATTGGCATTATATTCTTCTTCCGAAATTTCATTTCCATTTTGAGTATAGGTAAATACAGGCTCATCTCCTTCCAAATGACCAACTGAGGTAAAAGAATCAATCAGTTCGGGAGTAAATCCGTCAGTACCTATGTTGTAGAAATCAACGCCAGATTCCGCGGCGCTGTTACTGTAAAACACTTCTATCACTCCATTACCATAAAGCGAAAAATTTGTTCTGTAACCAAACTCCATTTCCGGGAAAATATGAACTACATTAGTTCCATCATACCCGTACAGGTCATAATTCCAAGGGGAAAAAGCGGGATTTGATACGGCATTTTCTCCCCCTGCAATAATAAGTTCCATTGTTCCGTTTCCATCTATATCATAAAATGTGTAATAAATATCCTGTTTATGTGTGCGGATTTCAAGTCCGATATCCTTTCCAAAACTGCTTTCATAGGAATCTGAATCCCGGAGATTAACGTAAAAGTCATTTTGAACCATGTCGCTATATTGCGTCAGAACATCATTGTAAATATTCGTGTTTTCAGTGGGCGCTTTTTGATTGTCTGTTACATCATTTCCGCTTGTTATGTCATTATCTTGGTTTTCTTCTTTTATATCATTTTCTATCGCCAGGCTTTCATTATTTGAGTTATCTTTCTCAACTACATCAGGCAATGCTTCTTTTGGTGTAATGGTTCCACAGCCTGCAAATAAAAATGTTGCTGATATAATCATAGCGGTTGCTATATGTGATTTGGCTGTTTTTCCGATTTTCATGTAATTCTCCTTGCTTAAATTCGATTTGTTAGTTTGATAATTCCCTATTCTATCATACAGCTTCAATTGAATCTTTTTTGTCTGGACTTTTCCATACATCCATACAACGGCATTGGCGGAAACAATCCCAATTTATATGGAAAATGCTTTTCATCCACAGCTGAATTTTTTCTGGTTCCTTTTACCGCCGAATGCCTGTACCATTTCCCGGAATTTTCGAATTTCGATTGGCCTGGAGTAATAATACCCCTGAAACCAGGTGGCCTTGTATATCCGCAGATAATTCTGCAGCTCTTCGGTCTCCACGCCTTCGAGACAAGTGCTCATGCCGCAGCTATTGGCAAATTCCACGATTGACCTGACCATAGCCTGTTTTTTGGCGTCTTCGGTAATGCCACGGATAAAACTCATATCCAGCTTAATCTCATCCATCGGCGCGTGAAGCACGATTCCGGAAGAAGCACTTCCGGTCCATAATCATCCATCGCCATGCGTATGCCATATCCCCGAAAGAACTCCACCTCATTTCGAATGGTTTCCAACGGCATATCTTTGCACCGCTCCGTCAGTTCCAGACACAAATGCGCCGCCGGAAAACCTGTCTGTTCCAAAATACGCAGCACTTCTGCTCGGAATTCTTCCCGTTCCATCTGTCTTGCCGATACATTTACATTCAGCACAAACTCCGGCAGGATTGTAAGCAGTTCCGCCGTTTCCTGCAGCGCCGTCCGCAACACAAAATTACCAGATACCTTTCCGCATTCTTTTCATCCGTCACAATCTTCGTATGAATGCTGAACATATGGTATTCCCCGGAAACACCCTTCATCCTGACGCTTAATTCTCTGTCCAGATTTTTTCCCTGTGTTCTTGGCGGAATCCCTTCTTCGTATTCCCACCAGTCTTCCGGATGAATCAGGCCGCGCATAATTTCATAGTGGTCTGCAGTATCGGTATTCCGGATTCCAAAATAGCTTTTTGCTGTCTCGGAAAGCCATGCCCTTTCCTCATCCCGCAGGTCTGTTCCCCAAACAGACTCATAACGCCGTACCTTATAATTTTCCTGGTATCATCTACACTAATATCATGCTACAATGAAAACCAGAGTGGGTCAAGAGAAAAGCTTCTTATTATAAAAATATATTCGAATGCAGTTCATCACAAAACTTTGTGAAAATATGTACCATTTTTCATATACATGGCAATACTGCCGTTTACAGATGCTGTTTCCGTTTTTTGATTGCATTATAAGATGAAATTTCCGAGGAGGGAGGTGTTTAATCCGTTGTTCATGACATTTCTGTATGCGGCGGAAGAAAGCATCCCGAGACTGTTTTGACCGGTTAGCAGGCCCTGTGTCAGATAGCCGGAAAGGCCTGTCTGGCCCGACAGCATACCATTCCAATAGCCGCCCGCTGTCCATAAGGGATTTGCTGCGTACAAAGAATTCATGCTTACCGGAATTTTTTCCTCAAGGCAGTTTTCCGGGGACGTACCGATAATCTGATAACCAATGGCTCTTGTGCCGGCAATCTCCTGTCCAAAGCAATGTTCTCTGATTCTGCCAAGCGCTTCTTGTTCCCAGTCCGGTTCGTTTTTCATCTTCTCAAAAGCTTCTTCTTTAATGACAAGTGTGTCGGAAAGATAAGGGGAACGGGCATAGGCTTCCGATTGAATTTGGGATACCTCATTTTTGAACCACTGTCGGTATTCCTGCATTGACATTTCGCTTTTTTCCAGTCCGTCAGCGGCCTTTTTATCAACGGTATTCTGATAATTATAAAAGGAAGGCTGTGTAATCACCATGTCCCCTTCCCGGGCAGGAACAGAGCCAAGAGCCGCATTCCGCTTCTCCAAAGCTTTCCTCATTACGGTATCATAATTTTCCTGTCCGACGCCGCCCGTTCTCCCGCCGGTATTCTGATTCGTCTGAGCTGGAACGCCGCGCATTCCAAGAGAATTAATATACATATTCCTGACCTGCCTTTCAATTTAATAACCATGCTCTTTTTCTATCTAAAGTTCATATTCTTTTCTTTGTTCATCCTGCATCATCACGGCCAGCGTAAATACGCTGCCGCTTACCGACCAATCCACCGCACCGAAATATTTCCCGGCAGCATTTTTCATATTTGTAAATCCCAGTCCGTGCGCGCCCGCATCCGCCTTACTCGTTTTGGGAAATTCCGACTGCGTATTTTGTATCATGTTACCGTCAAAGCTGTTCTCGATTTCAAGAAAAAACATTTTTCCTTTTCGAAAAGATGATAACCGGATAAACAATGCGGCTTCTTTATCCTTCTCATGCAGCCTTCTGCACGCTTCTATCGCATTGTCCAGCGCGTTTCCCAAAATGACGCCCATATCGTAGCTCTGAATACACATCATATCCGGAAAAAGCAGTCCGTCGGCTTCCAGTTTCAGTTCCGGCATCGTGCGGCAGATTTCATGGTATTTCATATTAAGCAGCGTATCGACAACCGCATTTCCTGTCCGATATCGCAATTCAAGCGTATCGAAAGAACGTCCAAGTTCCGCCAGATAATCCTGTAATGACTGCATTCTGCCGTCATGCCTGCATTTATCCCCACCGGCAGCCGCTTCCGGTATACCGGCGGTCAGCTGCATGATGATGGAAATGGTATTTTGCATATCATGCTTCATGCAGCGGATGCCTTCGTAAATATGTTCCATTTCTTCTATCTGTCCCTGCATGCCGTTTATCTGATTTTCCAGTATAATCCGGCCGTTCTTTTCCCTGTTCAAATCAATGAGACCCTGAAATACTTTTACCCCATGCGGAATGGATAACAGGGATAAAAGGAGAATCAGCGGAACAATCAGTATAAGCGCCGGATATTTATCATATAACAGTACCGGCCTTTCCTGTTCCATGGCAAACATAATGCTGCGCAGCAGGATGCAAATGAGCAGGCCGGTCATTTCCGGCGTCAACAGAAAAAACAGTTCTCTCCGGTGCATACGATATTCTTTCTCCTGAAAACTATGTACTATTTTTTTCAACACAGCCCAGAGAATGCACAAGGAAGAAAAATAGGTCAGAAAAATCATTCCATACCCCCCTGCCAGTACAAGGTCCATCAAATCATCTCCCGTAAGCCGTCCTTTTTCCAAAAACCATACTCCAAAGTCACACAGAAGACTATAACTGCTCTGCCATACTGTATACATAAGCAGATATCCGATATCGCGAACTGCCAAAAACGTTAAAATAACAAAAATGCCCATGCGGGATTCCGCCTTATAAAACCCGACAAGAAAAATCAATAACGTCAGGAACGAAACTATCGTGCCAAAGATTATCCGCAGGCTTTCATAGCTTAGATTTTCGTAATCAGCAACCGAAAACAGCCCTCTGCATTCCCGCATTATCATATAACTAAGAACAACTGCCAATGCGGTCCCCTTTCTGCTTCCCATCCGGGTTTCCATAAAGCTGCCGCAGAATTTTGCAAGACATCCTCCCTCCGCCATATAGTAAATCAAGTGAACGACTTCTTCCATTACATTATACACAAACCGTACCCCCATCGCGCAGATACCGCATATACACCTTTACGAACTCATTGTATTTGTCTTTGGCAAGATAAATCGCTTCCCCGCCGCATAAAGTAATGGTGTCTCCTGTATATCCTGTAATCTGGGACAGATTGACCAGATATCCTCTGTGGCAGCGATAAAACTGCGCTCCCAGTTCTTTTTCCATATGACTCATCGTTGCATAGATTTCCAGCGCATCCCGCAACGTATGAATAACGACTTTTCTCTGCCTGCTCTCAACATATAGAATCTGTGCCTTATCCAGCCTGACGCTTTGATTTCTCCGACGGATGAACAGCTGTTCCGGCCGTTTGTCCATCCGTTTTTTCTTTTCGGCCTCCATGACGGCTCTTTCAAAAACAGCCGTAAATTTCTCCTCCTGAATCGGTTTTAACAGATAATGAAAGGCGGAAACGTCAAAGGCATCAAAAACATAGTCTTTAACGCCGGTCACAAAAATAAGCACCGCTTCATTTTTTCGCTTCCGGAGAAGTTTCGCCGTATCGATGCCATTCAGCCCCGCCATTTGAATATCCAGAAAGATAATATCGTATTGTCCGGCGGCAGCCAGCAGTTCTTCGCCTGCTCCATAAGAATCGATGGCTTCCACAGGATAATCCATCTCCCGGCGTCGGATAAAATTTTTTAACTGTTCACAGAGCACTTTTTCATCATCGCATATTGCAATTTTCAATGATTCTGCCTCCTGCCGCTTCAAGCCGTAAATTCTCAGCTTTCCATTTTTACGGTTAAATACAGTATACTTTATTTGTAGGAATTTGTGGGAGAAATGTCACGAAACCCGTTTGAAATGTAATAAAAAACGCAGGCTCAGCAGCCTGCGGGTTGATTGCAAACCGAGGTTCCCGTCTTGTTACCGAGTTTCACATTTTGAAAGCGAGGTTCAAAATTTGTACCCGAAATTCCACTTTTGTAGCAACTTTCCCGTTTCCTCCTGTCATTTTGTGCTATAATCTCCTTATGACAGGGGAAAAATGCGCACAAAAA
>CAJTRK010000022.1:61325-61533 GCA_910578475.1 uncultured Lachnospiraceae bacterium | reverse complement strand
AATTGCCAGCTATTATTAGTACAGCCACGATAGCTAATACAATAAAGAGAATCTTTTTCTTTTTAGATTTCGGTTTCATTTTTTCATATCCCTTTCGACTGATGTTATATCATTCAGAGGGGCAATAGTATTTTAAGCGCCTCTTGACTACCACTGGAAAAATAGAAATGCACAAACTATTATTTGCTTTAATTAGATTTGCGTGGAC
>CAJTRK010000022.1:0-61316 GCA_910578475.1 uncultured Lachnospiraceae bacterium | reverse complement strand
CGCTCCGACAAAGGAGCCGGGAGAAAAAGGGCAAGGTACAACAGCAGCATGATGGACGCAAACCTTTTGAAAAAAGGCGAGGACTTCGACAAGCTGCCGGAAACGTGGGTAATCTTTATCACGGAAAATGACGTAATGGGAAAAGGGCTGCCGCTCTATCCGATTGAGCGGTGCTTTAAAGGAACCGGGGAAAGATTTGAGGACGGTTCGCACATACTGTATGTAAATGGCGCTTACCGTGGAGATACGCCAATCGGGAAGTTAATGCATGACTTCTCCTGTACAGACGCAGCGGATATGTACTATGGAACACTGGCGGACAGGGTGAGATTTTTCAAAGAGAGCAAGGAGGGAATCGAGATTATGTGCCGGGCTATGGAAGATATGAGGAATCAGACATTGAAAGAAGGAATGATAAATGTTGCAAAGAAAATGCTGGAAGATGGGACAATAACGCTTGAAAAGATTGCGGAATTTGTTGGCCTTTCAGTTGATGAAGTGAGAAAATTGAAAACAGACCAGAATATGTAAATGGCACTAATGAGCCAGGAATCTAAAAAGCAGGTTCCTGGCTCTATTTTTTTGCCCTGAAATGTAAATTTTCTGTGAACTTGATTAAAAAGTCCTTTACAAAACGTTACTGGAGATGACGAGCTGTGCGTCCGGGTCATGTCGTGGCTGCAGGGCGAAGGATATCGGATTCCGAGGGATATCGCGATTGTGTCATTGTATAATGGCTCGGCGTTAAGCCTGATGCGCCCGTCGGTTACGGCGATTGATACGTCTGCAAAGGGCGTCGGAACGGAACTCGGAAAGCAGGTATGCCATTTTTTACAGGGCGAGCGGTATCAGAAAAAAACGCTGCTCAATTATGAAATACTGATTCGGAAATCGACCGATAAATAAAAATATGAAAATAAAAGGCCGTTTACGCGGCGGAAAGATGAAAATACCGTCTGCATGCTCGGTTTCTGCGATGCGCAGAGTGTGCTGGAAATGTCGGAGCGGGTAAAAGCGGCCGATATGAGGCTGATGCTGGACTTCCATTACAGCGACCATTTTGCAGACCCGGAGCATCAGGATATACCGGAAGAATGGATAAACGATGATGCGAAACAGCTGACGGAACGGGTTTATCAGCACACCAAAGATGTCATGAGCCTGTTTGTGGAAAAAGGCATTCGGCCGGACTGGGTGCAGGTCGGCAACGAAATCAATCCGGGTCTGTTACTGCCGATGGGCAGCAGAACGGAACATCCGGAGCAGATGACGGCTTTTCTGAATGCCGGGTACGAAGCGGTAAAAGAGTGCTGCCCGGAATGCCAGGTAATTACACATCTTTCCTGCGGAAGTTTTCCGGAATACTGCGACCCTTTCTGGGAAGTTTTCTTTGAAAACGGCGGCAAAACGGATATCCTCGGATTATCCCATATCCGTACTGGTATGCCGCGATTGCGCAGCATTCGGGCAAAAAGCCGGCAGAGCTTCTTTATAATCCGCTGATTTACTATGCGCAGCGTTATCAGAAACCGGTTATGATTGTGGAAGTGGGCGGCCCGGAAACGGATGAGAAAGGAACCTATGAACTTCTGATGAATACGATGGAGGCGGTAAGACAGGTTCCGGACGGTCAGGGACTCGGCGTCTTTTACTGGGAGCCGGAAGTCGGCGCCGGCGTTCTTTCCGATAAATATCCGCTCGGCGCGTCGGTTGCGCTGGATGATAATACGATTCAGTTCACGGGGGCTCTGTCGGCATATAAGGCGTTTCAGGAGCGATAGCGCTGATTTTTTCAGGAATCAGAATCGTAAAATTTGAGGAATATGACTTGCCAGTTTGGGGGAAAACAAGTACAATGAGCGTATCTGTAAAGGCATTGTGCTTGTTTTTTGGTTTGGAAAAGGAGGCGGAAGCGGCATATGGAGAGAGCATTATTGGTTGGCATTCAGTTGAATAACGGAGAAGACTATGCGCTTTCGCTGGAAGAACTGGAAAGTCTGGCGAATGCCTGTGAAATGGAAGTTGTGGGCATTGTGGAGCAGAACCTTTCGGAAATTCATAAAGCTTTTTATATCGGAACGGGAAAAGTGGAAGAGGTGCGGGAAGAGGCGGAAGCGCAGAACGTGGATGTGGTAGTGTTCGATAATTCTCTTTCTCCGATGCAGATACGGAATCTGCAGGAAAGAATCGGGAAACCGATTCTGGACAGGAGTACGCTGATTCTGGATATTTTTGCCAGACGCGCCCGTTCCGGCGAAGCAAAACTGCAGGTGGAAGTGGCGAGACTGCAATACATGCTTCCGCGTCTTGTGGGGCTTCACGCGGCGCTCAGCCGGCAGGGCGGCGGCAGTGGTTCCATGAGCAACAAAGGGGCCGGAGAAAAGAAACTGGAACTCGACAGGCGTGTTTTGGAACATCGTCTTGCGGAATATCGGAGAGAACTGAAAGAGCTTGGCGCGCAGCGGCTAACACAGCGGAAGCAGCGGGCGGCATCCGGAATGCCGAGAGTCGCGCTGGTGGGTTATACGAATGCGGGAAAGTCCACGCTTTTGAATGCCATGCTGGATTTATACGGTGTGGACGAAATCGACGTGGAAGAGAAAAAAGTGATGGAGAAAGATATGCTTTTTGCCACACTCGACACGACGGTGCGTAAGATTGCGCCGGAGGGGCATCATGCGTTTCTGCTGTCAGATACGGTCGGTTTTATTCATAAGCTGCCCCATCATCTTGTGGAAGCCTTTCATTCCACGCTGGAAGAGGCGAAGGAAGCGGATATTCTTTTGCAGGTAATCGATTACAGCGACAGTCATTACAAAGAGCAGATTGCGGTGACGGAGCGTACTTTAAAGGAACTTGGCGCGGAAGGCATTCCCATGCTCTATCTTTATAATAAAGCGGATAAAGTTTCCGCGGACGACATTCCGGGCTGCCCGGCTGTGGAGAACGGAGATGTCAGCAGCTGCCTTCCGGTCGTGACGCAGGATAGCATATATCTGTCGGCCAGAAAGAAAATCGGCATGGAAGAACTGGTTTGCCTGATGGAAAAGAAGCTCGCGGGAGATTATCAGGAGTGTACGTTCCTGATTCCCTATACGGACGGCAGAGCGGTGTCTTATCTGAATGAAAATGCGGTGGTTTACAGTACGGCATATCAGGAAGACGGCGTGCTGATGAAAGTCAACTGTAAGATACAGGACAGCCGCTATTATGAAAAATACAAAGCATGAAAGGCCATACGATGGAGAAAAACATAAGAAACAGCAATCATGAATTATTGCGCATTCTCGCGATGTACATGATTGTTTTTATTCATGCCAATATGTATCTGTTCCGTTTTGTCGAAGGCGGCGTCGGAACGTTTCTGAACGGGATGGTGAACGGAATCTGCAATATCGGCGTATCCTGTTTTATCCTGATTTCCGGGTATTACGGGGTGCGGTTCAGTGTCCGTAAGTTCGTGAAAATGGAATGTATGATGATAACCTATTCTCTGCTTGAAACGGCTCTGTTATATCTTTTTGTGCCGGAACAGTTACAGGGAGCGGCGCTGTTGGAACAGCTCGTAAAATCTTTTTTACCTTTTATAACGAGAAAATACTGGTTTTATTCAGCTTATGTATGCCTGTTCTTTCTGAGCGGATATATTCAGAAGTTCATTGAATGCCTGAGCAGGGAAGCGTTCAGAAAACTGCTGCTTCTGCTGCTGCTTTTGTTCAGTGTATTTCCGACGCTTTTTTATTTCGAACAGATTCCCGATAACGGGAAGGGACTGGTGCAGATGATTATGGTATATATGCTCGGAAGATATATACGCCAGTACAGGGACACGAAATTGCCGAAGGCGGCGGGGGTCATTTTTGCCCTGTTATGGATTGTCAACGGGATTTCTCATGAAATTCCGATTCAGTTTGGCGGCATTTATCATCACCTTTGTAAGGATAACAGCATTACGAATCTGACGATGGCCGTTATCTTATTCTATGCTTTCAAAGAATTAAAGATTTTGCACAGACGCTCCGACGGAAGAAATGGAACGGTGTCCGTTATAATCAATCAGGCGGCCGGCTATGTGTTCGCGGTTTTTGCGCTGAATAATTCGCTCGTGGCCATTGTGATGGAACAGTTGTTTCGACACGGTTTTCAGAGCGCGGGCGGTATTTGGGGATTTATGCAGCTTGCGGGTATCGTTGCGGCGATTCTGCTTGTCTGTCTCTGCATCGGAGCGGTGAGGGAACTGGTCTTTGGCGGTGCGGACAGACGGCTCGGTGTTTTCGTGGAACGGAAATGGGAGCGGGTTCGGCTGTAAATCAGAAAAAATCCGACAATAATCGGCCAAGAATCAGTATTTTGGCATTGACAGGATTCCGTATAAGGAATATAATACAATACGTTTATATGATTTGCAAATGACTGAAAGAGAGGGGTTTTTAAATGAAGAAGCTGGCATTTTTAGGTTTGTGTGCCGTTCTGTGCTTTCAGATGACTGCATGCGGCGGTCCGAGTGCAGCACAGAAGCAGAAAGAAGAAGCGATGGCTTTGCTCAGCAGCGATAAGCTGGAGAGCGGTGAATTTGTAGTGGATGGAACAAAGTATCAGTTCCCCGATGACGTTTCAAAATGGTTAGAGGGCGGTTGGCATATTTCCAACAGATATGATAATACCGATACCTTCGAACTGGAGTATAATGTGGAATCCAGCACGTTTGAAATGTACAATGACGAAAAGACATCGGAATATGTCAGCATGTGTGTCATTAATCTTGGCATGGAACCGATAAAGATTCAGGACGCGCTGGTTTCCTATATTGAGGTAGATTTGTCAAAGGCAAAGGACGCGATGTATGTTATGCTTCCCGGCGGCATTACCTGTGAAAGCACGAAAGAAGACGTCAAAAACGCTTATGGTGAGCCCGATGAGGAAGACGAGTATTATTTCCTGTATTCCTATACAAATGCGGATGACCTTGATATCATGGTACAAATTGATTTTATGGAGACTGTCTGTACCGTTACATATGCGCTGGCTGACAGTAACTGGGGTTCCGTAACGAATGCGGAAGAATGCGCAAGCTTTATCGATGACGCATTAAAGACCAGTTTCTATGGAGACTATGCTTCTTATGTAGAGAATAAATTCGATACTGAGGAAGGCGCACAGATTCTTTATGAAGGCGAAGTTGAATATTATGCGAACTCCCTGATGTATTATCTTGATGTGGATTATGAAAATGTCAGCGAAGAAATTGCAGCCGGATTCTATGATGTTGCCAGAGAAGTGCTTGGCAAGGTGAAATGGGATATGCCGGTCGTTGACCTTCCCGATGGCGCAAATTATGGAAGTTTCGATATCACATTATACCCGACAGATTTCCTGTACATTATTCTGGACGATGCGCAGGCCGTAGCGGATAGCGGTGTGGAAGGCGACGAATACGCACAGGGTATGCTGGATGCGGTAAAAGCGAAAGTCGGCGAAGTTTCTTATTTGGACCCGGTTACGATGACTTATGATATAGACCTTGACGACGGTGTCGTAGAGACGGAAGACTGGAATGAAATCGACGATATTCTGATGGATTTCATGGAATAAAAAAGAAAAAATGTAAAAGAACGCGGTATCTGCTGCAAAACGGATATCGCGTTTTTTCCGTATATCATCCTGTCCGGGGAAACTTTGCCCGGAAAGATAGCAAAACTCATTGCATCGAAACAGTTTTTCCTATATAATATGTAATTAGAATGGAGGAGTTTGTATGGTTAGATTATGGGAAGGCGGCGCATATCTGCTTCATGGTACGGAACTGATAGCGGAACAGGATGCGTCTGCACAGATTAAGAATAAGACCGGAAAGGACGTTTCCAGACAGGAGGCGGCGCAGAATACGATTGCTTATCGCATCCTGAAAGAACACAATACTTCCGGCAATATGGAGAAATTAAAGATTAAGTTCGATAAACTGACCTCCCATGATATTACTTTTGTAGGAATCATTCAGACGGCAAGGGCTTCGGGGCTGACGAAATTTCCGATTCCCTATGTGCTGACGAACTGCCACAATTCCCTGTGTGCGGTCGGCGGCACAATCAACGAAGACGACCATATGTTCGGGCTTACCTGCGCCAAAAAATACGGCGGCGTCTATGTGCCTCCGCATCAGGCGGTCATCCACCAGTATGCGAGAGAGATGATGGCAGGCGGCGGGAAGATGATACTCGGCTCCGATTCCCATACGCGGTATGGTGCGCTCGGCACGATGGCTGTCGGAGAAGGCGGACCGGAGCTTGTGAAACAACTCCTTTGTCAGACATATGATATTAATATGCCGGAAGTCGTAGGCGTATACCTGAAAGGCGAACCAGTAAAAGGGGTAGGGCCGCAGGACGTCGCGCTGGCGATAATCGGCGCCGTATTTAAAAACGGTTATGTAAAAAATAAAGTGATGGAGTTTGTCGGCCCCGGCGTAAGCAGCCTGAGCGCTGATTTTCGTATCGGCGTCGATGTCATGACGACGGAGACGACCTGTCTTTCTTCCATCTGGGCGACCGATGAAAAAATCCGGGAATTTTATGAGATACATGGAAGAAGCGGAGACTACGAAGAACTGACGCCGGGTGAAGTAATTTATTACGACGGCATGATAGAGGTAGATTTGTCGGCGGTTAAACCGATGATAGCGATGCCTTTCCATCCGAGCAACACTTATACGATTGAAGAGCTGAATGCGAATCTGGAAGATATTCTGCACGATGTGGAAGAAAAGGCGAAAGTCAGTCTTGACGGAGCCGTTCCTTATTCGTTACAGGACAAAATCGTAAACGGAAAATTTATGGTGGACCAGGGAATCATTGCAGGCTGTGCAGGCGGAGGATTTGAGAATATCTGTGCGGCAGCCGATATACTGAAAGGTTCCAATATTGGTTCGGATGGTTTTACATTGAGCGTATATCCGGCTTCTATGCCGGTTTATATGGAGCTGATAAAGAATGGCTGTGCGGCTGCGATTCTGGAGACGGGTGCGGTCATGAAGACAGCATTCTGCGGCCCCTGTTTCGGTGCGGGCGATACGCCTGCCAACAATGCTTTCAGCATCCGCCATTCGACGAGGAACTTCCCGAACAGGGAAGGCTCCAAACTACAGAATGGCCAGATTTCTTCGGTTGCGCTGATGGATGCGCGTTCGATTGCGGCGACGGCGGCCAATAAAGGGGTATTGACGCCGGCAACGGAATTTGACGGAGAAATCGGGAAATATCAATATCATTTCGATGCGAATATCTATGCGAACCGTGTTTTTGATTCACATGGGGAAGCGGACGAAAGCGTGAACATACAGTTCGGGCCGAATATCAAAGACTGGCCGGCGATGGGAGCGCTGCCGGAGAATCTTGTGCTTCGCGTCGTTTCCGAGATTCATGACCCGGTTACGACGACGGATGAGCTGATTCCTTCAGGGGAAACATCTTCTTATCGTTCCAATCCGTTAGGACTTGCGGAGTTTGCGCTTTCCAGAAAAGACCCGGAATATGTGGGCCGTGCAAAAGATATCCAGAAAGCGGAGAAAGCGAGAATGGCGGGAGAACATCCCTGTCAGGCGCATCCTGATGTGAAGCCGGTTATGGGTGTCATCAAAAAGACCTTCGGAGACGCTTCTCATGAGAATACCGGATTCGGTTCTACGATTTTTGCGGTAAAACCGGGCGACGGTTCCGCGAGAGAACAGGCCGCAAGCTGCCAGAAGGTACTGGGAGGATGGGCGAATATCGCCAATGAATATGCGACGAAAAGATATCGTTCCAATCTGATTAACTGGGGAATGCTTCCGTTCGTTATCGAAGCGGGCGAACTTCCTTTCAGCAATCTGGATTATTTATTCATTCCGGATATCCGGAAAGCGGTGGAAGAGAAATGGGAGAGCATCACCGCGTATACGGTATCCGTGGAGAACGATACCCTTCGCGCGTTTGCGTTAAAATTGGGGGAACTGACTGACGAGGAACGTCAAATTATTTTGAAAGGATGTCTGATTAATTATAACAGAGTCGGTTGATGCAACAGATTCGGGACTGGTATAACATTGTGAAAAATCTTATGGGTAAATTGGTGGGCAGTAAAAACAGAATGGTCATTCTTAAGACTGTGTTGCTCCTGGGTTTCTTTACGGCGCTGATTGGTACGGTGATTTTTGTGGAAGGCATGGAAACTCCGGCTGAGGACGCGGAGGTCATGGCGGCGAGAAGGGCCAAAGAAACGGAAATGGACTTGTCTACGCTCGCGGTTCAGGAAGAGATTTCCCGGCCGCATGAAGCGGAGATACACAAAGAAATTGTAAATGGCATGATTCTGGGGGATGTTCCGGCGGCGGATTACGCGTATTCCTTCGACAGGGAAGTACGGGGAGCCAGGGTCGTTACGAGACCGGAAGAAAACGGTGAATATTGCGATGGAGCCTATCCGGTAGAGAATACGGAGAAAACGCCTCTTTTCACGGAAGGTATCGAAGGCGAGGCCGTTTATCTTGATGGAAGTTACGGAATCGAGCTTTGCGATATGAAGCCTTTGGCGGAATCTTATACGATTTCATTTTGGATGAGAGCGGAAGAAATTTATGACTGGTCTCCGTTCCTTGTTATTGGTTCTAATCTTCTGGATGCGGATGTATCCCAGAACTACATCAGTTTCAATAAGAAGACTTCCGAAGACGGTCAGGATGTTGTGCCGATTTTTAACACAATTAACGCGTACTGCGGAAACTCCTGCGAGGTCAGACCCTCATTGGAAGAAAAAGACTGTATCGACCTGCATGAGTGGAACTATATTACGATTCGCGTAGACGGAAGCAAAATTTCGGAAGAAGATTCCAGTAAAGTTACGGCATATCTGTATATCAACAGCGAAATGGTTGGAAGCAGCGAAGTTTCCAAAATGAGCTTTGAAGAGACAAATATGCACGCATATCTCGGCATCAACTGTTTTGACAGACTGTTTAAGGTATGTTATGATGAGCTTCGCATCTGGAATACGCTGCTGAGCGAAAGCCAGATTAATGACATGTACATAGCGTATATACAGAGCGGAAATCGATAAAATACAGATAAAAATTGAATAAATTCGTACTGTGGATTAATGAAAAAGTGAGAATGTCCGATATATAAAGTACAGAGGGTGGCAGTTTTTGGCCAGACTGCCATTTTTTGAATTTGAACAATGTTTAGCCACGGATGGTGTTTTTATGGAAAATGAGTTTCCCTGAAGATATCATCCTTTTTTATGTTCTGCGCTGTGCAGAATACAGGCTGAATCAAAAAAAGAAGGAGGTATCATTGCGAATTAATTCCAGTACAATAGGAATGGAATCCGCCAGAAGTTATTCTTCTGTAACGCGAAGAACTGCCTGGACTCATTCATGGACTTACACAGGCAGCGGCAGAAAGCTGAAGAACGGAATAGGAAATGGATTTCCAGAGGGCTTTCTGGGAATGGAAGATGAAGGTAAAGACGCGAAAGGACGTAGTAATGCGCAGACTACACTGGAAGATGTCTCTCTTCATTTTCGAAATCTGTCCAATACGGGCAGAGTATCAGGAAACAGCGAAGAAAAGGATGCAAGAGAAAATATCAGACAACATTGTATGCGGTTTTTGATGTATCTGTTATTTGGTGATGAGCATAAGCAGGAACTGGATGAAATCTGGGGAGGCAGTACGGGCAGCCTGCCAACTGCCGAATACCGTGTTTACGGCGCTACGAACCAGTATTATCACAGCGAGTCGGAAACAACATCCTTTTCCACGACTGGAACCGTAAAGACGGCTGACGGAAGAGAAATCAATTTCGGACTGAATCTGAAAATGAGCAGAAGCTTTACGGAATTTTACGAAGAACGTTATAACATCGGCGTATTGAAGTGTACGGACCCGCTGGTCATTAATCTGGACGGGAACATTGCCGGGCTTTCCGACCAGACGTTTTTCTTTGATTTGGACGGAGACGGAGAGAAAGAGGAAATCTCCACATTAAAATCGGGAAGCGGTTATCTGGCGCTTGATTTAAACGAAGACGGCGTAATCAACGATGGCAGCGAGCTGTTTGGAACAAAAACAGGAAACGGATTTGCGGACCTGGCGAAGTATGACCAGGACGGCAACGGCTGGATTGACGAAGACGACGAAGTATGGAGCAAACTGCTGATTTGGACAAAGGATGAGGATGGAAAAGATAAGCTCTATCATCTGTCGGAAGCAGGCGTCGGCGCCATTTGTCTGCAGAATGCCAATACGGAATTCTCCCTTAATTCCGTTAAGGATAATCATACAAACGGCGTGCTCAGAAATACGGGGATTTTCCTGTATGAAAACGGAACCGTCGGAACCGTTCAGCACCTTGACCTGGCAAGGTAAAAATTTCGAGTAGTATGAACAGGGACACTCTTACATAGAATGAAGAAGAGGTGTCCTGATGAATATATTTAGAATCGTCCCAAAAAGAACAGACAAAAGGAAGTATGGAGACAGCCCGTATCGGGATGTCCTTACGATTCTTTTGTTTGTTTTTTTATTGCCCTATGTGATTTCCTGCCTGTGGGGGCATATCGGAGAACAAACGGAAGTTTTTCGGCATAAGGATGAGGAAGAGACGGAGTGGCTTGATATGCGCTATGAAGTCGCCATTTCCGGAGAATGGGGAAAAAAGAGGATGACCATGCAGGAATATCTGATTCGGAAGCTCCGCCTGGTCATGCCGGAGGAAGAAGACGGCAGTTTTTATGAAGAAGAAGCGTTAAAGGCACAGGCCGTTTTGCTTCGCACGGAATTGTGGTCTCTTTTTCTGGCAAAAGAACCTTCGGCGGAGGAACTGCTCGTTTTACAGGAGGATGCTCTTTTATATCCGGAAGAAGAGAATGCCGCATGGGATGAAATGCCGTATCGGGAAGCGGTTCTGGAAACGGACGGTATTTTTCTTTCCTATGAGGGAAAACCCGTTAAAGCGGCATTTTTTCCCGTCAGCAACGGACAGACGAGAAATGCCGGGGAAGCGCTGCAAAGCGATAAATATCCATATCTGAAAGGCGTGGAATGCGGACAGGACATTATGGCGCAGAACTATCAGAGCCAGCTTGTGCTGACCAGAGAGGAATATTGTAAAATCATAGAAAATCTGTTTGCGGTAAACGCGGCGGAAGAGGGATTGTGGGAAGGCCTTGAATTTATATATGACAGCACCGGGTATGTAACGGAGGCGGTTCTGATGGATTGCCGGTGCAGCGGTGAAACATTTCGTGAAGCGTTCCAGCTTAATTCGGCGAGTTTCCGCGCGGAATGGGGGGAAGATGCGGTCACATTCCAGGTAAAAGGCGTTGGGCATGGTTTTGGAATGAGTCAGTACGGAGCGGACAGAAAGGCTGCGGAAGGAGATACTTTTGACGAGATTTTGAAGCATTACTTTTTTCAGGCAGAATTACTAAAAATTGAATAATGTGCCAGATTCGGGAAAGAATAAACACCAGAAAATCATTTCTCAAAATAATCCGAAAGAATAACAGGAGGCAAAGTTGAAGTTATGAGTATGAGAAGAAATAGAAATGGTGTGAGAAAAGAACGAATCATTATGCTGGCATCATCGGCATTGGTGCTGACCGCGCTGACTGTAACGGGCGTTTACGTCAGAAGCAGCCATCGCAATATCAACGAGAACAATGTGCTGGATTTGAGCGCGATTGAAAGCGGGGCGGAAGAGAGTGCAGAGAATAATGCGGCCGGCGAGGATATGGGAACAATCTTCGCTGAAGTCGGCACGGACGACCTGGATTACGACCCCTTTTTCCAGGAGGCAAATTCCGTTAATGTAGAAAATGAAAGAATCATCGGAAACGAACAGAACAAGCCTGCCGGGGATTCCGGAAAGGAATCGGAAGAAAAGAGCGGAACGGATGCACAGAGCGGAAAAGGCGCGCAGGACAAGTCTGAAAAAGAAAAAGAGCAGAAAAACGGTGAGGACGAAGGGATGTTTGACGAATCGTCTGAAACGATGACGGAGACGCCGGAAGATACCGAAGCCATTGCGACGACGGTGCAGCCCATGTTGGATTTCGGCGACGAGGACAGTCTGGTATGGCCGATTGTAGGAGATATCCTGATTAATTACAGCATGGACAAGACTATCTATTTTCCGACGCTTCAGCAGTATAAATACCATCCGGCAATCGTTATTTCAGCCGCAGAAGGCGAAGCAATAACGGCGGCGGCAGAAGGCAGGGTAACATCCGTTTCCTATGACCCGCAGCTTGGAAATACGATTGTTATGGATTTGGGAAATCAATATGAACTGACTTACGGACAGCTCGATAACATTACGGTAAGCGAAGGAAGCTATGTGACGACGGGCGACATCATCGGTAATGTGGCTTCTCCGACCAAATATTACAGCCTGGAGGGCGCGAACGTTTACTTTAAACTGACGAAGAACGGCGAACCGGTCAACCCGATGAGCAGGCTGAAAGAATAAATTCTTTCAGCCGCGAGTTTGCGCGATGCCGTTGGCATCGGCACAAACATCGCAATGTTGCGGTGAACGGGAAATGTTGATTGGCTGAAACTTCATTCTGCGTAATCAGTCCAAGTGTCAGGCAGTCAGTAAGCAGGAATGGAAAGCGGGAGAAATTATGCTGACGATAATTCATGGCAATATTATGACGATGGCGGGGAAAGACTACGAAGACGGCTTTGTACAGATTCGGAATGGAAAAATCACCGCCGTCGGCGATATGGCGGACTGCCCGGTACAAAAAGGCGGAGACGGCGTTATCTGTGCAAACGGGAATCCGGTCCTGCCCGGTATCATCGAAGCGCACTGTCACATGGGAATCACCGAGGAAAAGAAAGGCATGGAGGGAGACGACTGCAACGAAAGCGTAGAACCGATTACCCCTTACCTTCGTGCCATCGACGCTATCAATCCGATGGATGCGGCGTTTGATGATGCGCTGCGCGCAGGAATCACTTCCGCGATGGTCGGGCCCGGCAGTTCCAATGTAGTTGGCGGACAGTTCGCCTTTATCAAAACGCACGGGAGATGTATCGACCGGATGATTGTGAAAGCTCCCGCTGCGATGAAAGTTGCCTTTGGAGAAAATCCAAAGGTAAACTTTTCCGGGCAGAATATATCGCCCGCAACCCGGATGGCGATTGCGGCGATGCTTCGGGAAGAGTTGTTTAAGGCGCAGGAATATCAGCGGAAGCGGAAAGAAAATCCGGAGCAGGAAAAAGATTTCCGTTATGAATGCTGGCTCCCCGTGCTGGAAGGCCGTATTCCGTTAAAGGCGCACGTTCACAGGGCGGATGACATTCTGACGGCAATACGGATTGCAAAAGAATTTCATCTCTCGATGACGCTTGACCATTGCAGCGAAGGACATTTGATTGCAGAAGAAATTAAAGAAAGCGGTTTTCCGGCAATCGTCGGGCCGGATATGGCGAGCAGAAATAAAATAGAAGTTCAGAATATGGCTTTTAAGACAGTCGGCATACTGAACAAAGAAGGAATCTGCACGGCAATCACGACAGATCATCCGGTTTCCATGATACAATTTCTGCCAATCTGTGCGGGACTTGCCGTAAAATCAGGACTCCCCCCACAGGAAGGACTTCGCTCCATCACAATCAACGCGGCCAGAATCTGCGGCGTTTCCGACCGCGTAGGAAGCCTGGAACCCGGAAAAGACGGCGACGTCGTTATCTTCGATGGAAACCCCTTGGAAGTATTTACCAGCGCATTATGCACGATTATAGAAGGAAAAGTTGTATATCAGGATGAAAAAACCAACCTTTTATGATATAATGTGCGTGATGGCAATGAGCATTGCGGCGGAATAAGATGACAAATCGCCTGCTTGCAGGCGAATTTGTCATCCTGTGCCGCCATAGGGCGAAGCCCGCGAGCGAGGAAAAGAGGAAATCCATAAGTAACTATATAGATAAAGGAGTGCGGAAATGAAAAAAAAATATTTTTCCAGAATCGCGCTTATATCAGTGTGTGCTGTTCTGTTGTCGGGATGCTCGGAACTGGAGAATTTTTCGATATCCGGAAACGGGCAGCAGACGCAGGAAGAGGAACTTGTCAGTCTGGGACTGACGCCGGAATTTAATTATGAAGTGCCGTTAAATCTCCCCAATATTATTGTTGACCAGGTAGGTTATGCCGTAAACAGCAATAAAATCGCAATTTTTCGGGGGGAAATATTGCCGGATACATACGAACTGGTAGATGCGGAAACAGAAGAAATCGTTTATACGGGTTCCATTAAGGAAAAAGGATATAACGAAATAACAGGCGAAAATATCAGCTACGGTGATTTTACGGATTTTGAAGTTCCGGGAACCTATTATCTTCAGACAGAGATGATAGGACAATCTTATTCTTTTGTCATATCCGAAGACCCCTACGGGCCTCTTTTTGATTCGGCTTTGAAACAGTACTATTACAGTCGATGCGGCCTGACGCTTTCGACGGAACTTGCGGGAAGTGCGGCACATAATGCCTGCCATACCAAGACCGCGGAATTAAAGGATGATACCACGGTGCAGATGGATGTGTCCGGGGGATGGCATATTGATGAGAACGGAACGCGGAATGTAACGGAAGGATGCCAGGCGGTGAATAATTTGCTGCTTGCTTATGAACTTTTTGGAGATATTTTTACGGATGAAGTGGGAATCCCGGAAAGCGGCAACGGAATCCCGGATTTGATGGATGAAGTAAAATATGAAGCGAGCTGGCTTCTGAAAATGCAGGACGCTACCAGCGGTGCGGTTTATTCGTCGGTCAGCGCGATTGAGGACTCCGGTACATCGTACAGACTGTATGTGGAAGCTGTCACGATGGATGCGACCATTCAGTTTGCCGCAACAATGGCGAAGTTCAGCTATCTGTATCAAAGTTATGACAGGGAGTTTGCGACTGTCTGTCTGAAAGCGGCGGACAGGGCTTACCGTTATGCGGAGCAGTATTTGAATGATGTTGTGCCGGAAGAATACTTTCATGCGGCGGCGGAACTGTATCGCGCGACAGGCGCAGTTCAATATCGGGAAGCGGTGCATCAGTATCTGAGCGGTGAAGAAGCGTTAAATCTGGATAATGATTATGTTTTCTGGGGAAGCATCGTATATCTTTCCACCAAACAGCAGGTAGATGTGAATCTGTGTGAAACGGTAATCACCAAACTTCTGGCGGATGCGGAGGAGATTTCCTATGATTCCAAGAAGTCCAAATATCTGACGGAAGGGAATGAGGCACAGGATAATAACTGCGAACTCCTTCGGAAAATGGTGAGACTCGCCGTGGTAGACCACATTATTACGAACCATGAATATATGATGGTGCTGGAAAATCATCTGCATTATTTTCTCGGAAGAAATGCGGCCTGCATCAGTTATCTTGACAATGCGGGAAGCAGAAACTATATAATGGTCGATGCGCGGATGGGAATTATGAAGCAGATAGACCATGATGCGGAATTAATCGTTTTATTAAGCGCGATTCAGGATAATCTGCGTACCATAGAAGAAAGCAATATGGAATAGACGAATAAAAAGGGACGCTTCGTTTTGTAAAGCGTCCTTTTTCAGGATAGGAAATATTATTCCAGTTCTTTGTTTTTAAAGTATGTTTCCTTAATCATTTCCTGCACCTTCGCACCGATTTTCTTTTTCTCTTCACGCGTCATTTCGCTCATATAAATCGGCTTGCCATATTCGAGGATGACATGCGCCTTTTTGATTTTCGGAAGGTGGTCTTCGAAAATGGCAGCCGCATTGTTGATGCTCATTGGAATAATCGGACAGCCGGTTTTCTCCGCAATCTTAAAACTACCTTCATGGAACGGCAGAAAAGTATCATTGACCTTGTTTCTTGTGCCTTCCGGAAAAATACAGATAGAAATGCCTGCGTTAATCTTTTCGATTCCTTCCAGAATCGTCTTCATGCCCTGCTTGATGTCTTTTCTGTCAAGGAACAGGCAATGGAGATATTTCATCCAGTTTTTCAGCAGCGGATAACGCAGCATTTCTTTTTTGGCGATATAGCCGGTGGGTCTTGGAACCCGTATATAGGTCATCAGGATGTCAAAATAGCTCCGATGGTTGCCGATGTAGAGAACCGCCCGGTCCGTTGGCACATTTTCTTCCCCGATGACGGTAATTTCAACGCCTGTAATCCACAGGCAGCCACGGAACGCCCATTTGACGATGGCGAGAGAACTGCGGTCTTTTAATTCCATATTAAATTTGCCGATAATATATTCGACGATTAAAAGCGGAATACTGCAGATTAGAAACAGAACAACAAAAAGAACAAGCGCGATAAATCGAATCATAATACAGTAAGCCTTTCTATACTTCAGTTTTTATCATTTTATTATATCTGATTATCCTTTTTTAATCAATAGGAATAGACTTTCCGGTTGCCTAATAAATTATTAGTAACTCAGCCATATCGTTACAGGTTGGCATGGAAAGGAAAATATCAGGATGAATGGATTGGAAAAAAGGCTGCTCAGCGTCCTGCTCGTATGTCTGCTCTGCGCGGGCGTGCTCGCTTGTGGGGCCAAACAGGACCCGATGGAGAAAATTAAGGATTTGGAATTTACCGTTATTGCGGAGGATAAACTGCCGGAAGAACTGTCTGCCATGATTGAAGAAAAGAAGGCGTCACCTTTTAAAATAACTTTTCAGGACCAGGGATTTCTGTATATCTGTGTCGGATACGGAGAGCAGGAGACGGCGGGATACAGCATTGCGGTCAACGCGCTGTATGAAACGGGAAACGCGGTTTATATTGATACAAATCTGATTGGGCCTGGTCCCGAAGAAAAAGGAAAACTCACGCCTACATATCCTTATGTTGTTGTGAAAACGGAAAATGTAAATAAGTCGGTAGTATTTGACTGAAATTTGACATTTGTGATAGACTGATAGAAAAGACCGGAAACAGGATAAACAGCCTGTTCCGGAAAGGAGATTATCGGATAATGATTCATATTACGAACGGATATGTCATAGACCCGAAGACAGAATTTGAGGGATATCGCGATATCCTGATAAAAGATGAACGGGTAGCGGTAATGGCGGAGCGTGGCACACCGCTTACGGAATTGCTGCAGCGGGCCGGGGTATCCGGAAAGGGCAGCATGTCCGGGCAGAAACCGGATATGCAGGAGTGGAAGGAGCGTGCGGAAGCAGCAGAACATATCGACGCGGCCGGGCAGATTATCGCGCCGGGCCTCGTGGACGTTCATGTACATTTCCGGGACCCGGGTTTTACCTACAAGGAAGATATCGAAAGCGGAGCGGCAGCGGCGGCGAAAGGCGGTTTTACGTCCGTTGTGCTGATGGCGAATACGAAGCCGCCTGTGGACAATGCGGAAACGCTTTCTTATGTGCTCGACAAGGGGCGGGAGACCGGGCTTCACATTCATACATGCGCCAATGTGACCGTGGGGATGAAAGGACAGGAAATTGTGGATATGGAAGCGCTGAGCCAGGCTGGCGCGGCAGGCTTTACGGATGACGGCGTTCCGATACTGGACGAAAGGGTATTGCGGGAAGCGTTCCGGCGGGCAGCAAAGCTGCATAAGCCTGTCAGTCTGCACGAGGAGGAACCGGCCCGCATCACGAACAACGGCATTCATGCCGGTAAGGCGGCGGCACATTACGGAATCGGCGGTTCGCCGAGAGAAGCGGAAATCTGTATGGTGGAGCGGGATATCCGGCTCGCGCTCGAAGAGGGAGCCGATGTATCGATTCAGCATATCAGCACGAAAGAAGCGGTGGAGCTCGTCCGGCAGGCGAAGAAAAAGAGCGCGCACATCTGGGCGGAAGCAACGCCCCATCATTTTACGCTGACGGAAGAAGCGGCGATTGTGCATGGAACGCTGGCCAAAATGAATCCGCCGCTGCGGGAAGAAAGCGACAGAGAAGCGATTATCAGAGGGCTGAAAGACGGCACGATTGATATGATAGCGACCGACCACGCGCCGCACAGCGAAGAAGAAAAAGCGAAGCCGATTACCGAGGCGCCAAGCGGGATTATCGGATTGGAAACGGCTTTGTCACTCGGCATTCGGGAACTGGTCGCGCCGGGACACCTGACGATGATGGAACTGCTCGATAAGATGAGCCGTGCGCCGGCCAGCCTGTATCATTTGAACGCCGGCCATCTGGCGGAGAACGGGCCCGCGGACTTGGTGATTTTTGATAAAGACGCGGTCTGGCGGGTGGAAAAGGACGGATTTGCATCGAAGGCGGTCAACTCTCCGTTTATCGGGGAAGAGATGCCGGGCGTCGTTACCTGGACGATATGCGGCGGAAAGATAAAGTACCACAGGGAAAGGCAGGGAGATTAAAGTGTCACAGAAGAAAAAAACAACGGCGAAGATCGTATCGCAGAAAGAAATCGCACCGCAGATTTTTGATTTATGGCTGGAAACGGAACTGGCGCAGGATGCCCGCCCCGGGCAGTTTGTTGCGCTCTATCCGAAAAGCGAAGCGACGCTGCTGCCAAGACCGATAAGCATTTGCGAAGCGGATAAAGAAAATAACAGACTGCGCCTCGTATACCGCATCGCCGGAAAGGGAACGAAAGAATTTTCCGCCTGGCGGGCAGGAGAGGAAGCGGCGCTGCTCGGTGTTCTCGGCAACGGCTTTCCACTGGATAAGGCGGAAGGAAAGAAGGTTTTCCTGATGGGCGGCGGAATCGGGATTCCTCCGATGCTGCAGCTTGCAAAAGAATTACAGGCGGAGAAACAAATTATTGTCGGCTACCGCAACCGGGATTTATTTCTGGCAGACGAACTGCGGGAGAACGGAACGGTTTATGTTGCGACGGAAGACGGCAGCACAGGATGCGCCGGCAATGTGATGGATGCGGTTCGCGAAAACGGTCTGAAAGCGGAAGTCATCATGGCCTGCGGTCCGATGCCGATGCTCCGGGCAATTAAAAAATATGCGGAAGAAAACGGAATCGAGGCGTATCTGTCGTTGGAAGAGCGGATGGCCTGCGGCGTGGGCGCATGTCTCGGCTGTGTCTGCAAGACAAAGGAAGTGGACCATCATTCCCATGTGCACAACGCGCGCATCTGTACGGACGGTCCCGTATTTGAAGCAAAAGAGGTGGATATCTGATGAATACGAAGGTTACAATTGCAGGAGTACCATTTAAAAATCCGGTCATGACGGCGTCGGGCACTTTTGGCTCCGGTATGGAATACGGAGAATTTGTAGATTTGAACAGACTGGGAGCCGTCGTAACAAAAGGCGTTGCCAATGTGCCCTGGCCGGGCAATCCGACGCCGAGAGTGGCGGAAGTATACGGAGGAATGCTGAACGCTATCGGATTACAGAATCCGGGCGTCGATGTGCTGACAGAAAGAGACATTCCCTTTTTGAAACAATATGATACGAAAATCATCGTCAATATCTGCGGAAAGACCGTGGAAGATTATCTGGAGGTAGTGGAGCGGCTCGGGGACGAACCTGTCGATATGCTGGAAATCAATGTGTCCTGCCCGAACGTAAAAGAGGGGGCAATCGCCTTCGGTCAGAAGACGGAGGCATTGTATGACATTACTTCCCAAATTAAAAAGAAGGCAAAACAGCCGGTTATTATGAAGCTCAGCCCGAATGTAACGGATATAGCGGAGATGGCCAAAGCAGCGGAGGCCGCGGGCGCGGACGCTCTTTCCATGATAAATACGATTACGGGCATGAAAATCGACATTTACCGTAAAAAATTTGTTCTTGCCAATAAGACGGGCGGCCTTTCCGGTCCGGCAGTCAAGCCCGTGGCTGTCCGCATGGTATATCAGGCGGCGCAAGCCGTTAAAATTCCGATTATCGGCATGGGCGGCATCGCGACGGCGGAGGACGCCGTGGAATTTCTGCTGGCGGGCGCGACGGCGGTGGCGGTCGGCGCCATGAATTTTGTCAATCCTTATGCGACGGTGGAAGTGATAGAAGGAATCGAGGCATATATGAAACAGACCGGCGTGGACGATGTGAACGCGCTTATCGGGGCGGTCGGGTAAATGAAATGACAGTCATAACAAGCCTTCATGCGGCATACAATACAATAAGTATACGCATGGAGGTATTTTTGTGGAATTAGTGAAAAAGAAGATACATATGGACCGCGTCGCCAGTAAAGCCGGAACCCAGATGGTGTTGGAAGAGGATGTAAATATATCGGATAACAGACCGGATGCCAGTCATTTAATCGCTGTCAAAGGGGATGTCGTCATGGATGAAATCCGCGTGAGTGACGACCGCGTCAGCTTAAAAGGCAGACTGCAGGCGCAGATGCTGTATCTGACGGAAGAGGAAGGCATGTGTGCCAGTATGCAGGCGGAATTTCCGCTGGAAGAAAAAATCAATATGGAGGGTGTGCATAACGGTGATACGGTGCTTCCATCCTGGATTATCGAAGATTTGACGGTCGGCCTTATCAACTCCAGGAAAATCAGCGTGCAGGCGATGATTTCTTTCGAGCTTGAGCTGGAAGAAAAGGCGGAGCAGGAAGCGGCGGTGGATATTTACCATGAAGAACCTGTCGAATATCGTAAACAGGTTCATCCGCTGTTACAGATGGCGGTCAATAAAAAAGATATTTTCCGCATCAAAGAAGAAATGGAACTGCCCAGTAATCTCCCCAATGCGTTTCAGATTATCTGGCACAGCATTTCGTTACACAATATAGAATTTCGTGCGCTGGATGAGAAAATCGCGCTGCAGGGCGAAATGAAAGCCTTTTACCTGTATGAAGGGGAAGGGGATAACGATAAAACGCTCTGGTATGAAAATACGGTTCCGTTCAGCGGTATGATAGAGTGTCACGGATGCCGGGAAAACATGATACCGGATATCCGTTATACGACTTCTCAGTGCAACGTGGAAATTAAGCCGGATTTTGACGGGGAAGAAAGAGTTTTCTGTGTAGAGAATGTGCTCGACCTGGAGATACGGCTGTACGAAGAAGAAAATCTGGAGGTGCTGTCGGATATTTACGGCGTATCGAAGGAAATTGAAGCGGTGACGACCGAAGTATCGTTAAAAGGATTGCTGCAGCACAGCAGCGGAAAATGCAAAGTAGCGGAACATGCAAGAATCCAGAATACGGAAATGCACATTTACCAGCTCATACACAGCGAGGGAGAAATTCAAATCGAGGAGCAGTCCGTCGTGGAGAACGGCATAGCGGTAAACGGAACGCTGCATGTGACGACCATCTATCTTTGCACCAACGGGCAGAATACGTTGTATGCGACGAAGAGTTCGCTGCCTTTTAAACAGGTTATCGAAGTGCCGGGCATTACGGAGTCCTGTGTATGTCATATCCACTGGAATCTGGAACAGCTTCTTGTGTCAATGCTGGACAGCGACGAGCTGGATATCAAGGCGGCATTAAATTTTGAAGCGCTTGTCTTTACATCGAAAAAGGCGAATCTCGTTACGGATATCAAAGTGGAAGCGCTTGATATGAACAAAATCAGCGAGCTTCCCGGAATCGTTATCTATATAGCGGGTACGGGGGATACCTTATGGGATATCGGCAAGAAGTATTATGTGCCGATTGCACAGTTAAAAGAGGTCAATGAGCTTGTTTCGGAAGAAATCAAGGCGGGGGATAAAATCCTTGTTGTAAAGGGTGTTTCCTGAAAAAATGCAGGCTGGCCGGCATTGTCCGGCCGGCTTGTGCTTTTTCCTTTTACTTTTGCGGAAACATATGATATGATAGTACAGGAATCTTGCTCAGCTTATACGAGCCAATAGGGGGAAAGAATATGAAACGCAAAGGACACGACCATAAGGAATCCTTTTCCATACTGTTTATTTCCCATGCGGGGCAGAAAAACCGACAGATTAATATTTCACAGACAGCATCCCGCGTTATTCTCTTTTTGCTGATTTTCGTGCTGCTGGTACTTTTTGGCAGCGCCGGCGTTCTCGGGTGGATGATTTATCAGGGCGGCTTGCCGGGAAGCGGGCAGAATAATCTGCGTGCGGAATTAAATATGCAGACGCAGCTGGTTCAGCAGTTAGAGACGGAAAAGGAAAGCCTGAACAATGAAATGCAGGCGCTCGCGCAGGAAAATGAAGAACTGCGCAGTAAAACGGCAGCGGAGACAGCGCCGGATAAGGAAGAAGAAACCGAAGAGCCGCAGGAAGCGGACGCGTCGGATGACGGAATCCCAAGACGATACCCGTCTTCGTCTACGAGCAGTCTGTTATCAAATTACTCGGAAGAAGAGCCATATTTATCGATTAGTATGCACGAAGAAGGAAATATTGTAGCGACCGGCAGAGGAACGGTCATTACGGTCTCATCCGATGACACCTATCCAGTTATTGTTGAGGTGGAACATGAGAAGGGCTATAAAACACGTTATCTGTGCCGTCAGGATGCGGAAGTAAAGGCGAGCGAAGGCGCGCAGGTCGATGCGGGAGATACGCTTTTTACGATTACGACAGATGAGACGCAGCTGGATTATCAGATTCTTTTTGAGGAAGAAGCGATAGACCCGCTTACAGTTATAGAGGCAAAAGGATAAAAGGAGGAATTTAATCATGATGAATAAGAACAAGAACAAAAACAACGCAATGGAGTTAAAGGCCAAAATCGGTACGGTAATCGGACCTGGTGCGGTTTTTGACGGTAATTTTCAAACGCCTGAGTCTGTCAGGGTGGACGGTACGATAAACGGGAACTGTAACTGCAAGGAATTGCTTATTGTAGGCGTAGAAGGAAAAATAAATGGAGACATCACTTCTCAGAACGTTATTATTTCCGGTAAAGTGGAAGGGGATATTGCAGCCAGCGGAAAACTGGAACTGCTTTCTACGGGTAAACTGGTCGGCAATATTATCGCAAGGTCGCTTGTAGTGGATGAAGACGCCTGCTTCGACGGAAGATGTACGATGACGACAGCAGCCGATACCAAGTCATCTATCTATGATAAAGATAACAACAAAGACAAGGACAAGGATAAGAACAAGCCGAACGAAGCGCCGATGGAAGCGGATAATAAAAAGAGATATTAAAAACGTTTGCAAAGAGCAGACAGGAAAGCGCGGATTGCGTACATAGAAACAGAGCCATCGACATGTGATTGTGAGAATTACATGCCAAAGGCTCTGTTTTATTTTCCGGTTTATTCCGGTCTGATGACGATGCTGTTGCCGCCGTCAGGAATGAGAATGGTATCGTTTCCGTCGGGCCGGACGGAAGCTCCTGACGCGACAACGCCCGTTACATTGACAAGGCGGACGATATAAGGTTTGGAAGCGGTAGCCTGTAAAAGAATTTCACCGTTCTGCTTTCTGGCGGAAATCTTCAAATCGCTTTCGCCTTTCCCGTTATAAATAACGCCGGAAGTCTCTGCACCTTCTTTTAAGCAGTATATTCTGATTTCCGCATCCGCCGCGTAATCGTAATCCGGCCGGTCGTCCCGCCCTGTTGCGATGATGCTGTTTTCTTTTACCATGAGCGGAAGACGGAGGTAATCGTATTCCTTTTCCACCCAGACGCCGCCGGTCGTTTCTTCTCCGGTGAAAAAGTCCGTCCAGGTTCCCTGCGGGAGATAGAAAATTCCTCTGCCCTCGTCGTTGAAGACAGGAGCGACTAACAGACTGCCGCCAAGCATATATTGTTTATCCAGATACTGGCAGTTCCGGTCTTGGGTAAATTCCAGCGCCATGCTGCGCATGGTCGGAATGCCGGAACGGGAAGTTTCTACGGCAGTCGTAAATAAATAAGGCATCAGCGAAGCTTTCAGCTTTGTGAAATGTCTGACAACATCGACGGCTTCCTCATCGTACAGCCAGGGTACGCGGTAAGAATGGCTTCCATGCAGACGGCTGTGGGAAGAAAGAAGGCCGAAAGCGACCCAACGTTTATATACATCGGCGGTGGAAGTGCTTTCAAAGCCGCCGATATCGTGCGCCCAGTAACCGAAGCCGGACATTAACAGGGACAGGCCGCCGCGCAGACTTTCTTCCATCGATTCATAATCGGACCAGCAGTCACCGCCCCAGTGAACGGGGAATTTCTGACTGCCCACGGTGGCGGAGCGGGCGAACAGAACTGCGCCGTCCCTGCCGCGCTTTTTTTCCAACAGTTCATATACGGTCTTGTTATAGAGGTATGTGTAAAAATTGTGCATTTTTTCCGGCGCAGAACCGTCATGATAGACACAGTTTTCCGGAATACGTTCGCCGAAATCGGTCTTGAAACAGTCAACGCCCATGTCGAGCAGCGCTTCCAGTTTGTCCTGATACCATTTACAGGCGGCAGGATTGGTGAAGTCAACGAGCGCCATGCCCGGCTGCCACATATCCCATTGCCAGACGTCGCCGTTTGGCCGTCTGAGAAAATATCCTTTTTCCATTCCTTCCGTAAAAAGCACGGATTCCTGACCGATATAGGGATTTATCCAGACACAGATATTCAGCCCCTTCTCTTTGATTCTGCGAAGCATGCCGACGGGGTCGGGAAATACTTCATCGTCCCAGACGAACTCGCTCCAGTGGAATCCTTTCATCCAGAAACAGTCAAAATGAAACGTGCGCAGCGGAATATCCCGCTCCAACATGCCGTCGATAAAGCGCATGACGGTCTCTTCGTCATAATCGGTCGTAAAAGAGGTCGAGAGCCACAGGCCGAACGTCCACGGAGCCGGAAGAGACGGCTTCCCGGTCAGGTCGGTGTACCGCATCAGAACTTCCTTCATGGTCGGTCCGTTGAAAAAGAAATAATCGAGGCTTCCGCCTTTGACGCAAAAGGAAGTCTTTGTGACATTTTCCGTCGCAAATTCAAAGGACACCCGTTCCGGATGGTTCACGAGAATGCCGTAACCTTTGTTGGAAAGGTAAAAAGGAATATTCTTATAGGACTGCTCGGTGCTCGTTCCGCCGTCTTCGTTGTAGATTTCCACGGTCTGCCCGTTTTTGACAAACGGCGTGAAACGTTCGCCCGTGCCATAAAACAGTTCGCCTACGCCGATGCTTAGCTGCTGGCGCATCCATGTATCATGAAGGTCGCCGTCCAGGTCAAAGCAGTCGCCCGTCCAGTTTTCTTTCATCATTGCCAGGTCTTTTGCGCCGCTTGCGGTGATGGTCTTACCGCCCCTGATATAATGCATGTACCAGTTCTTTTTGCCGATTTCCAGAGAAAGCGAACCGCTCGTGACGGTGAGCGTATCTTCGGAATCATCTGTCTGCAGGGTCTGTGGCGTGCCGAGCTGCAGCTCAAAGGCAGGGCCTTTGGGGAGTGTTCCCATGTGGTGCACGGTCTGCACGCGGATAACATCCGGCAGCGGCGAGGTGATGCGGATTGTCAGATTTGCTCCGCCGAGCGTATCTCCCCTGTTATTCATCGGGTGCGTGGGAGCGCACAGAATCACTTCCTTATCTTTGATTGTGGCGTGATAGACCTGTGTGGGTGAAAAACAGCCGATTCCTTCTTTTAACAGCCAGCAGCCGTGATTGAATTTCATGATAACCCTCCGTTTTCTGTTTATTTTGGGATTTTGTTAGTTAGATTATAATGGGAAAGAATGGAAAAATCCAGCAGGGATATTTCGCTTCAACAATCATTTAATTATGTAATCGTTCAAAATGCAGAAAATCACTCAAATTGACGATTCGGATGACAGAAGAGTGTAAGCTGTGCTATTATAAATACAGAAAGGTTAAGTGACAGATGCCTGTTTCGCGGATTGTGTCCGACAGTCCGGGGAGCAGGCATTCTGACGGAAAGAGAGGATGACGATGATATATCAGGAATACCAGGTTCGGGCGGAAGGCTCGGCAGAAGATGCCAAAATGACCACTTATCTGATTTCCCATTCGGAGGCGATGAAAATACAGAAGCGTCCCCTTATCATTATCTGTCCGGGAGGCGGTTACCGTTATGTTTCCGAGCGGGAAGGAGAAATGATAGCGTTACAATGGAACGCGCTCGGTTATCATGCAGTCGTGCTGAAATATTCTGTGCATCCGGCGATTTATCCGACTGCGCTTCTGGAGCTTGCCACGGTCATGAAGCTTGTAAAACAGCACAGCGAAGAGTGGCATGTGGATGCGGAGCGCATTCTGGTGGAGGGTTCCTCTGCGGGAGGACATCTTGCGGCGTCTTACGGCATGTTCTGGAAGAGACCGTTTCTGGCGGAAAAGGTCGGCGTTTCCGCTGAAGAACTTCGTCCGGCGGGGATGATTCTGCATTATCCGGTCATCACTTCAGGAGAATATGCGCATCAGGACTCTTTCCATATGCTGCTTGGTGAAAACTACGAAAACCGGAAAGACGAGATGTCACTGGAACATCAGGTCAGCGAAGATACGCCGCCGGCATTTATCTGGCATACGAATGAAGACAAATCCGTGCCGGCGGAGAACTCGCTGCTTCTTACGCTTGCGCTACGCAGACATCATATTCCGGTGGAACTGCATCTGTATGCGAAGGGCGGGCACGGCCTCGCCCTCGCGGATGAACGCACGATGTGCGCCGATGGAAGCGGCACGGAAAAAGAATGCACTTCCTGGGTGTCTTTGGCGGAGACGTGGCTGCGGGAAGTGGTTTTTAAGGCATAAATGCTGGCTTCCTTGTGCAGAAAACGCATGCAGCCAGCCAGGAAGGCCAGAGAAAAGAAAATAACATGCCTGATGTAAGGAATGGCATCATCATGGTAATGAAAGGCCGAAAAAATTAGAAAATAATTCCGCCGGCCCCTAATATTTACCGAAAAATGGTACGATATAATATACAGAAATAGCGAAATCAGGAGATTTCGTAAGATTAAGATTATAAATTCCAAGGAGGGATAGGCATGAGTGTAAACGGAGTTACCAGTGCTGCCAGCACATATGAAGCTTATCAGACAAGCCAGACCGATGTAAAAGCACCGGAGCAGGCAGCGGACAAAGTCACAACCGATGGAGCATCCAAGAAAGAGGATGCAGGCGCTGTTTATGAACCGTCCAATGAGAAACCGACGGATTCGGTGAAGAAAACATATACCCAGAATACAGCGCTCGTTTCTAAAATGAAAGCGGACCAGGAAGAAAGACAGAAACAGCTGCAGAGTATCGTTGAACAGCTGATGACAAAACAGGGCCAGACATTTAACAGCGCAAACGGTATCTGGAGCATTCTTGCGGGCGGTAAGCTTGAAGTGGATGAAGCTACCCGGTTACAGGCGCAGAAAGATGTCGCGGAAGATGGTTATTGGGGTGTAAAACAGACATCGGAAAGAATCCTTGATTTTGCGACCGCACTGACAGGCGGCGACCCGGATAAAATCGAAGAGATGAGGGAAGCGTTCAAGAAAGGCTATAAGCAGGCTGAGGATACATGGGGCGGCAAACTGCCGGAGATTTCCCAGAAAACATACGATGCTGTTATGGC
The DNA here is from genome assembly GCA_910578475.1 of uncultured Lachnospiraceae bacterium. Taxonomy (GTDB): domain Bacteria; phylum Bacillota; class Clostridia; order Lachnospirales; family Lachnospiraceae; genus UBA3282. The sequence goes on along the minus strand of CAJTRK010000022.1, from coordinate 33,866 downwards.
GGGCTTCGATAAGATGGCTGAGGATGCCAAAACGACGACGGACGCGGCGGCAAATACTACAACCGATACTACGAACTGACGAAAATAAAGAAACTCCCGACGGACAGAAATTTCTGCCGGCGGGAGTTTTTTTACGCTATAAGAAATTGCTGTAATCTCAGCAGCCTGCGTTTTTTATGTGAGCGACGAAAAGACTACATTTCGGATTTTCCTCGTGTATTCGGTTGTACCGGAGCCGGTTTTCTGCTGCATAATCAGAAGCGTCAGCCGGTTGGCGGGGTCATTCGTCATGTATGGGCCGAGCCAGCCGTCCCACCCGTATTCTCCCCTGCTTCCCATAGAAACGGCGATTTCCGGATTTGTCATGATGCGGAGCAGATTGGCATAAGTATATCCGGGCATACTTTCCCACCGGTTCACATCGTTTTGTAAAGCAGGCATCAGACGGGAGCCTGTCATAAATTCCACTGTCTTTGGAGAGAGCAGGCAGGAACCGTTCTGCAAAAGCATTTGGGCAAAAGCGGCGTAATCGTCTATTGTGGAAACGAGTCCCGCACCGCCGGATTCAAAAGCCGGATTACGTTCCATGCGGTTTTGGACAGCCAGATGGGAACCGTGATATGTTTTCAGACCGTCCGGCGTCGCCTCATAAACTTTGGACAGCCGGGACTGTTTGTCCTGCGGCACATAGAAAGCCGTATCTTTCATGCCGAGCGGCGCAAAAATCCTTTTTTCCAGAAATTCTCCGAAACGCATACCCGATACGATTTCCACGATGGCGCCGAGAACGTCTGCGGAAGCTCCATACTGCCATTTTTCGCCGGGCTCGAATGCAAGCGGTATCTTTCCGAGCCGGTTCATAAATTCGACGGTAGAGAGCGGATGCGGAGAGGACAGTTTGTCCGCCGCTTCCTGAAAAAGGGCGCCGGTTCTGACTTCCGTGACGCAGTTTTGCCCGTCGTAAGTGAGGCCCGAAGTCATATTTAAAAGATTCTGAATCGTAACGGGACGGGAAACTGGCGTTTCCATGCCGTTTCGGATGACAGTCTGATTTAAAAAGCCGGGCAGATATTTGCTGACAGGTTCCAGCAAATCGAGTTTTCCGTCTTCCAGCAGCATCATGACTGCCGCGGAAGTAATCGGTTTCGTCATGGAATAAAGTCTGAAAATGGTATTCCGTGCAATGGGAATCCGGTTCGCGCTGTCCTGAAATCCCGCTTCATAATAGCATTGTTCTTCACCATCCTGTAAGACCATGCAGGTAACGCCGGCCACAAATCCGGTGTCAACCATTTCCTGTAATACATCTGCAAGCCGCGCAAGCTTTGTACGATTCAGTTTCATAAGTCCGCCCTCCTGTGTTTATTATACATTGACAAACACCCCCGGATTGTATAAAATTAAGTACAATCTTTGTTTTGAATACAATATACATAAAAATACAGAAATGCGGCGGTGACGCCGCAGGCTGAGTGGGAATGGAGGATTTTCATGGAGCAAATCGTGCGGAACGCGTATGCGAAAATTAATCTGGGACTGGATGTGCTGCGACGCAGGGAGGACGGCTATCATGAGGTCAAAATGATTATGCAGACGATAGGGCTTTATGATACGCTGACTTTTATCAAGAAGGCGGAGCCGGGCATCGTGCTGAAAATCGACAGGGAAGGTCTGGACGCCGGCAAGGACAACCTGATTTACAGGGCGGCAGAAAAACTGTTTGCGGAGGCCGGCATTTCTCCGGGAGTAGAGATTTTACTGGAAAAAAGGATTCCCATTGCGGCCGGCATGGCGGGAGGAAGCACCGATGCGGCGGCGGCTCTTCATGGCTTAAACGATTTGTTTGAACTGGGGTATTCGCTGGAACGGCTGCAGGCCATTGGGGTGAAACTGGGAGCGGATATTCCTTATTGCCTGATGGGGGGAACGGCTTTGTCGGAAGGGATTGGAGAAATTTTAACGGAACTGCCGGCGCCGCCGTCGTGTGTTTTGGTAGTTGCCAGGCCGGACATTGATGTTTCGACCCGATTCGTTTATGAAAATCTGCATGCCGATACGCTGACCTGTCACCCGGATATTGACGGAATGGAAGCGGCAATCCGAAGCGGCAGTCTGGACGGCATTACAAAACGGATGGGCAATGTACTGGAAACCGTTACGGTACGGGAATATCCGGTTATCGATGGAATAAAAGAACTGATGAAGGCAGCGGGAGCCGAAAATGCACTGATGAGCGGCAGCGGTCCGACGGTATTCGGTATATTTACGGAGGAATCAAAGGCGCGGACGGCGGCGGAGCAGATTCTGGAGCGGAGTCTGGCGGGCCAGGTCTTTGTGACCGGATTTCATTAGAAAAGCAGGTGTGTTGTGAGGCCCGGCATTCATGGGTCAGGAAGGAGTATATGTATATGGGGGTTCAGTTTCAGGCGAATATGGATGAATTTCTTCCGCTTCGGGATGTTGTTTTTAATACGCTCAGAAAAGCGATTCTGACAGGAGAATTAAAACCGGGTGAACGGCTTTTGGAGATTCATCTTGCAAATCAGCTCGGCGTCAGCAGGACGCCTATCAGAGAAGCTATCAGAAAACTGGAGCTGGAAGGGCTGGTCATCATGATGCCGCGGCGCGGCGCTGAGGTGGCGCAGATTACGGAAAAGAGCCTGCGGGATGTGCTGGAAGTCAGGAGGGCGTTGGATGCGCTCTGCGCCGAACTTGCCTGTGAACGGATAACGGAAGAAGAGAAGCAACAGCTGAAAGCGGCCTGCGACGAGTTCGAAAAGGCAACCGCCACGTCGGATGCAACGATTATTGCGGCGGCGGACGTGGCGCTGCATGATATCATCGTCGCGGCGACGAGAAATCAACGGCTGATTCAGCTGATTAATAATCTTTCGGAGCAGATGTACCGATATCGTTTCGAATATATTAAAGATGAGAATCAGCATAATAATCTGGTGGAAGAGCATAGAATGATTTATGAAAGCATTGTCCGGCGGGATAAGGAAGGGGCGGCGAAAGCAACGAAGCTGCATATTGATAATCAGGAAAAGTCTATTATCAGACAACTCCGGGCAGAGAATATTTCGTGAACCGTATTTACCGGAAGGAATGCCGGCCGCAGGCCATGAGGGGCAGACGGACGGGATGATAACCGAATAGATGGCCAATTATCGGGAATACTCCTTGTAAAGAAGAGCCGAAAGGCGTGAAAACAAGGAGAATTGACGATGAAGAACAGGATAATGGGTATTTGGAAAAGAACGGAACAGAGGATTAGAACGGAACAGAGGATTACATGGGGCGGAAAAGAATCCGTACTGCGGGCAGCAGGTCTTCTGGCCGGCGCGCTGGTATGGTGGTGCGTGCTTTATCCGGAACTGTGTTTTCCGCAGGATACTTACGAGGCGGCAGGCGGTATGGAGGAAGAAAATTTCCAAAGCCTCTTGCAGGCGGAGGGAGAACAGGTTATAGTAAAGAGCAGACTGCTTGAATGGCTGGAGCAGTATAGCGATACAAAATAGAAACAGCGGGAGTCCGTATTAAAGATGAATGACAAAGAGATGCTTCATAATGCGCCGATAGGCGTTTTTGATTCGGGAGTGGGCGGCCTGACGGTAGCGCGGGAGATTATGCGTCAGCTTCCCAACGAAAGAATCGTATATTTTGGCGATACCGCGCGCGTGCCTTATGGCAGTAAGTCGCCGGAGACCATTACGAGATATTCCAGTCAAATCGTGCGGTTTTTGCAGACACAGCAGGTCAAGGCAATCGTCATCGCCTGCAACTCCGCAAGTGCCTGCGCGCTGGAGACGCTGGAAGAAGAAACGAATCTTCCGATTATTGACGTGGTGAGGCCGGGGGCCAGAACGGCGCTTGAAACGACCGTGAACGGCAAAATCGGCGTTATTGCAACGGAAGCCACAATTTGCAGCGGTATTTATAAAAGGTACATAGAAGAAAGCGGCAAGAGCGTAAGTACAATCAGCAAAGCCTGTCCGCTGTTTGTGCCGCTTGTGGAAGAAGGATTGTGGGAAGACCCGGTAACGGATGAAATCGCGGGAAGATATCTGGCGGAACTGATTGACAGCGGCATCGATACGCTGATTCTCGGCTGTACGCATTATCCGCTGATTCGTTCTACGGTAGGAAGAATTATGGGGGAGAAGGTCTGCCTTGTCAATCCTGCCTATGAGACCGCCAGAGCGTTGAAGCAGTTGTTGGAGAAGAAAGGTCTGGAAAGTGAGAAAAGGCCGGGGCTCGGTACGGAGCTGTACCGCTTTTTTGTGAGCGATGCGGCGGATAAATTCCAGAAATTTGCCAATTCCATTCTTCCCTACGGAATCCTTTCCGCGAAAGTAATAAATATTGAGGAATTTTAACATGACAAAAGATGTGCTGATTTCCCTGCGCGGCTTACAGTTCGACCAGAACGACGGTGATGCCGAGAAAATTGAAACGATTATGGCGGGGAGCTATTATTTTAAAAACGGAAATCATTATATATTGTTCGATGAAATAATGGAAGGATTCACGGAGCCGGTGAAGAACCGGATTAAGTTCGGAGAACATGCTCTGGAACTGACAAGAAGCGGTGCGGTCAATGTTCATATGCTTTTTGAAGAGAACCGGAAAAACATGACCAGCTATAATACGCCGTACGGAAATATTTTAATCGGAATCAATACGAAAAAAATCCACATTGCACAGGAATCTGAAAGAATCACGGTGAATGTGGATTATGCGCTGGATATTAATTATGAATATCTTGCGGACTGCCAAATCGTTCTGGATATCAGAGCGCGGGGCAGTATTGAAAAAATTATTTAATGGGTTTTGCACCGGCTTTTTCCTGTGCCTTTTCAAGAGCACGTTTGAAAAAGCCTTTTTTCTTGGGCGCGGCAGGGGCGATTTTTCCGTGGATTCCCTTTACGTCCGTGATGTAGATGCCGCTGACAACGGCCTTTACTTCTTTTTTGACAGGAATGGTGTCGAAAATTTTTTCTTCGGAAATCAAAGTCATTATCTGCGGTCCGACTTTTGCCTTAACGACGGGCAGCCTGGAATTCCGCAGCAGTTTGGGTGTCTGGTCGAGAACCGCCTGAGGAAGACCCGCGTCTTTTATCTTCATCCGTTTCTTGTCGATTATCAGCATGGAGACGGTCTGTTTCATCGCCTCTATCTGTGCCTGCTGCGCTTCCTGTTTCTTCTGCATATTTCTTCCGAGAAAATACAGGACGACAATAGCAACGATAAGAACGGCCATAATACACAATAATACGATTGCCCATGTACTCATACAAATACCTCCCAAATTTAGTTGCGTCTGCAATCCATATTTTAACATTGATTCGAATAATAGGCAAGTGGTTAAAAAAACCGCGGTTGAGAAATCTCTGATTTTTCAACCTAACCCCTTTTAAGAAAGGCCGTTTTGTGGTATATTCTAATTTAGTATTCTTTGTACCTGGATGATATGACAGAATATAAAACGAAAAGAAAGGCATTTTAACGATGAAAAAAAAGATAATGTTAGCAGCGGCGGTTACGTTGCTTGCAGGCATGTTGTCAGCCTGTGGGAAGGACACCGCTTATCTGAGTGGAATCAAGGCTTCCGAATATGTTACGCTCGGTGCGTATACGGGCATTGAAGTGACGCAGCCGGAGCCGGAAGTGACGGATGAATATGTGGACAGCTATATCGAGTATCTCCGTACACAGCGGGCGACTATGGTGGAAGTGACGGACAGAAAAGTAGTACAGGAAGGCGATACGGTCAACATTGACTATGCCGGATACCGTGACGGTGTGGCTTTTGAAGGCGGTACGGCACAGGGCGCCGACCTGACGATTGGTTCGGGTCGTTTTATCGAAGGTTTTGAGGAAGGCCTGATTGGCGTGAATGTCGGTGATACGGTAACGCTGGATTTGACCTTTCCGGCCAACTATGAGCCGAATCCCGATATGGCGGGCGCTGCGGTCGCTTTTGAAGTGACGGTCAACAGCATTTCCATCTCGGAAACACCGGAGCTGACGGACGAGCTTGTCAAAGAGTTCGGTATCGAAGAATGCAGTACGGTAGAGGAGCTCCGTACCTATGTATATGATGCGTTCTATGCGGAAGCAGTCAGTCTGTATGAAGACGCGATAGCGAGCGATATCACCGAAGCGGTCATGGCGAACAGCATTTTCAGCGCGCCGCCGGAAAAAATGGTGGAACGGTATCGGAGTATGCTGATTGAGTCCATGACGACGCAGGCGTCTTCTTATGGTATGAATCTGGATACCTTTATGATGAATTATTACAATATGGACACAGAAAACTATATGGCAGTTTTTGAGGAAGACGCAACGACGATTGCACAGCAGTATATTATGTTTCAGGCGATTGCGGAAGCGGAGGGTTTAATCCCGACGAAAGAAGAAACTGCGGCGGCAATGGAAGAACAGGCGAAGGAATCAGGCTATGAATCGGTGGAAGCCTTTCAGGAAGATGTGGGAGAAGAAGTTTTCTATGAATATCTCATATCGGAAAAAGTAATGGAATTTCTGAAAAGCAATGCGGTGATAAAGGCAGAATAATATCGTGAGTGCGAGCATTCTTCCGAGAAACAGATAATTATACAGATATGCTGTATGTACTGTGAGGAGTTTACCGGAACAGGGGATTATGATAAAGAAAGGCAGGAAATGGAAATGGAGTTAACGGATATTAAGGAGTTATATCGGAACAGAGAGGCTTATCTTGATAAGGAAGTGACGGTAGGCGGATGGGTCAGGAGCATCAGGGATTCTAAAACATTTGGCTTTATTGTCGTAAATGACGGTACTTTTTTTGAGACATTACAGATTGTATACAGCGACAGGCTCGACAATTTTGAGACGATTTCCAGACTGAATGTTGGCTCCGCCATTGTGGCGAGAGGGAAAATTGTTGTCACACCGCAGGCAAAGCAGCCTTTTGAGATGCAGGCGGAAGAGATATTTATCGAAGGCGCTTCCACCGCTGATTATCCGCTGCAGAAAAAGAGACACAGCTTTGAATATCTGAGAACGATTTCCCATTTAAGACCGCGTACCAATACTTTCCAGGCGGTATTCCGTGTACGTTCTCTGATTGCCTATGCGATACACACCTTTTTTCAGGAAAGGGGATTCGTTTATGTGCATACGCCGATTATAACGAGCAGCGACTGCGAGGGCGCGGGCGAGATGTTCCAGGTGACGACGCTTGACATGGAGAACCTTCCGAGACTGGAAGACGGCAGCGTTGATTACAGCCAGGACTTTTTCGGCAAACCGACCAGCCTGACGGTGAGCGGACAGCTGAATGTGGAGACTTATGCGTTTGCTTTTAAGAATGTATATACTTTTGGACCGACTTTTCGTGCGGAAAATTCCAACACCACGCGACACGCGGCGGAATTCTGGATGATTGAGCCGGAAATTGCCTTCGCTGATTTGACGGATGATATGATGCTGGCGGAAGCCATGCTCAAACATGTGATTCGTTATGTGCTGGAAAATGCGCCGGAAGAGATGAATTTCTTCAATCAGTTCGTGGATAAGGGATTGATTGAGAGGTTACAGCATGTTTTAAACTCCGATTTCGGCCATGTGACATATACGCAGGCGATTGAAATTCTGGAGAAGCATAATGATGAATTTGAATATAAAGTTTCCTGGGGCTGTGACCTTCAGACGGAACATGAGCGGTATCTGACGGAGAAAGAATTTAAGAAACCCGTTTTTGTTACGGATTACCCGAAGGAAATTAAGGCTTTTTATATGAAATTGAATGAAGACGGCAAAACGGTTGCGGCGATGGACTGTCTCGTTCCCGGTATCGGCGAGATTATCGGCGGAAGCCAGAGAGAGGACGACCTTGCGACGCTTGAGAAGAAAATGGACGATATGGGCCTGAATAAAGAGGATTACCAATTCTATCTGGATTTGCGCAAATACGGTTCCGTCAGACATGCGGGATTCGGTCTCGGATTTGAGCGGTGCGTGATGTATCTGACCGGCATGGGCAACATCAGAGACGTGGTTCCGTTCCCGAGAACAGTGAATAACTGCGAGTTATAAGAAGGCGAAAAGCGCATATCTTTTTGGCGCTTGAAATACTGCCGGCTGAGAGAAAGGCATGGTCATCAGATGACAGGCAAATTTACACAGATGAAAAAAAAGTTCATGAGATTTGCGGGTGCGGCAATGATTCTGACGCTCGTTACGGCAGCGGTGGAACCTGTCTATGCCACGACTATTTCCGAAATACAGCAGCAGAGGGAAGAAGACGAGAAACAGCTCGGCAATGTCAATCAGCAGATAGCCGATTACAAGGGCGCCCAGGCCGATATCGGGAGCGAAATCGAAGAACTGGACGCGGAAATGGTAAGTCTTTTGACAGATATTAATCTGATAAAAGAGGCCATTCAGGAAAAAGAAGAGCAAATCGCGCAAACGCAGGCGGATTATGATACGGCGGTAGCGGTTAAGGATGAACAGTATGAGACCATGAAAATCCGAATCAAGTTCATGTATGAGCAGGGAGATATTTCCTACTTGCAGCTTTTTACGGAATCCCTGGATGTCAGCGATATGCTCAATAAGGCCGAGTATGTGGAAAAAGTTTATGAATATGACCGAAAGCTTCTGACCGAGTATCAGGAGACGGTGGAGCAGGTTGCCGCGCTGCAGGATAAGCTGGAAGAAGAAAAGTCCGAACTTCAGACTTCTCAGTATGAGCTGGAAGACGAAGAAGCCTATCTGGAAGAAGTGCTGGCACAGAAAAAAGAAGAATACGAGAACTATACGGTTATGCTGGCGCAGGCGAAACAACAGGCGGCGGCTTATACGACGAAAATCAAGCAGGAGACCGCTCAAATCAAGCAGTTGGAGGAAGAAGAGCGGAAGCGCAGAGAAGAAGAGGAACGAAAGAGAAAAGAGGAAGAAGAACGCCGAAAGGCGGAGCAGGACCAGCTTCTTGCGCAGCAGGGGCAGGATGGAACAGGACAGAGCGCTCCGGCGACAAATACCGGAAACAGCTCGAACTCTTCACAGGAGAAGCCGTCTTCGTCCTCTTCCGGAAGCGCCAAAGGACAGGAGATAGCGAATTTTGCCTGCCAGTATGTGGGAAATCCGTATGTGGCGGGCGGAACCAGCCTGACGAACGGGGCAGACTGTTCCGGTTTCGTCATGTCCGTTTATAAGAACTTCGGTTATTCCCTGCCGAGAAGCTCTTATGCGCAGTCCGGTGTGGGCAAGAGCGTTTCCTATGCGGAGGCGCAGCCGGGCGATATCATTTATTACGGCGGCCATGTTGCGATTTATATCGGGAACGGACGGATTGTACATGCGAGTACGGAACGGACGGGCATCAAAACGGAGTCGGCGACTTACCGAAGTATCATCACCATCAGGAGAATCATATAACAAATACGAGGAAATTATTTTTAGAAGTAAATTCTTGAAACGCAGGCTGTCCGGCCTGCGTTTTTTAGAGATAACTTAGAGAAAAGATTGTTATAATAAATATATTTTGATATTTTCAGGAGGCAGATGAGGTAGTTTACTTGGCAGGAGGGGATGAGAATGAGGAAAATCAAAGCGGCCAAAAGGATTGCGGCATGTCTGACTGCATTGGTTCTGACTGCAGGGGCGTTAGCCGGATGCGGCAAAGATAATGCGGACGTTGTAAACAGGGAGGATGAGAAAAACCCGGGAACGGTTACCGAAGAAGAGGAACAGGGAACGGCCATGGGGCGTTTTGTCGAAAGTAAGATAGCGCTTTATGAGAACAGCCTTACCGACTGGAACAGCCGGTTGTTCAGACAGGAGGACGGCAGCCTTCTTCTTGCGGATAACAGTGGGTTTGTGCTGCGTTCGACCGACAAAGGAGGAATTTCCCTGGCTTACACGGTTGTCAGACGAGGGCAAATGGATTATGAGCATGGCAATAGGCCCCGACCGGACGGCGGCGGTCGTATGGACGGAACCGATGGATGACAGCGGGAGCGATATAGATATGAAGCTTTTGCTGGTTCTTCCTGATAATACGGAAATTCCGGTGGAGATTGCACTGGCGGAAGACGATATGTGGATAAATGCCGTATATACATCGGATACGGGAAGAATTTTTGTGAATGCAGGGGGCTCTAATCTATATGAGGTAAAGGAAGACGGAAGCAGCGAAGTATTTCTGACGGTGGAAGGGGGACTGCCCGACCTTGTGCAATTTCATGGCAGCCTGATGCTGATTGACGGCAGGGGATTGGATGTGCCGCTCATCTACGATATGGAAAAGCAGGAATTTATTGAGGATGAAGTGCTGGCAGAGTTTGTAACGGAGAACTTCAATACCCGGGAATGCTATACCGGAAAGTATTATGACCTGTTTCTGACGTCGGGAGGCGATGACGCTGTCTATGCGATAGGACATCAGGGCGTGTACCGCCATGTCCTGGGAGGCAGCGCAATGGAACAGGTTATTGACGGGAATTTAAGTGTTCTGAACAATCCGGTCAACAGTATCATGGATGTGCTTGTGGTGGACCACGATGTATTTCTCGTGTTGTTTACAGGTGGGGAACTCGTGCGGTTCGTCTATGACCCCAATGTTCCGGCAAGGCCCAATGAGAAATTAGCAGTATGGAGTCTGAAGGACGAGCCGGTCATACGGCAGGCAATCAGCCTGTATCAAATGAAAAATCCTGAAATTTATGTAGAATATGAAGTCGGTTTGGAAGGAAATGCGGCGACCAGAGAGGACGTTATAAAAAATCTCAATACGCGCATGATGACGGGAGAAGGGCCGGATGTGCTGATTCTGGATAATATGCCAATGGATTCTTATATTGAAAAAGGCATTCTTATGGATATCGGTCCGCTTCTGAGCGGTCTGCATGAAGAGGAAGCGCTTTTCCCGAATGTGGAAGAAGCTTTCCGGGAGGACGGGCACATTTATGCGATTCCCTGTATGATTCAGCTCCCCTATCTGTTTGGCCGGAGCGAAGATTTGAATCAAATGACAGACATTTTGGGCATTGCGGATACTATGGAAGAAATGAGAAAGGACCATCCGGGCAGCAGCCTGTTACAGGTTCCCTCGGCCAAAGGAATTATGCGCATTTTTGCCATGACGTCTGCGCCTGCGTGGCGGACGGAAGACGGAACGATTGATACGGAGGCAGTCTCGGATTTTCTGATACAGTCAAAGCGAATGTATGAAGCGGAAACAGATGGTCTGATGGAAGAGCTAATCCAGTATTGGGAAGAAGAAAAAGCAGTCCATCAATATTACAGCGCATTTGGCGAAACGCTGGAGGGTTCGGATGAAATCAGAAATCAGGGAGCGGGAGGCTATTTTCTGGGAAACATGCGGCAATTTATAGCAGGTTCCATCAAAAATGTCGGTGATTATAATTACTATACATCTTTGATGGAAGCGGAAGGGTATACGGATTGCAGGTTCATTCCGATGAAAGGCCAGTGCGAAAATATGTTCTGGGCAAGGACATTGATTGGAATCAACGCGACGTCCGGGAACCCGGAGCGGGCGCAGGATTTTCTCAAAACAGTGCTCGGCGGTGAAGTACAGGCAGATATGGAAAACGGACTTCCTGTCAATCAAAAAGCGATTCTTGACAGCTATGAAGAACAGTGGAGAATCTATAAAGACAATGATTATATTTCCGGCAGCGCTTCTTTTGGTGATTTTAATGAATCGCAAGGTTATTTTCTGATTCAGATACCGGATGAAGAAAAAGTAAATGAGCTGATTGCATGGATTGCGTCTATGGATGCCGCTTATGTGGAGGATAAGACTTTTGAAAATGTAATATACGAGGAAGGCGAGGCCTATATACAGGGCGAGAAAAGTCTGGAGGAAGCCATGGAAGCGATAGAAACAAGACTTGGAATATATCTGACAGAGTAACCGCCGTCTGATAACGCTGTCGTCTGAATATAATGACAGTCAATGTAAAGTATGATATAATCGGGGAACAGAATGCGAACAGGGAGGTTGGCCATGCGGATAGCGGTCTGCGATGATGACGAACGGGAGCGCGCCTGCTTTCTCGAAATGATAACGGAATACCAGTTAAGCCGGGGGGTAAATTTTGACTGTCTTTTTTTTCATAATGGTACGGAACTTTTGTGCAGCGGAAAGGGCGGAGAATATGACCTCATTCTGCTGGACGTACTGATGCCGGGTGTAAACGGAATACAGACTGCACAGGAACTGAGGGAACGGGACCAGAATGTGAAGATTGTTTTCGTATCTTCGTCCCCGGAATTTGCGGTCGAGAGTTATCATTTCGGCGCATATTATTACCTGCTCAAACCTGTGGACGCGGCTTCCTTTTTCCAGTTGTTGGACAGAATCAGGAGCGAACTGCGTCTGCAGACGGAGCAGGGATTCGTGTTAAAAAAACGGGAGGGCGTTGTCGGAATATCTTTCAGAAAGCTGGAATATGTGGAGGTTATCAATAAAACGGTAACATTTCATCTGGCGGATGGCATGATTTACGAGGCCGCCGCCGCGCTGGCCGATTTTGAGGAGACGCTTCTATCCAGGCCGGAATTTATAAAAGTACATCGTTCCTATATTGTCAGTTTAGCCTATGTTCAGACAATCGGCGATAATTGCGTGAAAATGCTGAACGGATATAAAATTCCGTTATCGAGACAGCGGCGTAACCAGGTACGGGAGGCTTACATACATTTTTGGCAGTATACGGAGAAAAGGGAAGTCGTGTCCGATGGAAGGGAAGTCATATATTCTTCGAAACCGGAACGTTCCGGCGGTCTGTGGAAAATATTACTTGTGGACGACGACCCGAAGGACCGTATTTTCTGGGCGGATATCCTGCGCAGGCATGGCTGTATGGTGAAAACGGCGGAGAGCGGAGAAGAGGCGTTAAGGCTTGTGGCGGCGGAAACGTATGACACTGTGCTGCTGGATGTGATGATTCCCGGAGAGGATGGATTTGCCACCTGTGAAAGACTGCACAGTATGGTGAATACGCCCATCATTTTTTTAAGCAGTTTTACGGAAGCGGACAGTCAGTTAAAAGGATTTGCTTCCGGCGGTATAGACTATATTACAAAGAATACGCCTGCGGAACTTTTCTGGGCAAAGGTCGAGACACGCATCAAACTGACGATGTCTGACCGGACGCAGTTCTGTTATGGTGCGCTTCTTTTGGATTTGGCGGCGCGCAGGGCGTTGATGGAAGAAAACGATTTGTCTCTTACACCGACGGAATTTGAAATCCTGCAGCATATTTCGGAACAGGCGGAACATATTTTTACACCGGAAGAGCTTTTTCATATGGTCTGGAGCGGTCAGACCTGGGACGGCGGCCAGCTGGTGCAGACGCACATGTCCCGGCTTCGGCGGAAGCTGGAAAAGGCGTATGAGAAACATTGTTTTATCGAAACGGTCTGGGGACAGGGTTACCGGTTTGTTCCCGAGAAAGACTTATAGTATAAAGGGAGGAGAAGGCGCGTGGAAAAGCGCATGGTTTACATTTTACTGTTTCCATGCGCCTTTATCAACGCACCCGCAGATGCGTGTCATTTTGATATTAAATGATTGATTATGCCAGTTGCATAATATCAAAAGCCTACGGGCATTTTCCTTTGTCTCTTCGTAACGCTCACTGTTGATAAACGACTTCATTATCTGTTCTTCATCAAACAAACTCATCATAATCGTCACAACCTCCTTTTCCCTGTCAAGCAAATATTCTCTTAAAACATTCCTGTGTTTCCTGTAAAAATCACATAAAGTTCAGGCTTCGGCATTTTCACTTCAACAAAGCCTAAGTCGTTATAAAGATTATCGGTCAGCACATTTTCTATTATTATATCAGTCAATGAATCCTCTGTCGCTGTGGTGTCCTCTGGGTGAAGCGTTTTATACAGCTTTAGCAGATAACAGTTATTTTGTAAGTTTTGAGCTTACGTTAGCTTTGCTATGCCTTAAAATCAATGCTTTTCAATTCATGGAAGATGACTGCCAAGTCCTGTCTTTAAATCAAAGTTTCGCCCGCAGGGCTGCTTCGCCGTTCGACGCGGTATGTTCCGGAATAATGTTCTCAGGCCTGACGGTTGCATTTACCTTTCACGCAGTTTCGACGACTTTTTACGCCGATGCCGGTTTTTGGGCTATCTGTCATGTTATAGTAAGCAAACCAAATCGCCCCTGTCCAAATTGCAATCTGTATCCCCTGCTTTAATGGGAATTTGATACGGTGTCAGGCAGGGTGCGGGGAGGAGAAGGAATATGGCTTTGAAGCCGGCGGACGATGAAAAGGGATGGTCATTTTATGATAAAGATAGCATTGTGTGATGATGATTTATCCGTACTGAAAGATACCCGGTTATTGATAGAACAATATTGTGCAAAACGGAATCAGAAAATTGTATGTGCGGCTTTTTGCAATCCGTTGGAATTGCTGGCGGAAATCGAAAAGGGAATGCGTCCTGATATTCTGTTTCTCGATGTGCTTATGCCGGGAGAAAACGGAATCTGTGTGGCAAAAGAAATCCGCCAGTTTGATGACACCGTGAAAATAATCTTTTTGACATCATCATCTGAATTTGCGGTGGATTCTTATACGGTTGACGCATTTTATTATCAGTTAAAACCCGTTTATCCGGAACATTTTTTCCGATTGATGGATGCCGTGATTTCCGAATGCAGAAAGGTTCGGCAAGGCAGTCTGTTTATGCGGGGAAAAAGCGGCATTACGCGAATTGATTTGAGAAAGCTGAAATATTGCGAGGTGAATGGGCATACCTTGATTTTTCATCTGGAAAACGAAAGAATAGTGAAAAGCGCCGGGAGTTTGGATGAGTTGTATGGTAAGCTCGGACAGCTTGAAAATTTTCTGCGGCCGCACCGTTCTTATGTTGTCAACATGGAGTATATCCAGAGTATTTCCTATAAAGCGGTGACGATGGATGATATGACGGAAATTCCTATCCCGCATGGAAAGTGCTCTGAAATAAAAAAACGGTATCTTGAATACACATTCGGTGAAAAGCAGGGATTCATATGATGAATATTATCTATTTGGGTAATGCCACCGCTGCCGCAGTTTTTGACATGGTCCTTTCCGCGGCATTTTGTGATATCCGATGGACGCGGCGAAAAGGACTGCTTACGGCAGGCTGTATGGCCCTGATTTTGATATTTCAGGGAATTATTTACTCTTGGGGCGATTCAGACGCTGTCGAATACCTCCATCCATTGATTACGCACTTACCGCTGACGGTTTTGCTTTGTTTTCTCAACAAAAAAGTTCTTTGGCCTGCAATAGCGGTCTTAACGGCTTACCTGTGCTGTCAGATTCGCAGATGGCAGGCCCTGTTTATCGTCACCGTATTTGCAGGCGGTCCGATGATGCAGCATACGGCTGAACTGCTCATGACTCTTCCGGTGCTGCTGATTTTGCTGCGTTTTGCCGCTCCGTCCGTGCGTTCCATATCGAACAATGCCTTTTCGATGCAGGTTCAGTTCGGTTTGGCTCCTGCATTGTATTATGGCTTTGATTACCTGACAGGTAATAATATCGAAATGCTTTCGGAAAGCGCTTTGGCAGCGATAAAATTGATGTCGTTTGTATGCGGCGCGATGTATCTGTTTTGTGTGGTGCGCGTTTGGAACGAAGGTCGAAAGCGGAGCAGCCTTGAACAGATGCAGGAAATTTTGAATCTTCAGGTCGCAGAGGCCGTCCGGGAAATCGAGGCCTTGCGGAAGTCTCAGCAAAAGACAAGAATCTATCGACACGATTTGCGCCATCATATGCAGTATCTTTTATCCTGCATAGAAAACGGACGGTTTGAACAGGCCCGGGGATATATTCGGGAAATCTATCCGGAAATCGAGACGAACCATGTAACGGTATACTGTGAAAATGAAGCGATAAATCTGATTTTTTCCGCCTTTTCGGGAAGGGCAGAAGACTGCGGTGTTCCGATGAAGATTCAGGCGGCTTTTTTGCGGAACATTGCCATATCCGAAAGCGATTTATGTGTGCTGTTATCGAATGCGCTGGAAAATGCGCTGCACGCATGCATGAAACAAAAAGAAAAAGGGGCGTCCGGAACCATTGAAGTCTTGGCATATGAGAAAAAAGGAAAATTTTTTCTGCAGATTATCAATTCCTGTGATGATGCCATTACTTTTGAAAACGGAGTTCCGGTCACCGGCCATCCCGGGCATGGGACAGGCGTACGCAGCATATGCGCGATTGTGGAAAAATATGGTGGTATCTATACTTATTCGGCTAAAGACGGTAAATTCATTCTGCGTGTGTCTCTGTAAAGCGGGTAAGGGTAAAAAGGAGATAAAAATGCCATGACGGACAAAGAAATGGTATCTGATAATACTTTTGCAGTTTTGCGGGAAAATTATGCTGCCATGTCAGCGTGTTACGATGAGGTGATGGAATTATACAGCAGCAATGCAATTGCGGCGGACAGCGATATGGAAGAAGTCATGTTTGAGGCCGCGGAGGTGATTTCCCGGATGGGGGAAGTGACGCAGAACTCTATTACGGAAGAAGACGCGGAGTTTTTCATCGAAGCGATGATAGAACTTTTGAACGGACTTTCCGATTTGATAGACGACATGGAATTTGCCGAAGATAAGCCCGGTGAAATGGTGCCCGAAGAGGATTTTGCAATTTTACAGGAAAATTACAGAGCATTGATAGAAGTTTATAATGCAGTAGTCAAGGCATATGGCAGCGAAGAAATTGAGGCAAATGCCGATGTCGAGAATGTTTTGAACGAGGCAGTAGCGATTCTGGAAGAAATGGGAGCAATAGAACGGGAGGCGCTTACGGAAGATGACATGCAGGAGCTTAACGATGCAATGATGGTAATTCTCGAGGCGCTTACGGAAATTTCAGGGGTGATAGGGTAATGTGTTTGTGAAAAAGATGAACATAAGAGAGAGTAGATTTTTCAGGATTTGTACTGATGAAAAATGATAATGACAACATTTTCCGGAGCATTGGACGTGCATAGGTTTACGACAGGAAAATACCGTAACGGCAGCCAATATAAATGTTTGAGTAAATATTTCTGATTGGATAGAAATTCTTTATTTATATCTGACGTAATAATATCCGAACTGTTATACTCTAGCTAACAGGATATTAATATATGGTATAAAGAGGAGGAAAATGTGTGAATCGGTTACAGGAAGCGCTTGCAGGGCAGCAGGATAATTATATATTTCCTTTTTTATGGATGCACGGAGAAGAAGAAAATTTACTGCGGAGGGAAATTGAGAAGATTGCGGAATGCGGCATTGGGGCATTGTGTATGGAATCGCGCCCGCATCCTGATTTTGGCGGCCCCCGCTGGTGGCATGACGTGGATATTGTAATGGAGGAGGCGCGTAAAAGAAAAATGCGTGTCTGGTTATTGGATGACCGTAAATTTCCCACAGGCTTTGCCAACGGCTATTTGGAGAAATATTGCCCGGAAAAATCGAAAAGGTATCTTGTTGAAAAACATATGGATTTGTTGGGACCGGTCTCCGGAGCTGCCGTATTGGTCGGCGGAATACTCCCGGAAGATGCAGAGCTGCTTGGGATATACAGTTATCCGCTGCAGTGCTGTGAATCTACGGCTTTGCATGGTACGGAAGCGATTGATTTAACGGGAGCTCTTTGTGAAGATGGATTTCTGAGAATGGATGTACCGGAAGGACAGTGGCGTCTGTTTGTTCTGTATACTACGCATACGGAGGGCGGACGTGCCCATTATATGAACCTGATTGACAGAACTTCCGTCCGGGTTTTGCTGGATGCTGTTTATGAACCGCATTATATGCGATATAAGGATGATTTTGGAAAAACGTTTGCAGGCTTCTTTTCAGATGAGGCGGAACTGGGCAACAGCATGGGGTATCATTTTCACGAAACGTTAGGAAGACCTGATGTGGCTTTACCGTGGAGTAAAGAACTGGAGAATGAACTGCGTAAAAAATGGGGCGGAGGTTTTGCCGTATACCTGCCTGCCTTATGGTACGAATGGGGGAAAGAAACAAGCAATATACGTTATACCTATATGGACGTGGTTACACAATTGGTTTACACCTGTTTTACAAAACAGATGGGCGCGTGGTGTGAACAGCATAATGTAGAATACATTGGCCATATTATTGAGGACGACAATGCGCATGCGCGGTTGGGATGCTCAATAGGACATTATTTCCGGTATCAGGCCGGACAGCACATGGGCGGCATTGATGTTGTACATTATCAGATACTGCCGGGATTTACAGAAAAGACGCATCGTTGGATGGACTGGGAAAGCGATGGGGAATTTTTTCATTTTGGACTGGCAAAACTGGGAAGCAGCGCGGGCCATCTTGACGCGAATAAAAAGGGCAGGTCCGTATGCGAGCTGTTTGGAAATTATGGATGGGCAGAAGGCATCTGCGTCATGAAATGGCTGGCTGACCATATGCTGGTGCGTGGAATCAACCATTTTGTGCCGCATGCCTTTTCCCCGACTTTTCCGGATCCGGATTGTCCGCCGCATTTTTACGCAGGCGGAAATAATGCGCAGTTTGCCCTCTTTGGCTGCCTGACAAGGTATATGAACCGTGCGGCTCATCTGTTAAGCGGGGGTGAGTATCTTGTACATGCGGCAGTTTTGTATCATGCGGAATCGGAATGGGCCGGAAGCGCAATGCTGTTTCAAAAGCCCGTGCGTGCTTTGCTGGAAGCGCAGATGGACTGTGACGTAATGTCTGCGGATACTTTGGAGAAGGCCGTACCGGAAAAAGGAAAAAGGCAGGTAGCGGCGAACGGACGGCGCTATTCTTGTCTGATTGTGCCGGCGTGTGAGGCATTGCCGAAAAAAGCCGCTTTTGCATTGCTGAAGGCGGCACAGGAGGACGTTTGTGTTTTGTTCGTAGAAAGCAGACCACAGAGAACCTGTGAAGGAGAGGCGTTACCCACAGGGTTTGAAAACGCAGGCTGTACGGTGCAGCTTCATGAACTGGCACAGTATGTGGCACAGGCCGCCGGGCAGGAGATTGTTGTGACGGGAACGTATCCGGGCTTGCGATTGTGCTCCGTGGAGCAGGAAGACAGCCGGGTGTGTATGTTTTTCAATGAATCGACTACATGCGTAGTTGACACGGACGTGAAAGTGACAGATTCAGGCTTTATGACGGCGGGCATTTATGACGGCGTAAATAATTCGTATGACGAATATGCTTTGGAAAATGGATGTTTCCGGCTGAAACTGAATCCGGGAGAATCAACATTTATAATTTTAAAGCGTACGCCCTGTCCGAAAAAGGCGGTTTCACGTCTGCAGAAAAAATTGCAGCTTTGCTGGAAGATAAAGGCAATAGAATATCCTTCGCACCTCTGCAGAAAAACAGTAACGCTGGAGGCAGGAGCAAAAATGCCGAATATGAATGCCATAAAGGAACTATATGATTTTACCGGTTATTTTGAATATACTACCGTGTTTCAGGCGGATGATGTGCAAAAGGCCGATATATATCTGCCGCAAACGTGTGACGGTGCGGAAATATGGCTGAACGGACAATATGCGGGAGCGGTTATCGGTTCGAGCGGGCGTGTGGCGATAGACCGGATTCTGAAAGCAGGACAGAATGAGTTATGTATCCGTGTACCAAACACGCTGATTTGGAAAATGAAGGATGAGTATTCTTTCTATATGCAGTTGAAACCAACGGGTCTGGGGGATACGCCCGTGATGGAGTATTCTGCTTTTTAAAAAGAAACCGGCCTGTCAGAAAGCACATGTACTTTTTGACAGGCCGCGCATTTAACCTTTTATACCGGATGTATATCATGCGGACGCAGATAAATATGTACGCCGTAAGGCGCAAGCTCTGATTCGGCGTGGAGGAGAGGCGTCCAATCTGCGGGCGGTGTATACGGGACAGTATGATTCGTATGATTCAGAACAAAAATGTAATCGCCATCCGGACCGCTGCGCATACACAGCTCTACGCCGTCAGGGGTATCTCCGACGCTTTCCACGCCGCTGGCGGCAAGAAGAATTTCCGCCAGGATATCCGAACCGGTTTGTTCGAGGAAAGTGCCTAAATAGAATACACGGCCTTTTCCGAAGCTATTCATGGTCAGTGCGGAGGTTTCGGCAAACGGGCCGTTATCATAACAGGCAAGTGTGCGGCATCCGTTTGGGACGATGCGGTCGCAGAAGTAAGAGCCGTGGGAAATGCCGTGGTCTTGCCAGTTTATGGAGACGGGGCCGTCGTATATGGTGGAATAATCCACAACAATTAAACCGCAGAGCGAGGACAGGCCGTGCGGCAAATCGCCGTTCGAAATACATTTTCCGGTTTCATCATGTACTCCGGAGCGCGCCGTAAGCAGCAACGTGCCGCCACCGTGGACGTAATCTTTCAGCTTGTCGCATAATTCCGGCGTCACAAGTGTAAGAAGTGGGGCAATCAGCAGCTTATAGGAAGAAAAATCAGCGCTTTCCGGTATAAAATCAACCATGACGTTGCGGCGGTACAGCCCGCCATATAATATTTGTACCTGCTGGCGGTATTCAAGCGATGGATGGCAGGGGTGTATTTTCAGCGCGCTGTTCTGGTCGTACGAATACAATATGGCTGTTTCGGCGCCGCTGCCAAGTCCCTGTATTTTTTCCATGACGGGAGTCAAATCAGAGATGGCGCGCTGCAGCTCCTGATATCTGCCGCCCGGTGTGCCATTGTGCGGAAGAATACCGTGCCAGTATTGTTCTGTGCCGAAGGTACATGTGCGCCACCGGAACCAAAGGACGGTATCCGCGCCATGTGCAATGGAATGGCAGGTCCACAGATATAATTGCCCGGGGGCCGGCGTGGGACCGAAGCATTGCCATCCGGCGGGGCCGGCCTGCTGTTCCATGACCCAGAAATTTTTTTGTTTGGCGCCGCGAATCAGCTCGAGGGCAGAGCTGAGATTTTCCATATTCCGAAAGGTTTTTCCATCTTCCTGATAATAGGGGTACTGGTCCTGCGAGACAAAGTCCAAATCCCGGGCAAGGTGAAAATAATTGACTTTGTCTGCATACCCCATCATATTATGCGTCAGGAACTGGCCGGGGCAATGCTGCCTCAGAATCTCCGCCTGCGCATGTTGGAAGTGAACAATCAAATCCGAGCAAAAACGCCGCCAATCCAATAATAACGAAGGATTATGGGCTGTAACATTCAGCATCGGCGCGGAGATTTGAGAAAAATCATCATATTTTTGGCTCCAGAACGCAGTACCCCAGGCGGCATTCAGCGTCTGGATATCGCCATATTTATTGGTCAGCCATGTTTGGAAGGCATCGGTGCACGAAGGACAAAAGCACAGTTCGTCATGGCTGTTGCCCAGTTCATTATCAATTTGCCAGCCTGTAACGTCCTTGCATTGCCCGTAATGTTTTGCCATGGCGGTAACCAATAATCGAATCCGACGGCGCAATGCGGGATTGGAATGACAGCAGTGATGCCGCCCGCCAAAGCTTTGGCGAACACCGGATTTATCCATGGGCAGCGATTCGGGATACATCTGAATCAGCCATGCCGGCGGCGCAGCAGTCGGGGTTCCGAGAATCGTACGAATGTTGTGGCGCGCAAGGGTGGCAATGGCCTCATCCAACCAGTCGAAATCATAGATGCCTGCGGCGGGTTCGAGATGGGCCCAGGCAAACTCGGCCATGCGCACCAGGCCGATTCCCATTTTTTCCATGAGGCGGGCATCTTCTTCCCAACGTTCACGGGGCCAGTGTTCCGGGTAGTAATCAACTCCAAAATATCGACTCATATAAATCACCATGCCTTTCTCTCAACCTGCAGACTTTGCATATCTTTGTGTAACGGTTGTGACGCAGCAAGGCAAATTCCCCGATAGTCATCGGAAAACCCACCGCAATCATCCGGACGACGCCGGCGTACGCCGCAGTAAAAATGCCACAGTATCCCTTTGTGAAAAAATACACAGGGCTTATGGGCATGAATTTCATCGACCGCACCGCTTTTGCCCGCACGAAATAAGGGCTGCGGAGCCTGTTCCCAATGAAGCAAATCTTCTGAGACGGCAAGGCATTCGCATGCTGTGGCGCCATCAAATCCGAAGTAAAAACAAAGCCAGGCTCTTTCGTCCCGCACGATATAAGGATTGGCGCAAAAACGGCTGCTAAAGTCATATCTGCCGGCGGGAATCACAGGGTGTTCATAGAAACGATGCCAGGTTAACAAATCATCAGAAACGGCTAAACCGATTTGTTCCCTCCAGACAGATGCTGCATTTTTCGCATTGTAAAAGAGATAGAAGCGTCCCGCATGCTCCAGCAGACAGGTGTTATACATCCCGCCCTGTTCCCATTCTGCGCCCTGCCTCCAGGAAAATACGGGCTTGTCCAGCCGGTTCCAGATGCGTAAATCTTCACTTTCGCACCAGGCAAGCCCGATTTCCGCCGGTCCGTTTTCATATCCTGTGCCCGGATATGAATTGTATACAAGCCAATAGCGCCCCTGCACTTTGCGAAGTGTTGGAATTTCATACAGAGAGTTGTTTTCTCGAAGGATGCAGGCGGCGCTGGTGCTTTCGGCGTCCCACCGGCCGGGCTCCAGGCGGGGAGTGACCATGCAGTAAAATTCCCAGTGGATTAAATCCGCGCTGTGGGCCAGTGCGGATTGGTATCCAATTCCATCAAATCCGGTATAGAGCATAAAGTACCGGTTTTGATGAAAAAACACAAAGGGTATATCCACAGCGCAGCAGTCAAAATGTCCCGGAATACCGGAGGGTTCCAAAAGATATCGGTTCATGCGGCAGGGCACGGCATATTCCTGCGTATACCACAGTGGCGTATGCGTCATGTCCTCACCTCATTGTACAAAAAGTACCATTGATTCCGGGGGATGTCCATGTAAGGCTGGAAGACATCTGTAAGAAAATCGTATTTTACATCGTGCCCCGGCAGCGTACGGAATACAAGCGCTTCAGGGTCTTCCTGAACAATCCATTGTTCCGGAGCCGTCTTGTCGCCTTGCAGGAGCATGAATTCGTTTCCGGCCAACACCAACGGACCATAGAATAATGCGCAAATATCGGGATGTTTTTTATCTATCGCTTCAAAACGCAAAGAAAATGGCAAGTGAAGCTGCACGCAGTCACCGCTTTGCCAACGACGCCTGATTTGCAGCCAACCCTGAGCGTTATAGGAAAGTGGAGACTCGCTTCCGTTGATAAGAAGCTTTTCGCCATGACCTTTGGCAAATGCCGGGACACGCAGCAACAGGGTATGCTCCAGGCCCCCTTCGGGCGCATCTGTGAAAATGGAAATATCGCCTTTGCGGGGATACTCTGTTTCCACACAGAAGGTAAGATTGTCAATCCGGACGCGGGAGGGCATATATTGTGCAATATACAGAGCATTTTCTGACTGATAGTATAAAAGATTATAATACTCAGAGGTACATTGCGGAAAAGTGCCGGTGCAGCATTGCCATTTGTTTTGGGCTCCGTCACTGTGCATGCGCCGGTCGCGTACATTTTTGATGGCGCCGTTTACAAAATAGCGGGCGTAATACAATACTTCGCCTTCCGGGGTGAGCGGAGGCTGGCCGCCAAGACAATTGAAAATCATTCTTTCTGCCCATTCTGCGTATTTGGCTTCTCCCGTAAAACTCAATAAGTAATGTGTCAGCTTCATTACGGCCCAACTGCAGCAGGATATTTCACAGTTTCCCCACACATCATCCCGGGGAGTGCCACCCCAGAACGGTTTGAAGTCGCTGTGTGCGGCCAGTTGGTCCGGAGCCAGGACAGAGTCGCCCAGATAGCCATCTTCGCCGAATAATGTCTCAGCAGGCCCGAATCCGCCGGTCGCATAGGTATGTTTTTCAAAAATCAGATTGTAGCCGCCGATAGCTGCATCCAGATAATGCTTTTCCCCTGTGAGTTTATACATAGCCGCGGCGCTGCACAGGGAATTGGCATGGCTGTATGCGTGTCGAAGCCCAATGTTCTCATCCCCTTCGGCGAGTTTGTCCCACATATAATCATAGCTCCACATGCAGGCAAGCTTCCGATAGAGTTGATTGCCGGTGCGCTCATATGCGCGTACCAGCATTTCAGGCAGCGTCCACCATTCCATCATGCCGGCAGCGTCCAACGCTGGTGTTTCGATGCCGTCGCGGGGGACAGAGACATCGAAGTTTTTCTCCGCCCAGAGTGAGATTTTTAAGGCCAAAGGAAGCGCTTGTGTCCATCCCAGATAGGCGTCCGCGTCCAGCAGCGCGGTCAGCAGTTTGTCGAAGGGGTAACAATCGGAATCACCGGCATAATTGGGATGTCCGTCTTCCGAAAGGGTTTCGGCCCATCCGTTCAGGAGCCGAAGCGCCTTCGCCTTATAGCGGACATCCCGGGTAATATGGTACATCTTACACATGGCGGTAACATATTGCCCGAATGTAGCGCCGTTTTTGCCATACCAGCCGGGATAGACCGGTACATCGGAAGCAATGCCGGCTTTATCCCGGAATGTGCGCAGCAGACGGTTTTCGTCAAGCGCAAGAAGCCATTGGCCGTTTTCTTCAAATTGTCTGCGCCATCGGCCTGCGAAAAGCTCTACGCCAAGATAATCCAGATTGCGAAGTAAAAAAGGGGAATGTTCCATAATTAACACCTCACTTTAATTTATTGGGCCGACGTGCGGCAGGAAGTATATTTTTCCAAAAAAGCACTCGGTCTTGACCATGTGGATTATATAGGATATGATAACCACGGGATTCGGTAAATTCATTATATTGCATAAAAACAGATGGATAAACTGTAAAATTATATGCAAAAGGTGTAAAATGTTCTGGAAATTTGTAAAGGAGAAGACAAAATGCAGATTTTGCTTGTGGAAAACGAAAAACTTACATTGGACGGGATATACCGGACACTTCCCTGGAGCGAACTGGGGGTCGAACAAGTACATCGGGCTATGAACGGTGTGCAGGGCGTGCAGATTGCAAAAGAGATAATGCCGGAAATCATTATTACCGATATTAAAATGCCGCGGCTGGATGGCATCGGCATGGCACGCTGTATCCGCGAATTTTTGCCTCAAAGCACAATCATTTTTATGAGTGCCTATACGGAAAAGGAAATGTTTATCAATGCTATTGAAGTTTTGGCTTTTGGATGGCTGGAAAAGCCGCTGAACATTGCCGATATGGCGGAGATGATTCGCCGTGCGGTACGGGTTCAGAAGAAACGTATTCAACAGGAAGAGAATCTGGACCAGCTGAGGGGGGACTATGAGGATTCTCTTTCCGTAATAAAAAGTATCTGTCATGATAACGCCGTGTTTGCAAACAGCATTCCCGCAACGCTTCGGCGTCAAATTGAACCGGGCAGCGAGGAACAGATGAATCCGCTGATACAGCAGTTATGCAGCTATGTGGCGGAAAGTTATACAGACCCGGATATCTGCCTGCAGTCCATGGCGGACAAACTGGGCGTTTCTGTGCCGCATCTGTGCGCGGTCATCAAGCAGGAACTGGGATGTACGTTTGTAACGCTTCTGACAAGCACCCGAATCGAAAATGCGAAACGCCTGATTGCCAAATCCGCCAATCTGCGTGTACGGGACATTGCCGAAATGGTAGGTTACAGAGATGCGAACTATTTTATCAAGGTTTTCAAAAAGAGAACCGGAGTTTCACCCGCTGATTACCGGGAGGATATAGAATGAAAAAAGCGCTCCGTTTTTATCAGGACAGAAAAATTACGACAAAGCTTCTGATGATTTTTTGTATGTTTTTGTTAGTGCCGAGTATCTGCATCTTTTTGTGGGCATATGAAAACAGCATACATGATATCGAAAGATTTATATCCGGCTCGGCCCTGCAGCATTATAACCAGACATATGACTTCTTGCTGAATAAACTGGACAGTGTGAAAGAGGAAGCCGACACGTTGGCAGGTAATCCGGAATTCAGGCGTATTGTGAGCAGAGACAGAGAAGAATATTCTGATTATCAGCAGGTAGACGATATGTACAGTCTGGATGATATCCTGAATTCCTATCAGAACCGTTTAAATGTTGAAGAAACGATTATCTATATTTCCGACGGTTTGATTTACAGTGACAGGATGCGCGTTCGCCCGTTTGAAAGCGTGGAGAATATGGACTGGTATCGGGATTTTTCGGCGAGGCGTTCTTTTACTGCCTTTTATGCTTCGGGTAATCTCCTGGAAAAAGGAGCGTTTCTTGTACGGAAAATTTCGCATCCCATGCACTATGACCAGATTGTATGTGTGATTCGCATGGAAATCAGCGATATGGCAGAGATTCTGTCCAATGCAGATATTTCGGAAGAGTGTATTACCTGCATTGTGGATGAAGAGGGAGGGCTTGTAGGAGTTTCCAATCCGGAGGCTGCGCGGCTCCTGGACTTGAATATGCTGAATGAATTACCACTCACAGAAGAATTTACAGAAATTGATATGGGAGGCCGGCGCATGTTCTGCATAGCGCGCGCTTTGCCGGGAACCGACTGGACGATGGTATCGCTGCTGCCATATCAGGTATTAGACAGAATCAGCCGCAGCCAGGTTACGACATCTTTTGTGGTTTTGCTGGCGATGGTTTTGTTTATTATGCTGGCTATCATTCTGATTTCACATACGCTTCTGCGAAAAATAGAAGCAGTGATGAACCGCATGAAAAGCGTAGAAAACGGAGAGTTCAGTCCGATGCCGGATTATATGGAGGGGGATGACGAGGCAGGGGAGCTGACACGAACATACAATGAAATGGTATATACCATCCAGCGTCTGATGACACAGCAAAGGCAGACGTACCAACAACTGCGCGCAGCAGAAGGACAGATTCTCCAGGCTCAGATTAAGCCTCATTTTTTGTACAATACGCTGGAAATGATTGGGTGGCTGAACCGTGTAGGACGGGATGAGGACGTGCAGTTTGCGATTGAGTCGCTGGCGAGATTCTACAAGGAAACGCTGAAAAGCGGAAAAGAAATGTCCACGCTTGCGGAGGAGGTAGCCCATGTAAAGACCTATATGGACATCCAGGCGTTCCGGTTTGAAAATATCAGGCTGCATTTATCCATGGAAGAAGGATGCGGCGCCGCATCCATGCCGAAGACGACGCTGCAGCCTATTGTCGAAAACGCGCTTTATCATGGCATTTTAGAAAAAGATGAAGATGGAGGTAATATATGGATTGTCGGCCGTATGTGCGGTCCGGATGTTCTGATAACCATTGAGGATGACGGCGTGGGGATGCAGGAACAGCAGATGCGGGATATTCTTATACGGGCACAGCAGAAAAAAGGGTATGGGATATGGAATGTGCATCAAAGACTGCAGCTTTTCTTTGGCGAGGAATATGGCCTGAAATATACGGCGCGGCCAGGCGGCGGAGTGTGTGTGCAGCTGCTTATCCCGGCAGGGGATAAGCCCTGAGCGCGGAGCATGGAGCCTGTCCGGCCAATGCGGTTTGCATTGGTTAAAACTTACAAAAATGATATTGCTGTCTTTGGTTTTGTAGAAGAAAGTACACTTTAATCAGAAGAATTTCCAATTGAAGCAGTCCGTTCAGGACTGCTATAATTTTTTTAGACAGAGAAATATAGTTTGCACATCAAGGGCAGGATATTTATAAACAGAGACACAGAGGTGAGTGGATGAAAACGAAAAAGAACCGTTTAAAATTACTGAAAAACAATCTGACATTATTAGTGATGCTGATGCCGGCAGTTTTGTATGTTTTCATTTTTAATTATTTGCCGATGCCGGGCATACTGCTGGCGTTTAAAAAGTTTTCTTACAACAAGGGAATCTTCAACAGTCCCTGGAACGGGTTCGAAAACTTTCGCTTCTTTTTTATTTCGGGCGATGCCGTGCGCGTAACGTTCAATACGTTTGCATATAATATTGTCTTCCTGTTTCTGGAAATTGCGGTTTCCGTAACAATTGCGATTCTACTGAATGACCTGAGGAAGAAGCGGGTTAATAAAACATTGCAGACAATGATGTTTTTGCCGTATTTTGTCTCGTGGGTCGTTGTGGCGTCTATTGCTTACAGCCTGTTCAATTATGAAAACGGAACGGTCAACGGCGTGATAGAAGCTTTGGGCGGAGACAAGATAAATATTTACGGCACGCCGGGTTACTGGCCGTTTATCCTTACGGCATTCCGGCTTTGGAAAACGGTGGGATATCAAACTGTTATTTATCTGGCGGCAATTGCATCCATAGACAAGGAAATTATTGAGGCGGCTAAGGTGGATGGGGCGAATGTGCTCCAGATGATTTTTCATATCACGCTTCCGCAGCTGCTGCCGACCATTGTAATTTTAGCTTTGCTGTCGATAGGCAATATTTTCAGAGGAGACTTCGGACTGTTCTATCAGTTGGTCGGCAACAATGGTTTATTGTTTGAGAAAACGGATATTATCGATACTTATGTATTCCGCTCCCTGCTGCAGACAACCAATGTCGGCATGGCTGCCGCCGCGGGCCTTTACCAGTCAGTAATGTGTTTTGTGTTTGTAATGGTCACAAACGCATGCGTCAAGAAGATTCAACCGGATTACGCGCTGTTTTAGCCCATTCAAAAATTATGGGTCGGAAAGGAACTAATATGGAGAGAATAAATGCCGCAAAAAAGAGAAAAGTCCGCATGGGAACGGATGAAAAGATTTTTAATGTCCTGGGCTATATCATTGTAACGTTGATTGCGCTTATCTGTCTTTTCCCGTTTTGGATTGTAGTGATGGGGTCATTTACCAGCGAAGCATCGGTCATACAAAATGGTTATTGGCTTTGGCCGCGTGAATTTTCATTAGACAGTTACAGACAGTCGCTCGCGTCTCCGATTGCTGTGCTGAAAGCTTACGGAGTGACGATTTTAGTCACAACTGTGGGCACGGCAATCAGCGTGATTATCACGACTATGACGGGATGGGTGCTTCAGCGGAAGGATTTTCCGTGGCGCAACGGGTTTTCAATGTACTTCTTTTTCACCACCCTTTTTTCCGGCGGACTGGTTCCCTGGTATATCCTGTGTGTTTCCTATTTGGGATTTACCAATAATTTATTGGGATTGATTTTGCCGGGAATGATTTCCGTATGGAACATCTTACTCGTAAAAGGTTTTATGGGGGGAATTCCATTCGAACTGGTAGAATCCGGTAAAATTGACGGGGCAAATGATATTACGATTTTCTTTCGCCTGATTTTGCCAATCTCAAAGCCCGTGGTTGCGACCATTCTGTTGTTCACGGCGCTTGCGTACTGGAACGACTGGTATAACTGCATGTTGTTTATACGGGACAAGGATATGTATAATCTCCAATATTTTCTGCATCATTTAATCAACAGCGCGAAGGCCATGCGGGAAATCATGACGCAGAGCACTCTGGTAATGGACAGCCTGCCGGTGGAAACAATGAAGATGTCCATGACAATTATTGTAACCGGCCCCATTATCCTGCTGTACCCATTTATTCAAAAATATTTTGTTTCAGGTCTTACAATCGGTGCGGTAAAGGGATGAGTATCCGGGTATACCGTCTGCGGAGGGAAAATTGATATCGTAACAACAATAAAATCCAGTAAAATCATGGGTTTGTGGTATCTAACAAATGCTTAACAAAATAATAGGTAATTGCGAAACTCTGTTTTCGAAGGTTCCCGTTGTACAAAACAGACAATCACCGCAGGGCACGCTTTCGCTGCACTGTCGCTCGCAGCGGTGCATAAGACGCCAAAATACGGCGTCTAAACACCGGCGGCTCCCAAGCACCTTGCTTACGATTTGTCTGTTTCGCACAACTACTATCTTGGAATCATACGTTTCGCAATTATCTATAACAAAATAATACAAAAAGGAGAGAAGAGTATGAAAAAGAGAATGAAACAGATTACGGCACTTGTACTTTCGACGATTATGGCGTCAACGATGCTGGCTGCATGCGGCGCCCCGCAAAGCGGAGGCACAGAACCTGTTCCCGATGTCCAGGAGGAGCAGCCTCAAAGCGCTGTGTCCGGGACGGAACCCAATACCTTCGAGTCGGGCCCCGATACCTCCGAGGCAGTAGAGATTAAGCTGGTTTTAGTGGGGGAGGAGCCTGCGGACGGAGATGCAGTATTTGAAAAAATAAACGAAAAACTGAAAGAAGACATTAATGCGACGCTGAATGTAGAATATATTTCTCTGTCGGACTATGAACAGATGTATTCTCTGATGCTGGCTTCCGGCGAGCCCATTGACGCGATTTATACTTCTGCCTCATGGTGCTATTACATGGAAGAGGCAGCAAAGGGTGCGTTCAAAACGATTGACGAGTCCTTCATCGAAACTTATCTTCCTTTGCATAAAGAAAACATGCCGGCTGAAGCATTTGAACAGGCACGCGTTCAGAACAATATTTACATGGTCCCCAACAATTATTGTACAATCACCGGTTATGCGGCGCTGATTCGTGGAGATTTGCGTAAAAAATATAACTTGGATGAAGTAACGACACTGGAAGGATTAGAAGCGTATTATAAAGCGGTTGTGGAAAATGAACCGGGAATGCAGGCATATGCGGCGGCACAGAATAACGATAATATGAAATTATTCCTGTTTAATAATCGGGTGCGTGATATCGCCAAGATAGATTATTTTGCCTTGTATGATATGAAGGGGGATTCTTCCGCGGATATGCCTGATATCCGGTGGGTATACGGCACGGAAGAGTATAAGGAATTTGCCTTACTGATGAAAAAATGGTGTGACATGGGCTTCTGGTCCAAAAACGCTATTGCAAATACTTCTGACCCGCGCGATGCGTTTGAAAACGGAAGCGCTGCTTCTCTCATTTGGAATATTTACACGTTGGGCGCCTCTGCACAGGCTATTATGACGACCCATCCTGAGTGGGAACCGGAGATTGTGGACCTTTTCCCGGATGGAGGCTCCCATAAGCGAGGACTGTATACCGGCGATGGCATTGCATTCCCCATTTCGGGCGAAAACACAGAGCGTGCGGCGATGGCTTTGGATTTGCTTAAATTTGACAGGGAATATTATGACTTGATTCGCTATGGTATCGAAGGTGAACATTGGATTGATGAAGGGGACGGCAAGTGGAGCCCGGGACCGAAACAGGCTGATTATACCTATGACCAGATTTCCTGGGCATTTAAAAATAATGATTATGAGCGTGTGAACAGCAGCGAATTTGCTCCCATTGTAGAAACCCGTAATCGCTGGTATGAGCTTGCGGCAGAAGGCGATATTCTGAACTTTACGCTGGACGAATCAAATATTGCCACAGAGACTGCTGCGCTGAGTAACTTATTCACCAAATATGTATATCTGATGGATTTAGGCGCGGTAGATGACGTCGAGGCTACTCTGGAAGAGTTTAACCAGCAGGCGGAAGCCGTGGGTCTGGACAAAATCCTGGAAGAGCTGGACAAGCAGGTGAAAGAATACTATAATTCTTTGGGCAAATAATAACAGACGGATGATGTCGCCGTCCCAGACCGGATTCGGTTATGGGGCGGCGCTCAATTTTTTCGCAGAGGAAAGACAGGCGTCCCGTATGCAGGGCGGGTAAGGAATGTCAAAACAGCGCCCGGTCATACAAAATCAAAGCGGTTAAGAAATTCATAACCGATGAGTAAATTACTGTTTCATAAGCAGTCATAACCCCTCAGAATGCTTCATACAATGTAAAAAAGTATTTCTGAGGGGATTTTTTTGAAAGATTATATTGAAGAGAGGGCAATTAATATTGCTAATTATATTATTGAGAACAACGCCACCGTCAGACAGACGGCGAGGCAGTTCGGGATTAGTAAGAGTACGGTACATAAAGATGTAACAGACCGCCTAACGCAAATCAACCCCGCGCTGGCGTCCGAGGCAAGAAAAGTGCTCGATATAAACAAATCGGAAAGACACATCCGCGGCGGTCTTGCGACAAGAGAAAAATATCTGCACAAACAGACAAGATAACCAATAACGTAAGAATGAAGAATCAGAAAGATATGTTTTGACAAGCCTTCCAGTTATCTTTATAATATAGCTTACAAGAAGTTCACTTGCTTGCAAGGGTGAACTTCGTAAGCTAGCGAACAGCAAAGCTGTGAGAGGAAATAGCTTACAAGAAGTTTACTTGCTTGCAAGGGTGAACTTCGTAAGCTGACGAACAGCTATTGGAACACGTTGAAAAATGTACAGCAGAAGAGGAAGACACTATGAAAAAAGAAACGGTCATTGTGTTGGACTTTGGCGGACAGTATAATCAGTTGATTGCGAGAAGGGTCAGAGAATGTAATGTATACTGTGAAGTCCATCCGTATAATATCAGTTTGGAAAAAATCAAACAGCTGCAGCCCAAAGGCATTATTTTTACGGGAGGGCCAAACAGCGTATACGCCGAAGACGCCGCTATTTGCGGAAAAGAAATATTCGAGCTTGGAATACCGATTCTTGGGATTTGCTATGGTTCACAGATTATGGCACATCTGCTCGGCGGGAAAGTTGCATCGGCGCCTGTCAGCGAATACGGAAAAACGGAAGTAGAAGTGGAAACGGATTCCGCTATGTTTCAAGGGATTTCGGAAAAGACAATCTGCTGGATGAGCCATACAGATTATATTGAAAAAGCGCCGGAAACATTCAGAGTCACGGCCCATACGACAGTCTGCCCAGTTGCCGGCATGGAATGCCCGGAAAAAGGGCTGTATGCCGTTCAGTTCCATCCGGAAGTCATGCACACTGTGGAAGGCATGGCGATGCTCCGGAATTTTGTGATGAATATCTGTAAATGCAGCGCCGACTGGAAAATGGGTTCTTTCGTAGAGACTACCATCCAGGCGATAAAGGAAAAAGTCGGAGATGGAAAAGTGTTGTGTGCTCTTTCCGGCGGTGTGGATTCTTCGGTGGCAGCAGTTCTGCTCGCAAAAGCAGTCGGTAAACAGTTGACATGCGTATTTGTAGACCACGGCCTTCTTCGAAAGAATGAGGGTGATGAGGTAGAGGCAGTTTTTGGACCGGAGGGTTCCTATGAACTGAATTTCATCAGAGTAAATGCACAGGAAAGATTTTATCAAAGACTTGCGGGAATTACCGAACCGGAACAAAAGCGAAAGATTATCGGGGAAGAGTTTATTCGTGTATTCGAAGAAGAGGCAAAAAAAATCGGCGCAGTAGATTTCCTTGTACAGGGAACGATTTATCCAGACGTGATTGAAAGCGGTCTTGGAAAAAGCGCGACTATCAAATCGCATCATAATGTAGGCGGACTTCCCGATTATGTTGACTTCAAAGAAATTATAGAACCGCTCAGAATGTTGTTTAAAGATGAAGTAAGAAAGGCCGGACTGGAACTGGGGATTCCGGAGCATCTCGTTTACCGTCAGCCCTTCCCGGGGCCGGGACTCGGCATCCGGATTATCGGAGAAGTGACGGAGGAAAAAGTCCATATCGTGCAGGACGCGGATTATATATATCGGGAAGAAATTGCAAAGGCCGGGCTCGACAAAGGTCTCGGGCAGTATTTTGCGGCACTTACCAATATGCGTTCAGTCGGTGTTATGGGGGATGAGCGGACATATGATTATGCCGTGGCGCTGCGTGCGGTATGTACGAGTGATTTTATGACGGCGGATTGCGCGGAAATTCCGTGGGAGGTGTTGTCGAAAGCAGCGAATCGGATTGTGAATGAGGTCAGGGGGGTCAACAGGGTACTGTATGATTGTACCAGTAAGCCGCCGGGGACGATTGAGTTCGAGTAACGGATAAAATCCCGGAAATGCTGATAAAAT